>JAXLZV010000001.1:0-643864 GCA_046350755.1 Candidatus Saccharimonadota bacterium | reverse complement strand
GCCCTCGGGACTACCATATGAGTTGACGCACTTGGTGTACCAGCGCCAATCCCCGGGTATTTGATCATCTTTGTAGGAGTAGCGCCCGCCCTGCGGTTGAGCAAAGTTCAACGGACAATAGCCAAACGGCGAGCGCTTTGCAACGGTATCGTAACAGTTCGAGGTCCCATCAGCACAGTTATTCACCGTCAGCTTATAGGCCTTACTACCATCGAGCTGATTTTTCGGGAAGGTCACATTATTGTACTGCGTCACGTAGTTACCGGGGTACAGGCCTTCGAAGATAACCAGGTTTTCCGATTGGGCTGTGGGGTCATCGATTGCGGTGCCATTACCACTCCACTTCTTCCCCGGCTTCACCCACTCTGAAGCACCCGCCGCACCAACGCCACCCGCTGTAGTGTTATGTGAATTCAGCAGCGAATAATTATAACCCGGCTTATTCGGCACATAGTCAGCATTTGTGCCGCCAGCCATAGGGCTGCGTACGATTCGGAAGTCAACATTACGACACAAATCTTGATACTTATAGTCGGCAGGGTTCACGTTACAGGGGTTCAAGTCGGTATTATAGGCGGCTTGAGGGCTCTCTCGCTGGATCACCGAGCGGGCTTGGAGCTTGAGCGGTGCTGGCTTGAAATAGACCACCAGGAAGAGCTCCTGACCGGCATTTATCCCACGACTATTAAAGCTCGCTGCTGCCGCGTTATAGGCCATGGTTAGATCGAGACTAGTTTGACCGGAGCCCTGAGTAATGATATTCCCAAGCGTACTATTCGACTGATCCTGCGGGCCAGGAGCTTGATTGGCATCATTCGTGCAGTTTACATTCTGCACCCAAGCCTGACCGATACAGAAGGCATAGCCGCGGATCTGCCAGCCAGCATCGGCCTCGGCCCGAATGGTGTGATTACCATTATTATAGCCGACAGCTGTCCAGCCCCAGGTCGAACCCGGATTGGAGTAGGCTGCGCCATCAAAGAGCAATCGGCCGCCAGTGATGTCGACTGTATCGCCAGTCCCACCATTGATATTTGGTCCGCGCTTCACGCTCCGGAGCTGGATGGTCTGAGGCTCAAGAATAAAATATGACTGACGGTATCTCCACGCACTCATACCGGCAACCCAAGTTGATGGCGCTCCACCAACGGCTGTTCTTGCGCAAGGCTCATTTTGGTTTTCAGCACAGTACGAAGTCTCTACTAGCCGGAAACCTGTCGGGATACTTGCAGCATTAAGAGTAATACGATATTGAGTTTGTGCTGTGTTGTTGGCGTATAGATTAGTTGCGTCTCCGTTGCCAGTAATAGTTTGCGTCCCGCTGTTGTAACTATTTACGAGCCCACCCGGCAAGCTAAAGTTAGGGGAAATGCTCACCTGTGCATTGCAGGCTGCCGCCAAATAATCCCCTCTTCCACACGGATCTTTTATCTGACCATCAGCAGGATCTTTCACGCGAATACGCTGCTGAATAGTCGAAGGTCTTGGCTCATAAAAGAAATCAAGGATTTGCGTACTATTCAGCGGAACAGTGTTAGCCGCAAAGCCATAGGAATTTCCGTTACCACTTGTGCCGTTACTTTGGAGTCTCCAGCCAGTTGGCGTCCAATCTGCCAAAGCATCAGCGACTATCCAGTGATTTCCAGCTTGACTACGCGCCGGGAGATTATAAGGCTGTGCATTACTGGAATCTCCAACATTATCATCTCTCACGTTGCCCGCCGACCAAGCGCCACTCGACGAACCGTACCGATCATACTTACCGCCGATCGCGTTGAAGAGGGCTGGCGGATTATAGTCGAGCTTGATCACTAAAACAAAGAAATCTCCATTTACACCGGCGTCATAGTCGACATCCATGTAATTAGTACCTAAAGCCCCCCCATAGGTGATCGCTAGATCACTACAGAAGTATATTTGTTCGTGACAGCCATACGCCGAACCCGGCTGAGCCGACCAAGTGTAATTGGCTGGAAAAGTACTCGCATCCGGGATAAACCGCCATGATGGCCCAAAACAATCGAGGCGGAAAGTATCGCTCATAAAACCAAAGACATTTTCATTGGCATAGATCGTATCTTCGACAGTCTGAGTATGCCAGTTTGGACCGACAAATGAACCAGCAGAAGCTGCATTCTGATCACCGGCGAATGCTCCATCGACTGGACTACAGATATCATTACGCCGATCGGTCACCGCTTTGAGCTTGATGCCGTCAATAGCGTCACCTGTTGCCGCGTTTTCAAATCTTACATGGTACTCGATTTTATGCGAATCGCTCGTCAAACAATTGATTGCTGCTTTCGCAACTTTCACAATCGAGTTCCTCACCGACATAAACACTGTGGTAGCGAACTGTTGGGTCTTGGCAGCAAATGACAGCTTAACTGAAGACTGATAACTCTTAATGAGCTCGTCGTAGCTGTCATACTTATGTTCTTCTAAAGTCTCCAAGCGGAATATTACATAATAGCCCGTGCTCGATTTAAAGACCGGTGTGTAATCACCAGCTTTCTTCAACTGAGATATGTATTTGTAATTATCCTCACCCTCACCTTGATACTGGGCAAAACCACCGACCTTGCGAGTCTCGAGAAGATCTGGATAAAGTCGGAACAGAGTCTGATAGCCGTCATATTTTTGTTGAACGAGCTTTTTCTGCGCAGGTGTCAATAGGTAATTGTCATCGGCCTTCTTAGCAATCTCATCCTTCGGGAGCCGCTGTTCATAGAGCGGAAGGTAATCCTTTTTGAGGCGAGCTGATATTTTTTCTTCAGCTGCGACGTCAGTTTGGTTATTATTGCGCTCTTTAAAGAAGTCCCAACGAGTCAACAGTGCAGAGTACTCACGTTTCGTGACAATACTGCCGCCGATCTTTTGCTGCAAGCAGTCTATCTCATCCTGCATGATGACGACTTCCTTGGTGCGACCAGCCTGCTGAGAGTTAATCTTGTAGTACTCATCAAGAGTGGATGTCAGTTTGCGAGTATCGCGTAACATTTGCTGGATCTCGTCACTCGTACAAGTCACATTTGCCTGTTGGGCCTCATTTTTTAGACCCGCCCACAAAGCAATCTTTTTTTCAGTTTCGGCAGTCGCATTATAATTCTGCATTTTTTCGTCTTGGGCTTTTTTCTCAAGCGACTTTTTGAGATCGTCTGCAGTTTGCTTACTGAGCCTTATATCATCATTCTGACCGCCAACGTACGCATAATCTTTATATTTATTACCAGGTAAATTCTCGCGGAATAGCCACAAGCCACCAAGTATGAAGGCTAACAGTACCACCAGTGCAACACTCAATATTACTTTCCGGCGACCCTTCGCCTGCTTGTCCTTCTTAGCGCGCAGATTGGCCTGAGCCTTGGCAAGCATCTGATCGCGATCAGCGGTATTTGGAATCGATCGGGCGGTGTCCCCCTTCCGGGATGGACTCACAGGCTGAGAACCAGCCGGCTTGTCAGCGGGCTTCTCTGGACGACGCGAAATTGGGTCGAGCGAACGTGGACTCATCAAACCTTCAGTATTAGATAAAACTCTTATGTTCTATCCTAACGGAGTCCACTTCGAGGCACAAGACTATTCGCAGGTTATTTCGAGTATTTGGCGCTAGAAACGCGGCGAGTACTTATTCGGCAAGTATTTTACTTTGTTATCCGTAATCTTGCTCAGGTCTTCGAAGCCCGGTGGAGGCAAAATAAGTGCCAAACCGTTAAAGGTCACATCTTCAGCCGGGCGACCATAATACTTGTCGTCAGGGGCGATCGAGTCAAACAGTGGCGTCGTCGTAGGCTGGCCGATGCGCGCCGAAATCGCGCCGAAATCTACGTAATTCCGTCCAAGGACGAAGCCACCTTTGGCTACCATCATACCTTTGACATCAAGGGGGTTGAGTGCACATTGGCGAGCGCTCACTAAGTCAGCCGGCACGGCCGGGTCCTTGAAGCCTGTCGTCGTGTCGTTCGCATAAGCATCACAAGTAATAATCCGGCCACTGGCGTACAGACTGGCGTCAATTCGCTTCACGTTACGCGAGATAATGATGTCGCCCTTCACGATGATGCCAAGATTACTCAAGCCATTAATACCACTAAAATCAGCTTGGGTATAATTCACGACATTTGGCAAGTTGCGAATATCACCGTTGATAACCAGATCACCATTGACCAGCAGCGTACCTCGACCACGACTGATATTGACAGGCCCGATATTGCCACCGGTGAACTGATAGATAGTCGGACAGCCGCCAGTCAGAAGGTTGGACCCAGAATAGCTACTAATCGACCCGCCATTGGCATAAAACTGAGTGATGGCTGTCCCGGGTGTCCCCGAACACTCAGACCGGGTGCGCAAATCTTCGACCGTATCGTAGAGTACATCGCTCGTCTTCGAGCCAGTCGAGACAATTGCCTTCGCCGTATCGTACATCGCCAAGGTATAGCCAGTGAAGTCACAGCTGTTCACAGCTAACTTATCAACGCGTCCATATAAGTAAGCGTTGCTACTGCAGAAGTAGTTCGTATTGGCTTGAGCCACTACGGCATACGTAGCGTCTTTGACGAAATCAACGCCGCTGGGGCTTGCCTGGCGACCACCACGGCTACCCTCTTGCTGACCGAGCACTTTATTGAGAGCCGATACTCCACCGTTCTGCGTGCGGATCCACGGATAGTAGAGCTCACGGACAGTCACATTCACAGTCGTCGAACACTCCGCACCGAAAGGCACTACCGTGGCCGGGCTTACGCTGCTATTTACCTGAGCCATCCGGAAAGCCAACCTAAATGACGTCACCGTACCAACTGGGAGCTTAGCTACAACGCTCACGGTAAAGGCTTGCGTCTCACCCGGACGGATACGCGAACCAGGTGGCTGCATCGTCAAGCTCGGAGCATCAACGTCAAAACCGTCAGTACCAGCAGTCTGCGTGAGCTGATAGTTATTACTGCTCGAATAGTCACCCCAGATAGCGTCGCCGTTATTCTTCATGCCGAGCGTAACTTTATAGGACGAACCAGAATCCACAGCAGTAGCGAGCTGCGAAAAGTCGGCAGCCGCACAAGCAGCATTCGGATTACACTGATGAGCACCACTGGTTACAAGATAGTTCACGTCTTGGAATCGGGCGTAGAGTCGCACAGTTCGTGACAGACCGTCACGATACTGATCAGGCACCGTGATGCTCAGCGCAGACCCGCCGGAGCCAATCTGTGGTGACGTACCAGTCACCGGATCCTGAATGGTCGCGAAGGTTGTGTAGCCCGATGGACCAGTCGAAGACGAGGTGATTGTCCCACAGTTAATCCCCAGCGATCCTGTGAACTTCGGCCGATATACCCAATCCAAACGAACTGTTCCGCCATTTCCGACTGCGTTTGCCCCATAAGTATAGGTTGTTGAAGGGACCAAACCGCCGCCGTTCAGCTTATAGCCAATGATGTCCATACCTGGCTCGTTATCAGCCGTCACCGTATGGTTCTGATCGGCGCGAATAGATGGCAGGCTGTAAGGATTGGCGTTATCAGTTTTCGCGCCACCATCGAGTCGAACGGTATTATCGGAATACGGGCCACTAGCACTGCCAGCTTCATTCACTTTGTAGCCATTGACCGTCATCAGCGGTGGGGGTGGCGGAGTATCTCGCTTCATGTATACGCGAATCGTATAGCCATACGCACCATTGGCGACACCCGAGTAGAGGCTCGATGGAATACGGAAATGACCACCTTCAGACGAGGCTACATAATTACTCGAGACTCCAAAGCCGCTCGAGATCAGTACCTCGAACTGATTGGCGTCACCATAATTGACCGGCTGATAGCCCGTCGGTGGGTTAAATACATGACGCCAGGCGGTATAGCATGACAAGCCATAGTTCCACGGGTTATTAGCGTGTGGGCTAACAACGTAATTAATATCACCGCCACCACCATAAAAGATACTGACCACGCCATAGTAGGAGCCAGCTGCCGGCTCATCATTACAGCTATCGCGCACATTTCCCGTACTGCTAATGCCAACCGATGCACCAGTGCTAGCATTCAACGGAATCAGGGCTCGCGTATCATAGTCACGATATTCGAGCACAAATGGCAAGCCATGCACCCCGGAGAAACAAGTGATATTGTTGGCGGCGCGGGCCGTCGGGATAATCGCCTGTCGCACCTTATCAAGACTCGACTGCTGCTTGGGGATATTGTAGATATCGATGTTCGCACCGCTAGTCGACGATGGGAGGGCGTAATAGGCGTTGCTGTATTTGCCAGACTGGACGTAACTCTCAATCATTTGATCAATTGACTTGTATTGACCGCCCGACTTCGAGACCGCCCGGTACGCTATGTAGTAGCCAACTTTTGATTTGAAGACTGGTGTCGTCTCGCCAGTTTCCAGCTTAGCGATATAGTTAATATCATCTTCACCTTCATCGTATTTCTGCATGCCCGCATAGGTGGCGGAGTTAAAGCGTGCGAAACTCACCGAACGAGCGTAGGGCTCGCCTGGGGTCGCCATCTTTCGATCATACTCAGCATCAGTAATGTATTTGCCGATATCGAGTTTGCGTTCGATCTCATCGGTTGACACGTTGGTTGACTGAAGCAAGGGCAAGTAGTCTTTTTCTAACTTGGCTTGCGCGGCCTTTTCGTAAGCAGCCCGCGTTGTCGGGTCACTATTAATTAATGGATCCCAGCGAATATACACACCGTAGACATCAGTGCCCTCGATTTGCGCAGCTAGTTGCTGCCGTAAGTAAGTTGAGCACTCCTGCCAAAAAACAGTCGAAGCGTCCCAGCCATATTCTGCTTGCAGATATGCATAGTACTGATCCTTACCACCACGCTCGGCATAGCGATCGGTCAGCCGGCTATCGACAATAGCCTGCGTACACTCTATGCCCTGTTTCCGAGCTTCGGCCCGTAGAGCCAACCCTTCAGTGACCGATTTAGCGGCCGCCTGACTAGCTTGACTCCCATCTGACTGCCCAGTCTTCTTATTAAAGGACGCATAGTCATCTTTAAGCTTATTATAGTCACTCTCACTAAAGGTCTCACCGCCAACCTCAGCATATACTCCAGCGGCAGGGCGCGGTTTCGTCAAAGAAGCAAAGAACTGGGTATTTTGGGCTATGTACCAAGCCAAGCCACCGAGTATAAAGATTACCGCCAAACCAATCGCGACCAAGATTTTTGACCGTTTGGAAAGTTTTTTGCGCGGCTGCTTAGGCTTTTTGCCAGGCTCGAGCCCAGTGTGTCCCGGCAGCGTATTGGACCGCTGCTCCTCGACCTTCGGCTCAACATAATTTTTCGGCTTTACCGATTCACCCGCCTTTGGAGCAGCACCGCGCGGTCGAAAAACCTCACCGGCTTTGTGCGTTACCAGCGGTTGAACTTTCTTTTTCTCGGGTCGCGGCCCGACGCTATCGATAGATTTTTGCATAGAATAATGGCGGCTTTTCTCACAAAAAGTGCTTATGTTCTATGGTAGCCTGGCGGCGACCCGAGCGCAAGCAGTTTCCGGGCTGGATTCGCTCACTCCTGATATAATAGAGGACATGAGTTTATCCCTTGGTATCGTCGGCCTGCCAAACGTCGGCAAATCAACCCTTTTTAACGCCCTCACGAAATCTGACATCCTAGCGGCTAACTACCCTTTTGCCACTATCGAGCCGAATGTCGGTATCGTGCCACTACCCGATCGACGACTTGATGAGCTAGCACGGGTAGCTGGTGCCGCTAAAATTGTGCCGGCACCGGTCAGCTTTACTGACATTGCCGGGATTGTGAAAGGTGCCGCCGAAGGTGCCGGCCTAGGCAATAAATTTTTGAGTCATATTCGTGAATGCGCCGCGATGATTCAGGTTGTACGTGCCTTTGAAAATGATGACATCATTCACGTCGATGAATCGATCGATCCGAGCCGCGATATCGAGACGATAAAGACTGAGTTAATTTTGGCTGATCTCGCCACCCTTGATAAGGTTATTCCGCGCCTCGAAAAGGAAGCTAAGACGTCAGCCGACACCAGGCAGGCAGTTGGCGAGCTACAGTCAGCGCGGGCCGGCCTGGATCGAGGTGAGCTGATAATCACCCAGTTCGCTGAGCTGCCTAGCAGTTTGCGCGAATTGCAACTCCTGACCGCCAAGCCATTCATCTATGTATTTAACGTCGACGAAGCCGGATTGAGCGACCAAGCCCTGCGCCGCAAGCTCAAACAATCGGTCTCCCCTCTGCCCGCTCTCGTGCTGTGCGCCGAGCTCGAAAGCCAGCTTAAGGATATGAGCGCCGAAGAAGCCCACGAGCTACTCTCTGAATACGGCCAAGCTGAATCAGGACTCGAGTCTCTGGCGCACCTCGGCTTCGATACGCTCGGTCTGCAGACATATTTCACGGCCGGCGAGAAAGAAGCCCGTGCTTGGGTGATACCGAAAGGCGCCACCGCCCCCGAAGCCGCCGGCGTCATCCATACAGATTTCGAAAAAGGATTTATTAAAGCCGAGATTACCACCTATGAAGATTTTGTGGAGCTTGGTGGTTGGGCTGGCGCACGTGAGGCCGGGAAAGTCCGGCTCGAAGGCCGCGACTATGTCATGCAAGACGGCGACGTCGTGCTGTTTAAATTTAGCGTATAAAGCCCGCTGTACTCAGGCTTACTTGACGCGCTCGAGATAGGCACCGTTGCGCGTATCGACTTTGACTGTATCACCGGCCTTTATAAAGAGCGGTGCTTGCACCTCGATACCTGTCTCGAGCTTCACGGCCTTGGTCGCACCAGCCGCGGAGTTGCCCTTATCAGCCCCGGGCGCCTCGACGACTTTAAGCACCACATTCTTCGGCCACTCAAAGCCAATCACTTGCCCGCTAAAAAGATAGCCCTCGATCTCACCGCCTTCGACAATATATTTGGCTAAATCCGCATCCACGCTAGTCGCTACCTCGTAGGTCTCGTAGCTTTCGAGATCCATCAAGCTATGCTTATCCCCTTGAGTATAGAGATACTGTAGCTTTTGACGCTGCACATCAGCTGGCTTCACCCGCTCATCATTGCGAAAGGTTCGATCTATCACGCCACCAGTGATGAGATTCTTGAGCTTGGTATTAACGATCGAGCCACCCCGCCCCATCTGCTTTTGGGCATACTCGACCACCTTAAAGGGCGTGCCATCAAGTTCAATGAGGGTTTCTTTGCGGAGATCAGTTGGTCCGTACATATTTATTCATTCTCCTTCAGAGGTGATGGAGACGTGTTCCTGAGTGAGCAGCTGCTAGGCGATGCTGCGAACCGCTGCGAGGCGTACTAAAGCGTACGTCGAGCGAGGCTCGCAAAGCAGCAACGCCGCAGATGCCGCTCAAAACACGTCGAGCTTTTATTTGACGACGAAGGGCAAGAGTGCCATATGCCGCGCCCGCTTCAAAGCTTTCGCCAGCATTCGTTGGTGTTTCATTGAAGCACCCGTACGCTTACGACCTTCGATCTTGCCAACGCTTGATTGATAGCGCTGTAAGAATTTTACGTCCTTGTAGTCGATAACGTCGACTGACTCAGAGTAAAAACGATTCTGTTTACGAAATTCTGCCATAATGTTTCCTTATGCTATTACTGCAAGGTTAGAAAGGGATGTCATCAAGATTGATGTCGTCACCAGGCATTTCCTGGATTTCTGGCTCATCAGACTTCTTCGACCCACTAGCGACCGGTGCAGCTGGTCCAGCTTCACCAGGGCCACCACCAAGAAAGTTGATATCATTGGCGACGATTTCAGTACGCTGCTTCTTTACACCATCAGCTTCCCAAGTGCGAGTCTGTAAACGACCAACAACGAGCACCTTGCGGCCCTTCGTCAAATAGTTTGAGACTAATTCACCGAGCTTACCCCAGGCAACAACATCATGGAACTCAACTGAATCCTTGCGGTCGCCACTCTGCGGATCTTGCCAGCTACGGTTCGTCGCAACCGAGAAACTTGCTACCGACTGACCAGAGCCCGTCTGTCGCAGTTCTGGATCGCGCGTGAGATTACCCATAATGATCGCTTGATTGAAGTCTTTTGCCATAACCCTCTCTCCTTACACTTACTTCTCTCTACTAGTATTCTATTCTTCTGTTGGCTTTTCAGCTTCGGTTTTTTCTGGTTTTTTGGTGCGTTTTGCAGTGCCCTTATTGAGCGGCTTCACATCCTCGAGTGAAACGATGATGTAGCGCATCACTTCATCAGTGATTCGTAAAGCGTTATCGATGGCCTGCACTTGGGCTGGATCAATAGTAATCTGGAAGAATATATACAATCCCCAGTCTTGTTTCTTGATCTTGTAGGCGAGCTTTCGCTTGCCCCAGCTGTCAGTAGCATCAATCTTGCCGCCCAAGCCGGTGATGATCTTTTCAATCTTCTCGGTGGTGCGCTCTAGATCAATTTCGAGATCTGGATGCAAGATAACGCCGACTTCGTATTGTCGCATACGTATTCCTTTCCTTTGGTTCCCGACATTCCGATCGGTTCGCCATGGTCGGATGCCATAGCAAAAAAGGTTATTTATATGGGTGGAATACCGTAATTATACCGAAAATAAGCCTTGATAGTCAAGGTATAATATGAGTCATGAAGAAGACGCAACAGCTGGGAACGAGCCTAATTGGACTGCCAATTTTCGAGCGGGCCACTTTGCTACCCTTGGCGCGCATAGACAAGGTTCTTTTGCGAGCAGAAAATTTGACCCTCACCTACTACTCAACAATAACTGCCGACGAAACTACGTCGCGATACATTCATTGTGATCAAGTAGCCCCGCTGAACGGCTGGCTCACCACAAATCGCGCTGAAAACTTTGGGGAGGCCGATGACTTTGTGCGAGACGCTCAACTCATCCAGACCCAATGCACACTTTTTGGCTATCAAGTGCGCGATACAAATAAAAAATACCTTGGCAAAATTGATGACTACAGCTTTACTCTGCCCGACCTGCAGGTCGGGCGGCTCTACGTCAAGCGTCCATTTTGGCAACGACTACAGGGCGATCAATTCATTCTACCTAGCTCTCATATTGTTGAAGTACTGCCTGAGAAAATGACCGTCATAGTACAGCCGATTACAAAGAAAGTCCGACAAACAGCCGCCAAAGCCATACCAGCCTAGATGTTGTTCGGTAAAAATACGCTTGTGCTAGAGCTTTTTCAGGCCTATGATCAGAAGTAGATAAGGAGGGTTGTGGGTGATCATTGTAGCCGTTCTCTGGCTAGTAGCCGTCGCCATCTGTGTCCGCGCAGTTGTCGTCAGCCGCTAAAACAGTAAACCATCAAACATTCTCAAATAAATCCGGCCGAGCCGCCAGAGCGCTTTTGATTTCGTCATAGCGAAAGCCTCTACCTGCTAAATACGCCATCAGCTTGTCTTGCGAGACACCGCCTCGGCGTTGTTTTTTTTCAGCCAGTCGGATGATTGATATTTCCGTCCGTGAGGCTTGATCAGTGGCGAAAAGTGTATCGATTGTCTCACGAGCTATCCCCTTCTTAATCAGCTCAATGCGCACGGCTTGCGGCGAACGCGCTTGTTCAAACCGCATCGCTGACCAGCGCTGAGCAAAATCCTCATCATCTAGATAGTGCTCGTTTTTCAACCGTTCCACTACGGTATTTGCCGCCGCTTCAAAACCTTTGCGCAACAAATAATCTCGCAACTCTTTCTCCGACCGGATGCGCAATCCCAAATAGCGTAGAGCTGCCGCGTAGGCCTTGCTCGTCTCAGCTTCGTCGCGCAGCTGGAGCAACTCTGTGTTGCTGAGAATCTGACCTTTATGAAGTCGATGTGCGGCAACCTGATTAAGGCTCAGGCCACAATAGAACTTATCATCAACATAAAGGTTCACATAGTCAACGCGCTTCTGAGCACTCAGTTTTGTGATGGTCGGCATGTCTTCCGCAGCCTCACCAGACGACTATTTATCTTCGACAGTATCAAGAGGCTCTTCAACGGTGGCCTGAGGCTTATCGAGCTCGCGGATCTTTGCGTCGAGTTCTTCCATCACCTCTGGATGCGTCTTCAAAAACTGCTTCGCAGCTTCACGTCCTTGGCCAATTTTCTCATCCTTGTACGAGAACCAAGCCCCGGCTTTGCCAACCAAATTATACTTAACTGCCAGATCTATCATATCGCCAGCTCGAGAAATACCTTCATTGAACATAATATCGAACTCAGCGATCTTAAATGGAGCGGCAACCTTGTTTTTCACCACCTTCACCTTAACGTGATTGCCGGTACTTTGATCGCCGTCCTTAATCTGTTCAGTGCGACGTATATCGAGTCGTACGGATGCGTAGTACTTGAGGGCATTACCTCCGGCAGTCACCTCTGGATTGCCAAACATCACGCCAATCTTCATGCGCAGCTGATTAATGAAGATTACTGTACAACCAGTCTTACCAACAATACCAGTTAGCTTCCGCAAAGCCTGACTCATCAAACGAGCCTGCAAGCCCATATGAGCATCGCCCATCTCACCTTCGATCTCGGCCCGCGGTACCAAAGCAGCTACTGAGTCGACGACGACAATATCAACCGCCCCGGAACGCACCAGCGTCTCGGTGATCTCTAGTGCCTGCTCACCGGTATCGGGTTGCGAGATCAGCAGCTCATCAAGCCGCACACCAATTTTGGCTGCGTACTCAGGATCCAAAGCATGCTCAGCATCCACAAAGGCCGCTAGACCGCCACGCTTCTGTACTTCCGCCACCGTGTGCAGCGCCAGCGTCGTCTTACCACTCGACTCAGGCCCATAGATTTCGATAATGCGACCCTTTGGAATACCACCTCCCAAGGCTAAATCTAGGGACAAGCTACCGGTCGGAATTGTCTCCACCTGGGCACGCATCCCCTCACCCAGACGCATGATCGAACCAGTACCAAACTGACGCTCGATCTGCTCCACAGCGATATCCACGGCCTTTAGTCGAGCAGCCACTTCGGCAGCACTACGCTTATTCGGATCTTTCCCTTTTTGCGATTCCTTCACATTCACTCCTTGCTCGGGCTTGGTCTGTACGTTTGCTGGCATTCCCCAGTTCCTCCTATCTTATCCAATGTCTGGACTTAATAGTACCGAACAGAAACCGTACGTGTCAAGCGTTTAAAATTCACTTTTACCGATAGTTCGTAAAACCAACTGGGTAATCAAGCTCGGCCGACCGCACCGTCTGCATCACCGCCTGTAGCTCATCTTTACTAGCACTAGTAACTCGAACTGATTCGCCCTGAATATTCGGCTTCACCTTCGGGTGCTTATCCCGAATCAGCTTTGACAACGCTTTGGCCTTCTCTTGATCGAGCCCCTTCACTAGCGGTAGAGTCCAGCGAAACTCCATACCGCTCTCAACTGGCTCCTGCGACTTGTCGAGAAACTTCAGACTTAACCCTCGTTTTATAAATTTCGATTCAACCACATCGCCGATCGCCCGCACCTTGAGTTCCGAATTTGCCACCAGGCGCAATACATTGTTCTCTTTATCAAACTCCACGCTGGCACCAGTACCTTGGAAATCATAACGGGTCGCCAACTCACGCTTCACCTGATCGACGGCATTTATCATATCGACTAATTCAAACTCACTCACAATATCAAAAGATGCATCTTTGGCCATAACTCCCCTTTCTTTAGAACTTTGTATCTCGCCCGATGACGATGTCGCGCCTGACTTCGCCGGGCGCACCGAGCGAACCGATATCCTTATTCTGCACCACCCGGTTCGTCACCACAAGCTGAGTCGCACCGGCGTTACCCGTCGACACAATGATCGTGTCAGTGGCATTGAATGTCTGAGTCGTACCCGCCAGCATCGTGCCACGAAATACTTCTTTACCATCAGCCTGAATCACCATCCAGCTGGCTTGGTCGCGAATAGTAACCACGACCCGCACACCATCCAGGGCTGGCGGACTGAGTGAAGGGCTCGGGCTCGCCCCCGGACTGACTGATGTGCTGGGGGTCGGCGACAATGCAACCGTCGGACTCGCATCGATGCGCGCCGTGATGACATAGGTCTGAGAACTACTGCGGCCAAGGCGATTCTTCGCCGTTAGCTTGATCTCATTCCGACCGTCAATCAGCGCTATCCGCTCCCGAAAGGTGCCATCTGCGGAGACTAAAACCGGCGAATCGTTAATGAACAAATCAGCTCCGCCGTCGACTTTACCGGAGACATAGCCATAATTATCATTTACTAAACGGGCTTCATTATTATTAATCGTCAACTTCGGTGGAGCCGAGAGCGCAATCACCTGCCAAATGATATAGCTCACTACCAAACCGACTACCGCGATCACGGAAAATAATACGAAGGTTTTTGGCGTGACAACCATACGGGCCGACTTGATCGGCTTCACCCCCAACTGTACGCCACTACCTCGGCGGCTTTGCCGACGCATCTCACGCTGACCAGCTCGTTCCTGCTCGTACAGCTTGACGATCGGCTTGGTTTCAAGGCCTAAAAAGTCAGCGTAGTTTTTAACATAGCCCTTGGTATACACATCGTCTTTGAGCGCGTCATAGTCGCCAGCTTCAAGCGCTTCGATATACTGACCACGAATGCGGGTGGCTTGCTCAGCTTCCGACAGCGAGATGTCTAGACTTTCACGGCGGCGCTTGAGAATCGTAGCGAGTGGCTGAACGGTATGAGCGCGAGCTTTCTCATTCATCATCACTCACTTCCGCCCCCGCTTGATCTGCCCGATAGTCACCACTCAACCCGGCTTCGCCAGCACCACTGGTGTCGAGCGAGCTGATGAGAACGGCTCGCGGCTTGGCGCCATCGGCCGGCCCGATCACACCGTTTTCTTCAAGAATATCCATGATACGAGCGGCTCGGGCATAGCCCACTTTAAAACGTCGCTGTAAGAGGCTGGCCGATGCTTTCCCGGACTGTACCACGAAGGCTACAACTTCATCGTAGAGATCGTCATCACCCGAGCCGGTATCGCCAACTGCCACTACCCCGCGCGCACCAATCTTCACGGCCTGGGCCAAAACTTCATCGTTATACTGTGGCTGACGGGCCTCACGCAAGAATTTCACAACTGCGTTGGTCTCACTACCACTCAGCCAGACACCCTGGGCACGCTTCGGCTTCGAGCTGTCCGGTGGAACATAGAGCATATCGCCCTTTCCAAGTAGCTTCTCAGCGCCAGCCTGGTTGATGATCGTGCGACTATCGATCTGGCTGGTGGTGGTCAAAGCAATGCGGGCCGGGACGTTTGCCTTAATTAGCCCCGTCACAACCTTCACGTCTGGACGTTGCGTGGCTAGGACTAAGTGAATACCAACCGCTCGTGCCATCTGAGCCAAGCGTACGATCAACGCCTCGACATCCTTACCGGCTACCTGCATCAGGTCGGCGAACTCATCGAGAATAATCACAATGTACGGCATGCCGTCGATGCCCTTCTGGGTGTTATATTCCCCAATATTGCGCTTGCCATGCTCATGCAGCAGCTTATAGCGACGCTCCATCTCGGCTACCGACCACTTCAAGGCCGAAATCGCCGGTTCACTCTCGGTAATCACTGGGGTTAGCAGATGCGGAATATCATTATAGAGCGTGAGCTCAACCCGCTTTGGGTCGACCATGATGAGCTTCAGCTCAGATGGCGAGTTGCGATACAGCAAGGATGTAATCAGCGTATTGATCATCACCGACTTACCTGAGCCAGTCGAACCGGCAACCAGCAAGTGGGGCATCTTCTCTAGATCAGCCGAGAGAATCTCGCCAGATACATCGCGACCCAAGGCAAACTGCAGTTTACTCGGCTGCTTAGCGAAGTCTTTAGCTTCAATAATGTCGCGCAAACGCACTTGGGCGGCCTTTTCGTTCGGCACTTCGATACCAACTAGATCGGTACCAGCAATTGGGGCTTCGATACGAATCTGTTCCGCCTTCAAAGCTAGGGCCAGATTGCGATCAAGAGCATTGATCTTATTGAGCTTCACGCCGCTCTGTGGTTTAAGGGTATATTGGGCGACAGTCGGGCCAACATTTACGCCCACCATCTTGACCTCGATATCAAACTCCTTCAGCGTCGACTGAATGATATCGGCCTTCTCTTTTTCGTTACCAGCATCGGCCTGAGTTGAAGTATTCTCAAGCAGATCGACTGGCGGATACTTCCAGTCTTTATCAAGCGTCGCGGTCATAGCGGCCTTTGGCGCGGCTTTGGCCTTACCTTCATCATCGCCACCAACCGTACCTTTAAATGGAAGCTTATTGGTGACTGAGAAACCAGGCTGCTTCACTTCGAGCGCTTCCTGGCCCTCAACCTTTTCCTTATGCAGTAGTTTGCGATACAAGTCAGCCAACCGGACATTCGTCGCGACTACGATGATCACCAGCTCCAAAAGAACCAGCAGAAATATAGCTAAGCCCTGGGTCAGCAATGGATTGAGCAACATCCAAATGCCGTAGCCGATAAAGCCACCCTGAGTCGGTAGCAGCGGCAGGCTGGTGCCGGCCCCGGCGAGCGAAAACTGCAGGATACCGGCCAAGACAACGAAAAACGCGATCAGACCAATGTAATTATTAGCTCGCAGTTCGTACTTCTTGGGCTGAAAGAGCACGAAAGCCAGCAAGAAGAGTGCAAGCGGCAATGGATACACTGCCTGACCAATCAGCTGTTTCATGCCATTGAGTAACGACACACCGAGACTACCGGCCAAATTAAAGAAGGCCACAATCAAGAGCACAGCAAAACCGATCACAAAAATCGCCGCGATATCTTGCTTGGCCGCTTTCGAGATCAGGGTTTTCTTTTCGACTTCTTCGCTCTTAAGGCGAGACTTCGGTCGAGTGGTGCGTTTTGTCGGACGCTTCTTGCGTGTAGCCATATCCTAATATTATGCCTTGCTTTAGCTGTTTGTGCCAGATGGTTGTTAGATAAAAACACGAGAGTTTCTGGCTCATACTCACCCTCTCGTTAAAACCCATTATAGCACAATTGGACAATAAAATAAAGGGTTGTCAAACATAGCCGCTTCGAAGAGAATATAAGTATGAAAAATCTCTTAAAGCTTGTAAAGCTCATTAAGGGTACCTATCTCCGACTCTTTTTGATCGCAGTGTTCTCACTCTTATTTGCCGCAGTAAATGCCGCCTGGCCAATCGTCATACGGTGGATCGTCGATAACGCTCCGAGATTGATTGCCAACAAAGACCTCTCACAGATTACTCAATTTGTTGCTGTGCTTTTTGCTGCTTTAGCCGTTTTAGCTTTACTCATGAGCTTTTTTGATGGAATTAGCTGGTGGCTAACAGATCGTACGTTTAATTTTGTGTTTACCCGTCTCAATATAATAATTTTCAAGCGGTCACAAGAGATCTCGCACGATTATTATGATTCAACCTCAGCTGGAAAGATTCAAGAGAAGATTGGCGCGGGACTCAATGGCTTCGTTGGTTGGATTATGCAAGTGTCACAGAACCTCCTCGAGCCAGGTGGTGTGATGCTGTTTGCCCTTATCATTATTACGAAGACTAGCACTCTCACTGGTCTGCTTGTGATTGGGAGCTTAGTGTTCTACTACTTTGATTTCAAGCGGGCAAACAAGAAATCTAAAGCACCGCGAAAAGCTAACCGCAAAATCAACGAGGAGATGTATGGCTATATGAGTGAAGCCTTCTCGCATTTCGCTACAATTCGTAGTTTATCTGCAGAAAACCTCATAAGCTCTCGGGTGAACCAAAAAGCTAACCAAGCACTAACACTTAATAATCAGCTCACCAATATTTGGGCAAGCTCGATTACACGTCGCTTAATCGTTTCCCGACTCGTATTCTTTGGCTCTATTTGTATCATGTTGTTTCAGCTTTGGCAGGGTAAGACTACTACTGGCGACATTGTGATGGTCACACTCTACATCACTCAAATACAATCAAACATTCTCTATTTTTCTCGTTTCTTGGTGAACACTGCCGAAAATGAGACAAAGGCTGAACGCCTCATGGAATTCCTGGAAGATGCGCCCACAATGCCGGACACTCCTGGTGCCATCCCGCTCAAGCAGCTTGAATCACTCGAATTCCGGAATGTCTCATTCACCTATCCCGATGGCAAGAAAGGAGCGATTGAGAATATCAGTTTCCGCATCGATGGCTCGCATTCAATTGCGTTGGTCGGTCCGTCCGGTGTCGGCAAATCTACCATTACCAAACTAATGCTCCGCTTTTACACACCGACGTCAGGTGAAATTTTGATCAATAACAAGCCTGCTGACAGCTTTACCCATGCGTCGATTCGTCGGCACATCGGTATGGTCATGCAAGATGTTGCCCTCTTTAACACAACCGTCAAAGAAAACCTCAAGCTAGCTGATGCCAAAGCTAGCCAAGCCGATCTCATAACTGCAGCCGAGCAGGCCCACGCTGACGAATTTATCGATAATCTGCCGAAACAATACAATACGATCGTCGGCGAACGTGGAGTGAAGCTATCTGGCGGCCAGAAACAACGCATCGCCATCGCTCGCGCCATTTTAAAAAATCCAGATCTCATCATCCTCGACGAAGCTACATCTGCGCTCGACTCTGAATCTGAAAAGAATGTCCAGGACGGATTGAAGCGACTTATGCGAGGCCGTCTGAGCCTCACGATCGCCCACCGCCTCAGCACCGTGCGACATGCTGATGAGATACTCGTTCTCAAAAAAGGCACCATCGCCGAGCGCGGCACGCACGCTGAGCTCATCCAAAAGAAAACCGGCTTATATCACCGGCTCTTTGAACTCCAGTCTGCAACTGGCCAAGTTAAGCTTTAGCGTCCTCTAAATACTTATATAAGTAAGCTCCAAGGATACCACCGACAATCGGTGCCAGAATAAACAGCCAGAGCTGACCGAGCGCCTGCCCGCCTGCGAAAACCGCCACGGCTATCGATCGAGCTGGATTAACGGAAGCATTCGTCACCGGGATGAGCACTAAGTGCACGAGCGCCAAAGCAAAGCCAGCTGCGATGCCACCAAAGCCAGCTGGAAATTTCTTGTCCGTCGTCGAGGCAACGATAAAGACAAACACACCGCACATCACGATCTCGGCGACCAGTGCACCCCACAGACCGACACCAGTCGGTGACAAACTACCGTAGCCATTGACCGCGAAGGCCTGCGGACTCATCACGAAGCCCGGTGTACTCATAGCAATGAAGTACAATATTGCTCCACCGAGGATACCCCCAAGTATTTGCGCAAAAATGTAGCCGGCGACCTTTGATTTTTCAAACTTCCCAGTCATTGCCAACCCAACTGTAACGGCCGGATTTACATGCGCACCAGAGATGTGTCCGATCGCATAAGCTAAGACGAGCAGCGACAGCCCAAAAGCTAGCCCGACGCCCAACCAGCCAACCTTTGATCCAGCCAAAATCGCCGTCCCACAGCCCCCTAAGACAAGTACCATGGTGCCAAAAAACTCAGCAATATACTCCCGATTCTCTTTCATAACCTCACCTCATTTATTGATTTAGGTATACTCCATATATGTGTAAATATGCAAACAGTTACAAAAACAGACCGAGAATATATCGACGATCTGTTTGAGCTCCAATCAGCCACCGGACAAGTTAAGATGTAATAAAAAATGCCCCTGAGGGGGCATTTTTTATGAATCACAGATATATTACACCTCAATCACAACTGGCAGCACAATTGGATTGCGCTTGGTGACTTTAAAGAGGTAGTTGGCTAGCTCGTCACGCACGCGTGTCTTGATGATCAAGCTATTGGCTGGCGTGCTGATATCGCGCTTATCGAAGATATTCTGCACGATTTGTCGGCTTTTCTGAACTAGCTCGACATTGTCCTTCATATAAATGAAGCCACGCGAAATGATATCGGGGCTGACCTTGAGCTTACCAGTCCGCTTGTCGATAGTAGCAATTGCCATGAAGACACCATCCGAGCTCATCGCCAAACGATCCTTCAGGACGATCTCCTGCACGTCGCCAATGCCCGCACCGTCGATGAGCACAACCCCTGAGGTCACTTTTGGCCCCTCTTTGATAGTCTTGCCGTCAGCGATCAATGTCTGACCATTCTCAATCACAAACAAGTTTTCGTCAGGTATACCTTCGGTCTTCGCGATCGCCGCATTATGGAACATGTGATGCATCTCACCGTGAATTGGCAAGTAATACTTCGGCCGCGTGAGCTGAATCATTTCTTTGATTTCATCAACCGTGGCATGACCACCAGTGTGCATACTACCCAGATCGTCAAATTGGGCCGTTGCTGGCTGGTAGACGTAAGCTCCCCATCGGAAAAGATTATCAACCATACCCCAGACTGACTTTTCATTACCCGGAATGATCGAGGCCGAAAGCACGACCACATCATTTGGCTTGAGCTTCATGTCACGGTGATCACCAGCACCCATGCGCTGCAAGGCCGAGAAAGTTTCGCCCTGTGAGCCGGTCGAGAGCACCACGATCTGACCATCATCATACTTACTGATCTCATTCGATTTAATCAGTAGTCCTGGTGGTACTTTAACGTAACCAAGCTTAACAGCCAGCTCGAGGTTATTCTGCATACTACGACCGACAACAGCCAGCTTACGCTTAGCCTTATCAACAGCATTGATCACAATTTGCATACGAGTAATCTGACTACCAAAAGCGGCAACGACCACACGCTTATTGTAGTTGCGCACTAAGATCTCATCGATAGTATCAACAATCTCGGCCTCTGGTGTGCTGCGACCTGGCTTTTCACAGCTGGTTGAGTCACACATCAGCATGAGCACACCTTCGTCACCGAGTTCCTTCAGGCGTTGCTTGTCGGCTACCTTCCCGTCGAGCGGGTTATCTTCGAAGCGCCAGTCGCCAGTATTCACGATCATACCAACTGGTGTACGGATGGCTAGCGAACAGGCGTCTGGGATCGAGTGTGTCGTCCGAATAAATTCCACGTTGAAAGCCCCGAGCTGAATACGATCGTGCTTGTCTTGATCGACGATATGGAGCTCCGGCTTAAATGGTAGCTTGTACTCTTCGAGCTTGCGTTCGATGAATTTAATCGTAAACTTGGCCGCATAAATCGGCGCTGGAATCTTAGGCAAAATAAATGGAATACCACCGACGTGATCTTCGTGAGCGTGGGTAATCACGATCCCGCGAATCTTATGTTTACGCTCCTCGAGGTAGGTCACATCGGGGACAACGAGATCGATACCTGGCTGATCATCTCCCGGGAAGGTGAAGCCCATATCCATGATGATGATGTCATCTTCATACTCGAGGGCCATGATGTTTTTACCAATTTGGTTGAGCCCGCCGAGCGGAATGATTTTCAGCTTGCCGGCGTCTATCTTCGAGACACCTTTGACGTCAACTGCGGCCACACGTGGCACACCATTTCCATTCGAATTGAACGTACCGTGTACAAAGGTCTGTGGACCCTTCGGCATACGCTGACGCGGTGGTCGTCCGAGACTACCCCGCTCGCGACGCTGGCCGTTGCCATTGCCGTTACGGTTCTGACCGCCACCATTTTGGTTACCA
The DNA here is from genome assembly GCA_046350755.1 of Candidatus Saccharimonadota bacterium. Taxonomy (GTDB): domain Bacteria; phylum Patescibacteriota; class Saccharimonadia; order CAILAD01; genus CAZDEK01. The sequence continues at coordinate 622,341 of JAXLZV010000001.1, read as the reverse complement.
CTAGTGCGATTGCCGCCCTGACTGTTGCGGTTCTGACCTTGACGGTTTTGATTATTGCCATTGCCTTGACCACGATTCTGTCGCGGCTGACCCTGGCCAGCTGGTGCTGCATCGCGGGCTGGGCGCGGGTTGTTATTTGCTTGATTGCCCTGTGGGCGTTTAGGGTTGAGGTCGCCCGATGATAATGGACGACTAGTTAATGCTTCTGACATAGTTTCCTTTCTGTTTGATCCTTGGGGGATCGGAATTTTTTAGAGAATAATTACGAGATTTTTTTCAAAATATTGGGAATGCGGGCAAAATCTTCGGCGAGTACACTGCGCATCGATCCGTTGTAGAGCGCGGCGGCAGGATGATAGAGCGGCAAAAAAACTTGCGCGCGGCTCACACCATCGTGCTGGTACGTGCGGCGGATCGGCTGTCCGTGCGCTGAACTAATCTTCAGCTCAGGAAAGAACACATTCATCGCGTGACGACCGAGAAAAATCACTAACTTCGGATCAATCACATCAATTTGCTGCATGAGGTACGGGAGACAAGCGCGGATTTCGTCAGGTTTTGGGTCACGGTTCTGCGGCGGTCGGTATTTCACGATATTGGTGATAAATACCTGCTCGCGCGTCAGACCGATAGACTCGAGCATCTCGGCAAGAAACTTACCAGACGCACCGACAAACGGTCGACCCTGACGGTCCTCCTCTGCCCCGGGGGCTTCACCCACAAACATGATGTCTGCTTCTGGGTCACCCTCGCCGGGCACAGGATTGGTGGCTGCTTGACAGAGTTCGGTACAAACTTCGCAAGAGGCCACCCGACGCGCGATTTGAGCTAATTTTGTTTCCTTCGCTTCGCGCGTCAAGCCTGTCATATAATTCTTATTCGGCCTGAGCCGCTTTCTTACTCAGATTATACCGGCCACGGTCATCTTTTTCGAGTAGCTTCACCCGAATCGAGTCACCTTCGCTCAGTTCATCAGATACATTCTCAACCCGATGATCGGCTATCTGACTAACATGCACAAGGCCCTCACGACCTGGCATAAACTCGACAAAGGCACCAAAATCCATAATCTTCACCACTCGCCCATCATAGACCTTACCGATTTCCGGCTCAGCCGTAATCGATTCGATCCAATTCTTGGCGCGTTCAGCGTTCTTAGCATCATCAGAGTAAATCATGATCAGGCCCGAATCTTCGATGTCGATCTGGGTGTCGGTCTCACCGGTAATCTTCTGAATCGTCTCACCACCCTTACCGATGACCTCCTTGATCTTATCCGGATTAATCATCACTTTGGTAATGCGTGGAGCGTGCTCTGAGAGCTCTGGCCGTGATGCCGGTAGAATCTCGAGCATCTTACTGAGAATATGTGCTCGACCTTCGGCCGCCTGCTGGAGCGCATCACGCATGATATCAACGGTAATCCCCGTGACCTTAATGTCCATCTGCAGCGCGGTGATCCCTTCAGTAGTGCCGGCTACCTTGAAGTCCATATCGCCGGCAAAGTCCTCAGCACCTTGAATGTCGGAGAGAATCACGTACTTCTGAGGATCTTCATGATCAATCATGAGGCCCATCGCAATACCTGATACTGGCCGCTTCAATGGCACTCCAGCATCCATTAAGGACAAAGTTGAGCCGCAGACTGACGCCATCGAGGTGGAGCCATTGGAACTTAAGATCTCTGAAACAACGCGAATGGCGTACGGAAAGTCTTCGACTTCGGGGATCATCGGCTCGAGCGCCCGCTCAGCCAGCGCACCGTGGCCAATCTCGCGCCGCCCAGTCGAACGCAATGGCCGGGCTTCACCGGTAGAATACGGTGGGAAATTATAATGATGCATATAGCGCTTGGTAGCATCTTCTTCCATCGTATCAATCTGCTGAGCATAGCTAATTGGCGCCAGAGTAGCTAACGATAACGCCTGCGTCGTTCCTCGGGTAAAGATGGCACTGCCGTGCGTCCTAGGTAGCACGCTGGCCTCACCAGAAATCGGGCGAATCTCGGTCGTCTTGCGACCATCTGGCCGCTCGCCTTCGTGGAGAATGCCACGCCGAATCTCGGTGTCGATCACTTTCGTAAAGGCCGTCTTAACTACACCGTGCGGATAGCGCTCTTTGTCGTCTTCCATCTCGGCCGGTAGCGGACCAAACTCTTCGAGAACTTGCGTACGGAGCTCGCCGAGTACATCTTCACGCTTCAGGCCATCAGCGTGACGCACCTCAGCCCCGAGTTTGCCATCGAGGAATTTTTCGATCTTGCCAGCCAGTTCATCATCGGCTTTGAAGAGCTCATAGTCTTGTGGCTTCACAGCCAGCTCTTTAACCATCTTCTTCTGTAGCTCAATCACCGGCTGCCAGCTGTCGAGGGCAAACTGTAGGGCTTCGATCATGGTGGCTTCCGGCACTTCGAGAGCACCGGCTTCGACCATCATAATGGCGTCCTGAGTACCGGCAACAGTCAGGTTCAAGTCACTATTTTCTTGCTCTTCGAGCGTCGGGTATGCCACCAGCTGGCCATCAACTCGACCCACCCGCATACCGGCCAAGGGGCCTGCAAACGGCGCTCCAGTCAACATGAGTGCACTCGAGGCGGCGATCATACCGATAATATCTGGCTCGTGCTGCATATCAATTGATAACGGCATCACTACTACTTGGATATCATTGCGATACCCTTTCGGGAAAAGGGGCCGGATCGGTCGGTCAATCAAGCGCGAAGTGAGGACAGCCTTATCACTTGGTCGGCCTTCACGTTTCATATAACGGCTGCCAGAAATCTTGCCAGCCGCGTACATCCGCTCTTCGTAATCAATCAGTAGTGGGAAAAAATCCTGATCAGGCTTCGGCTCTTTGGCGACAACCGCCGATGCGAACACCACCGTATCGCCGTAGCGAACGGTCACAGCGCCATCAGCGAGAAAAGCGACTTTACCAGTTTCTATGGTGAGTTTACGTCCTGCAAACTCGGTTTCAAAGGTGGCTTGTTTGCCACCAAAGGGGTGAATAATACTCATGTATTCCTATTCTTTCTCGATCTGCACGGGGCTGAGCCTGGTGCCAGAGAGCAACTCACGATAATTCGCGAACTCTTCTCTTTCACCGGTGCGTATGCCGCCGAACAGATATTAATAATGAGGTACTTGGTCTATATTACTACATTTTCTCAATGTGAGGGGTAATAGCTTTTGATTCTCGGTATGCATCAGTGATGCGCTACTGGGTAGCAGCGACTCATAGAAAAGCTATGTCGAACGAATCGCCCAACCGAGCTAACGGCGAAGCTTGAGTTGCTTAACAATCGCCTGATAGCGCTCAGGGGCGGTCTTCTGCAAATAATCAAGCAATCGACGGCGCTTTGAAACCATAGCCAGCAAACCACGTCGTGAGTGGTTATCCTGTTTGTGCTTCTTCAAGTGCTCAGTCAACTGAGCAATCTTGGTCGTGAAAATCGCGATCTGCACCTCAGCCGAGCCAGTATCTTTGGCGTGCTGACCGTGCTTCTTAACGATAGTCTTCTTGTCGGTAGGAGTAATGGTTGCCATAACTAGAGATAGAGTATATCAGTTTTTCGGACTATTTTCAAGCCCCTCAAGGTCTATGGCCTTCGAGAGCTGATATTCACCGATCTGGGTACGCTGCAAAGCCGACAGATAAGCCCCTACTTCCAGAATTTCACCAAGGGAACGGGCCAGTGAGCGAATATATGTACCGCTCGATACCTTCACACGAGCCGACAGATAAGGATAGTCATATTCCACATCCTGCCAGCTATAGACAGTAACGGGTCGAGGTGTCATCGTCACGGGCTTCCCGGCTCGTGCGAGCTTATAAGCTCGCTGACCACCGATTTTTAACGCACTGTATATAGGAGGAGTTTGTAGGATTTCACCCGTCAATTGCTGGATGGCGGCTTGGATTTCCGCTAGCTCAGGCTGCCGGTCTGACACCAGCGCTTTCTCGCCTTCCCCATCATCGGTCATACTTGTCTCACCTAGCTTAAACTTCAAAATATATTCTTTATCGAGCTTTAAAAAGCTATCAGCTTGACGCGTAAATTCCTTGCCAACCAACAAGATCATCAAGCCTTCAGCCAACGGATCAAGCGTACCAGCGTGGCCAATCTTGCGAATTCCAGTCAGCCGTCGCAGCTGCCCGACCACCCAAAATGAACTCTTTTTGAGTGGTTTATTTATCAACCAGAGCCCTTCGGGCGAAGTTACAGTTCCTTGCTTCATGCTGAGTACAAGAATTATTCGTTAAGCTTGATTATTGTAGTGGAGCACTTGTGCCAACAGGTGAAAAACTTGTACCTAATGGCATGACGCTGCCATTTGTCATAGTCGGCTGAGTATCCTCGGTGACCTGTGTCAAAGCCTCATTTTGCAGTCTTTCGGCTGCCTGCTGGAGTTGTGCGAGCGTATCCTGGGGCAAGACTTCAGCTACTTTTTGGGCTTTTTTTTCCGGCGCCTTTGGCTTTGAAGCGGCCTCACTGTAGAGCACCTTTACCACTTCCTGCTGACGAGCACCAGCACTCAGTAATTGAGCCGCTACAGTCATGGCCTTCGGAGTCGTGGCGGCAATGGTGAAGCGATTGGTGGCCGACATTATGCCCGCCAGTAGTGCTGTCGCCATATCAGCATCCAGCTGACCTGGGGCAATTGATTCAAGCGTACCGATCAACATTTCACTCACGGAGCTAGCCATAGTATCGATGTAGTTCACGCTTCCATAGCTCTCATTAACACGATGATAATCCATATTGATCAGATGCAAACCGTCAAATAGGGTCGGATTTTCTTCGAGCAAGCGATCAATGCTGGCAATCCGATGCACACCCAGCACCACCACTAAATCAAACTGATAAGCGCCATATTCAAACCGCGCGTCATCGGGCGTAAAATTCCCAGCCGCTGGAGTTATCGTAACGTCTAGTCGGCCATCTTGAATGTCGTATTTGAGCTTATCAACCTCAACGTGTGCCAGGTCAAGCGACACGATAAAGTCCCGTACACCATCAAGATTACGGCTAACTTTGCTCGTATCCACGAGCTTAGTCGACTCTGGCAGGGCGTCAGTAATAACCGCATGACTCTTCTTGCCCATCTTATTGAGGGCAGCCTGAAGGGTAAACACACTTAAGACCTGATCGACATTCGGTTCGCGACCAGTAACAATCAGGATGCTCTGCGCCTGGCGGAGCAACTCGACAACTTGTTGTTTGGGAGTTAATTCAGTTGATTGCATAATAGCTATATTTAAGCGATAGATTATAGTACCAAACCTGGAGCAATCTGTCAATAGCATGAGCGACTTGAAGGTCCTAATCAGGCTTCCCCCTTTACAAAACTCTCTAAAACAGGTATCATTACTCGGTCTTAAGGAACGAAATTTACTCATATGCCAATCATTCAATCAGCCATCAAACGTGTCCGACAGCAAGAGAAGCGACGTGCTCGCAACGCTGCTGCTAAGCGTCGCATCAAAACGGCCAGCAAAGAAACCCTAGCCCAGATATCGGCTAAAGACGTCAAGGTGGCTCAGACCAGCCTCTTGAAGGCAATCTCGCAGATTGACAAAGCCATCAAGAAAGGTACTCTTCACAAGAATACTGGTGCGCGCCGTAAAAGCCAGCTCGTTCGCAGCTATAATGCTGTCAGCGACAAGGCTTTCGGTACCGAGGCAGGCAGCAAGCCAAAAACGGCTGCAAAAAAGCCAGCCACCAAAAAAGCTTCGGCCAAAACTACGAAAGCCGCTCCAAAAAAACCAGCCGCGAAGAAGTAACTCAAACTCGCGACGAAAGCTCAATCACCAGGTCAGTCATGGCCTGGTGAGCTTTTTTGTCACCCGATTTTATGGAATGGTCAGCCATTAGTAGCGCCCCATAAGCCTTGGCTACATCGGTCAATGCTAGACCACGCGAATCCTGGCGCGCTCGCTGCGCTGCGTAGGGCTTCACACCACTAGCCGCTAGCTCATCATCATTGGCGCGGCTAACCACTAGTGCCAAAACCCGATATTGCCACTGCATAGTTGCGATGAGCTGCTGATCACTGGCCCCCTGGGCCATCAAATGATCATAGGTTAGGAGTGCAGCCGCAGTCTGCCCCTCTCGGATCAGCCTAATTAGATCAAAGACCGTATCATCTAGGCTAGCCGTCACCAAGCTCTCAATCCGCGCATCGTCGATTTCACCACCCAAGACTGCGAGTTTTTCAATTTCCATCGCCAGCCGCCAATCATTATTACCGACCCGCCGCGCCAGCTTTTCAGCCTGAGCCCTCGAAATGGTCGCCCCTTGACGCTTCACTTCAGTGATGATCCAAGCGATACGCTCGCTAGGATTGAGGCCCGGATAAGCCTTGGCGCCCGACAGCTTCGCCAGATCCTTAAACAACCGCGAGCGACGATCAAGGCCACGACCATCAAGCACTGCGACCGTCGAATCCGGCACGCTGCCAAGTAGTTTCAGGATTGCGTCAGTCTCCCCTTTGATCGCATCTAGATTAAAGATCACCACTAAGCGATGCGTGAAAAACATCGGCTGCGCCAGCAATGCCTGCTCGAGATCCGACAATTTAGCCTCACCGGCATCGACACGTACCTCTTCAAGCGAATCGGCAAACTTCTGCGCATATTGATCGCGCAGCTTACGAATGTGACGGGCAATCGCCACTTCGTTATCACCATGCAAAAAGACAATCATCTCTTTGGCCTCGGTAACTTCTGACAGTGGGGGCAGATGTGCGTACCTCGCCCGGCCACGCGAATTTTCTGAATCTCACTACCACACTCGAGGCACCGCTGCCCTTCGCGCCGAAATACCTTCGCAAACGTCAGATAACTTCCCTTGCGACCCTCGGCATCAACGTAATTTTTATCGCTGGAGCCACCGAGCGAGATGGATAGCAGCATAACCTCACGTAGCGCGTAGAAGAGGCGCTTCAACTTCACCGCACTGACGGCCCGCACTAATGTCGCTGGGTGGATATGGGCCGCGTGGAGACCTTCATCAGCATAGATATTGCCTACCCCCGCCAGCACCGACTGATCAAGAATCGCCGCTTTGATGGTAGTATTTTTCCGCCGCATGATTCGTTCGCGAAACTCCGCAAAGCCGAAATCGTCGCTCAGAGCCTCAGGTCCAAGCTTGGCAAAAAACGGCTCCGTCTCAATTGCATCAGATGCTACCAACTTCATCCAGCCAAACTTGCGCTGATCATTGAAAAACAGCCGCGAGCCATCTTCAAAATCAATCGTCACACGCGTGCTGCGATCTGGGAGTTCGCCAACTAAACTGTCGTTCGGATGACCAGCCCCAAAGCGCTCGCCAGCCGTCTCCATAAAAACTAATTGTCCGGTCATCTTGAGATGCACAATCAAGCTATAGCCTCCATCAAGGTTGATGATCAGCCCCTTACCACGTCGATCTACGTTAGTCACTTTTGCTCCCACCACCTGACGCCCGACCAGATCGTCATCGTTAGGAAAGCTTTTTGGCGTGTCATAGTCGACACCCAAAATCACCCGTCCTGGCAAAAGCCTGGCCAAGCCAATCCGAACTGTCTCAACCTCTGGGAGTTCTGGCATAGTCCCCTTATTATAGCTGGCGATAGGGCGCAAGAGCAGCATAAGCATGTTAGGATGAATACATGACAGAAGTAATTGGCTACCTAGCGGCCATACTTGGAATTATCGGCTTTCTCCCACAAGTGATCAAAACTGTGCGCACGCGGAAAACACGTGACATTTCCTTACCCAGCATGGCTCTGCTCTCAATCGGCTCAACCCTCTGGGTAATCTATGGCTTTGCTACCTTAACGAAGCCTATCATCCTAACCAATACCGTGATCACCGTTTGTGCCTATACTTTACTGGCGATGAAACTGCGCTATAAATGATCAGTTGCACTTCTCGGTAAAACAGCGTATAACCAATCTATCGCTTTATCACTTGGAGCAGCCATGCGACAGCGAATTCGTACCCGACCCATCGCCACCATCGCCGCCATTCTGGCCTACACCTACACGGTCCACAACGGACGTAAAGCCCTGCGCGGCGCCCTAGCTGACACCCCGCTGGCATCAGATGCCGAACAATACGCCGCCGCCAGCACCTATCTCATCAGCTTGGCAACCGGCTACACCCTTTGGCGCTGGCGCCGCAATCGTCGCCTACACGCCTACATATAATCCCATCGAAGACCGATCGAGTCACTGCACTCGATCGGCCATTTTTTGCCACTTCACCCGCAGGGCGAATGTTTAGTCGAGTTCACCCCAATCTTTACCAGTCTCGATCTCAACTTCAATCGGAACCGAGAGCTCAATCACTGATTCCATTACGCGCTTCATAGTCTCTCCGACCGCATGAGCTAAAGCCTCATCACACTCCACTATCAATTCGTCATGTATTTGCAAAATCATGTATGCGTCACCGTCGAGCTTATCGAGCTCTGGAGCTAAGCGTATCATCGCGAGCTTCATCATGTCGGCGGCAGTACCTTGCAGTGGCATATTCACGGCTTGGCGTTCTGCCCCCGAACGGACAATAAAATTACTCGATTTTACATCTGGGCAGGGCCGACGACGACCGTAAAGAGTCTCTGTGTAACCGAGATCATGAGCCTGCTTTTTTAATTGCTTGATATAGTCAGCCACGCCTTTACGGAGTTCAAAATACTTATCAATAAAGTCTTTACTGTCCTCATAGCTCATGCCGGTGGCCACTGATAAGCCGTGAGTATTCATACCGTAGAGCACACCAAAATTAATCGTCTTCGCGCCATATCGTTGCTGCTTGGTCACCTCTTCAGGCTTAACGCCATGCATCTGAGCCGCAGTGAGAGTATGGATATCTATACCGCTCTTAAAATCTTCAATCATCTGCTTGTCATCTGCCATCGCCGCCGCTAACCGCAGTTCAATCTGACTATAATCAGCGGCCACAAAGGTCTTACCCTTTTCGGCCACAAAGGCTTTGCGAATCTCTCGACCCAGAGGCGTACGCACTGGTATGTTCTGCAGGTTTGGATCAGCGCTCGACAACCGTCCAGTCTGCGCAATTGTCTGATTATAGCTGGTATGCACGCGGTGGTCTGACGGATCAACCAACAGTGGCAGGGTATCGACGTAGGTATTCTTGAGCTTAGTAACTTCTCGATATTCGAAGATAAGATCCACGATCGGATGGACGCCGCGCAGCTTCTCAAGCTCGCTAGCCGCCGTTGAATAGCCTGTTTTAATCTTCTTCAAATTGGCCGTGTCGATTTGCAACTTATCAAAGAGCACTACTTTCAGCTGTTGTGTCGAAGAAATATTAAACTCTTCACCTGCCAGCTCCCAAATTTTCGCCTGCACGTCGGCCAACTGCTGAGTGAGTCTCTGAGAAAACTCTGTCAGGAAGTCAACGTCAAGTCGGACCCCCTTGAGCTCTACATCGCCCAACACAGGAATCAGTGGCCATTCGAGGGTCCGACCGACTTCTTCAAGCTTGCCAATTTTCTTGAGCTCAGCTTGCAGACGACTATACAGCCGCCAAGTGATGTCGGCGTCCTCGGCGGCATACTCAGTCGCTTCGGCTACCGGCACAGCCGCAAAAGTCTTTTGCGCTTTCCCCTTCGGGCCAATCAGCTCCGTAATCACAATCATCTCGATACCAAACTCCGACAACGCCAGACTCGATAGCGTCTGCGCCCGACCGATCGGCTGGATGAGAAAGGCCGCCACCATCGTATCGAACGAAATGCCAGCCAGCTGCACTCCAGCCTGCCGCATTACCTGATAATCAAACTTGATATTATGCCCAACTTTACCGATTGTGGCATCTTCCAAGATCGGCCGTAGAAGCTTCAAAGCATCTGCCACTGCTATTTGCGCACCGTCGGTATGTCGCAGCGGAACATAATAGGCCTCGGCTTCCTGCCACGAGAAACTCATACCCACCAATTCATCCTGTAGCGGGTTCAGTCCAGTTGTCTCCGTATCAAATGCAAAGACCTTCTGGTCATGCAACTTCGCAACCAAGCGCTCGAGCTGCTCAATCGTCGTCACGGCCTGATACTTGGAGGTCTTCAGATGCTCACGCAATAACTTCTGTGGCTGCTTATCGACGCCATATATCTCATCAAACAGATTCTGCTGTGCTTCGACTTGATTCTGTTGTGGCAGCTTAGCAATCAATGACCGAAATTCCAGCTTCGTTAGGAGCTGCACAACTTTGTCACGATTAAAACGATGCAGGCGGGCATCCTCCAGCTCAAAGTCGACCTTCACGTCACGAACGATACGTGACAGCTCCAGCGAATGATAGGCCGACTCTTTTCCGGCCTCGAGTTTGGCCCGCATGGCCGGTTTTAGCTCATCGAGATGTTCATAGATGCCATCCAGGGTCTGGTAGGCTTTGACGAGCTCAGTGGCCGATTTCTCGCCAATCCCCTTCACGCCCGGAATATTATCACTGCTGTCACCCTTGAGTGCCTTGGTGACAAGAAATTGCTCGGGGTTCACCCCATAACGCGCCTCAACGGCTTGCGCGTCATACAGGACAGTATCCGAAAAACCCCGCTTCAGCGTATACACCCGCACATGATCATCAACCAGCTGCAACTCATCCATATCGCCAGTCACGATGACAATATCGTGCGTCTGCTTATGCTGCTCAGCCAGCGTCCCTATCACATCATCAGCCTCATAGCCTTCGACGCCGATAACTGGTATCTCAAAGGCTTTGAGAAGGTCCTTTGTCACCTCAAACTGCGGCACGAGATCCTTGTCGGTCTCCTTACGTGTCCCCTTATAATCTTCAAACATATCATGGCGAAAGGTCTTGCCGGGCATATCCCAGGCCACCGCGACGTATTCCGGCTGCAGCTCCTTGATGGCGTTCAAGAGCATCATTGTGAAGCCATACACACCGTTCGTCGGCGTGCCGTCTTTAGTCGAGAGAAATGGGATGGCGTGAAAGCCCCGATGCAATAATGCATGCCCATCGAAAATCGCAAAACGTGGTCGGCTTTTTGTCATACCCAGATTATACCTGGTTTTTTCAGGGATTGACTGGGATAATACGGATATGGGTGAAAAAGATGCACCAAAACCAGACGACGAACTAACCGTCCCCGAAAAGATCGCCCGCCAAGCCGAACTCAATCGCCTGGCTCGCGAAGCTCGTGGAGACTATGATGAACCGCGCCGTAGTGCCGCCTACGATGATCTCGGCGGTATGGGTACACACCCGTTTGATGTCGAGCCTCAACCAGACCCACTTGAGGTGGATGGCACACCAACTTTGCCCAACCCCAATCCGGATAAGCCCTACACGCCACCGGCATTACCTACCGCTGAGGCACGCTCGGCCGCTCGGCGCGGTATCTCGGCCGCTCGACAGGCTCTGAAGGGTGGCACCGATGACTCCAGGCAAGCACCGGAGGAACCGGATCCGCGAGACAACCCGGAAAGCCCTCATAACAAAACCGCCCAGTAACATCCAGGCGGTTTTGTTATATATATTTAGTCACTCTACTGAATGTAGTCTTTGAGCTTCTTGGAATCTTTATTCTTGCGCAGCTTGGCGAGTGCTTTGGCTTCAATCTGACGAATACGTTCACGAGTCACGCCGAACTCCTGACCGACTTCTTCAAGGGTGTGACTACGGCCATCTTCTAGCCCGAAGCGCATCCGCAGAATCTTCTGCTCGCGCGGCGTTAAAAGCGCCAACGTTTCATCGATGTGCTCCTTGAGGAGCTCATACGTCGCGGCATCCACCGGACTCACCGAATCATGATCCTCAATGAACTCCGAGAGAGTTGAGTCCTCATCTTCACCGACGGCGGCATCCAAAGAAGTGGTATCCTGGCTGATTTTCTGGATATGCAAGACTTTCTCGACATCCATCTCCATTTCTTTTGCCAGCTCTTCGGGGCTTGGCTCGCGACCTAACTCACTCGTCAAACGACGCTGTGTACGAATCAATTTATTGATTGTCTCCACCATGTGTACTGGAATACGAATAACCCGTGCTTGGTCGGCAATAGCCCGAGTGATGGCTTGGCGGATCCACCATGTGGCGTAAGTCGAAAACTTAAAGCCCTTGGTGTAATCAAACTTTTCAACTGCTCGTAGCAAGCCGGTGTTTCCCTCTTGAATAAGATCTAAGAGGTCGAGCCCGCGGCCGATATATTTCTTCGCGATCGACACAACCAAACGCATATTAGCTTCAGCTAACGCATCTTTGGCCGACTTATCGCCTTGCTGAATACGCTTAGCTAACGCAACTTCTTCTTCACCGGTGATCAAAGGAATCTTGCCAATCTCGCGCAAGTACAGACGCACCGAATCATCAGCGATGTCTTTGATATATTCTTCATTAACGGCGTTCTCGACGTCTTCTTCAGGCTCAGTCTGCCAGATGAGTTTGTCTTTTTGATCGACTACCTCCACACCCTGATCGATAAATGCCGAATACAGATCGTCAAGTAATTCAACCTGATCTTCCGCCGACGGAATAGCTGACATAATTTCTTGCTGGGTTACAAACCCCTGCTCGCGGCCCTTTGTCAGCAAGCGATCAACAACTGGCTTAAACTGCTCTGGAATATTAGGTTCAGGTGGTGTAACTTCTGGCTTTGCCTTTTTCGGCATAGAAAACTCCTTCAGTGTCCAGCTAGCTGGACGTGATTATAAATCCTTAGTGCTGTCAGTCAGGGCTTGATAGGCCTTGAGAGTCGCGGCAGCTTTGCCGACTTCCCCGGCCGCCTCAAAGGCAGCGATTTCGCGTGACAAGGCACGCTTTTTTTGTGCAGTGATGTGTTTTTGCAATGTATGAACTTGGGTAAAGGCTTCGAGCCCTCTCTCGTGCTCGGTCATTGCCGAGTATTCATGGTCACCCCGTAGTGCCAACATCTTAACATCTTCTGACCGATCTGGCAATAATTTTGTGAGCTTGTCGAGAGTGGCAGTCGGATGCTTTTTCAGCATAGTGAATATTGGTCGATGCCGATCACTTATTTCATCCAATTTGAGATCCTCCAGGGCCATTCTAGTGTGAGCGTGCGAAAGGCTAATTTCGAGCACAACTTGTTCAAGCTTCTCCTGGCGCGAAAGTGGCTTCTCTACCTGTTGCGGAGACGATTGTACACTAATTGTACTCACTGTTTTCGGCGTCGCTGAAACGCCGCTTGTCATGAGCATATTGCGAATTATTGGCACATCAACGCCAACACTCTGACTGAGTCGCGTAACGTAATGCTCAAGCTCAATCCGATCAGTCACGTCTCGTAGAGTCGGAATAAGAAAGCGCGTAAAGGCCTTTTTCTGCGGTGCAGTCTGAGTGCCGAAAGTTTTTTCAGCGTATTCAAACAGATAATCTAGAGCGTACTGAGCTGATTGCACGGCTTGCCGCCAGGCTTTTGGATCGCTACGTATCAATTCGTCCGGGTCCTTCGCACCCGTAAAGCTCATCACCTCCAGGCGCGTGTCTGTGCCCTGCGCCAGCTCAATAGCACGCTGAGTCGCCTTAAGTCCGGCCGAATCTTGGTCAAAGCAGAGAATGATTTTCTGAGCTAAACGACCAAGAATCTTCAGCTGATCGGCCGTTAGGGCTGTACCACTGACTGCCACGACATTCTTCTGACCATGCTGCCAAAGCGATATGACATCGACATTACCTTCCACTAGGACAGCAGTGTCTGCCTGACGAATCGCTTCTTTAGCCTGCTTGAGGCCAAACATCGCCCGCGACTTATGGTACAGCGGTGTATCAGGAGTATTAATATACTTCGCCGCACGCGCCTCGTCACTCATGAGCCGCCCGGAAAAGCCGACTGCTCTCCCCTGTGCATCATAAACTGGAAACATCACTCGACCCCGAAAAACATCATAGACACCGTCACCACGATTGCGTCGCGCGGCCAGGCCAGCAGTGACTAACTCCGCCTGCTGAAAGCCCTTTTTGAGTGCAAAGTCGGTCAAACCACTCCAAGTATCTGGCGCATAGCCGACCATAAAAGCCTTAATCGTCTCTGTCTCCAGTCCACGCTTGTTACGAATGTAGTCCAGGGCCACAGCCGACTGCGATAGCTGATAGTGATAGTACTTCACGGCCAGTTCAACCAGCTCATAAAGGCGCGACTTCGACTCACCCTTTTCACCACCCCGTCGCGTAAGCTTCACACCTGCTCGGGCGGCCAACATCTCAAGAGCCTCAGGAAAACTTAGCCCCTCCTGGCGCATCACAAAGCTAATCACGTCGCCGCCTTCATTGGAGCCAAAATCGTGCCAAATCTGCTTATCGGGGCTGACAAAAAAACTTGGCGTACGCTCTTGCCGAAACGGCGAGATACCCCGATAGTCTTTACCAGCTTTCTTTAGCTCGACATAGCCGCTAATTACCTCGACGATATCGAGCCGATGCTTTACCTCTTCTACATCGTTCATGGCTTCATTATAGGGCACAACGGATGAAATACCGAAGAGTAGACGAATACCGCCCCCAAACCACGTAGGTCTGGGGGCGGGGTAAAGCGGAGTGATGATCAGGTGATGCTGGCCGGAATGGGCTGCTGAGACGATGCTTCAGCTTCCTCGCGCAAGCGCAAGCCAGTTGTCAGCTGCCTGAACTTGGGATGATTGGGGCGCATCCCGATCTTCCACATCACGAATGCCGTGACCCATAGGATCCGATCGGTGCGTGGCAACTCAGGCGGTCCGCCTAAGGTAACGATGCGCTCCGGGCGGAACATGCGCAAGTTGAGCTGGGTGTGCACTTCGGCGATCACCAGATCCCTGGTAGCGGGGTCGATCTTCACCCCCTCAGCCTTGCAGACGGCCAGACATGCATCGGTGAACTGATCAGCCATACTGAAACTGCTTGGCACTTTCTATCACTCTCCTCATTTGCGTCCGAGCTGGACAGGTACAGGTAAGTGAAGATTCTACCGCTTAGGAGTCGGCTTGTAAAGCCCCTTATCTTCCAGAAGCTCGAGTAATTCTGGCACAGTTGCGATGCCTCGACTACCCAAAAAATGGCCATAGCTCGGCATGCAAATCAGTTCTCCGCTGAGCTGATGAGCTAACCGGCGTGTCCGATCAGGTGTCACAATATGATCATCATCGCTATATATACAGATAAAACGTTCCGCCCGGGATTTAATAAGCGACCAATTCGGCTCGGGTAAAAACCAGTGACTGGCGCGCGCATCAGGAGAATCATAAAAGCCACTAACTAAGACAATCGTCCCGACCCGCTGTGCCTCAGGAAGACCCTCGAGTAACCTCAGCGCGAGAAATGTGCCCAGCGAGTGAGCCACAATTAATGAATCTTGCCCTAGCGCTGTGGTGGATGTATTGAGTTGTGCCTCCCAGCTCGGCAGCAACGGTCGATCTTCAATCGAGAGGTGGGGCGCCTCCACACGATATCCAGCATCTATTAACTTTTGTGACAACCAACCGAGCCAACCTTTTGTTGGGTCATCATTCCAGCCATGAATAATCAGTGCATGAGGCGTAGAGATTACTTCCACTTCCAAGTATCAATGATGCCCTGCACCACTGCTTTTTGCTCATCTGTTGCGTACGGTGTCGTTACCGTGTATGCAGCACGGATTGGCGAAGCGGTGTCAGCATTACTGACAGTCTTAGAGACGGCGATTATCTGGGCCTGCTTCTGCTTAGTGGCATTGTCTTGCACGATGAATAAGCCACCAGTTTCACCGTCAAGCTTGATGTCTTCAGCCCGAATCACCTCGATATTTCTCTTGGCAAACAGGTCCTTATAAGGTTCAACAAAAGGCTTCGATGCATCGGCTTGAATAATGGCATTGCCCTTGTAGACATTGAGTTTGTTTTGCGTATCAGTGCCATAGGTCAGCTGAACAGTACATTCATCAAAGCCACCAAAGCTTGAAGTCCTTTTAACGGTAAAGCTATAGCATGGAGTCGTGACTACAGCATTATCTCTCACCACATTACCGGGCTGAGCTGCTTGATTAGCCGCCTGCTTCTGTGAAGCGTCAGTGGACTTCAACCGATTCCAATACTGTGCACCCAGATACATCACAAAGCCAAGCGCCGCTACGGCTAAGGCAATTCCCAGCGCTTGGTAGGCTCGATGATGCTTAGAAGGCTGCATAACATTACTCATAGTATCTCCTTATTTCCACGACCATGTGGAGAGGGCTTGATCAAAACCCTTACGGCTATAATCATCATTATACGCACCCGTGATGATGAATGCGACAAACGTCTTTTCGTTAAATTTCCGATCTCCCTCGGGCAACACAATAAACACGTAGGCCACTATACTGGCGCTACTGGCTTGCTGTTTGCCAACAACCTTAGTCGCCTCCAGGCCACCAACCGTCAGCTTTTCGCGGGTTACAATGAGGTCCTTAGAAATAGCGTTAGCGATCAACGCGTCAAGATACTTTTCCGTATCAAATCGGGTCGTGCCATCTGAAGCTTGGCCAGAAGATTGATCCGCCACAAGATTAAAATCACGTTGCGGAGAAACAGTAATTGAAGAAATTTTTTGTTCACCATAGCGAACGTCGAGCGTGCAGTCTTTATTGAGCTGAGTATCAACCGGCACAAGTACCTGTGTGACATAACATTCGGTCATAACCTTTTGTGAGAATGGCTGTACGGACTTTTCCTGCGTGTCACGTTTTGAGCCAGCCGCAACCGACGCTGTGGGCGATGGCGCAGTTGGCTTCTTGGCGGGCCTGAATAAAAGGAAGGCACCGACCCCGATCACTAGCAACGACAAGCCAATTATCAGCCCAACCACGAGACCCTTTCGACTCTTTTTGGCCGGTACGGGAGTTGGCGAAGTGCTGGTGTTGACTTGGTTCACCGGTGTACCAAACGGCGCAACGTGGGCTGATTGAGTAGCCGCCGCCGCATGATAATCGTCCGCTTTTGGCTCAGGAGCTAAGCGCACTGGCGCTGGCTTCACAACTGTCTGGGGCAATTGGTTCACTGTCGGCTGGGCTGGGGCTGGGGCTGGCTGCACGGGAGCTGGTCCAGCCGGCGGAGCCATCGGGGGCGTGAACGGCTTGGGACTAATCGCCGGCGGTTGCGTTGACGGGACTGCAGACGGTGGCAGCTGACCAGTATGATCGCCATAAGCCTGCGCCAAGGGGTTATGAAACACCGGCGGATCAGATGGCGAAACCGGTTGTGGATCTGGCTGGATTGGATTATCTGACGGATTCATGGCAGTATATTGCTCACGTCTCAGTATAGCATGAGCATCTTCGAGGCTATGCCCTATAAACGCCACCGCCAAGTGGCTATCACACTTTCAAGCAATTGCCGATCGGCTTCCGTGGTTCCCCAGGCTCGAATCTCCAGCGCGGTCACCGGCTGACTACCCTCCACCCGCACCGGACGCGGCAAACGGACCAAATATGTCACAAATGATTCTTGGTTTTGTGAGTAGTAATCGACGACACGCCAGGCGGGCTTACCGGCGACAGTAGTTTGGCTTAAGTCCTTTTCCCCGCCATCTAGGGTCAGCCATCGTTGTCGCCAACGGCTCAACATCTCGTCATCGCTTTGCACTCCATAGAAGGGCGCGACATTAACATACTGATATTTGCGCGGTCGTGCATAACTATTCGCCGTGCAATCAGCCGAGCTGGTTGTTTCAAAATCTTTTGGCAAAAGAAAGGCAAAGCACGCTGTCTGTACAACCACCTGATCGGACGTTGGCTGCATGGAGACCGGCTTAGGAGCCAGGCGTGCTTGCGGCTGCGACCGGATAAATATTTGCATCCGCCAGGCTACCAAACCAATGACCAATAAGCTCACCACAATCAAGCCAAGTACTATGTTGCGCGATCGTCGATCCTGATGAAGCTGCTCGCTCATCGCCGCCTAATGTTCGCTCTCCAGGTAACGATCATACTCGCTCCATTTCCCACCCAGCAAAGCCACCGCCAGCTCGACTGCCAAACGTGTCGTCTGGCCACTGAGATCACGAGCCGGATTCAGCTCAACGACATCAACGGCGACTGGTCGCAGCGCTCCAAGCCGGCGAGCTAAATAATCAGCCTCGCGATAAGTCAGCCCACCGGCGTTACGAATGCCGGTACCAGGTGCGTACTGACTATCAATCACATCAATATCAAAACTAACGTGCAATGGACGATGAGCTATCCAAGCTTGTACATCTTGCAATATCGAAGCGATCCCCCGTTCAATCACCGTGTCCATGGTATAGGCGCGCACGCCATGACGCGCAATCCACTCGGCCTCAGCATCGTCGATATCCTTAATACCAATGAAACACAATTCATCTGGCCGAAAATACGGACCCTGAAACTGATCCGCCAAGACCTCACCTGTCACAACTCGCAAAGGCATACCGTGCAGATTGCCTGTCGGCGAGGAGGCGATATCGTTACTATCAGGATGAGCATCAATATAGACACAAACTGCCTCGCGATAACGCCGCTTAGTTGCCATCAAGCTCGGGATCGCAACCGAGTGATCGCCGCCCAAAGTGAGGGCGCGTCCCGAGCTACCGCGGAGTGTCGCAGCCAAAACGGCCTGCAGCCACGGCACCAGCGAGCGAGCCTGGCGCACACCATCATGTGCCGACTGGGTGTGTGGCTCGACTGTCGGAATATCCACTAGCTCGGTCTTCAGGCCAGACTGCTGTAGTAGTCGCTCTAAACCAGCTGCCAGCATCGCTGCTGGACCCTGTTCAGCTCCATCACTAAAGCTCCCCTCACTCGTACCGGCCTGGATGATTCTAACGTCAGACATTAGCTTCTATTGTACATGGCGTATCAGTCAGCGTCGCTAGTCTTGACGGCTAAGATCAACAAGACTAGACTGAGCCCAATGACAGCCCCAGCGGCTATGTACCTCATATAAACAGTGTCAGAGGTGATCACGCCTACGGAACCAGACCCGTTGGCCGCACCTGTCTCAGGGCTGCCTAGACCCGACAAGCCTAGGCTCTGCGCGAAGAGCGTGTTCGCCCGCACGCTAACCAGACCACGACCCTTCCCTAGCTCCATCCTCACATCGGTCATGATCTGATTTTGCGCCATAGATCCACAGCCCTGAGAACTTCGATGCTTTACCCACACCCCAATCGGTAAAGCCTTCATCAGCCGCGGCATCCCACCCAGCATCCGTGGCTGACATACCGCCCCCGAGCTTCGGCTCGGGGGCGAATTCGTTTTTTCTAGTACAATAGCTATATGCCATCGATTAAAAAACTTATCCCTCAACAATTTATAAATAATCTTCACTATATCGAAGCCCTAGCTGCCAGCTTTGCTTATCGCAACCCAAGCCGACACATGATTGTCATTGGTGTGGTCGGAAGCAAAGGTAAAACCACGTTAGCCAACCTCCTCTGGGCAGCCTTATCGGGCGACGACAGTAAAGTTGGTTTAGTAGGAACCGCAAATATCCGAATTGGCGAGCAAGAAACGCTCAACCCTTACCATATGACCATGCCAGGGCGGCACCACCTCCAAAAAATTCTCAAGCGAATGGAGGCAGCCGACTGTAAATACGCTATCATGGAGGTTCCTTCAGAAGGCCAGGCCCAATGGCGCCATGTCGGCATTCACTTTGACATGCTAATCTTTACAAATGTTACTCGTGAGCTCATGGCGAGCCATAATTACTCACTTGAAATCCTCCACACTCACAACCAACGCGTATTTCAACAACTCGAAAAAAAGAAGCAGAAAGTTGTCAAAGGCCGGATTCAGCCAAAAATCCTCATCGCCAACGCCGATGCCGAGCACTTTAGCCAGTACTTTGCCCACCTAGCTGACATCAAACGTAGCTACTCACTGGCTCAGAAAAGCGATTATCGAGCGACTCGACTGCAAGCAGATGCCCTCGGTACCAGTTTCGTCATCAATAAGCAGGCCTACCACATTGGTATTCCTGGTACAGTCAATGTCTCAAACGCTACCGGGGCTATCGCTGCCGCGCTCGAACTTGGCCATTCGGCTCACTCAATCGCTCAAGGCTTTGATAAGCTCGGCAGCATCCCTGGACGTATGGAGCGTATCGACCTCGGTCAACCATTTACCGTCATTGTCGACTATGCACATGAAGAAACGGGCATGCAAGCGCTCATGGATGGCGCCCAACTTATGGCTAAACGTAGTAAAAATATCATCACTTTACTCGGCGCCGAAGGTGGTGGACGTGATGAAGTTAAGCGACCGATCATGGGTGAAATCGCTATGCGCGGCAGCGACTATGTAGTGTTGACGAATGTCGATCCCTACCGGGATGACCCCGAAAAGATCATCGACGACATCGCTGTTGGTGTTGAAAAGGCCGGCGGTAAACTTGATGCGACGTATTTCCGCGTCACCGACCGACGCGCCGGTATTCGCCAAGCACTTAAGCTCGCTCAACCGGGCGATGTCGTCTTCATTACCGGCAAAGGCTCCGAACAATCAATTGTGATTGACGGTAGAAAATCTCAGTGGGACGACCGTAAAGTCGTACGTGAAGAACTTAACAAGATTTTAAAAAGCCCTAGCGAACAACGTGACTAGAACTATTCAAAAAGCCGATGATAACAGCTGTCCACCACATCAGCTGGGATAACGTTATCGCGACCACGCTCTTAATCTGAAAGCCGCGCGGCAACTTCCAAAAATCAGATTCTTGAAACTCACCAAGCTGCTTGCGAATCCGGTCGAGAAAAAAGCCATTGATGATCAGTATGAGAACTGCTAGCAGCTTGAATTTTGTGCGCAAAGACGGCTCAGCCGGCATCAAAAAAATCCCACTCGCAATCAGTAGTCCAACCGAGCTCCAAATAATCTTTTGACCTATGCCGGTAGCCCACAACAAATGTTTGGCAGTCGCCCGACGGAGCACCCACAAGGCCCCAACAATATCGACAAACATCACCGTGCCAAAGCCAAGTACAACTCCCACCAAATGGACAAACAGGGCTAGTCTCATGACTGCCGCTCGCGAGACTCAGCCGAACTATTGGTACTCGTTCGGGACTTTTCACCCTTCATCGTTGCGACTCCGTAGAGGACACCCAGCCAAAACCCGCCAAACAGGATTGATACCCCCATAGCTAACCAGACATTCGAGAAAGCCATATTCGCCCAGGCCACAAAGCCTGCAAAAATCGCCACCCAGACCATTACAATCGCGTAAGCCTGCCACGTGACTGGTAGCCAACCATAGCCGTTTTGACGAGCCTTAAACCACATCCCTTTATTGCGCTTCATATCTTCATTGTAACCCGGTCCTGCGTTTGCATCAAAAAGCCTTCAGCCACAAGTTCGCACACGGCACGTTCGACCGCGCTCTCCTCACGGCCGGTCAACTGACCTAACTCCTTGACTCGATAGGGCTTTTGTAGACAGAGCTCGAGGATTTTCCCGCGCAATTGACGGTGGGAACCCGCAAATGGTGCCTGGCGAGTGTGGTGACGACTCCGACGATTCGGATTTGCCACTTGAGACTTCAGCCAACTTCCATAATCCATCAGCGCCCAATACCACTCGCGCGGATGCTCGTGATCAAGCGCGGCCTCAATCAGTGGTAGTAATTCACGATCATGGACATCCTCGGCGTCGGAAAAAAAATGATGCAAAAAAACTCGACGAATATTTGTCTCAATAAATACCACCGGCTGATTAAATGCGTACGCCATGATGGCCCCAGCGGTATTTGGACCGACGCCTGGTAAGGCTTCAAGCGTTGCGCGATCGGTCGGCAGCTTACCAGAGTGGTCGCGCACGACGAGCCGCGCCAGCTCTTGCAGCCTCAATGCGCGTCGATTATAACCTAGGCCTTTCCACTCACCAATTACTGTAGCTGTACTGGCGTCAGCTAAGGCTGTGAAATCCGGCCAACGCTCGACCCAGCTGAGAAACTTCGGCGTCACCCGCTCTACTTGCGTTTGCTGGAGCATCACTTCACTTACCACGACCCTGTAGGGAGAAGGGTTATCACGCCAGGGCATGTCACGGCCATGATGACGATAATGCCCCCAAATAAGTTCACGGAATTCATTCATGCGCCGGGTATCCATACTTACAGTATAAAAGAATTGCCCCCACCTGTCGGTGGGGGCGGTAGAGCTAGAGGAGCGTGATGTGCTCTTCAGCCCAGTCGAGAGCCCGCTGCGCGCGGCTGCGAGCTTCGTGGAATTCGGCTCCCGGATCGGCTCCGCGCCAGAAGTAGTCCCAGGCGTGGCTGTCCGGATTCACCCAGACCAGATTCAGCAGATCACACGGCTGACCATCGACGAACTGTGAGTGCACAATCCGCCCGGTCGTCACAAAACCAGCCGACTCTTGCAGCCGATGCGAGCGCTCGTTGAGCGCCATGACAGATGAATCGATGACGAGAATGTCGAGCACCTGTACGGCATAGTAGAGTCCGGCACGGGTCACGCTGGTGCCGATACCGGCGCTCCGGCGATCCGACGCAAAAATTACTGCGCCGGCTGTTGCCCGAGAGTCAGCCAAGCCATGCAGTCCGAAGCTGCCGATCAGCCGATCTTCGACAAACACACCAAAGATCACGTCTGTCACAGAAGCACTGACGCGCTCATACCAAGCCTGTTCGCCTTCGGATGTCTGAGCGTCACGCAGCGACAGCCACCTGAGAGTCGAGTGCTGCTGCATGCCCGGCATCATCTGTGTCAGATCATCACTTGCAAACGGCTTCAGCAAAACCTCACCCGCTTGCTCATCCTCAATTTTCATGTGACAACCAAATCCCATGTCCCCTCCTAAGGGTCAAAGGTACTCTCGATGGGACATTCTCATCGAGCAATCGATTCCCGAGATATACTTACTTTGTCAAAACAAAAGGCCTCCTATCTCGGAGGCCGATTGCTTGAAAACAACTGATTACTTAGCCGTTACGGCCTCCAGAAAAAATACGTGCGTCAAAACCGACCGCCGAGCGATAGTCGGCCGACTGTTTCGGAAGATCAAACATGATGTTGATACATATATTCATAATGACGTTACTATAACTATTATTTACGCTTATGTCAATAGCATAAGCGTTTGCGATTTATGCTATGCTCAAATCATGCGCAAACCTGGTAAACAACCTATTATCCTTATTTCTGGCAGCTCAGGTGTCGGCAAAAACACTATTCTCGAAAAACTCGTTGCCACCTACCCCCAGCTCGAGCCAGCCGTGTCAGTGTCTACCCGTTGGCCCGCCCGCCAGTCTGAACGATTCGGCGTGGATTACTATTTTGTCGACGACGAACGTTATGACTGGCTGTTAGCAACCAACCAGCTTATCGAACACACCCAGATCTATGGGCATCGGTATGGGACACTCCATTCAGAGCTAGCTCGCATCTGTCGGTATAAGAAAATTCCGATTCTCGAGGTCGACCCGGCCGGCATCGAACACTTCGCAGATTGCGAATACGACGTGCACGCCGTATTTCTTGATTTCCCAAACGCTGCTGAGCAAAAACGGCGCCTACTCGAGCGCGAACCCCACATTAGCCCGGAAGAGCTTGATACACGCCTTAGTCAAGCCGCCCAAGAACGGGCCTGGGCCCTCAGCCAAGCTTCAGCCGGCCACCTTATAATTGCCGTCAACGATAAGCTCGGTGCCTGCGTTCAGGAAGTGTCTTCTGCCCTCGACATTCTGAATTAAGCAAATATTACCAAAAAGCCCGTGCTTATCTGACACCCTGCACGGTATAATACTACTTATATGCACGATCCCGAGGCGTCGAAGCGCGTCCACCCCAAACCGCATGATCATACTGCCGAAACTCAACTCCCAACCGATCCAGCGCCAATCGAGAAACCAGGTGAACCGGTGAAAAAATCGATTCAACCTGATTTCGTGTACGACCCGATCAAGGACAAGCGTCACGACCTCAAGAAGCTTGCGCCACGGGACAAGAAACGCAAGCCATGGTGGAAAAAATTACTGATTGGCCTATTGGTCGCCGGCGTGGTCGCGGGGATAGCCTTCGCTATCTTTACCTTACGCAACGTCGTCAAAGTAGCTCCAAACTTCTTTAAGCTCGACCAAAAACTCAAAGGTGAAGACGAGGGTCGCGTCAACATACTCTTGCTTGGGGTCGGTGACCCTGGTCACGACGGCGAGGGTCTTGCCGACACCAATATCGTGATGAGCGTTGACACCAGAGATAAAAAAGTCGCCTTGATTTCTATCCCGCGCGATACTCGTGTGAAGATTCCTGGCTATGGTTATCACAAAATTAATAATGCCCACGCCTACGGTGACATCCCGTTGGCCCAACGCACAGCCGAAGATTTTCTTGATATTCCGATTCACTATTACGTTAGGGCCAATTTTACCGGTTTGAAAGAAGCCGTTGACGCGGTTGGCGGCATCGAGGTCGACAATAAACAGCTGCTGTCAGACCCCGAATACCCCTGTGATAAAAATCAATGGCGTAGTTGCGGCTTCAAGATGCTGCCAGGCAAACAACAGGTTGATGGTGCGACGGCGCTCAAGTACGCCCGCTGCCGCAAAGGCACCTGTGGTGACGACTTCGGACGAGCCTCTCGCCAACAAGAAGTGATCACGGCAATCCGTGCCAAAGCCCTAAGTCTGAACACGATTCTCAATCCAGCGAAAATAACCGGCCTCATTCAAACTGCCGGTAATAATGTCAAAACCGACATGTCAGTTGGTGAAATGATGCGTCTCAATGACCTCACAAAAGACACTCCTAATGACCAGTTTATTAACGCGGTCTTTTCGCTTGAGCCAAATGGCTTCCTGAAGGCTTCGCCAGATGGCTCGTCAGATCTCGTGCCAGTTGATGCTACCCTCAGCTCAATTCAAAGTTTTGTGAAAAACATCTTTACAGTTGGTTCCATCTGGGAGGAAAACGCAAAGATTGTGATCGAAAACGGCACCAGCGTTCCGGGCCTGGGCGGCAAACTCGAGAACAAGATTACCAGCTCAAAAACTCCTGTCACCATCGTGACAGTAACGAACGCCATTAAGCGCGATTACAGCACGACGCAAATCATCGACTATACTGGCGGGAAGAAAAACGCCACCAAAGCCTACCTCGAAGGACTCTTGAAAGTTACCGCCACAGCTCCAGAAAAAGAGGTGAAAAACCCGTCGCAAGATTTTGTAATCATTATCGGTTCGGACTACGGCAATTACTTGCCTACATCCAGCAGCTCAAGCTCATCGAGCCAACGTTAATTGCTGATGTTGAGCTTCAGAGTTGGGCTGGGCTTAACACTCGTCCGCACCCCACCGTTGTAGGCGTACCAGACCAAGCCGACAACGGTCAGGACGATGGCGATGGCGATCAGTGACATTAGAATTACCCCACCTTTTTGTGCCCGCAAACTTGGCTTCATAGTTGTAATGATAGCAAATCTTGCAACATCATTTCTATGTTCGTAAGCCGTTCGTACATATTTGCTATAATGCATATATGAACGCTAAACGTCTGCCCACCGAGACACCGGAGTTTCGACCGCTGGCCGATCGCCTGCGACCAACCTCGCTTAAGGAAATGGTCGGCCAAGAGTCTGTCATCGGTCAAGGACAATTCGTCCGTCAACTCATCGACAAAGGCGAAGCGACCTCGCTCATCTTCTGGGGTCCACCAGGCTGTGGTAAGACGACCTTAGCTCGCATCATCGCCGGCTCCGGTGACTATCATTTTATTGAGATCTCAGCCGTTACGGCCGGTAAGGCCGACGTTATGCGAGTGATTGAAGACGCCCGTGGGATGCAGCGACTCGGTATGCGGACGATACTTTTCGTCGATGAGATTCATCGCTTTAATAAAGCTCAGCAGGATGCGTTTCTCCCCGTCATCGAAAACGGTACGATTATCCTCATCGGCGCTACGACCGAGAATCCGAGTTTTGAAGTTATCACCCCGTTGCTGTCGCGTAGTCGAGTCATCGTACTCGAACCAATCGACAAGCCATCGCTCGTAAAATTACTCAAGCGCGCTACGAAAAAGTATCCTCAGCTGAAAGCACAGCCAAAAGCCCTCGAGCTCTTGGCCGAATTTGCGGCTGGTGATGCTCGAGCCGCGCTCAATGGCCTCGAATCCGCCGTTCAAGTATCGCCAGTCAAGCTCACTCCCGAATCCGTCGAGCAGGCTATGCAGCAAGTTTCGCTCAGCTACGATAAGTCCGGCGATTATCATTACAACACCATCTCGGCGTTCATAAAATCCATCCGTGGCAGCCACATCGATGCTGCGCTCTTCTACCTCTTCCGCATGCTGAGCGCTGGCGAAGATCCAAAATTTATCGCTCGTCGCTTGGTAATCTTAGCCTCCGAAGACATCGGTATGGCAGCTCCCGCGGCGCTGAACCTAGCTGTTTCCTGTTTCCAGGCCGTTGAACGCGTTGGCCTACCGGAGTGCGAATACACGCTCGCCCACACCACTATCGCGCTCGCCAAAGCTCCAAAGAGCCGAGCTGTCGCCGATGCCATGGGTCGAGCGAAAAAAGCCGTCCGCGATAATCCAACCGCCCAAGTGCCACTCGGTCTGCGCAATGCTCCGACCAAGCTGATGAAAGAGCTTGGTTATGGCAAAAGCTATCAGTGGCAGGCCGATTTTCAGGCTCCTGATGGCTTCTTACCGGACGACCTAACAGATCAACGCTTCTACTTTGACGATTAATGTGCTCATGCTTGGGTTCAACGTCTGAACCTGCTACGCTGACTACACTCGAGACAAGGGAGCTCACCCGGACGCACGTCCGGGTTTTGTATTTATAGCTCGCCCCGTAAATATTGTTTACGTCTGGTCTGCGGCAAACGCTCTATGGCATAACGCAACAGCGTTCGTGGCAGGGTTTTATACCGGCCATCCTGCTGCAGCCAGGCCTCGAGCGCTTCTTCACTGACCCGTTTCCCGGCCTCGCGCAGCATCCAACCAACTGCCTTTTGTATCAGATCATGCGAGTCAGTCTGCAACTTCTCAGCAATCGCATATGTCGGCCGCGCGTCACCTGCCTTCACGATAAATGCCAGTGTCGCTAGCATTGCTATCCGCCGCTCCCAAATATTTTCCGACTGCGCTAGCTTTTCCAATAACGACCAGTCCTGACGAACGACCAGTTCCATACCAATGATATTTGGCGTGGACGTATCGACTAAGTCCCAATTATTCACGTATTGACGATGCGCGAGATAAAAATCAAAGATTTTGGTCTGTCGCACACGATCGGCTTGTTCATATTGCAGAACCAGAATCAAACAGGCACCCAGCCGCACCTCATGCCAGCGGCTTTGCATGAGCTTCTCAACTTCGACCATTGGCATCCTCTCGCACTGCCGCACCAGTCGACGATTTTGCGGCACGGTTACCCCTAAAAATTTATCGCCTTCACCGTACTCGCCAACGCCAGTTTTAAAAAATCGCGCTGAGTGCTTAGCTCGCTCTGGATCGGCTAGCCGTCGCAAGGCCGTGATATATTCCGTTGCTGTCTGCATAATCGTATCCTACCAGAGCCCTACATAAAAAGCGCCCCAGAAACCCGAAGGTTCCTAGGGCGAATCGCGATCAAGCGATCAGCTCAAAGAGGCGTAGCTCACCTCGTCGACTCGGCGCATGCGCTTGGAGTGACGACGAGCCAGCTTCATGGCGATACCGCGTCGCCGTCCGATCTTGACGATCCGCTTGACGGTCGCCGGATCGAACAGCTCATGATGCTGGCCGGCAGTCATGTAGACCTCCTCACCATCGACGCCACTCAGGCGATACAGCAGTGAGTCGGACTCGCACGACCGCGGCACCTCCAGCAGCAGGCTGTCCGGGCCAAAACGGGCGGTGTTGCCGAAGTCATCGATGACCTCGAAGCACTGATCGTCGGGATCATGCTTGTGGTAGTGGATCTCAGGGCAGCAATCATCCGTGTGACAGAGGACTGCAACCAACTCACCGACACTCGAAATTCCACTCACGGGACATCACTCATCCTTGGTCTGAAGTGTTTGGACTGTATGGGCGGCAAGAACGATTAGCTGTGGTCGGTCGCGACGATTGCCAACGGCCGAACTCGAGAACGTGCCAACGGCGATGCGCTCTGGGTGATCAATCGACTGTAGTCGCGAATGGCCTGGATCACGTGCCTGGCATCCTGAAAATTCAACCAAGCTGCGTGATCAGCGATACACAACACGATGTAGCGTACCGTCTCGGAAGCCATCGCTGAGACCGTGACCAGACGATTGCGCGTCCGGACTGCGTCGTAGTAATAGCGCGGATGCTGGGCCAGATCATCGCTGAGATAGGCTTCAACCGCGTCCGCCAACTTCTCGGCGTCACTGAGCCTGAGCACAACCTCGGACTGAGGCCGCATGTCGCTCGGGTTGACCAGGCACTTCACGCGCTGCTGGCCGTCAAATGTGGTCGCGAAACCGATGTACACATCGTTTCCGCGCTCATCAGTGAGCTCTAGGTCGGTTGTCCGACCTGGCCACAATGATGGATGCATCGATGATCGAAGCGGTTCTTCGATCGGATTCTCGTCTGCCATAAGGTGCTCTCCTTGGATAGAGTAAGCTGATATCATAACAGATTTCAAACCTGTTGTCTAGATGACCCAATGACTCCCCTTTATACCCCGATATCAGCAACTTTATAGATCTCGCGCGCCGATCGATCACCCTCCTGCTTAAGTCGTGCCTGTCGACCTCGCCCCATAAAAAGCATGATGAATTCTCCGGGTGGACCCTCGAGGCGCAATTCAGGCAATTCCGAGACCGCCCCCCTACCAATCACCTGCTCATGAATCTGATCGGCCGCCGTGTCATGCATAATGAGGCGAAACGAACCAACCACTCGACGAAAAGCTAATTTCGACAGAATGGGCACAAAACCCGATAACGCCGACTCTAGTTCGTCACTGAGCTGGCGAGTACGCTGCAATCCCCCACGCAATATATCCTCGTTGTGAACATAAAATTCAATCACGTTGAAGCTGAGTAGTGGTATCCAAGCTGGTGGTTTCTCTAGCCGACGCAGCAGTTCTTCATGACTGATGCGCTTCATTTTCACAATTGCCGCATCATGCCTATGATGGAGAAATGGCAGGACGATACCAGATCGCGCCAGAATCCCGCCCCGCTCACGCACCAGCAGATGGGCGGCTAAATCTTCGATCGTCCAACCAGCACAGAGTGTTTCTGCTCGCCACTGGCGGGCCTGCAAGCCACGTAACGTGTCGACCAAAAAAGCTCGCTCCGCCAATATCACTTCTCGCTTCGTCATCAGCTCTCCTATCTGTTACCAGTCTACCACGCCGGAAAATGCTATGATGCCAATAATGAACAACGATCCAAACAACTTCTTCCTTCGCAAACGGTCTCAACCAGTCATCATCGCCCATCGTGGCGCTTCAGCCGATGCCCCCGAGAATACACTTGCAGCCTTTCGAGAAGCGATACGCCAAAAAGCCGATGCGATTGAATTAGACGTGCAACAAACCAAAGACAAAAAACTCATCGTCATGCACGATCCCTGGTTGCAGCGCACCACAAATGGTAGCGGCCTAGTCGCCCATAAATCTCTCCGAGAAATTAAAACCCTCGATGCTGGCCGATCACACTCTGAGCGGTTTGCCGGCGAACGCATCCCCACTCTCGATGAAGTCCTGGAGAATTTTGGTGAACGCACAAATTACGTCATCGAGCTTAAGTTTTATCACTTAAATCCGGGCCGGTTCGCTCGACGGGTTTATGATGCCGTCGCCAGCCGCAAACTTCTCAATAACACCCTGTTTCTTTCCTTTGATCCCCGACTGCTCATGCAGATCGAGAAAAATAATCCAGCCGCAAAAACCTGTTGGGCCTTTATTCCCCTGCTTGGCTGGACGCCGCCAGGATGGTTGGTGAGCCGGTTTGACGCTTTAGCCATCGCCTCTCGAAAGGCCAGTCCCCGCTACACCGAACGACTGCACCAGCTCGGAAAACCGGTTGATCTCTGGATGGGCCAAGATGAAGAGCTCCGCCAAGAAATTGGCTCACAGGCTGACTTCATCACCACAAACCACCCCCGCGAATTGCGCCAAGCCCTCAAGCAACATCGCCCTTAACCCGAAGCTAGGGGGGCTTGAAAAATGATGCCAGTTATGCTAAAATAGGAACTGTCGTAATCTGTAACGACAGTTATGAACCACAAAACACAATTCACACAAAAACAGTCATATGCATTGACCACAGTGGCGACCCTCGCGATCGTGATTCTGGCCAGTGCATTTTCATTCCCAGTTCCGAAAAATACTTCACAAGCCAGCAAGGAGCTCGACCTCACAGCTATGCGACAACTGTGTAGTGGGATCACTGAAGCCACCACCGCTTATGGAAACTGTCTCGATGCTGCCGATGCCCTGGCCGCCAAACGCACTCCACCCCAGTACGCTAATCTCAGTCCTGCCTATAAACCCTTAAGTAATTGCCGAGAAGCCGTCGATTATATTTTCAATGACCGGGTCGACTACCCCCGCGCCGTCAAAGTCGTCTTTCGAGAGTCAACTAACAATCCGAATGCTCGCCGTCCTGGCAGCCAATACGCCGGCTGCGCCCAGTTGTCGAGTACGTTACAGCGAATTTTCCTCAAAGGCCCTTGGAATGACCCCTATTTTAACGTCCTCGCCCTGCGTGACGCCGTTGATAGCCCGGCCTGGGGTTGGTGTCACTGGGATCTGGTAAACTACTGTAAGCCCGGTGGTGAATTCTAAGATGCCACGACCCCGCTCGCCAGCATAAACACTACACATTATCTTTAAGCTTGCCTAACTCAATAAACGATGTTAGTATAGCTAGGTTGTCAAACCAGTCTGAACTTCCCAAAGAGTGCCGTACGTGCACGCAAATTTGAGAAGCTGAGACCTTGAGCTTAGTCACGCCGTAGACACCATCGAGGCGTGGTAAGGATAGCTCACAAGCTGACAACTCCGAGAAGGCCTCCCCCTGGCCTTCGTGTACCTTGGAGTGTACAAATGCATACCCTCATGTCCAAACGACGAGCCCTGCTCGCCGGTGTTGCCCTGCTCGTACTCGGTGGCCTCTCCACCGCATGCAATGCCAACGAGCAGGCGCTGTTCATGCAGATCGTGCATCAGCGCGAGTCAGTGAAGAACAACTCCTTCCTCGTCTGCGTCCGCGCGCACGAATCGGACACTGCTGGCAGCTACTGGGCCAGGAACCCATCAAGCGGTGCCTCTGGCGCCTATCAGTTCCTGGATTCCACCTGGCGAGTGGTGGCTGCTCGAGCTGGCCATGGCGCCTACGCCGGCGCGCCGGCGCGCAATGCTCCTGATTGGGTGCAGGATGCGGTCGCCTACGACACCGCGATCACCCGTGGCGAACGCCGCCACTGGCACGGCACAGGCTGCCCTGGCAGCTGAGTTCTCCCTGGCGGGAACCTAGAGGGGAAGGCTTCGGCCTTCCCCTCTCAAACTTTATTTATCCCGCTTCTTCAGGTCTAGACTAGCAGAATTAATGCAAAATCGCTGTCCAGTCGTCTCTTTCGGTCCATCTTCAAACATATGCCCTAGGTGTGCCCCACAGCGACTACACACCACCTCAGTGCGCGTCATGCCATGCGAAGTATCTTCGCGCATACTTACCGATCCGGGCACTGCCCGATCAAAACTTGGCCAGCCGCTCCCCGACTCAAACTTATGCTCGGCATCAAATAATACCTGGCCGCAGACCTTACAGGTATACGTCCCGTCGGCATGCTCATTCCAGTATTTACCAGTAAATGGTGCCTCAGTGCCGGTATTCTGGGTAATTTCATACTCTTCAGGCGTGAGTTTTTGCTTCAGCTCATCTTTATC
Source organism: Candidatus Saccharimonadota bacterium (assembly GCA_046350755.1). GTDB lineage: Bacteria > Patescibacteriota > Saccharimonadia > CAILAD01 > CAZDEK01. The sequence continues at coordinate 590,531 of JAXLZV010000001.1, read as the reverse complement.
AATATGAAAATCATCAGCCATAGTTACTTCTCCAGCTCCCCGACCCAGCTCTTAATAATCTCAAAACCACCGCGCCAGAAATCCTGACTCTCAAAGTCGATACCCACTTCTTCCAGCACTTGCTTTGGCTCACGCGACCCGCCAGCAGCTAGAATCGCCTCGATTTTCGGCACAAAACTCTTCCCCTCGGCTTTATAGCGCGCATAGAGCGACAGGCTTAACAGCTCGCCAAAGTTATACGCATAGCAATAAAACGGCGTGTGCACGATGTGCGGAATGTACGCCCACTCATACCCAAATATGTCATCAATCTCGATAGCGTCACCAAATTGCTGATGAATCCCCTTAAGCCAGAGCTTGCGAATCTCTTCGACCCCCGCGCCTTTCGGAATAGCTTCATGGGCTGCAATCTCAAATTTCACAAAGTAGTTCTGGCGTAGAATCGTCGCGTAACTGTCAGCGATTTTCTCAGCCATCAAAGCTTCTCGCTCGCTTGCATCGTTCGTCTTCTCGAGCAAGGCCTCAAAGAGAATCATCTCGCCAAACGTCGAGGCCGTCTCCGCCAGTGGTAGATTCGGGTGTTGCGAACTAATCGGCAAATGGTCGGCATACATCGAGTGCACACCATGACCAAGCTCGTGAGCCAGCGTCGAAACATCTCGACTTTTGCCCGAGAAGTTCAGCAGCACATACGGCTCAATTGACGGCGCAATAGTCGAACAGAAGGCCCCACTGCGCTTCGTCGGTGCTGGGTGTGAATCGACGTGTTGCTGTTCGAGTATCTGGCGGGCTTTGGCGGCAAAATCAGACGAGAAACTTGTGAACGTCTCGATTACCATATCGACCGCTTCAGAATACGAATAGGTTGACTTAGCTTCCGACAATGGCGCATAGAGATCGAAGCGGGTTAATTTCTTGAGCCCGAGCTTGTCGGCTTTCCAGCGGAAGAAGCCTTGAAACACCCCAGCTTCTTCTTCGCAGACTTTCATCAGTGCCTCAATGGCTGCATCGGGCACCTGATTAGCTGCATTGCGCATTGCGATCGGGCTCTTATAGCCCCGTAGCTCAGCCTCATATGCCCAATCTTTCACCACTGCTTGATAGATTCGGAAAAACTTATCTTCATCGCGCTTATAGGGGGCAAAAAGCGCGCGATACGTCGCCGCGCGACGTTCTGCATCGGGTGAATAGATATGCGCTTTCAGCTCCTCAGAAGTTGCATACTTCTCGGTCTTACCACCGACTTTCATCTGATAGGTAAAGTCCGTTTCAATCATCTCGCGTAGGTCCGTTAAGACACTCACGCCCGTCGCATCCTTGTGGCTGATAATTGATTCCTCGGGCTGCGTCAGCGTATGGCTAGCCATCTGGCGCGCATAGCTCAATGGATATTCCATACCTTCAACTGATGCAAAAAGTCGCTGGGCATTCGCATCATCAAGTGTCTTCATGCCCGCGACCTCTTTGCCCTTTAGCCACATCGATATTGGTCGAGCCACTTCTCCAGCTTTGACATACAAATCTGTTGCGCGAGCCTTCAATCGGGCCGCCTCACTCGACTTACTGTCGGTCGACTCAAGCAGACTCGGGCGGGAATACAATCGTGCGACCTTCTCGCTGACAGCATATTGCCACTGCATATACTCGTTGAACGTATCGGTCGTCATATCTGGCGTGAGTTTTTTCTGCCAGCCTATATACCCAGTGAGTAACTTTTCAATCTCGGCATAGGCCGTATCAAATTCATTAATTGGCAAGATCTGCTCGAGATCCCAGTAAACAGCTTCGGGGTTGGATTTAGTCATACTACTATTGTGAAGGCTGTGGCGTGAATGCGCTAGCGCAAGCATGATTGCGCCACGACGAGCAGATGCTAAACTACATATATAAGAGGAATTTCATATCATGCTTAGTCTTCATATCGTGGTCGCCCTGACCGGGCTCATCACTTCGGCCCTCCAGATCTTCATGCCACACCGCTGGCTCAACCTGTTGTCGATCGGTAGCCTGCTCGCGACTGGTGTTACAGGAGGCTTACTGATATGGCAAAGCCCTCAACAGCTCACTCGGGCTTGTATCTCGGGCATCGCCTATCTTGCTGTCTATACCGCACTCAACTATCTAGCCTCCCGGACTCGTAAGACAGCCGAATAAATATTGCGTTACTAAAAACAGGATCGCTCTGATCCTGTTTTTAGTATGGCGGAGAGAGAGGGATTCGAACCCTCGGTACGGTTGCCCGCACACACGCTTTCCAAGCGTGCTCCTTCAACCACTCGGACACCTCTCCACGCGTCAGCGATTATATCTGAAATATTGACTCATCGCCAGAAAAAAAATAGCTCGACTCACCTCCTGAAAACAGAGAGGAGTCGAGCATTGCTTGGTCAAGCGACACAGAGTTCAGCGCGCTTGACGTACTTGTCGATGAACACGACTTTGTACTGATCAAGCTGACTTCTGGTCTCGGGCTTGGCCTGTTCGTACTTGTCCTGAAGAACCAGGAACACCACCTGGACCTGCGGATTACGCTTGACGCGCGGCACCACATAGCGAAGGTGATTCTTGAAATCGTTGCCGACCAAGAACACGACACCCGGCAAGTATGGCTCGGTCTGCCTCAGCGGCAGCATTTGATCGGCGACCCAACTATTGAGGTCGTTATCGATGTCACGCATCTGCTTCTCGACGGTATCGATCTTCTGCAGCGCTTTGAAGAGCCGGTAAGCCAACTTCGTTACGCCATGACGGTCAAGCCGAGACAGGTCTTGCCAACGAAAATCTGGGACTTGCTGAGCCGCTTCCGAGGCTCGTATTTCGCCGATCAGCGCCCGCAAACGAACATCTCGCTGGCTGGCTTCTAGATCAACGAGCTTCTCGTAGGTCTCCAGGAGCAGTCGATGCAAACGATGACGCGCCCAGCTCGACTTGATCAGCGAAACGTAGAGACGAATCTTCATACGCTGCGCTGTGGTCGTGAATTCTGGAAACACACCGAGCATCTCGCGTGCCAGCAAATCGAGTTCATCGATCTCCGGCTCCCCCATTCGCAACAGCTCAACCTGACGGCGACCAGGCAAATGGAGTTGCTGACCCAGCTCGTGAACGAAATGGCTCAACTGAGGCGTGGGCTTCTGAGCATCCTTCTGGAAGGTTGTCCATCCAATGGACGTGAGATAGCGGACGAACTGATTGCGCCGCTGGAGACGATCCGTTGCCGCCAGGGCCGGATCAGTGTGGATTCCCTGCATGAAGACACAACTGCGAAAATCAAAGTCATGCGAATCGAGGTTCAGGCGTCTGGCGGCTTCACGTCGGCAATCCTGACGAAGCGCATCCCAGTCGACCCGAAAGTCATCGCCAAAAACTACCGCTAGCTGCTGGTTGATGTTTGGCAGATCTACTGCCAGAACAGCGCGCGGCTTATGTGTACTACTCCCGCTCATTTTCACCCCTTTCGGGTCAAGCGCGGTTGGCCGTACCAAGTTCAAGGTACTATGGAAGCAGATTATACTATATTATCGTATAAAGCTCAAGTATATTTATCGCACGCGTTCTATAAGTAGCCAGCCGAATATGATGGCCACCAGAAGAGCGATAAAGGTTTTCAGTGCCGTGACCATACATACCGAGCCAACCGAATAGCCAACCGCAATGCATTGACCCGTGCAAGAACCCTGAAGAGAACACCAGAAGTAAACGCCAATCGAGACAATCGGCACGAGACCTAGCACGAGCAAAATTTTCCGATGCTTGCTCGATTGAGGCATAGGTTTAGCCGAGCTTTTTCTTGAGCTCTTCAACTAAATCAACGGGGGTTGGGTCGATACCGTTGAGTATACCCATGTAGGCCGAAACATAATCGCCAAGTAAAACTGTCCAGAGAATCTGTTGTATCAAGGTTTTACCCTCAGCATGCACTACCATCGGCTCATAGCCATGATCCTTGAGAATCTCGCGCGTAATCAGAAAGCGTTTCTGTACGCGATCGTGCTCGAGGCTCGACTCGATCTGCAGGGTTGCGAGATCCTTTGCCTGCGGGAATAACCAACCCTGATATTCATTATGATTCAGCTCCGGATACAGATTACAGAAGGCCAGCTGCTTAGCATTTTCATTGATGTCGATCTTCCATTTATACGCCGCCGACTTGAGGGCTGGGCCAGCATACACGACAACCGGTTTACCATGCAGATGGCGGGCCAGTTGCATGGCTGGATTATCAATCTCCTGATTGTCGAGATTCAGACGCGACTTCTCAACTTCCAGCCAATCACCGACATCGATAAGCTCACGACGCACATCCATCTCGCCAATGAAGCCAGCGTCCGACAGCAAGCAAGCCAGCGCCTTCAAGCCAGCCAACACCGATAGGCGCGGCTGCGACACTTGCGGCAACTGGAGCGTCAGATAGCCTTTCTCGCGCGCCAGATCAAGTAATTGCCCGCCAGCCGTCATGACGACGATCCGAGCCCGGCGCTTCTCGGCATCTGACAGTGCCGATAGTGTCTCTTCGGTATTACCCGAGTAGCTTGAGACTATCACCAGCGTCCGTGGCCCAACATAATTTGGCAGATCGTAATTGCGCGAGATATCAAACGGCATAGCCAAACGGCTACTCAGCCAATTCCGCGCAATGTCGGCCGCCAGCGCTGAGCCGCCCATGCCGGTTAGCAGGATATTCTCAATTCCCTCTCCCCAGCCAGGGGTCACGTCTTCTGTCATACTGTCGGCAAAGTTGAGCCGTAAATGTGCCGGCTGCGCGTCAATCGAATCAAAGATTTTGTGTTTGTCGAGCGATGGGATAGCGTCAAAGTCTTTCATATCTGCATTATGGCGACTTTTGCCAGCCCTGTCGAACAGATCGGGATAAGTATTGCATATAGTCGAAAGAAGTTGTAATATAACCCCCATCGACAGAGTTGTCGATGAACCTGTAAAAACCCTACAATTCATGGAAGAAGGTGGTTCTCCGTGCCCCAGCGGAAGCCCGCAACCAAGCCCAAGCCGATGACCCTGACCGAATGGCAGAACGCCGTTCGCGAACGCACCGAGGGCATGCAGGCCGGACGTCGTGTCCAGCCGCTCGCACTCCTCAAGCGCGACGTCATCGCCAATCCAGAGCCCTGGCAGGCTCTCTGTTCACGGGCGATCCCCTTCGCCGCTGCCTGCTACAAGCAGATCCAGCTCGGCATCGGTGAGGTCAGCGCCAGCCACAGCCGCCTCAGGAGCATGATCCGCTGGATCGACTCCCGGGCCGACATGTGGAAGGGCGAGGCCGCCGAGCAGTACCGCGAACTGCGGCGACTGATCGGTGAGGTCGATCCCGAAGCGCTTCCCGAGCGCGACGAGATGGACCGTGCGCACTACGGTGCTCACGACCCGCACCTCTCCATCGCCTGATCCTCGCCAAGGGGAACAACTTACCCCGGTAGACAACGACGTCTACCGGGGTTCGGCATTTTTATTCATACATAGTCATCAAAAATAAAGATGGCCTTCAGCGGGGTTGGACCGCTAAAGGCCAATGTAGATTTACCGATCTACTTCCGGCTGCGAGGCTTGCGGCCTCGGTTGCGCTTGGAGTGGTGACCCACTTCGGCGTCCCGAATGAAGGACCCCATGAAGTCGGGGTCGGATCCGGTGCGGCGACGCAGGCGACGGGTCTTCTGCCCGCCGTTGATACGACGCCAGGCCCGACTACCGAGCCCGCGGGCGGGCGGGTCGACCTCGTCTTCGCCCGGCATGGGCTCGGACAGAGGCATCTCCACCAGCGGCGTGAACGTGTCGTCACCGCTGATGTCGAAATCCAAGTCATCGATGGTCATATGGTTTCCCCCCTGGGGTTGTTGGATGGAACGGCGAGTGAAGATCAGGCGTTGACCAGGCGTCCCTCACGGGACAGCTGGCTGGTGCGGATGATCTCCTGCAGGGCATCGATGGCCAGGCTGAAGGACTCGTAGTCCTCCTGCGAGTAGGGCACGGCACAATCACGGCGCGGTGCCAGCCAGTCACGATCTTCGGGCGTCAGCGCGACCAAGATGGTCTCGCGGTCGCCACGATCACGAGCCGGCTCGACCACCTCGATGCGCAACTCGATCCAGGCACAGAGGTTGTGCCAGATGACGTCACCGTCTCGCTGGGCAACCACATGACCGTGGAGCTGTTCGATGGCCTTGATCTGCCAGTACGTTGCCTGACGATCGTCGACCAGGTTCGCCTCGATGTCCGAGACGAGCCGATGTGACAGCGGGATGGGCATGTCCATCTTGTCTCGATGGGCGCGGATGAAGCGGCCGATGTACCAGGCCGCTCGATTGGAACTCATGAACTGGGGGATGTCGGAAAACATCTCCCTCCTCTCTCTGGGGGTAGTCAGGGATATTGAAGGTGCTGAAAAACTGAAAAGAGAACGTTGTCTCGGACCAATGGTCCGTTTTCACGCCCTCCCACAGAGTTCGTATGATAGCAAACTTTCTGGGAGAGGACAAAACGTTTGGAATTTCCTCGATTGAGGGTCTGAGACCGGGGAGTAAGATCATATCGGCGCGCGAGTTGGGCGCGGCCAATAAATCCGAACGTGAAAAGATTTCACGAACCTCCCCGGCCTCGCGGCCGGTTCCCGCCGAATGTGGCTGACTAGCCCTTGCCCTTACCGGGACCGCGGCGCTTGTTGCGCTCCTGACGGTCCCGCTCGGCGCGGGCAGCCTGCTTGGGCGTCTTGCTGCTCTTCTTCGAGCGGCCGGCACCGTTGCGGGACGGCAGCTCACCGAAGTGGACCCTGGAGAGGAACTCCAGGCGCTCCGCGGTCAAGCGGAGGGACTTGGGCGCCTCACGGGCCCCCTTGTCGTCCAGGACGGCATCGAGGACAGCCACCTGCCACGGGAAGAGACCCATGGGGCGGTTGCCGGTGCCGATGATGGCTCCGGTGCGCGCGGAGAAGATGAACTCGGTCTCGCTCGCCAGATCGACGATCTTGGCGATGAGCGGATCCACCTCCTGCTTGCGCTCGGAGTACTCCACGTAGGCGGCGAGCACGGCCTCCTTGGCGGCGGCATGCTCCTCCGGCGTGGCCTCGTTCGACCGCACCGCATCAGTCAGCTCCTTGAGCTTCATGAAGCGGCCGGCCGGAGCCATCAGGTCGAAGAGCTGGAGCCAGGCGGCCTGGGCCAGGATGGCCCGCTCGAGCGTGATCAGACCGCGGTTGCGGCGATCGTCACTCGTGGCGGTGATGAGGTTGTGGACGATGTCCAGCGCGGGGTCCTTGAGGACCTCGGAGCCGAACTGCCGCAACCAGTTCTCGGCCTGGCTGTGACCGGTGAAGATCTCCTCCTGCTGGAAGAGCGTCGGGAGATCCTGGAACAGGATCGGGGCGGTGAACTTGGGGCTGGTGGTCTCGGTGGAACTCATGGGTAAAATGTCCTCCTGGGACAGGTATACCGAAGACCAACCTGGTCTTCGGATATCTAGAGCTAATCTGGCTAACAGATAGGCCACAGATATCCGAAGACCGTTCCAAACGTTTTGTCAAAAAATACACTCGATACTCACTGGGAATATCAAGATGACTATACTAACATAATATAAGATTTATGTCAATATATATGAGCTTGCTTTTATTGCACTAATGATCGAGGCGCCGAGGCGTGATTCACAGATCGAATCTTCATACCTTCATATCTCTCAAGATCATCCATATGTACCGGTATTATCGGCTGATCACCATTTGACACATCTCGTGCCAGCTGACGAATCTCTTTTCTCAGCTGCAAAGACTCCAGATCTGGCTTATCTGGTCGAGTCGATAATATCTCGGCACCCTGGCGTTGGGCAGAGCTGCCGGATGATTGAGATTTTTCCAGATTGACTCCAGATACACCGCGCCCTGAATCTGAAGATTTCTTATACCAAACCGGGATCTCTGTTGGATACGAATTACCCTGTCGATCTTCACGCTTGCCAGCTTGCATCCAGGCCGCCGATTTGATGTGAGCATCAGGGAAAGCCCGCCGAAAGATCTGATAGGCCAGCTCCTCAGTCGAACCGCTCACGCTGACTTCATCAACGACTAGCAGATTCTTGTGTGCCATATCTGGATAGACATCACGCATCGTGGCGATATAGCCATCATAGATGCCAGCTTCAACCTCACGGATCATATCCTCTCTCGTCGGGCGCCCTCCGGCCGGACCTTCTTGAGCGTGTAGATTTAAAAAGTGCGTCGCCGGCCTCGGTGTCGCCCGTTTATCAGCAAAAACATCCCATAGTGCATCTGTCAGCCAATACACTGGTCGAGCCGATTTATCGAGATAAAATACCACATCTGCTGAGTCATGCTCGGGACCGCCCTCATTCGCAAAGCCATGCCGTATGACGTCGATAAGCTTTTCAGTATTTTCAACGTATTTGGCGCGCATACCTTCGCTGTCTCCGCGAGCGATCGTATCAGTCGGCATCACACCCTGACGATCGGTGATTAATTCAAGATAATTCTCTGCCGTCAGCAATTTATACTCTGTATGCCGCTCCATCTCGGGAGAACTTGGTTGAGGGGCCTGTTCCATACCATAAGCGTAACATAAAAAATCCTCGCCACCGATTGCTCGGTAACGAGGCTAGTTGCGTTAGATCAACGCGGAAGTGCGCTCGGGTGTCCGGCGGCTGCCGGAACCGCGCGCTGGCTTGGCGGCCGCTGAGGCGGCAGGTTTGCCGCGCGGGTCGGCACCTGGGTTCTCTTCGAGCCACAGGTAGCCAAGGGCGATGTCACCCTTCCCTTTCTCGGCGATGATCTTCTGATCAGACCACCCCGCATCGCGCAGCTTGAGGATCTCAGCTGCTTGCTTGGCATCGGCTTTCTTACGCGCCATGCGCTATCCTTTCTCTGGTGATGAGAATTTGACCACCCATCGGCTGACGAGTGGAGGCTTGCTGAATGCGATTGAGCAATTGAGTTGCCTGGCGATGCCGCAATGATTGTGGCATGTTCTGGAGATACTCCCAGGCTCGCAAGACAGCTGCTGCTTGCGGCCCCTTGAGATCAACATCACCTGGGAATGCTAGCAGATTATCCGCATCACGTCCAGCTTGCATAAGCCACCGAGCAAAGCTCAAAGTATCGGCTTGCGCTGGCAGGAGCTCCTCGCTCAAAACGTATGGCTCCGTGATATCAGACTCCTCGGCCTCGTGATGCAGCTCAGTAATCGCGTCGTAGGCAATCGCCTGACTGGTCGTGAAGTGCAGCAAGTCCGCCAACCGCAGACGCGCACCGGTCCAGTCGTCCCAGGCGATCAGATGAGCCAGAGCCGCACAACCGAGCTGGATGGTGGCTCGGCCAAACTCCAGCACCGGCTGCGCGGAGATCGGTTTGCTTTTTTTGTAGCTGCTCAACACCCGATGATGCACTGACACCTGCGACATACTTTCTCGCAGAGGCATCAACACCAAGTCCCGCCGCATGCGCTCAGCAGTCTCAGTATCATGCTGATAGCTGGCGTAGAGACTGTCGACAAACGCCGGCAGCTCCTCTTCGGGAATATTCTCGGCAAAACCGTAGCGGTAAGCCATGTGATGAATCATCATCCCATACATCGCCCAGCCTTGCGGATCCAATTTGGCAATCCGCTCAGTGCTAACCATGGCTTCATCAAGCTTCCAGTCAAAGAAGCTGCCGTGATACTCCACCACGCGTATTGCCTTGATCAAGTGCCACAAGTAGGCCTCCAGCGAATCAATTGCGCTGGTTGGATCGTAGCTAGCGTAAGCCGCCATCAAGGCTTCGGTCAGCACGAAGGCATCATCGAGCTGATGCTCGAGCAAACGCCAGTCTGAGTCCAACCCCCAAGCCCGACGACCTATGGTCAAACCTGGCTCAGGGGAGAAGTCATTCAGAGCATCAACGACATCATCCATCGTGGGGTTATATACCCCTGCTGGCGTATCGTCATTGCTTGAACCAAGGTGATAGCGCTTATGTAGCCAATTATCCATCACCATCCAACGACCCGCCGAGTAGCTGAAGACCACACAGGCGTGCGGATCGAGCGAGGCATGCAATACCTCGTCACGAGCGATCTGCTCGGCCGTTTCGATATCTTCACGCAGGTGGTGATCAACTTCTTGATCAAGCTCAAAGTCGCGGGCTTCGAGAAACGATAAGATGCGTCGCCAGATCTGGCTCAGGCGCGTCCAGTGATACTCTTCATCAGATTGCACCAAGCTGGCGTAGACGAAGTTTTCGATGCCAGCCAAATCACACCAGGAGGCAGCCAGAATGGCCGCTCCGAGGCAGTTTGGCCGCATCGGTGAATCAGGATAGCGACCGAAAACGTGTGGCAACACCATCGTCGCCGACATCTCATGTCGTTCACCGCCAGCCTCAAAGGCAGCCCCCTGCTCGTCCTCAACGGTACGGAGCAGCGGATGGCGTTTGGCCCAGCGATCAAAATCCATGGCGTAGCGGGCATCTTTAGCGGCATCCCAGAACTGACCGAGCTTCGTGGAGTGTTTGGCATTATGGGCAGCCATCACAGCTTCGACCGGCAAGGCTTGCTTACCAGCTTCAATCAGCGACCGACCGAAGAACATAATTTCCGCCGTCAGCGCATGGCGCGCTCGACGGATGTGTTCCGGCTCAAAGCTGACCCGATTGCGGTCACTTCGAGCCGCGGTTTTTGCACCGGCTGTTGATCGCTCGATTGCCACGTACGGCAAGCCGCTCGGATCACAACCAAACAACGAATCGTCTGTGCCCTGGTAATGGGCTTCTGTGGTTTCCAGCCACTCCACGATGTAGCCGAGGTATTTGACCTCAACCTCAGCAGACATGGGTGCCCGAAAGCGATCCAGCACTTCCCGCAGGCGGGAGGCCAAGTCATCCCAATAGGCTTCTTCCGACTCCAAACCAGTTCGCGGCATGGTCCTGCTTTCTTTTCAAGTTTCCTGTCACATTTGACGTAACCGCGCTATTTTATAATCAGATCTGGTTTTCTTCAAGGATAAGCATCATAAATACATTGACGGTTTTCAGTGATTATTGTAATATCAGGCCCATTCGCACCTTCGACATGAAAGCCATGCCCATGACTAACGAGCTGTCATTCGATACGATGTTCGCCAGCGCAGAGATCCTGCGCAGCACTGACCTCAACGAACAAGCTGTCGACCGCTATACCGAGATCGAACGACTCGGACTGGCAATCACGGCTGAGCAACGAATTAGCCTCCACCACATGTGGGGTGTTGCCCTACTCGGTATCGGCAAAACCGAAGAGGCTCGATCGCATCTGCGCAAAGCCCTCGATATGCGTCCCGACCAACGACGTTGGGCGGCCATTGATCGCGACCTCTCCAGGTCGTACCTGATCGATGGCAACCTAAATCCGGCAGAAGTACAGATCGACCGATCACTGGAGTACATCCCGCTCGACGATCTGCCGGAGCGCGGCATCAGCCTTGGCTTCAAGGCTCGCATCCTGATCGCCAAGGGCAAGACGCACGAAGCCCTCGAGTTGTTCGGCACTGCAGCCAAACTTCTGCAGCGAGGCGATAACCGTCACTACGAGCTCTACAATGGGCTGCACTTCACGGCAGCCTTGGTGGAACAGGGAAACCTAGAGGAACTTGAAAATCTCGATAGCTATTTCGACCGAGTGCGCTGGCTAGCAAACACCTATGGTGGCGAAAGCCACCGCGTGCGCTGGCAAGAGCTGGTTCGTCACATCAGAAAGATGAAAGGCCTCGCCAACCCAGTGTCCTGATCAGACCACTTGCACTCTTCGGCCCCCACAATGGCGTGGGGGCCAATTTTTTTAATGAAAAAAGCCCCAAGTATCCAGGGCTTTTTTCGGCAAGTACGGCGATATTACATCATGCCGCCCATATCGGGCATTCCCCCACCACCGGCTGGTGCTTCCTTCTCAGGAATATCAACCACAGCAGCTTCGGTCGTTAACAACATAGCGACAGCCGATGTCGCATTCACGAGAGCCGACTTAGTGACTTTCACGGGGTCGATGATACCAGCCTTGAGCATATCAACCTGCTGGTTCTTCGCAAAATCCCAACCAACGCTATCAGCTTGCGAGACAGCCTCGAGGATCACCGCAATGTCAGAGATACCGGCATTCGCCGCGATTTGTCGCAAAGGCGCTTCGAGAGCCTTGGCGACGATCTTGACGCCAACTTCTTCCTCAGCATCCTCCACCTTGACCTCATGCAAGGAGCGAGCGATCTTCGCCAGAGCCGCTCCACCACCCGGCACAATACCTTCTGCCACGGCAGCCTTAGTGGAGTTAATCGCGTCTTCGATGCGCAGCTTCTTTTCCTTCAGCTCTACTTCGGTAGCGGCACCAACTTTGATGACGGCTACACCAGCTTCGAGCTTAGCTACCCGCTCCTGGAGCTTTTCGAGCTCGTATTCGCTCGTGGTTTCTTTGATCTGGGCGCGAATCTGAGCGACGCGCTCCTTGATCTGTTTCTCGTCACCCTTACCTTCGACAACAGTGGTGTTGTCCTTGGTAGCAATCACCTTACGGGCTTCACCGAGCATCTCGATAGTGGCATCCTCAAGCTTGAGACCGAGGTCTTCCGTGATCACCTGACCGCCAGTCAAGATGGCAATATCCTCGAGCATAGCCTTACGACGATCACCAAAGGCCGGCGCCTTGATAGCTAGCGCGTTAAATGTCCCGCGCAGCTTATTCAGGATCAGGGTCGTCAGAGCTTCACCTTCGACCTCTTCGGCGATGATGACAAGCTCTTTCTTGCCTTCTTGAGCCAACTGCTCCAAGAGTGGCAGAATCTCCTGAATCGAACTAATCTTCTTGTCGGTCAGCAGGATTGGCGTGTTCTCAAAGACTGCTTCCATGCGCGTGGTATCGGTCGCCATGTAGGGGCTGACGTAACCCTTATCAAACTGCATACCTTCAACAACTTCCTTCTCAAGACCCAGCGTCTGACTCTCTTCAACGGTCACAATACCATCCTCGCCAACCGTCTCCATGACTTCGGCGATCAACTGGCCAACTTCCGCGTCACCCGCCGAAATGGTCGCCACATTGGCAATTTCTTCTTTCGCCTTCACCGGCTTAGCCATGGCATTCAGTTCTTTGACAACTTCCTTGGTCGCCTTCTCGATTCCACGGCGCACCGCCATTGGATTAGCTCCGGCGGCGACATTTTTCACGCCCTCTTCCATGATGGCCTGTGCCAGAACGGTGGCTGTAGTTGTGCCGTCACCGGCCATGTCGTTGGTCTTCGATGCAACTTCGCGAACGACTTGGGCGCCCATGTTTTCAAAGGCATCCTCGAGCTCGATCTCTTTGGCAATCGTCACGCCGTCATTCGTCACCATTGGACTACCATACTTCTTCTCAAGTACAACGTTCCGACCCTTTGGCCCCAGCGTCGCCTTTACAGTGTTCGCCAGCTTATCGACGCCATCTTTGAGCTTCTTGCGCGCATCTTCCGAATGTAAAATATCTTTTGCCATTATTTCTCCCCTTTCACAATTGCTAGCAAGTCTTCTTCCTTACCAATCAAATACTCTTTGCCCTCAAGCTTCACTTCATCTGGACCATAACTCTTATATAGTACGGTGTCGCCGACTTTTACTTCTTTGACGTCTTTGCCGATGGCTAGGACCTTGGCTGCTTTGGGCTTTTCCTTCGCACTGTCGGGCAATACGATGCCGGAAGCCGTTTTTTCTTCAGCTTCGAGCTGTTCCAATACAATTCTGTCTGCGAGTGGCTGCAGATTCATTCAACACCTCTTTCACTTACGTTATTACTCTGACTAGTAAAAATGTTAATGCCGCTCTATATCTTCAGTAGCTAGAGAAAGCATTAGCACTCTCAATAGTTGAGTGCTAATTTCAGTATAGAAACTCCGAGAAGCAGCGTCAAGTCGTACTTGTGAAGCGTAAGTTCTTTGACCCTCCTAAAGCACTCGGGTAGACTAGGAACAATCCTCATGGAAATCCTCGGCGCCATATTCGTAGTCCTGCTTGCCCTCGCCTTCAACCCATTGGTATGGGTGATTATTATCGTGATACTGATCGTCCGACACAATCGGAAGACTGGTGGCAAAAGCTCACTCCTGTATAGCCAAGAGGTCATCAATGCCGGCCGGCCGGCCAACCTCGCTCAGACTACGCCAAATCCGCCAGTCATCGAGGATACCTCCGCCACACTACTTGATGATATGGCGCGTAATGCTCACGATCCGGTCGAACGAGATACCTTGGAGCGAGCTGCTTACTCCCTGCGGCACAACCTGCACTACTTGATTAGTCGAGCGGCTTACCGCAAATCTCTGAACGCTACCACCACCAAGACAATCGCCAGTCAAGCACCGGCCAATGCTGCTCCCGTACCGGCAGCGCCACCAACCCCACCGAAACCCGCTGGCCCACCACCCGTCCCGCTTTCGGAGCGCGGCCTCAAAGCCCTGCAAAATATCAATATTCTCCTGTATCTTGGTGCCTTCTTCGTCGTCATCGCCGCTGGTATCTTTGTCGGCAGCACCTATCAATCCATCACACCCGGTGGCCAGGTATTCATCATGGCTCTATTCACTGCCGCTTTTTATCTCACCGGCATCGGACTGTACCGGTTCACCGACAAAATCAAGCCAGCTGGAGTGACTTTTACGGCCATCGGTCTCTTGCTAGCCCCGCTAGTCGGGGTAGCTGCCCAAAGCCTCCTTTTTGCCGGCAAAAACGTTGGTCCCCTCTGGCTCGTAACTACCGCTGTTATGCTCATCATGCAAGTTACGGCCTTTTTGCTCATTCGCAAAACCTATATCGCCTACTTCGCGGCCCTCACGACTATCTCGCTATTCCAATCAATTACCGCCACCAGCAATGCATCACTCTACTGGTACGGCTGGGTGATGCTCGGCACCAGTATGCTCTACGCCGTGGCTGCCAAATACATCAGTGACAAACAGGTTAGTCAGCCACTTACCGTCACCGCCCAAATATTCGTGCCTATCTCGGTCTTACTGGCGTTTATTGGACTTCAAAGATTTGGGCTCTGGAACGTTGGCGTTCAGCTGATACTCACCGCCGCCTTCTATCTGATGTGTGCCGCCCTCGAAGACTTCGATGCCAGTGACGCCAGCCAGAGATACCTCTGGCTGGCCGTCGGCATATTCCCGCTTGGCCTAGGCTTGACCCTGTTGGAGCGCCGGGTTCCCGTTTTAGCTGTGGTCGCCATCCTGGCCGTCATCGCCACCACCTATGTAATGGCAGAGAAATTCGCCCTTCACGAGCGTCACCAGATCATCTATGAGGTAGTGAGTGCCGTCCTCATGGTACTCATTCCTATTCTGGTCATAGATCGTGGCGCCACCCTTGGCTGGATACTCATTGGCTGCACCCTCTTTCACGCCATCCACTATCTCTTGACGCGTAAGGCCTTGAGCTACGGCCTCTTCTTAATCAGCCTTACCATTACGCCGCTCTTCATCGCACAAACAATCTTCCAGCCCCAGCTCAGCGTAGAGCATCAGTCACTTATCTTTAGCATCATGGGTGTGATCGGTGCAGTCATTACCGTGCAAGCTCGACAACTCGCTCAACACCCCCGCCTGACAGTACTGACGCGCGGTTTTGTCAGCTTCTGGGCCACCTGGGCAGTGTTCGGTGCCTTGGTGGGAACATCCACCTACTGGCCTGCTCTCTTGGCGGTAATCGGCGGTGCGGTGGCGCTCTACTTGGCGCTAACCGGTCCTCGAGCTTTTCTGGTTGGTACGGCCATAGCCTGGAATGTCGCTGTCATTGCTTTGGGTCTGCGCTCAGGCTGGTCAGGATCCTGGATAGCGCTTGGCATCTCGGTAGTCGCCGTTACTTTATATGTCCTCAAATGGTTACCACAGTTCGCTAAAGATCGTGACAGTGTGCTGCTGCTTACGTTCGTCAATCTGAGTCTAGCCTATGGTTGGGCCGGTTTTGCCACCGGAATACCGAGCAAGGCAATGATGCTCGGTATTGGGGTTGTCATGGCCGGGCTGGGCTGGCGTGAGAAAAGCGCTCCTGTGTTCTCACTCGGGGCACTGGCGGTATACATCGCTACCGGCTGGCTTGGCCTTCAACTCCAGCTCGATGTGGCTTGGATAAGTCTGATGATCTTCGGAGTGGCGCTCATTATCTACCTCACAAAACATTTCACCCAATGGCTAGCTAAAGAGTCACAGTCAATGGCCGTACTCTACGGCATTGGTCTGACGCTCACTTACTTAGTCGGCTTTAGTGATACAAAACTCAGCTTACTAGTCGTTATGGCACTTCCCGTCATCATGGTGTTTGCCCTCAGCTTTTTGGAAGATGAGCGAATCGCCAGCGCCATCGCCTTCATTGCCCTCCTTGGGTGGTCGCTCCAGCTAGCGCGCGTTACCAATCTCTGGATCAGCCCGACTCTACTGGTCACCGCCTTAGCTCTTTATGGCTTCGGTAGCGTCACCACTGGCGATCGCGCCAAGCTGGCACGATGGAGTGGTGTCATCGGTAGCTACGTTACGCTGATGACAAATTCTGCCAACAGCCTGCCAACTTGGCTGCCCGTTTTACAAAACTACACCGCTGGTTCACTATCGATGGCCGAAAGCTTCAAGCTAGAGAACCGCTTCGCCAAATATGCTAGCTCAGTGGTAATTTGGCTCACCACCCTTCAGGCCTACAACGTAGCTCATATCACGAACTCACAGGCCTACATGCAAACTACAGCCGTCTACTTCGGAGCGCTCGCCTACCGTCAATGGCAGCGTGGCGAGAAGCAGGCCCAAGACATCATGACTGCCACGGCGCTAGGCTTTGCCACCGTACCGTTAGCCTTCCAAGCTCTCGGTGATCAGACTGGTGGCTACGTATTAGGCATTCTCGGCCTAGGAATCGCCATTCTGCTATTTGGCCTCGCCACCCACTATGCGCTGGTACGTACCTGGGGCATCGCCACTCTAGTAATTATTACGCTCTATAAAACTGCTGGAGCCATCCTGAATCTGCCGGCATGGGTTTGGTTCGGCACGATTGGGCTGTGCATTCTCGGTGGGGCAATCTACCTCTTGTCACGCCGACCGCACGAATAATCAATAAAAATACCCCCGCCGTAGCGAGGGTGTGCGAGGGGACCCGAAGACCCCCTCGCTGAAAGAGCAGCGTCAGCCGCCGTATTGCTTTTCGTCGGCGACGGAGCTGGGCTTGGAGCCCGTGCTGTACACCAACACCGGCTGGGTGGTGAGGTCCAGCGGGGCGTCGGCCAGCACGTACTGACCGGGCCACTGTACCATCACCCCATCGGTGGTGAAGAAGAAGATGGCGTCCTCGGAAGGACCCCAGGTGCCATCGTCCATCGGGGCATCGATTGCCATCGGGCAGTAGTTGCCCGAACCGCAGTAGTCGTTGACCGTCTGAGAGGTGGTCATCTGTGAGCTGGTGTTGCTCACCTTGCCCTTCACGGTGTAGTTGGCCAGGAGCTGGCCCTGGTCCGAGAAGAGGTAGATGTAGCTGATCTTGTCGGCCTTGGAGTAGCGGATCAGGCGCTCACGCAAGTTCATGCGCTCGAGCCAGCCGCCCTCCTTCATGGCTTCCAAGGGGTACGGGACCGCGTCGACGGCCGCCTTGCTGTACTCCTCGGTGATCTTCTGGGTGGCTCCTTGGGCGGAGTCCTCCTTCGGACCACTGCTGCAGGCAACGGCGATGAGGCCGATGCAGGCGACGAGCACGGGCAGGACGAGGTACTTCCTCAGGTTCTTCATGTGTCTCTTTCTGGTTTGTGGGAGGGGGTTGTTAGGCCCCCTCCCGGGTTGTGGTTGGAAACTTGCGCTAGATGCGATCAGGCTGCCGGCTGGCAATCCGTCTCGCTGGTGGTCGACGTTGCGTCGATCTGATATGGCAGATCCTCCGCCCGCCACTCGGCACGGATGGTCTTCCGCGCTTCGGCGTTGTAGCTGGCGACGGCGTCCTGACAGATCTGCTGGAGACCGGTCACCGTCGTCTGCTTGGCCTTGAGCTGCTGCGTGTAGAGCTGCACCTGCACCATGTCCGAGCTGGAGGGCTGGGGCGTGGTGGCCAGGAAGTCGTCCAGGGTGGCCTGCGCTTCGGTCAGCTTGAGGTCCTGCGCCTTGATGGTGGCGTAGGTGTCCTCGAAGAATGCCTGGGCGCTGATGCGATTATCGGCGTCGTTGCGACGCTGCACGACGTCACCGGCTCCACGCGGGCCACTGGTGGCGACGCTGATGCCCCACGCTGCGGCAGGCAACAGGATGACGGCGATGATCAGGACCCACACCCAGGTCTTGACGCGGCGGGGGGTCCAACGCTCGATCTCGTCGTCCCACTTGTCTTCCAATGTCTTGGACATATTGTTTCCACACTCCTGTGTGAGGTACTCCAACGAAACGGTCGCTGGCGCCGTGAGAGGGTTCATCCCCTCATGGTGGGTAACGGGAAGATTCGAAAACCTTCGCACCATGAAGTGATGAGAATAATTGCTTGCAACAAGCAGGGCTTGTTGCCACCCTGAGCGGTCCCGTTATCCGCTCATCACTCTGCTCGTTTTCTGGTTGGAGCCGTCTTCAGCGCTTGATGAGTGGACAGGAAATGTCAGGATTTTTAGGTAAAAAAATACCGCTTGCCGCGGACGTAAGGCTTGGTCCTTTGGCGAAACGGGAATCTCGATACCTATAGCTTATTCAGTTGTAAGAGCCACTATAGGCTTTTATGCACGACTTGTCAAGGGCTTACTTTTTCTTTTTTTTAGGGGTTGCTTGCGGGCTATCAGTAGCTCGCAGCGGCTTAAGCTGCGTATCTGGCTCGACCCACGTGCCGCGCAATTTATGCCAGCGCTCTGCAATCCCGCGACTCGCGTCCTGAGCATGCAGGTTAATAATATCTGGTCGCACTCGTACGAAAGCTTCGGGGGTATGATTTTTCTCCTGCTGACTCGTATGCTTTAAGTGAATTTTATAACCTCGGTCATCCAGGGCATCGAGCTGTTTCCAACCTGACCGATCGATCGAACGACCGCCTCGTGGCCAGAGATAATTGGGTGCATGCGAGCGCACATAGGCACTGCCCTGCAGAATCTCATACCACCGCCGATCACCATAGACCGGCACAGCCGTCATCAACCAATACATCAGGTGAGGTTCATTCTGCTTCATCGTATCGCGCTCAAAGACAATGCCCCGCGTGGTCAGAAACATACCGAGACTAAACCGGCCAGCCTTGCGCTCTTCGGTCTCGAGCTGACGGGTAAGCTTCATGAGCTGCCAGAGTAGGCCTTTGGCGACAAACACTCTACCTGGAGTAGTAACAATCAAGAGATCAATGTCGCTGTCGGCATGCACATTACCGATCGCCACTGAGTTTACAACAACTACGGCTTTTACAAACGGCAGTAGACCAATAAGTTTGCCAGCTTTGCGAGCCCGGCGTAATAATTCCTCGCGATGTGCGGCTCGCTTCTCCGCGCCAGCATAGGTTAGCTGCGTCAGTCCATAGCCATCACCTAAGCGCTGGACTTTACGCCGACGTATCAGCTCTCGCACTGCCGCCTGGACTGCAAGATGGCTGGCCTTCACCGGCAGTAACGCATTGATGCTCGGTAAATCGACCAACACCTCAAAGATAGCAAAATAGGTTATTACATCGAGCACGGCAGCTTCGACAGAGAGTTGTTTCACCTCAGCGTTCATAATGGCCCCCTGCTAGTGAGTCTGCAGTTCGCGGATCGTCGTTATGAGTTCGGCCTGAGCCGCCTTCAAGCTTGTCTTGTTCTTCGCCTCGAGGTTCACCCGCACATACGGCTCCGTATTGCTCGGCCGCACACTGGCATGCCAATCTGCAGTCCGGATATTAATCCCATCGATCTCGCGTTCGATTCGATCAGAGTATTTGGCCTTCAATTTCTCAATGAGATTTCCGGGATTCACGACTTCAACATTTTCTTCAGGTGTAGCTGGGTACTTCCGGAAAGGCTTCACAAGCTCCGATAGCTTCTGGCCAGTTTCGGACATAATGCCGAGCACCATCACGGCCGTAATCAATGCCGAGTCACAAAAAAAGTTATCTCGGTAGTAAAAATGCCCCGAGTGCTCCGCGCCAAAGAGCGCGTTCTCTTCGCGCATCACCTGCTGCATGAAGCTGTGGCCGACACGGCTGACGATCAACTTGCCACCCAACGCCTCCACGGTCTCCCCGACCACGTCACCAATCACCACATTGGCTACAACCGTACTTTTTGGGTTTTCCTTCAAGAACGTACTGGTAATTAGGCCGGCTATCTCAGTTGCACTCACCGGTGTGCCGGTCTCATCGACGAAGAAGGCGCGATCGCCGTCACCGTCGAAGGCTACACCTAGATCGAGTTCATTGCGCTGCACCAGCGTAATCAAGTCATCCATGGCACCGGGCAAGATAGGATTCGCCGGATGGTTGGGGAACGTCCCATCGAGCTCCATGTAGAGACCAGAGATCTCAAGCGGCGTCAGATCTTGCAGCTTTGGGATCGGCACCGAGCCCATACCGTTGCCGGCATCGACACCGATCTTCAGCGGCTTCAGCTCTCCTCCAGCAAAGCGTAGGCAGTGCTCCACCCAGTCGGTCAAAATATTCTTTTCGAGTTTCTTGCCTTCGCCGTCGGTTTTCTTGTACTCACCTTTTTCGACTGCCTCGCGAATCGCCTTCAAGCCACCCGTCTCGGAGAGCTGGACGACCCCGGCGGCAGTCAGCTTAATGCCGTTATACTGACCAGGATTATGGCTAGCGGTGATCATGGCTGCACCAGCCAAATCATACTGGCCGACGGCGAAGTAGCTCATATCGGTAGTCACCATACCGATGTCGAGCACTTCCCTGCCCTGTTCGACCAGCCCATCGATGAAAGCCTCAGTGAGCTCGACCGAATCCGTCCGCATATCACGGCCGACGGCGATCGTCCCTTCCGGCATTTGGTCAGCGAAAGCCCGGGCGATACGCTGGGCAGTATCTGCGTTCAGCTCATCAGGCACTAGCCCACGAATATCATAGGCATGAAAGATCTTAGCTAGCTGGTCTCCACTCGGTTCGGCACTCATGATCTGTATTATAGCTTATTCGAGAAATGGCTGCTGGCGAGTTTACCAGAACAGATTATGCTTCACGCGATGATACAACTTATGAAAAATTGGCTCACTCTTCAGCCAGCGCTGATGGGCGGCGGGTTTTAGGGGATACTCCCAACAGCCAATGAATTGCGTGATCTCCTGATTAAACCCACTCTTGAACTGATACAAGCCATACATCGAGTGCTCTGGATGCAGCTTATCCTTCGGCGGCACAGCGATCAGATCATACTGCTTCGCGCCGCGATCTCTGGCCCAGCGCATCACCTCGTACTGCAACAGATATGGCGCCATCAGATTGCGCTTCTCCCCAGACGAACCACCCTCTTTGTAATAGGCCTTATCGCCAAATATCATCGCGTATTCAGCGGCGAGCACCTCACTCTCATGCACGGCTACAAAGAATTGACCCATGCCAGCCTGTGCCAAGCTCTGCCAGTAGGACTTGAAGGCCTGCTTCGGCCGCAGGTAAAAGCCGGCTCGCCCTTGAGTGTCACCCATCAGCTTATACATGAGATCTACCATCTCATCGGTCGCCTGGCGTGGCTCGATCGTCACCCCCTTCTTGGTTGCTAAACGAATATTGTAGCGGGTCTTTTGCTTAAAGCTCGCTAGCAGTGCTTCATCAGGGTGATCGATGTCGACAATAATAGTGGCACGAAACTGCAGATCGTGGGGACTCTTCAGCCAACCGGCCTTCTGCGGCTTGAGCTCACCGTCAAGCACTTCAGGCTCAACCATCAACATAAAAGCGCGGGCATCCTTGAGCTGGACATAATCAGCCAATTCCTTCGAAAAGGCCCGCAAGCGTTGTTCATCACCTTTTTGTGTCTGGTAACGACCAAACAGCCCTGGCCCCTTTGGGCAATACCAGATGGAGCCAAAGCCCGCGGCCGATTTTACTAACATCTGGAATGCCACCCGTTCCGTACCATAATCCCAAACTAACTGTTCTGGCCGCCAACCATACTCCGCTTTGTACGCACCCCACTCCACCGTCTGATAGATATGGCCGGTATCGGGATTTTCGCGTACGAGCTGATTCCAGCTGTCACGTTCCTCAGGTGTAGCGGGTCGAATCATGATTTGATTATACCTGTTTATTCGCCGCTGATACATTGACTATATGGCATATAGATTGTAATATATTATTCTGTACCTACCCCAGAACAAGGAGCAGAAATGCCCAAACCGACTGCCTTCGACCCAGCCGTACTCGATCGCTCAGAGATCCGAGCGGCCCTCGAGGTCGTTCATCAGAGCCCACACAGCTTCGTCCAGCTCATCATCGACGCGACCTTTCAGCAGGATTTCGCCAAGATCCGTGAGCTGATCGACATCCTTGCGACCCTGCGAGCGCAGCACGCTCTGGCTACCAGCAACATGAAGAGCAGCAAGATGCCTTCGCCGGTCGAGCAGGAGTATCACCTCAACCTCGACCAGCTACGAGTGCAATTCGCCAGGATGCAACGCCGGCGCGCAACCATTACGTCGCGCATCCTGACCGATGGGCGTCAGCCAATCACACTGCGCTACAGCGCGCTGCAAACGCTGGTCGTCGACCTCGACAACCTGCACCACAACTCCAAGGCGCAGCCCATGGTTCGTGCCTATCTGGATGGTGAATTCCACCTCAACACCTTCAACCTGCTGGTCCACGCAATGAAGGAGGAGTTCCTCTCACCCGAGGAGCGTCAGGCTGCCTGCCGGGCTGCAACCCGGATGTTCAGGAAGTGCGAGCCAGCGGACTTCGGCATCGACGCCGAAGCCGGCGTCAGCCGATTCGAGACCGACACCACTGAAGCGGTCTTCGAGCGCCAGTTCGATCGCATCTACGGTGATGGTACGTATGAGATGCTCACGCCGATGACCTTCGTCTGAGCACCGGGCCCCGGTCACAATCATGTGACTGGGGCCAATTTTTTGCTTATTTAGTCTCTACCGCGCAGCTTGCGATACAAAGTATAGGTACGATATTTCGTCCTATGGATTGGGATGTCCCAAGTGCCAATCGTGCCGACCCGCTCACCCCCGAAGCCTTTCTTAAAAGATGTGATCCCAGCCCATTTGTGCCCTGGTGAATCATCGGGCGCAGCGCCCCAAAAATCAAACGACCGAAGGCCCACCGCTTTAGCATCAAGCATCATCCGCCAGACGGCCGACACTGCAACCTTATACTGCCGATTCAGCGCCTGATCATTACCAGTGTGGGCGTAGTAGCGCCTGCCACCCCAGTCGTAGACCAAGCTAATGCTGGCTGGCTGACCCTCGACTGTCGATACGTAGTAACTCGCCACCCCAGCCCCAATCAGACTCTCAGCCATCAGCTCATAATAGCTATCAGCGTGATTTTTAATGCCAGCATGTGAAGCTGTATCGCGCATGAGTCGCAGAAAATCAGGCGTTGGACTCGTGTCACGTATCTGCTCGATGCGAATACCTCGCTTCTCGGTGGTATTTACTCGATTACGATGACCCGAATCCAAAGCTGACTTCAATTCTTCCTCAGGCTTCGTGAGATCAACTACGAAGGTAAACTGCGGCTCAACCTCGCTAATTTTTTTTGCACCCACAGCCTGCAGATCGTCAGCCGTAATATTACCGATCGGTTCAATACGAACAAAATCAGCGTCCTGATCCTCACCGGCAAACACCAGCGAACCCAGTGCCTCGGCCGCATCTCGGGCGATAACCGGGCCGTATGGCAACATCAAATAGCGCAAACGTGGAGCCGTTCGAATAAAGCCCTGCCAAGCCCATTTTTCCGCCTCCATCGCTCGCACCGCATCTCGCCCAACTACCGCTTGAAAGTCAGCCCAAGCTTTACTCTGCAGCACCCCGCCACCAAGCTTGGCCACCGCATCATCCCAGACTGTTGGATCGTACTGCTTCATTGCTCCCATTGTAATACAGACAGCTGCGATATTATTGATTGATATTTCCCCGAGTCGGTTGTATAGTAGCCCAGTTACGTTCCGCACCTTCTTACGAGAGGTAGCCATGGATGAATCCAAGCCACAACCGCCACTTGGTCCGCCCTACTCGATGGCAGGTAGACGCCGATCGGAGCACCTGACGGCCCACCCTACCAGCGACCAAGAAGTTGCAACTCTGCGAGCCATTATGATCGGCTCGATCTTGCTTACCGGAGCCTTTATTCCAATCTGGATCTGGCGACGCATCCAACGAAATCGTCGAGCGACACCATGAGTGAAGGCAACATTCACCTGCGCTTGTTCTACTCAACCGGCTCGGTCGTCACGCTCGTCATCAGCCCAAATGGCAGTTCGAAGAAACTGCTCGAGGAAATTCGGCACGAGCTGAGCACCAAAGATAGCCCCCGACCACTTTTCCTGGTGCAAATCCGTCACCCAATTACCCATTTTTGGGTCGATGTCGGCGAAAGCAGTCTGCCAGGGGTGGCCTTCTCGGCAATCGTAGAGGCTCTTCACCCCAGCTATCCTCATCAGGATTGCAGCCAGCAGATCATCGCCCTGATCGACGCCCATGAAGCAGCCATGTGGAACCCGCCGCCAACTCGAGGGTTTCACTTCATTGCCGGACTACACGGCCACTAATGACCTAACGCCCCGATTTCTCGCTTAGAGAAGCGGGGCTTTTCCAACTTCACTCCAGCATCTGTCTTGAAGAAATCCTATATTTATTATATAATCGCGCAGTTCCCATCTAACGAAAGATCTGGTCATGCCCACCTATCGACTACTCCTTGTCGCTGCTCTCATCGCACTGGCCGTTGGCTGCTCACAGTCGAAGTCCGACACTCAGACTCTATCTGCCCATCGCGACATCGCAACGACCTACTTTCAGGCTGGTATGCCGGCCGGCGAAGCTGATCACGGCATTTCGAACGAAAGCTCTGCCTGGTATGACGATTGGGCCAAGCATATGTGCGGCGTTGATCGGGATGGTCAGCGAGCCGTGATTCAAGCCGGTTGTGACAATCTCTATTACGCGGCGCTCCCCTGTGCCGACTTTGACACCAACGGCCCAATCCTAGCCCATCGGCAGGTCGCTCCCTGGAAAGCCAAAGCTTCTAGCTCGGCCTTCAAGAATCGCTGGATCCGTGTCAGTGCCGGTGATAAAACCGTGTACGTCCAATGGGAAGATGTCGGCCCACTCTACGAGAATGACTGCCGCTACGTCTTCGGCTCGAACCGACCGCGTCAGGAATCATCCGGTAAGGTTGATTCGGCTCTCGACATCTCCCCAGCGGCCTTCAAGGCACTGACTGGTGGCGATCTATCGATCGGTATAATCAAGACCGACTGGGAATTCGTTGATTTCGACCAGGTTCCACCAGGTCCGTGGCGCGAGAACATCACTACTGCTGCTCCAGACTGGGACTAATCCAGAAGAGCAATACATTACCACCCCACCTTGTCACATGAGAAGGTGGGGTTATTCGTGCCCATACTTTCTCACCACCTAGACCTCTTGGCGCACTTGCAAATCTGGAAAGTATTCCCTACTATGCGCAAGATGATAGGCACTAAACTACATACCATTCTCGCCCTTGAGTCCAGCTGTGACGAAACCGCCTGCGCAATCATTCGCGACGGACGAGAGGTCTTGGCGAATGTGATCGCCTCTCAAGCTGACCTGCACGCTCAGTTTGGTGGCGTGGTACCCGAAGTGGCTGCCCGCAGCCATATTGAGGTGGTGATTCCTGTGATCGAAGAAGCCCTGCAAACAGCCGATCTCACCTGGAATGACATCGACGCGATTGCCGTTACCCGCGGACCTGGTCTGATCGGCTCTCTGCTGATCGGCGTACTCACGGCCGAGGTTCTAGCAGTCGAGAAGCAGAAGCCGCTGATCGGCGTAAATCACATCTTAGCGCATGCTTACGCCAGCTTTCTGACAGATGGCGAGCAGCCCAAGTTTCCGATGCTCGCCCTTATCGTATCTGGTGGCGACTCACGCATCATGCTGTTCCAGAAGGATTTGTCATTTGAATTGATTGGTCAAACCCGCGATGATGCCGCCGGTGAAGCCTTTGATAAGGTGGCCAAGCTCCTTGGTCTCCCCTATCCGGGTGGCCCGAATATCTCTAAGGCGGCCGAAACCGGCAACGATCGAGCATATACATTCCCGATTGCTAATCTGGGTGACAGCTATGATTTTAGCTTTTCAGGGCTCAAAACCGCCGTGTTGCGCCAAGTGCAAGCCATTATCGGCGATCAGCCGGGCCTCGCCGACCTCCGTAAAACCTACCAGCTGCCCGCAGAAACGATTTCCGACATCGCAGCAAGCTTTGAACGCACCGTGGCCGAAACGCTCGTTACAAAGCTTCTCCGTGCGTATAACGCCTATGCTCCAGCCAGCGTCGTGGTTGGCGGCGGTGTCAGCGCGAATAAACGGCTGCGCGAGGGCATTTTAGCGGCAATTCCCACCGCACGAGTCGTACCACCAGTCTTCTGTACTGATAACGCGGCTATGATTGGGGCGTTGGCGTATCAGATGGCGGCACAGGGTTCTGGGGCGCTGTCGGTTGAGCGGCTGACTGGGACGGAAGTGGGGTTGACGGCCGACTCAAGCCTTGAGGTGATATAGCCGTAATTTCAGTGACATCTAGTACACCTGCTAATTGCCTTTTCAACCAGTAAGGATAGAGCATGATCCCTGCCATGATCGCACCTGGGATATAGCCGAGCAAGCCTCCGGGGTTACCGCCCGACACCAAGTTCACAAGCACACCGAGTCCAGATAGCCCAATCAAGACACATGACAAGCCAACGATAGCGGTGTTCAGACGCCACGCCCAACGATCTACCTGTGGCCTACCATAAATCCAACGGATAAACCGATAGTTGAACCAGATGGCAAACAGTATGAGAAAGAGAGGGATAAATGTTAGCACCATCAACATATCCCATGGACCGTTAATACCTGCCAAAAAGCTTCGACTGAACGGGCCAAAATACAGCATAAACAGCACAATGAGAGCTCCGTACCCTAAGCACATTATGATCGCCAGCACTGGGACGATGCTGTATGTGAGTTTTTTACCGGAACTTAGAGGATTCATTGGATGAAGCTAGTTAATTACCGATATTTTAGCATAACTAGCATCTACACCAGATAATTGGTAGGCTGTAAAGCATGGAAAAAGCTTACGAGCCGCAAAAGTACGAGCCGCAAATTCGCCAGCTCTGGCAGTCACACAATAGCTACTCACTCGGATCGAACTCCCCGGTCCCGGATATGCAGCCGTTCACGATCATCATGCCGCCACCAAATGCCAATGGCTCTTTGCACGCCGGGCACCTGATGTACGTCGTCGAGGACATTATGACCCGTTACGCCCGCATGCAGGGTCGGCCGACACTCTGGCAACCCGGCACAGATCACGCCGGCACAGAAACGCAGTTTGTCTTCGAAAAAAAGCTCGCAGCTGAAGGTCGTAGTCGGCACGATTTGGGCCCCGACAAGTTCTACTCAGAAGTCTGGGACTTCGTTGAAGAACACAAAGGCAACATTGTCCCGCAGATGCAGTCGATGGGCTTCTCAGCAGATTGGGACAAGCTCAAGTACACGCTTGATGACGATATTATCGAGATAGTTCTCGACACCTTCAGGCAGCTCCACGATGATGGCTATATCTATCGTGGCAATCGTATCGTCAACTGGGATCCGTCTACACAATCTGCCTATGCCGACATCGAAGTGAAGCATGTGGAACGCGAAGACGAGATATATACGCTCGACTATGGCACCGTCCAGATAGCCACCACCCGGCCTGAGACGATATTCGCGGATGTCGCTGTGGCCGTAAATCCGGAAGACAATCGCTTCGCAGACCTAAACGCCCAAACTGCCACCATTCCTCTAGTCGATCGACCTATACCTATCATTGCCGATGAGCACGTTGATCTGGAATTTGGCACCGGTGCGCTCAAGGTTACTCCAGGCCACGACAAAAACGACTATGAGATCGGTTTACGCCATAATCTTCCCCAGCTAACCGTAATTGATTTCGAGGGTAAGATGATCAATGTGCCCGAGAAATACGCCGGCCTCTCGGTTGATGACGCACGTAAAGCGGTCGTAGCCGACCTAGAAGCGGCTGGCAAACTTATCAACCGCGAAACCATAACCCACTCGGTCGCTATCCAGGACCGCTCGGGAGCTGTCATCGAGCCTCTCATTACCGAACAATGGTTCATGCGTATGGCTGAGCTCAATAAGCCAGTCATCGAGGCGATCGAGACGGAGCAAGTCAAACTCTACCCGAAGCGCTTCAAGAAAATCGCGCTAGAATGGCTCAAGAATGAGCATGACTGGTGTATTTCCCGCCAAAACTGGTGGGGCATCCGTATACCTGTGTACTACAAGACGAGCCACGACGCCGACAAAGCTGCCTATATCATTGCCAAATCTGAAGACGAAGCAATCGCCTACTACGGCGAAGGTAATTATCGGGCTGAGACCGACACCTTCGACACCTGGTTTTCATCGTGCCAATGGCCCTACGCCACACTTATGACGACACTTGGTGATGACTGGCAAAACCACTACCCTACTTCGGTCATGGCTACCGCCCGCGACATCCTGCATAAGTGGGTGACACGTATGATCATGTTCTCGCTCTACAAGACGGGCGAAGTTCCGTTTGAGAACGTCTATCTGTGGGGCATGGTTACCGACGAAAAAGGCCAAAAGCTCTCAAAGTCTAAGGGCAACTATGGTGACCCCTTAGAGATTACGGCTGAATACGGTACCGACGCGCTGCGTCTGGCGCTCTCTATCGGTATCACTCCTGGTAATGACGGTAAGCTGTCTGAGGAAAAGATCAAAGGCTACCGCAACTTTTGCAACAAGCTCTGGAATGTCGCTCGCTTTATCACCGGTCGCCTTGAAGATAATCACACTCCAAAGCAGCCCGAGCTTCACTCGCCGGCCGATCATTGGATCATCGAGAAGACTAATACAGCCATCAAGAACGCATCAAAACACCTCGATAGCTACCGCTTCTCCGAGGCCGGTGAAACTGTCTATCACCTCCTCTGGAGCGAGTTCGCGGACTGCTACATAGAATACGCCAAACAGTCTCTGAACCCAGAGGTACTCACCTACGTTCTGGACGTCATCTTGCGACTCGCCCATCCGTTCGCCCCCTTCGTAACAGAAGCGATCTGGCAGGAGCTGCCATGGACCGATTCACAACTTATTACCGAACGTTGGCCGAATACTATTATACGAACTGATACCGAACAGTGCAAGCGCTTTGAGATTGAAATCACCCAAATCCTAACAGCTAAACACGCCGATGCTGATGCCGCGCATCAAGCCAAGCTTGAAAAGGAACTGGCTGCTAAAGCTCAGCATGTGAAACTTATTCAAGCCAAGCTGGCTAATGAGAATTTCGTCGCCAACGCACCAGCCGCAGTCATCAATTCCGAGCGTGCTAGACTAGAAAAAGCACAAGCCGCTTATGACGACCTATCAGCCGCACTCAACCAGCTCGAAGCCTAGACACCAGCCCCCACAAAGCCGGTGGATTCGAGCTAGTATCATCGCTGGCATGATGCTTATCGGCCTATTCTTCATAGTAGGCCTGGCGCGGACCAGCCAATCTGCCGTCGATAACCTCGTTCGCCAAGCCAAGACCAAGCAGGGGAGTGAGCGCGAAAAACACCTGAAGACCCTCGCCGTCACAACTGGCAATAACGATGCCGTTCAGGTAGCTTTAGCTGACTATTACACCGAGATCAATCAGCCCGAGGCAGCCGGTGACGCCTATGCAGCCGGGTCAAATAAGCTCACCGACGAAGCCATGGCTAGCTACATAATCGCCGGCGAATACACGCGTGCACAGCAACTATTTAAAGCCCAGCCGAACAAAAAACAGGGGAGTGAGGTACGTGCGCAGGCAGCTATCGCAGCCTACAATCTCAATGATATTGAAACCGGCTGCTCCTATGCTCAGCAAGCACAGTCCGTGGACGCCCAGGAAGCTTGCCAAATCCTTCGCCAATCAGACATCACCCGTACAGACGCCTATCGACTAGCCACGCTTCGGGTCTATACCAAAGCCAAAACCGTTATCGAGTCAGCCGCAAATAAAACAGCAGGGGACTATCTACTGCTTGTCGGAATCGAATCTCAGCAAGGACGCCTCGAGCAAGCAGCCGACCTATATGTAGCAGCCCTGAAACAGTTCCCAACCGATCGCACACTTGCCGAGCAGGGAATGGCCTACTGCAAGCAGAGTAGGGGAGTCAAAGGCTGCGGTAGCGTCACGCCACTGGCCGAGGCCATCCTCAAACAAACCCAGTTCGTTAAATAATCACCATGTGAAACGCGTGTGTTTCACAGTTACGCTCGACTTTCGTAGCATATGCGGTTTGCTTGATTTAATATTCCACCGTACATGACAAACCACTATAAAATAGTCTATAATCCGTATCTGTTAGCACGGAGAGGTACCCAAGTGGCTGAAGGGGCTGGTTTGCTAAACCGGTAGATCGGGGAAACCTGGTGCGAGGGTTCGAATCCCTCCCTCTCCGCCATAAAAAAAGTCGAGCTTGGTCTCGACTTTTTTTGTCCTGTATGATGAGTTTATGAATGAGCATATGACACCTCCTCCTGAAAACCTAAAAAGCTCACTATCAGAGGCTAAGGTTGATGCGGGTACAATTGAGGTAGCCGGTAAAAAGCTAGAAGTGCTGCGTTATCCTGGTGAGAAAGCTGAGATCCTTATGCTTGGTGGAGGAGCAAACCTACCACTACACGACAGCTATTATCCCGATTGGCAGAAAACCCTCTGTGAATTCGACATAGGGAGTATATCTTTTAATTATCGCGGAGTTGGAGCAAGTGGGGCTAAGCTCGAAGATACTAGTCTACAGACCCGCCTTGAGGACGCACGCACTGTAGCACGTCAACTCCACAATAAGCCACTTTTCATATCTGGCGTGAGTATGGGCGCACCCTTGGCGATTCGTCTCGCGAGCGAGCTACAAGCCGATGGCCTCATTCTTATTTCGCCGGCGGCGTATTCTGCAGAAGCCTATACAAAGAATTTTGGGCCTGAATTCTCTCAAGCTTTACGACGTGACAAAAGCTGGGAAGATTCTCCAGATTTTGCTGAGCTAGCTTCATATCAAGGTCGAGTTATTCTGGCCTATGGAAAGCAAGATGAGGTCATCCCACACCCGGTGCTGCAGCGGTACGCAAAAATCGTCAAGGGTCGAGGAGCAATACTTAGTTTTGATGATCTCGGCCACCGCTTCATGCGAGAAGAAAACTTCGAAAGCAAAGAAGCACGCAATCAGCTTAATGAAGCCATATTGCGACTTACAGCAGAGGTCAAGGAAGTATGAATACAGCGTACACATTTGAAGATTTTTTGCAGTTTATTGATGAACATCAAGCTGCACTAATAGCTACGAGACCTAAAGCTCAAGCAGAGGACCCCTACTACTTCGTATTGGCCCGTCTCGCCAAGCTGATGGAGGAGTCGGGAGAACTTGCCGATGCCATTCTCCATCATTATGGCCGTCAACGAAAAGGCAAAATCGAAAAAGCCCAGGATAGCTCTATCGCCGAAGAACTGGCTGATGTCTATATCGTGCTTACCGTTATTGCAAAACATTTCGACCTCGACGTTCTGCAACTGCTGGAAGCCAAAGACAAGAAGATGACGGCCCGACGCCAGGCAGGTGACCTGTGACTCGCCCGCCGTCTGCCGAGCAAGCCCTCAGATATTTGCAGGCAGTTCAAAGCGAACTAGGGGTCGAGCCGCTTGCCTTTCTCGTAAACCCCAATATTGTCCTCACTCTAGCAGGAGCTCGTGGCTATGCAGATAGTGTCGAATATTATTCAAAAAAGTCTATCTTCGATGACTGGCAAAAAATCTTGCAGCGCCTAGAATCATTGGGAGAATTCCAGGGCGTACAGATAGGTAATATTAGTGCAGAAATCAATCCCATGGGGGATCCTTATCTGTCGGCAGACTACTACAGTCGTTCGGGTTTTCTGTATACTCTCGAGCAGACACACCTCATCCCCACTCATGAACTTCTCAAAGCAGCCATGACTGAACAGCCCAAGGAGCTCATTTCCCAGCTTTTTGGTGTAGTAAAAGCGACCTACAATGATAAGCCATCTGATATCGTGGACATCATTGTGGCCGGCATTTTCCTCGGTTACCCAGATAAAGCAATCAACAGCGCTCTGCGTTTTTACGGCGCTGAATCAGACAGCATCGAACCAATCGATGCGCCAATACACTATGCTGACTTCTATATTTGCCCGCAGCCGGTATATCACATTGAGCCGGCACTCAAGGATGATCCAACTATCATCGCCCATAGCCAGCTCTGGTCGGGTATCTTAACTGGGGTATATGAGTCGGAATGGTTTACGACCCTGCAAACTGACGACAAGTTTATATCCCTTCGTGATCAGATAACGAGTGAGAATACTGCCGCTCATGAATAGCCCTATTGGTGATGTACAGATAGAAATGCGCGGCGATACCGTGATCGGCGTGCACTATTCATCGCTCCCTGACGTTGAATCATCCACGGCAGTCCAGCATCAGTTAGCCGAGTATTTCTCGGGTAAACGAGTAAATTTCGATGTCACTGTCGAACCAGACGGTACAATCTTCCAGAAGCAAGTCTGGGAGGAGATGCGCAAGATACCATTTGGCGAAACTGCGACGTATGTTGATATCGCCAAGCGAATTGATCGCCCTGAAGCCTGGCGGGCGGTAGCAAATGCTTGCGGCGCCAACCCAATTGTCATAATCATTCCCTGTCATCGGGTAGTTGGATCGTATGGAAAACTCGGCGGATATTCGGGTGGCCTGGAGCGAAAGCAGTGGCTGTTAGCCCACGAACAGGCGGTGGCCTCGAGAATTCACCGAAAATAACGTATAATCATTCCGTTCTTCAATCTTGACCAATCATGGAGAGGTGTCCGAGTGGTTGAAGGAACTGGTCTTGAAAACCAGCAGGCGGGAAACCGTCTCGTGGGTTCGAATCCCACCCTCTCCGCCAGCAATTATTTTATTCCGAAAGGAGTAACCACGTGAAAAAACACATTTATGGCTTTATGGACTTCATCCGCGAGCAAGGTGTCGTCGGCCTGGCGGTCGGCTTTATCCTCGGTGCAGCCGTTGCAAAAGTCGTCAGCTCACTCGTCAACGACATTGTGAACCCGCTCGTCGGACTAGCTCTCGGTTCGGCTGATGGCCTCAAGTCGGCAAACTTTAAACTAGCTGGTGCCACGATCGCTTACGGCAGCTTTCTCGCCACCTTGCTCGACTTCGCAATTATCGCGGCCGTCGTCTACTTCGGCGTGAAAATCCTTGGCCTTGACCGCATGGATAAGAAAAAAGATAAGGCCGAGAAATAATCCTTCTCAAGCATTAGCAATTTTCTGACGACTGGGCGATAATACAGATGGATCGTAAATCGTATGCAACCAGAAAATCCAGCCGACACTATGCCCCAAGAAACGACTCAGTCAGCTGAGCCGTCGAGTCAGCCTGTGCCGGATGTTGCCTCCGAACCCGTAGATGACGAATTGCTTCTGCAGTGGTCGATTGAAGACACCGCCTCGCACCACCGGCCGACCACCTGGTATATCATCATTGCTGCGATTTTTGCCGCGACGATCATTGTCGCGATTTTTACCCAAACCTGGATATATATACCCCTCGGCATTCTGGTTCCGCTGGCCCTCTCCATCTATGTCAATAAAGGTATCGGTGACCACACCTACGCACTCTCTACGTTGACTGTTGCGGTTGATAATAAACACTATACCTATGCTAGTTATCAGTCGTTTTTTATCGTCGAAAACAAAGAGTTTATTACTTTCGAGCTGGTGCCGGTCAAGCGTTTTGAAAATCTCCTAACGCTGCACACTACAGTAAAGGAAGCCGAAGAGGTGGCTGAAATTTTGTCGTCAGTACTGCCTGAAACTGAGCCAAAGGGCTATGTCGGCGAATCAGTCTTTAAGCGACTCAAGTTCTAGCCTTTACCTTCTCGGTAGAATAGGGTAGAATAGCCCCTGCTTTTGCACATCTCATGTGCGCTCGTAGCTCAGATGGATAGAGCGTCAGTTTGCGGTACTGAAGGTCGCAGGTTCGAATCCTGCCGAGCGCACCATTCTTCCGACACACCTGTGAGTAATTGCTCGTAGGTGTGTCGGAAAAAAACCGACACTTACCGTGGCTTCGTAAAGCGTGGTGAGGCAGTCGCCCTACCGTAGTTGCGTGAAAAATCACTAGCTGGGCACAAGCTCGATAAGCCTAGTGGTAAGTACCGCAGCGCTGAAGCCCGGGCCGGACACTTCATCTCGTGCCTTGGATGAACCGCTTCATAGGGAGCCTTCGCCCGCTCGTGTCCGGCAGTTTCGCACCTTAGCAACCATTCTGGGATCAGCAACGCCCAGACGTTCGGCACTCGCATCCGTCCTCCTGGACTAAGGTGTGGTTTCGGGGCCAGCCGAACGAATTCCCGGCATTCTTGAGATGCACACCACTGACACAGCGGATTAGATACCCGCGCCGTCACACAAGGTGGGTAGGAGGAGTAGCGCCCTCGCTCAGCAACCCAGCAACCGCGGAAGTACTGAGTAAAAGCGCAGGGGCTTGTGGTGCTCAAGACACCGCTCGCCCCGATCAAGGCAGAGATGCTCGACGGTAATGAGCAGACTGGTTAAAACTCCAGTAGGATGGCGGTTCGACTCCGCTCTCTGCCGCGAGGCGTAAGCCCTGTAAGTAAGCGGACTGTAGCTCAGCGGCTAGAGCAACTGATCTGGGGTCAGCAGGTCGCAGGTTCGAGTCCTGCCAGTCCGACAAAGCCTGACTGCTCGACGGGTGCCGCCGTCAACAGAGTAGCTCAGGCTGGGGGGGTAGTTCATAGGAGAACACTTCGGGCAACCCCCGAAGAGGTACGTGGGTTCGAATCCCACCCCCTCCTCGAGCGTTCCGTCTACTGGCGCGGAACGGTCCTGTGTGTAGTTAGCCCTAACCATCTGGGAGGGGTCACCGCTCTTGGTCGAGCACACAGAGCCGAGCAGTGCGTTCACGACACGAACGTAACCTCGGCAAGATACAAGCCAGGCGACGAAAACCGTGAGTCCCCACGAGATCATAACGTTTCGTTAAGACACATCACTAGACTCACGAAGGAAATGATCGCGGACACGTGTGCCGCGCGTACCTTCCTCCTCGGCAGGTATGAAATGTCGGTCGGAGGGGGATTACTCCCCCTCCGGTCGGCTCTTTTTTTATTCACAGTTAAGCGCGGAGTATAATAGCACTCGGAGGAATACGAACGTGAGTGAAGAAAAACGCGATAAAAAGAATGACGCTGGCGCCCTGTTTATTCCTGGCGGCTTACTGCTTGGGTTAGGCATTGGCATTGCCCTCGGTAACCCCGGCGCAGGTTTGCTTATAGGGCTTGGCGGCGGCTTTATGCTATGGGCACTCCTGTCCATCATTCGCCCATCTGGCAATTAGGCAAATATCAGGTATAATAACGCAGTCCGAGCTGGTTCTCGTGCGCCCATAGCTCGAGTTGGATGTTTCGTCGTGAGACGAACTTAAGATCCTCGCTCTATCCTGTTGAGTACTTTTTAGAAAGCATGCAGAATGGGAGAGCACAACACCATATTCATGCGCCCGTAGCTCAGTTGGATAGAGCGTTGGTTTCCGGTACCAAAGGCCAGGGGTTCGAATCCCTTCGGGCGCACCATCACGGAGAGGTGCAGGAGTGGTTGAACTGGACGGTCTCGAAAACCGTTGTGCGGGCAACCGTACCGTGGGTTCGAATCCCACCCTCTCCGCCAGATCTGTGTTGCGAAACCATTCGCGACAAGGACCTGGAGGAAATCACATGCATAAGACACACAAACTGGCCGTCATGGTCTCTGGCAGCGGTACACTCTTGGAGCGCATGCTGGCTGACAAGTTACCAATCGCGCTAGTCGTGGCCGAGAAGCCTTGTCGTGGCCTCGAGATCGCGCAAACCGCCGGCGTTGCGACCGAGCTCTACGCCCGAATCGATTGGGGCTGGGACACTACCCGAAAGTGGGATGACCAGCCTGACTTCGACCGTACCGGCTTCTCGAATGGTATTGCCAAGCTGCTCAACAGCTACAGCATCACCATTACGGCCATGGCAGGCTTCATGACGATCTTGTCGCCCGAATTCTTTGGCACCTACAACGGCCTACTCCTCAACATCCATCCGGCTCTGCTACCGAAGTACAAAGGGGAACGGGCAGTCGCAGACGCCCTCGAAGCCGGTGAGACGGTGACTGGATCAACTATCCATGTCGCCACCGCCGAGCTCGACGCCGGGCCAATTATTGCTCAAGAGAAAGTCCACATCGAGCCAGATGACACAGTCTCGACGCTCCACGAACGCATCAAAGAAATCGAACGCCCCCTGTATTCACGCGTGCTGCGCGAGATCCTCGAGGGCAGTATTACGCCACCACAACCTTAGTGGTGGCTTTTTATCTGACTGACTGAGATTTGCTATGATGAAGCACAGCCATTATGAGTAAAACCTATTCGCTCACCAATCGCACTATCATTCCGATCTGGAGTAATGTGCCCTTCTACCTACCCGCAGCCATTGCGATCTACAAGGGCTTAGTCTGGTATGGCCTGCTGATTGCCCTCGCGGCCAGCGTGTCGCTCTACTACCACCTGACAAAAGAGACTCAGCTTGCAAAGACCGACAAATTTTTGGCCTACTCGGTGATCGCCGCAAACCTCTATGTCCTCTATTTGGCGGGCTTTCGCCAACCCTATTTCGCTACTGCACTAGTCTTCGTCGCGGTGGCCTTTTATTTCTTCTTGACCGGTAAAGATCATAAATATGACGTTCACCACGGACTCTGGCATCTCAGCTCAGTGGTTATTACGCTCATGTGTGTCTTGGCGTACTAACGGCTATTTTTTAGCTACTGCAACCGCGTAGACCGGACCGGACCCGCCACGCTTCAGCTCCTTAGCACACTCAGTAATCGTCGCCCCGGTAGTGATCACATCATCAATCAGTAAGACTCGTTTGTCGCGCATTACTTCATCATTACGATAACGAAAGTTTCCTTTCACCTGACGCCAGCGCGCCTGTCGACCTGCGCCAA
Organism: Candidatus Saccharimonadota bacterium; assembly: GCA_046350755.1. GTDB lineage: Bacteria > Patescibacteriota > Saccharimonadia > CAILAD01 > CAZDEK01. The sequence continues at coordinate 553,286 of JAXLZV010000001.1, read as the reverse complement.
CCTGCGGCACATGGTCACTTCGTTCCAAGAGCTCCAGATACGGCTTCCGTGACAACCGAGACAGCTCGCGAGCCAGCAGCTGTGGTGCCACAAAGCCACGCTGACGACGTCGTTGAGCGGTATCGGGCACGAAGGTAATGACGTCGTAGTAGGGCAAATCAGCCGCCTGGAGGACTTTTGCAAGCGACCTGGCAACATCTTCGCGACCGTCGTATTTGAGGCCGTAGACGACGCCCTCTGCGCTCACATCAAGCCGATACAGCACATGGGCCCGCCGCACTGGCGTTCGCCACTGGCAACTGGCACAAACTTGCGAGTCTTTCGTCAGTGCGCTGCAGAGATAACACGTACTCGGCCGAGCCTCGAGAGCAACTTGCCGGCACGAATCACATATCCCACTGCCCTCGGTGTGGCATAAAATACAACGGCTTGGAACCAGTAATCTGGAAATAATTTTCAGCAAACTTGCGCTCTCCTGTAAGACGCCAGTATAATACGGCTAGTATTGGGTGGAGTAAAGGATAAGGAGTTTCAAATGGCTCGTAAGCACAATCCAGACGAAGAGATTTTGCAGGACGAATTCCTCGACGATACTTCCAACACTTCAGACGAGTGGATGGGGGAAGAGGAATTTGAAGGGCAGCTTGCCGTCGACGTATATCAAACAAAAGACAGTGTGGTCGTAAAGGCGCCAATTGCTGGTGTACGTTCAGAAGATATCGATATTGCGATCTCGGAAGACGTCATGACCATCCGCGGTGACCGTAAGGAAGAAGTCATTGTCGAAAAAGAGCACTACTATGTCCAGGAGTGCTTCTGGGGATCGTTCTCCCGCTCGATTATCTTGCCAACTTCCACGATCGCTGAGAAGGCCCAGGCCACGCTCAAGGATGGTGTTCTGACCGTCACCGTACCAAAGGTAGTTCAGGAAGATAAGGTCAAAAAGATCAAGGTCAAACCAGTCGCTTCATAGGGCTGCAAGTCCCATAAAAAATAAGCCCCCACACGGGGCTTATTTTTTATGGCGACGCTTGATGAGATAGATAATTATCGGAGTCAGCAGTAGGACGAGAGCAAAGATATAAAACCACGGGGTGAGCACATCTCGAGCTGCCAGCTCGACCAGCGCACAATCTTGGCCAGGGAGACAGGCCGGTGCATATATTTCTTGCCGGGTAAAGATTGGCGTCTGGCTAGCTATAAAAATCACCAGTCCAATTAACCCATAGGCTATTACAAAACCGCCTATCGTGCGTACCCTCGTACTCACGGCTGAGGATACCGGGCAATAATGTCTGTTGCTTGGCGCTGCAGATTATTCACGGCGAGCCGCGCATCGAGCCCTGAATAAATGCTCTGAATGGCGCTGAAGAAATAACCGTTCATTTCTTTGTCATTGCCACGATAGAAAGTTGTCGCGGTTTCGTTCTGCTTCACAAAAGCCCCGAGATCACTGCTAGCTTCCTGCTCCTTCACGAGGTCCTTCCGGCTGGTCGGGCGAAGTGTAGCTTTGTTATAGGTAAGCTGCTGATCGCGGGTCGCGGCGAAACGAACGAAATCCCAAGCAATCTCAGAATTCGACGAGTTTTTATTCACCATCTCGATCCAAAACTGTGCGAAATTGATCACCTTCTCATCTTTGACCTGTGGCATAGCGGCAAAAGAAAATTTCAGATTGGGGTTAAACTGGCGTACTTCCGCCGCCTTGAAGGGATAGTTCAACATCATCGCTGCCTTTCCCTCGGCAAACGACCTGACCGAATAGCCAAACTCCTGAGGATAAGAATAATTTTGGAGCGACGAACGCGAAAAGCTAGTATAAAAATCCAGCGCTTTCGCTCCGACTGGGTAGCCCGTGCTGTCCGGTTCGGCAAACGTCGCCTTTGTCGGTGGCTCATCCGTCAGCTTGGCCCCGTTCTGCAGCATCAATAATGCCTCGATATCACCAGCCTGGTGAATAATATCACCATTACCCCAGCCCAGTGCGGCGCCAGCTTGCGTGATAGCCGGACCTGTTTTCTTGGTCAGCTTACGACTCGCCTCGACAAACTCATCCCAATTCTTCGGTGGCTTCACACCCGCCTCATCAAGTAGAGCGGGGTTGTAATAGAGCCCAAGTGTCGACAGGCCGTATGTGGTGCCGTAAATTTTACCGTTACGCAGTAGTCGAGCTGTCACTGCGTCAGCAAACACATCCTTAAACACCTTCTCGGTATAGACGGTGTCCGGAGCTGGCGTAGCATAGCTTTCGTACCGTGGCTGCCAATCGTTTAATACCGAGTAGATATCGGGCAGATTACCCGTCTGAGCGGCTTTGGTGAGCTCGACGTCATAGCTGCCGTAGTCGAAGTCGCGGATTTCAATCGTCACATTCGGATGCTTTTTCTGAAAAGCATCAATGATTGGCTGGATCTTACTGGCCTCGTTCCAAGTCCGCCAGTAGGTGAGTTTTACGGGTTTTGATTCGTCATAGACAACCCGACTTTCGCTATCGGCTGGGGCAAGAATCTGCCCAATGCCCGGATTATCACTCTTCGTATTCTCGGGCTTGGTCGCCAGATAGAGGAATATACCTGCACCAGCGAAAATTGCCACGGCGGCAAGAATAATAAGTATCTTCTTAAGCATTAGTACTATTGTAGCAAGCTCGAGGAGTAAACCAAAAAGCGCCCCGGGTGGGGCACCTTTTAAGAAACTATGTCAGCCGGCTTAACTGAAGCGGGTCAAGACAAAGTTCACGATCGCGTAGGCGAGAATGGCTACTACGACACCTACAACAGCGTAGAGGATGGTGTCTTTAGCGGCGCTCGTGTTCTTCGGATCACCACCAGAGAAGATGTAGCGCAGGCCACCGACGATAATCATAATCACCGATGCTACCCCGACGATAAACAGGAGAGTATTTACCGTGTTGGTGATGCCTTGGCTGAGCGAAATGCCGGCCGGCGCACAACTCACACCGCCGTCAATGCCTGTGCTCGGATCCTGACAAGCAGCGTGTACGCGAGTTGCCCCAAGGCCAAGAGACAAGCTCAGGGCAGGAATAACGCGAAGTAGTTTATTCATCAGGAGTCCGTAACCTTTTCGATCAGTGTGCTTAGCCAGCTGCCGTGCCGCCGAATTGGCCTAGGATGAAGTTGACGATTGCGTAGGCGAGGATAGCCACCACGATACCGATAACAGCGTAGAGGATGGTGTCCTTAGCGGCATTAACGCTTTGGCTATTACCACCCGAGAAAATGTAGCGGAAACCGCCGACGATCAGCATGATGACAGCTACTACACCGATGGCGAAGAGCATGGTGTTGGTGATATTTGCGATTTGTGTAGTCAACGGAATATCCGAGGTATTACCCTGGGCAGTTTGTGCACCACCCTCGATAGTGTCGGTAGCGGCCAAGGCGCGGCCAACTGCTGCACTGGCTATCACGGCATTACCGGCCAATGCTAGTGAACCCTTCTTTAATAAAGTCTTTACGTCGCTCATTGTTTGATTCTCTCCTTAGATGATGATTGCCAAGCGATTGTGGCTGACGCCATGCGCTATCGCCATTATTCTACTTGAGAATAACCACTATCAGCAAGTAATCGAGTAAAAAAAGTTATGCTTAAGGTCAGTTTTACGGCTGCAGGGCCGATTGCACAAAGGTAATCAGTCCACCGGCAAGAACAGCGATACCGAGACCAATCACGGCGTAGAGCAGGGTATCCTTCGCAGTTTTCGTTCTGCCCGGATCGCCACCCGAAGTAACGTAGAAGAGACCAGAGATAATCACCATGATGGTAGCTGCCACGCCGACCACCCACATAAAGAAGCTAATGCCACCGGTGACCACGCTTTGAATATTTGGCTGATCCTTTACGACTGGCAATATCGCCTCAACGATTGAGCGCGCCAGGATCACAATGCCAAAACCAACAGCAGTGTAGATGAGCGACTGCAAAGCCAACTTAGTGCGGTCCGGCCGACCAGCCGAGATGATATACATGAAGCCGGCGTAGATAATCATAATTACAGCCACGACCCCAATTGCCCAAAGGGCGAACGTGAAAAGGTTATTGATAGCGGCCTGAAGATTACTTGGGCCACCAGGGAGTCCGGAGGGGGCAGTAGGGAGATCAGCGATATAGGTGAAAAAATTCATAGCATACTATCCCGTTAGGGCTCTTCCAACGAGTCCAACTATTAACCCAGCTGAAACCATAACTGCTAAGCCAATCACGGCATACATGATTACGCGACGAGCCGACTGAATGCGCTGCGGATTACCGGCCGAGGTAATCATCACAAAACCACCGTAGATGATCATTGCGATCGACAGTACTCCACCCGCGAAAAACACATACTGAGTGATAGCTGAAATAATTGCTGGAATAGTGTCCTTATTGAATCCAGTACTGACCGGTACCCCAAGAAAACTACCGCTCGTGATGCCGATAAGCTGCAGAACAACTCGCCCCATTACTAGTAGGGCGATACTAGATAACGCCATGGTCATACGTCGTTTGCCAGCCTTAATGGCTTCAGGTGAAGCGCCGCCGGTCATTATCTGTACGCCAGCTATTGCCACAATCAGGATTAATACAAATGTACCGAGCCCCACTATGTAGTTCGTGATATTCCCAACAATTACCTCGACAGCATTACCGGCAGCGTCATTTGGACAAAGAAACGCGACGAAACCGGTAGCATTAATTGTGCCCGCATCACGAAGCTCTCGACATGTGCCAACGAACTGTTGATTCTGACTATCAGTTTTACTGCTCGTAGCACTCCCTGGGGGATTATAAGTTCCAGATGTGCAATCAGTTCCGGGGGCAGGTGGTCCAGCAGGGCCGCCTGGGCACCCTGCTGGAATCGCTGCTTTCGCGTGTGGCAGATTGAAACTAGCAAAACCAACTGCCAACAAAATGCATATTACGGCTACAGAAAGCTGAAGTACTTTTTTCATCCTGCTTATTATATCCGTCTTTGGTATAATTTTGACAGCGTGACATCCCAGAAATATTTTAAATCGTGGTTTCACATACTTGGGGCAGCTTTTGCCTACTTTTTTTTCATAAGCATTATCTCCTTAGTATTCACCACTGGTACCGCAAAGGCAGCTACACCAGCCGATATATCAAGCGATACTCGTTGCGCCTGGGAGGCAGACTCTTATATCACTTGTGGTGAAGGGGTCGAATTCTTTTTCGACCTAAATAAATCGGTGGCACTGGGGCAGGGACCACTATTTAAGCGTCGGATTGATGGTCAGTGGGTAGATTCGTATTTAATACTGAACGAAAGTGGCGATAAGGCAACCGCCCTCACCGACCCTGCAGCCGACAAGTCGAGTGGTACCGGACTAGATATTATCGAGAGACAAAAACGCGCTTACCGCTGGGGTGGTCTCCTCAATCCAAATACCAATAAGCTTGATGGGGGATGGCGCCAAGTAGATGACTGGCAGGGAGACGTGAATGCCGATGGTGAATACCCAGCTCTCAACGCGGATGGCAAGAAGTTCTACTTTATGTGCGGTCTTGAAACCAAAGCCGGCGAGCGCTGTTTCGCCGGAAGGGATGGCTTTCTCCAGCAGCCCACCAGTGCAGCCGAAGCAGAGAAGATTAGTCAGTGGAAAAAGGCAATTGATGATGCCGTAAACTCAGATGAAAACTGTACGGACGACGCCGGTGCGATTGGTTTTGTACTCTGTCCGATTATGAAAGCCACTAACAGCGCAGTAAACGCCCTCATCGGTGGAGATGGCTCTGGCAAGGGCTTTTTAGTAGAGCTCCTCACTATCAAGCCTCTCAATGCCGATCAAGCTGATCCGATCTATCGAGCGTGGGAGGGGATTCGTAATATTGCCCTCGGCCTATACATCATCGTCTTCGTGCTAATTATCTTCGGTAACGGCATCGGCTATGACCCATATACCATCAAACGTGCTCTTCCAAGATTAGCAGTTGGCGTCCTTCTGACCTTTGCTTCGTTCTTCATCCTCCAGACTCTTGTCGACCTCTTTAATATTATTGGTAATGCCGTGCCGTCATTCATTGCCTCTCTTTCCGGGCAGACAGGTGTGGCTTCATATAGCTTGCAATTTGATTTTATGGTGGGCTCAGCTGCGATTATTCTCTGGATTGTCCTGCTTTTCGTGGCACTTGGTGCGCTCCTCATAGGGGTAGCCGGGCTCATCACGCGAGTCATCATTATTTATGCCTTAGTCCTCTTGGCTCCATTGGCATTTCTCGCCTGGGTACTGCCGAATACGGAGAACATGTTTAAGAAATGGTGGAAAAACCTCATTAAAGTCCTCATGATGTTCCCGATTGTCACTGGGATGTTAGCGCTCTCAATCTTTCTCCAAAACGTCATCTTGAATGCCAACCCAAACGGCACACTATCGGCTGATACGGCAGCCATTGTCGCCGCGGTGGCGCCTCTCATCGCCATCATTATGATCCCGAAGACATTTAAGTGGGGCGGGGAAGCCTTTGCGGCTGCGGCAGGGTATATGGCCGCAAAAGCCACGACTGCTAAAGGCTGGGGTACCGACAAGACGATGAGCGGAGCTAAAGGCCTTCAGTCCAGGACCACTGCTGGTCTACTCAACAAATCAGCGGCAAATGCTGAAAAAGCCAGTGACGACAACTTTACTGGATCGAAACGACGAGCTTCATTGGCTTCACGCGCTCAAAAAGCGGCAGCAATTGGTCTAGCGGGTGGTGTTACTGCAGGTAAGGGACAACGCAAAGCCGCCCGTCTTGCAGCTGGCTATGAAAAGGAGCAGGGTGAAATCGAGGCAGCTCGTTCAAAATATATGGGAAGCAAACAGGTTGAAAAAGAGCTACTTAGTAGCGCTGAAGCATTGCGATCTAATCCATCAAGTGCTAAAAATCGGGCTAGATTTAGTGCCGCCCTTGAACGATCTGTCCAAGCAAAGAATGAGGATGGAATCTTAAAGGCCCGAGCAGCAATCTCTGGAGGCACGGTCGAAACAGACGCGAGCGGCAAGGTGGTCTCCGGCGTTGTGTCGGGCGGAAACAAAACCGGAACAGATGCCTGGAACACTCTTGCGGGTCCTCACTTGGGTGATATTGGTAAGTTCGCTCCAGACGCCGGATTCGCCTCAATAGACGACGCCACTGGATCCGTGAAGTCATTTGACATCAAATCTGTTGCGCCTACAAAGATGTCAGAATGGAAGGGATCAACGATTGAACGCATGAGTAGAGCGGGTCACTTCAACAGTCTCACATCGGGGCAGATTGATCAGCTGAACACTGCATCTGTGAGATCCAACTTCACGGCTGACCAGCTCGATAAACTTTCAGTTGCTACTAATGGGGCTGTCCAAAACAGTAGTTTCTCTGGATATACTAACTCCAGTCAGCAAAATGCAGGGTCAACAGGTGGGTCTGGGTCTACTCCCGCCCCTCCACCACCCGGTCCAGGCCATGGACCAACAGCAGGCGGCACCACCCCACAATCGCCTCCACCTCCACCTATGCCAGGACCTCCTCCAGCACCAAGGCCAGGGTCAGGAGGACCTACAACTCCACCTCCATACACCGGGCCTATTCCTCCGTCACCATCTGCTCCACCCTCACCAAGCGCCCCTGCACCACCTACAGGACGCCCGGGTTCTCCAGTGCGCGGGATGGCCGGAACTACCATGAACCCAGGTACATCCGTTAGTCCCTCGAGTAGTAGCTCATCATATGATTCAGGTGGCTTCAGTGGATCAACTAGCTCGCCTCCACCAGCTGCTTCCGGTTCTGGGGGATCGACCACAATCGTCAATAACACCTCCGTATCACAAGTCTTCCAACAGTCTGGTAGCCTACGCACACAAATGGCAGCGAGCGGCGGCCTCGATGGCTACAATGACATCATGCGCAAAATGGACAACATTGATGCAAAACTTGCCAGTGGAAGAGTAGATACTTTTTCACTGAAGAAGGACCTAAAAACCCTACGTCTTGCAAGAAATGCTGCGCCCGAAAGTATGCACGGGCAATTTGATGAGTACATGCGAGGAGTTGAACGGTCTGCCGGTATAGAAGAAAACGCCGGTGAACACGATGTCGATATCGATGGAGCTGAGTAATGGGCCAATATAAAGTTCCCCAGAACGTAGAAAGTGAAGACAAGCTCGTTGGACCGCTGACGATGAAGCAATTCATCTATGCCATCATCGGGCTGGCCTGGGCGTTTCTCATCTGGCGACTCTTTATGGGTGGCGGACCGGTCGGCATCCTGATGATGGTTGTGCTGGTCACACCGATCTCCGGCTTTATGTTTCTACTGGCCTTCGGTCGCCGTGAGGAGCAGAGCTTTGAAAACTATCTCATCGCCCTCATCCGTTTCTCCGTCATGCCCCGTAAGCGCACCTGGATGAAAGATGACTATAAAGGTGAGGTGATCGTCGACGCTCCACCACCACCCAAGCCAAGCGCGCCGACAAAAGAAGACTTAGACCACGTGCGCAGCCGTCTCCAGCAGATCTCACTCGTCGTCGATACTCGTGGCCATGCCAAGCCAGAGTCGATTCAACTCCCAGACGAGACGAATCGGGCGGCACAATTTTCAGAACGTGTCTTCACGCCCGACGAACTTACCAAAACCATCCTGCCTGCCGAGGATATGCAAGTCAGCGATGATGTCATCGCTCAAGCCGAAAATGCTCCCCAAGCTCAGCGGGTAGGGGAGATGCTCCAAAACGTCGAGCATGATATTCGTGAACAAGCTCGCCAACAGATGACGGAGCAGCTCAATAACCCCGATGTTCCAGCCCCACAAACCGCCGCTCAGACCTCCCAGGCAACACCCGATAATGCTATACTGAAAAAGGTTATGGATGCCTCGCATTTGAGCGTCGCTCAGGTGGCGCAGGTAGCCAGCCGCGGCCAGTTACAGGCCGGCGAAAGTGTACAGGTTCGCTAGGCCGCAACCAAAAAGTTCTTATAAAAAACCAACTACCAAAATAAAGAGACAGTGGAATACCTCCAGTGAACTGTCTCTTTTTGGTATGATGATATATTCGTCACTACCTGCAAGTCATTTACTTGCAGGGGATGGATGTCTCTAAAACAGACTAATTACAAGGTAGGTGTTATCTCCTATGGCAGATCAAGCTGCCCAGACGCCCGAACAAGCTGAATTTACGAAATCCATCACGCCGCCTAAGGACGTGAAGGATCAGCGTGCCAGTACGCAAAACCACCTGATGTTTACCGAGATTAAAGACGGGATCGTGGTGATGCGTGATGGTTCTTTGCGTATGATCATTCTCGGTAGCGCCTTGAATTTCGACCTCAAGTCGCCCCAAGAGCAAGATGCTATCGAGTATGCCTATCAGGGCTTTCTCAACGGCCTCCACTTTCCGATCCAAATCATCGTCCGGAGTCGTAAGCTCGAGCTCGACAACTATCTCGACAACCTAGAGGTCCTCCAAGCCAACCAGGAAAATCCGTTGATTGCCGGGCTAATGGAAGACTACATCTACAATATTCGCGGTCTCCTCGAGCAGGTCAACATTATGAACAAGGAGTTCTACATTGTCGTTCCGTATTATCTCGAGCTCAAAGGCAAGAAGCGCGACAACGCTGGCGTTAAGCTGGCTGATTTATTTAAGAGTAATTCTGATGAGACACAGACAACCGAGATGTTTGAGCAGCGCAAACGCGATCTGATTCAACGCACCAACCTCGTGGCGCAAGGGCTTGCTCAGATGGGTATCCGAGCTGCCGTCTTAAGCACTCAGGAAATCACCGAACTCTTCTACACCGCTTACAATCAAGACGAAGCAGTCAATCAAAATCTCGTCGACATCGATCAGATGACTACGCCGGTTGTTATGCGCGGGGATGACCCGCCAATACCAGATGGAAGCTATAACGCAACTCCTGAGCCTGAGCCAGACGATATGTACACCAGCGGCATGCGTAACGGCGTTGGGAGCCAGGCGTCGAGTCCGGTGTCGGCACCACCGACGGCCGCCCAGCCAGCACCAGTCGTACCACCTCAGCAAATCCCACCAACGCCGCCGGCCCCACCACAGAATCCATTAGTTGGAGGGGGAGTCTAATGGCCCGCAAACCAAAAGTCGATCCAGCTCAGCAAGCAGCTGTTGATATGGCAGCGGCTCAGCAACAGGAAGCCGAACGGGCCTACCGCGAAGGCATCTTAACTCTGCGCGACATTATTGCTCCGAGCTCATTCACCATCGAGAATAATTATCTTATCGTCGGTACGCGCTACGTCCGCACTCTCTTCGTCTACGGCTACCCACGGACTCTCTTCACTGGTTGGCTGTCACCAATTATCAATCTCGATGAGATCATCGATATCTCGCTCAATATTATGCCGGTCGAAAGTCGGGTTGTTCTCGAGAACCTCAAGAAAAAAGTTGGTCAGCTCGAGGCCTCAGTGCAGATCAATGCCGAAAAGGGTAAGATTCGTGATCCGGGTCTTGAAGCAGCCATCGGCGATGCTGAAGAATTACGCGACAAACTCCAAGTTGGTGAAGAGCGCTTCTTCCGCTTTGGCCTCTACCTAACAGTCTATGGTAAGGATGTTGAGGAGCTCGACCTTATCCAGCGGAAGATTGAGTCCATTCTAGGCACAAGCCTGGTATACACCAAGCCTGCCACCGTTCAGATGGAGCAAGGCTTCAACTCTACCTTGCCGATCGGTACTGATCAGCTCGGCATCTACCGGAATATGAATACCGGCTCGCTCTCAACCAGCTTCCCATTCACCTCAGCTGAGCTATCACGCAATGAAGGAGTCCTCTACGGCCTCAACCGTCATAATAATGGTCTCGTCCTGTTTGACCGTTTCAGCTTAGAAAACGCTAATATGGTGGTCTTTGCTAAGTCTGGTGCCGGTAAGAGTTTTACCGTCAAACTAGAATGCCTGCGATCGCTGATGATGGGCACCGATGTTATCATCATCGACCCAGAAAACGAATACCGCACGCTCTGCGATGCTGTCGGCGGGAGCTTCGTACACCTCTCCCTAGCCAGCAATACACGCATCAATCCATTCGACATCCCGATCGTCATCGACCCCGAAGAAGCTGATAATGCCCTGCGCGCCAACATCATCATGCTACACGGCCTGATTCGTCTAATGTGTGGTGAGCTCTCGGCGGCCGAAGAATCAGATCTCGACCTCGCCCTCATCAATACCTACGCCCAAAAGGGGATCACGAACGACCCACTCACACACCGCAGTCAGCCACCAGTTATGAGTGACCTTTACAACACGCTCATCACGATGGGTGGTAGCGGCCCACAAATCGCCTCGCGGCTACGCCGCTATACCGAAGGTACCTTCTCAGGTATCTTCTCTCAGCAGTCAAATGTTCAGCTAAATAATAAGTTTGTGGTCTTTAATATCCGCGACCTCGAGGATGAACTACGCCCGATCGGTATGTATATCACCCTCAATTACATCTGGAATCGCGTAAAAACTGATAAGCGCAGGCGAATCCTAGCCGTCGACGAGGCCTGGCAGCTCATGAAGCACCCCGACTCAGCTTCATTTATGTTCTCGATTGCTAAGCGTGCCCGTAAGTATTACCTCGGACTGACCACCATCTCACAAGACGTAGAAGACTTCCTGTCAGACCGACTCGGTCGAGCCGTCGTCAATAATAGCTCGCTGCAACTACTGCTCAAGCAAGCACCATCAGCCGCCGATATCGTCGCTGAAACCTTCAAACTAACGAGCGAAGAAAAATCTCGCCTCAGTCAGTTCCCAGTCGGTGAAGGGCTATTCTTTGCTGGTTCAAACCACGTTGTTATCCGCATCCTTGCCAGCCCGATGGAAGAGCAGCTCATTACCACCAACCCACAGGTATTACTCGAACGCGATATGCAAAATGCTCAATCACGGCTTGAGAACACCGAGGAGGCAGTCCAGCAGGGAACTGTTGGGGTGGCCGATGCGAGTCAGGTAGCTAATCAGTACGAACCGGGTGCGTCCGGAACGGCACCGGGAGTCTAGTACATGATCTGGAGGGTGGACGAAGCAATACATTCGGACGGTCAACGGCGACACTATCGCGAAGCGCCAAAGCCAGGTGGACCCAATAGCGGCGGATCATTCGCCGACCAAGCCCGCGGCGGTACAACCCCCACCAATACTGGCGGAAGCAGTAAGGGCGGCGAAGCCACTAAGACCGCCAATACAGGCGGGGAGGCTACCAAGGTTGCCAATAAAGGTGGCGAAGCTACTAAGATCGCTAATGAGACCAGTGGAGAAGCAACTAAGGCAGCCAATAAATCGATCAGTGGTGCCATCGGTAAATCCGCCACAAAGGGCCTCAACGCCAAACGCGAGATAGATGATGTCCGCCGCACCGCTCGCGAAGACGGTAAGGGAGAAGCGGCGCTCGAAGCTGGGGTCAAGGTTGGCGAGGCCGCCGCTTCAAAAACCGGTATCGGTACCGCCGTAGTCGCGGCCAAAAATGCCGTAGAGGCCGGCGTTCAGAAGATAACTGGCAAGAAATTCAAACAAAGCTACTGGCTCTACATTATCTTTTTCGGTATATTCCTCTCATTCCTGCCGATAATTATCTTCTTCCTGGTTATCTTCTTCGCTTGGGATAACCCGCGCGCCATCTTGAGCTTAGGTTGGGCAGGTATGAAAGCTGGTATCGGTGGTATGGTTGGGGCGGTTATTAGCTATGGTGGCGCTGGTAAGCTTGCCTACGAAGTAGATGTTAAGCCCGGCACGCCGACGGCCGTTGCGGCAACTGCCATTGCGGCGAAGCCGGCGATCGATACTTATGAGTACAAGCTTTCGCAAATCGATTGGGAGAAGGCCAAATACCAAACCCTACCAAATGACAGTCGCTGTGTAATTAAGACCAAAGAGGTAGTCTCAACAGTCGATGGCAAAAAACGCTCCGTCATCGAGTCTATCCAACTCAATACTAACCCCGGTAAGGAGCTCGATGGGGTGGCGCGCGCGAACTGCATCAACAACTCATACCCAATCTTCAACGCGATGATGCGCTCCCAATTCGTGCGCGATGGCGTTAATAAGAATCTTAATGTTCGCTATGCCTATGCCGAGCCAGAAGAATCAGCCAACCTCGATAAACCACCTTCTGAGCTTCAAAAAGCCCTGCGTGAAAAAACCCTGACTCGCATCTGGAATCGTGGTGGTAAATATGAGGTCGCCGGCCAAGCCACACCCGAACAAGTAAAAGCGAGTGATGATGCAGTGCTTGAATTTTTCGGCGGTACTAGAAGTGTGCAGAAATACTCAGCAGGGCTCTATAGTCAGGACATTATCGACTGCGCGAATAATTATGTTCCACAAGGTGACAAGTTTTGGGATAAGGACGTCGATAAGATGAATCACGATCTCCAATGCGGTATCGAACCAAAAAATCTCTTACTCTATACAACCCTCCCTGATGAATCGACAGCTAATGACCCAAATCCTGACTTGGCGATTCGACCAAAGCGCGCAGCTCTCAATACAGTCTGCGATCTCTACGATCGACTCCTCAAGCCAGAAGCCGAAGCCACAAAAACCTATCGGGCTCGCGTGAAGAATCGCATCAACTCAGCAGCAGTGGCTGGCTGGCAGGCAGTGACGTACGCCGATACAAATCGTGCGCGTTTTCTCAATATTAATGAGCTAAATAAGGACTTCTATAAGATTGCCGGCATGCAGTCGGGGCAGGAATACAATCACAGCTTAGACGGGCGAGCGACCGGCATCGCTATCGAACCTGATGCCGTATCAAGAATCGTCGGTTACTATAATTCAACTGGCGACAAAAATCTATTACAGATTGATGATCAATATACAAAAGGGCTAGATGCAATCTTCGCCTACGTCAATCGACCAGTAAATGGACTGAGCCCCTGTGAAGCTGCTCAAGACAAGAGTCAGTACAGCTCACCGGCCTCGATTCAAGCCACTAATGCCTTCTGGAATGACGCCTATCCGATATTTAAAAAGGCGATGGCCAGCATCGATTACTATTCTCGACCAGAAAAATCTCAATCGATTAGTCAGATCTATAATAATCTCACCTATGAAGATATTCTGTTTCGAGCTACCCGACTCGAATCAAACGTTGCGACTGCCGGCACGGAAGATGGTCCTCAAAACTTCAACCGCATGAACTTCGGTATGAAGGCCTACATGAACGGCATATCACTCGCCATGGGTGGTAAGTTCCTCACCAATAACGAGGCTGTCGCCCGTGATGAATCTATTCAATTAGCTCGCAGTTATGACGAACAAACTCGGGGACTGGCTTACCGACTGTTTGACCTAGAAAATCCCGGCTCACTAACGAGTCGTCTGCGCGTTGCCTTCACCGATAAGCCTCAAAAAGTCGCCAGCAATGTTGGCTCAGTCATCGCAACAGTTGCTAGTCCGATCCGCAACCTAGCTGGCGAGCGGGGGACCATTGCTGCTTTACTGACTGGTAAATCACGCGTCGCCATGGCCGCCTCGATATACGACTCCCAAAATCTCAAGCTTGATCCAGCCGGCATCCCGGAGATCTACAGTCAAATAGACCCCGTCCAAAATGCCCGCTTCATCGAAGGCTTAAAGCTGGCTCGCCCCGATCTCTTACAGAAGTTCTACTACTATGAGCTCTGCTACCGGGAATTCATTCCGAGTCGCTTCCATCTCCTATACCCCGATGATGATAAAAAAGATCTGTATGACAAGTACTGTAAGCCTCTGTTTGAGAGCACAAATAGCCCTAATCTCAACAGTCTCGAGACTCGATATGGTGCCTACCACTTCTACAACCTGCAAGCCGATGCTCTGGTCTACCTATCAAATCCAGATAAAGAGGATACCAGCCTGAACGCCAATTCGTCACTACCAGGTGAAGGTCCTGCTCCTGCGACCGGAGGGACGGGCACAGGATCCACTATCACCGGCCTCATTTCACCACCCAACCTCGGGCCGGTCGAATCAAATGGCTCATACAAGCTCCCTCGGTCGGTCGACGGCTCATATATCTATGACGGGGATAATGGTACTGGCTTTGGCCAAGAATGGGATATGTGCGGCAATAAAGCGATGATCGATATGATCTATACAGTAGCGCAGCAGTTTAGAAAAACATATCCTAACGGCTACTTACAAATAGGTGAAATTACGTCCGATGGGCACGCTTCTCATAAGAATGGTGTTGATGTCGACCTCGATGGACGGGTTGGCAATGAATGGGTAGCTGACATCCCGCGACCGGGCTATTCGCGCGAAAAAACCCTCGAACTCGCCAAGATGTTTGTCGATACCGGGATCGTCACCAATATCTTCTTTAATGATCCATACGTTATCAATGCCTCAAATACCTACGCGCAGCAGAAGGGTGTGAACTTTAAAATGCAGTCACTCGTCAATCACGATAATCACTTCCACGTGCGCATCGAGAATCAATATCGACTACCGACCTTCCTCTATTGTCCAAGTATCGGGCATGGAGACTAGATGATGAAAAAACTCTTCACGCTCATAACTCTGGCGGCGCTATTCTTTTCACCGACTGCAGCCCTAGCGGCTTCCGAGCAAAGACAGGGAATTGAACGCTATCCTTTTTACGATAAATATGCTGAGCTGTGTGGCTTTGGCGGCGTCGATGAACAGGTAGGACGTGGAGCCGGTGGCCCTGGGCCGGTATACCTGCTGGGTGATTCAATTGGCGTTGGTATGCAGTCGGCCGGGATAGAAAGTATGTTCAGCTCGAAAGGCTTTACTCCACGACTAAATGTCGCTACGTCACGAGGTATTCAAAGGGGAGGGCAGAGTGCCGCCCCGAGTGGACTTGATGCTGTGACCGCTGATACGGAGTTTGTAAAATCAGCAAAGTATATCGTGATCGAGTTAGGCACTAATCTCGAGAATAATTTTTCATCCCTACAATCGCAATTGATTCAGAAAATCCGTGGCATCAACCCCGATGCCCAGCTGCTCTGGGTCGATGTTTACTCTTCAGATAACCAAGCTGCTTACTCACAAGTCAATAAGACTATCTATAGTAATCAATCCCTCGGCTATAAAGTCATTAGCTGGTCAAAACTCATTGCCCCAACGGCCGATCCACAGAATCTGACACCGACCACGACAGCTTTTCCGATAACGAGCTATGGAGTACACACAGATGCTGCAGGCTATAAAGCCCTCGCTGAGCTGGTCGTTAATAGCGTCGTACTCTACAGTACATTCAGTGGCTCGACCCCACCGAATACCGATGTCGCCGCTCAACCGGCCGACCCAGCGGCAACCGGTACACTCACCAGCTTACCCGCCAGTATTCCCGAGCCGTATCGCTCAATTTTCCCTAAAGCGGCGGCGAAATTTGGCACCGATGTTGGCATCCTGACAGCCATTTTCTGGATCGAGCACGGGGGCGGCTTTCCAAATCCTCCACCACCATATGGCACTGGCAAGGCCTGGGCCAGCTCGAATAAAGGGGCAAATGGGCCATTTCAATTCCTCAACTCCACTTGGGCCTCGAGTGGTCAAGACGGCAATGGCGATGGAGTAAAAGATATCCAAGACCTTACCGATGCCGCCTTCGGGGCTGCCAACTACATCGCCAATAGTGGTGGTAAGGCCGGTATTCCCGTCGGTAGTATTGAACGACCAAACAGCATTAATCCATCAGTCGTAACCGTACTCATAGCCTACAATGCTGGTGGCGGACGGATTGCCGGTGCGAATACTCTCGCCAATCTTCCTAAAGAAACGCAAAATTATATCACCCGCGCGATACCGTTTTATCTGAGCTTGCAGGGTGGAATTGGTGCTGCCGCACCTGCTACAGCAGTCGGACAAGACTGTATAGCAGCTGGAACCATCGCGACCACAACTGGCCAAGCTGGTGGGCTCGGCGTGAGCGCTGATGGTTTTATCTTCCCGCTTAAAACAACTAAAACAGCTATCAAGAACGCCTCACCAGTTAAGTGGTGTTATACCAGTCAGGCGAATTGTCACCACGACTATAATGCCGCCGACATCGGTGCTCCAACTGGTACTGAGGTCGTGGCAGCGGTCGGAGGAGTCGTCGAAGGGAGTAATTACTCAAGTAAAAATGGGCAAAATATGAGAATTCGCGGCAATGATGGTAAATGGTACTTCTACACCCATATGCCACAGGGTTCGAATAAGGCGAACAAAGGGAATGTCGTTCAGGCCGGGCAAGCTATTGGAGTAGTTGGCACCGCCGCCGATGCACAAAATACCGGCCCACACTTACACTTCGATATTAGCCCGGTACCAAATGGCTTTAGTCGAGGGCGCGATAACTGTGCTGCGCAATGCGCCACCCTCATAAATCCACAGCCGATACTCATTCAAGCATTTGCGAAATTACCGGAGTAAACTATGCAGCCCACTATAACCCTCAACCGCACACTCATCATCCGAATCATCCTTGGACTAGCTGGGGTAATCCTACTCATCCTGCTCGCGCAATTCATCTACGAATACTTCACGACTGGCCGCGTCATCATTCAGACTAACCAACCAAATGCTAAGCTGACAATCGTCAATCGAAAAAATCAATCGGCTGAAGTTATCGGCAAAGGGAAGGTCGATAAGCGCCTGCCTCCTGGAGACTATACCATTACTGCTTCGGCAGACTCTGCAGAAAGCTGCTACACAACAAAGCTTGAAGCTCGACAAACCCAAAAAACCACCCTTGATCTCACTAATCCGCAGAACCTCAGCGAGTATGCCAACTACCAGGCGAAAGATATCGTCACCGAGGGCGCAAAGGTAGAGTTTCTCAATATTCCTTTCCAATCGATCTACACGATTCCCGATGCGCAAACTGAGGGGGCACCCTACATCGAAGACTATACGATTACTCAGCTTGACTGGGTGCAGTACGGCCTCGGTTATTTCCGCGACACTACTAACAATAGCTACAAGCTCAGTCCCGGGGGAGTCGTCACAAGCTTTGGAATCCGCCTAAAAGAGGCCCCCGCCAACGATCCGAAAGAAGCTGCAGAAGAAGGTCCCGGCGGTGAAGCGGATACGCTCTCGATCGATGACATTGCCGTCAATGAAAATGGCGATCGAGTCATGCGTCACCTCGATAAGCTCTACTATCAGGGCTCGACAGACGAATATGCAGAAGAAATCCAGATTGACGGCCAAAGCATTAACTCGAGTTTTACTCTGTCTAAAAACGGCCTGATCGTACTCTTTTCACAGCCGGAAATAACTATCGGCGAAGAAGGGGTTGTCGATAATCAACCTAACCAAAAGGAAACTCCACGCGAGCCACTGAAGATGAGTATCTACGATGTGAAAAACCGAAAAACCGTCCAGCAAATCACCGATAAAGACGCGACGACAGAGGAGGGCTCTAGCTGGTCTCTCGACGGCAATAAGCTCGCCTTTATTACCGACCAAACCGTACATATCCTCGATATCAATACTGGCAACATTACTACCGTGCTCGCCCAAACCGGAGCTGAGAATAACTCTATCCGCTGGGTCAGCAATACCAAGCTGAGCTACGTCGAAAAAGGTGCGATCTGGATTTACGACTCTCAGACTCAGATAGCCATCAAGCAAGCCACTTTTAACTACAGTAACGTTGGCGTATATGATGCGTACTTCGACAAGATTAATAACTCATTAACTGTCAGTACCTATACGCTCGGAGAAGGTTTGGTTGGTAAAATATATCAGCTTAAGTTATAAAACGCGGACCTGTAACCGCTCGAGCTTACGTCCGGATTTTTTGGAAATTTCACGCTCTATCTGTATGTGACGTAAGCGAATCTCGCTAGCTTCAACCGGGTGCGATACCGCGATACGCAAAATATCATTTTTAAAACTCACCGCATCGACTTTCACGCCACTGCGACGAGCAATCACTGATTTCGCCAGATCAAAGAAAGCCAGCAGATCCTCATGCTGATCAATATCCTTACGATTCAGGGCGTCGCCAAGCCTTTCAAAACTCATGAACTCGGCCTCGTGAGATCGAGCGTCTGAGCGGGTAGCTTGAGGCGACGATCGATATCAGTACTGGTGATGATCGTCTGCACCGCATCGAGCTCACGGATCAAAGCGCGCCGACGAGCTTCATCGAGCTCACTAAAGACATCGTCTAGCAGGAGAGTCGGGGCGCCTCCCTGTGTATGAGCCCGCACATAATCAAGCTCAGCTAATTTCAGAGCCAGAAGTGTCGTCCGCACCTCGCCGCGTGAAGCAGTCGCGGTTAGGGGATGACCATCAAACTCGATAGTCCAATCTTCGCGATGTGGCCCAACTGATGTCGTACCAAGCACTATGTCTCGCTCTCGTCGCTCTTGATAACGAGTTAAGATATCTGAACTCTTTTCACTAAAATGCACCGCCAGGCTATGGGACCTCTCTGAGATGCGACCAACTAGTTCATTCAGTAGCTGCGTGAGCTGGCGAATGAACTCAACCCGCGCTTGAGAAATATTCTCAGCCGGCCCAGCCATCTGGGTCTCAAGGATGAAAAGCTGATCATCAAGCCGGCTAATCGTGTCGCGTCGATTCCGCCAGAGGAGGGCATTACGTTGTCTCAGTAGGCGCTTATAGAGTTGGAGTTCTCGACGATACTGGCTATCTGTCTGAGCAAGAATCAGGTCGAGGTAGCGACGGCGACGCTCTGGTGGGCCGGAAAGTAATAATAAATCATTTGGTTCAAACAGCACGACCGGATGACGTCCTAGTAGGGTAGCACGGCTCAGGCGCACAGCGTCGCGCTGGAGTGTTTTTTTCTTAAGAGTGGCCTGGTAGGTAATCGTAATCACTTCGTCGTCATGAGTGGCATCTACGCGGAAGCCAGGCGCACTGTGCTGCACGAGCTCTTCATCATTGCCACGAAACGATCGACCAGTTGCCGCCACATACATTGCTTCGAGGATATTCGTCTTGCCGGTTGCATTCGGGCCGAGAATCAACAGTACCTGCTCGGACAGCTCTAGCTCCAAACTACTATAGGAGCGAAAATGCGACAGATGTAGCTGCTTGAGCATGCGTCAAGTTCAGCTCCGTAACGGCATAATCAGATGGAGATAGTGACCGTCATCACCAACCGGTACCACGAGGCAAGGATCAAGCTTGTCATTCAGCTTGAGCTCCACCTCATCACTCGTAATGACTCCGAGTACGTCCAGAAGAAACCGAGAGTTGAGTGAGATAATGCCGCCTCCACCAGTTAGCTTAGCAGTAACCTCGGAAGTATTTTCGCCGACTTGAGCCGCTTCTGCATGTAGCTTAATCCTGTCTTTACCGGCATCAAGTGTAATGGTGTGAGCGCTCTCGCGAGCAAACACACTCGCTAGACGCACGGCCTGAGTCAGCTCACTGCGCGCGCAGCGAATAGTACTAGCCGATTTATCGGGGATAATCTGTGCATAATTGGGAAAACTTCCCTCGATCAGACGGGTAACGAGAGTAGTCTCGCCAACTGTGATGCGGGCTTCGCTAGTTCCAAACTCAAAGCCTACTTCGGCTTCATGAGCTTGACCAATCAGGCGCAAGACTTCTTGGACAGTGCGGAGAGGTAGGATGAGTGAGAAATCCTTGAGCTTTGCGTCCTGCACGGTAGCCTCAGCTAAGCGATAGCTATCGGTGGCCGCAAAGGTCAGCTTATCTCCCTGGGCGCGAATGAAAACCCCCGCTAAGACTGGTCGCGACTCATCGAGTGAAGCCGCAATGGCAACTTTCGTAAGGGTATCATTAAGAACCTGAGTGGAGAGCATAATCTTCTGACCAGAGCTCACCTCAGGAATCACCGGAAATTCATCGGCTGGCATCCCCTGAAGAGTGGCCTGGGCACCGGCAGCCGCGAGCTCAAGCTGAGTATCCTCACTGGTAAGCTGGATCTTCTCGCTCTGTAAGCCTTGGGTTATTTCAAGAAGTAGGCGAGCCGGTACCGAAACTGCCCCAGGCTGCTCAACTTTACAATTTATAACGGCCGTCAAAGCAATCTCAAGATTTGTTGCTGAGATTGATAACTTGGAACCTTCGGCTTGAATAAGTACATTTGCAAGAATCGGTAAACTAGTACGTGATCCAACTACTCGGCTAACTGTAGCAACGGCTTTGGCAAAGTTGTCTTGCATGACTGAAACTTTCATAATTCTATCCTCTTCGATTCTTTCTTATACTTATATAACTATATGGTAGTGGTAGTAATGGGTGCTGTGGAAAGCGGGGATAAGTTGATAATGGGCGGATTTTAAACCTGTTATTGGCTCGTTGTGTGACTCTGGATAAGCTGTGTGTGCAGTTGCGGATAAGACTGGGGACAAGTCGCGAACTGGGGAAGAGCCGGTTCGCGCGGGGGATAAGCTGGGGAGGGGAAAGGGAGTTGTCGACAGCTTCTCTACATTTCTTCCACACACTATCCACGGAGTTATCCATAGGTTGTCCACAAGTAAGCTGTGGACAAAAACCGAATGTTTGCCCGAAATACGCTTTTATTCTGCCGGCTGAGTTCATGAATTAGCTCCCGCAAACTCGTGATGAAGTCGTTGACGAACTTCAGATATGTCATGAGTGACTGGATCCTTTGCTTTTATAAGAAGAGTGATTTTCTCGCAGCCATACATGATAGTGGTATGGTCGCGCCCACCGAGGTGTCCGCC
Source organism: Candidatus Saccharimonadota bacterium (assembly GCA_046350755.1). GTDB lineage: Bacteria > Patescibacteriota > Saccharimonadia > CAILAD01 > CAZDEK01. The sequence continues at coordinate 531,653 of JAXLZV010000001.1, read as the reverse complement.
GATCTGCGGAAATGACAGCTCTAGCTCCGACCGTAAGAGATACATCGCGATTTGGCGCGGCATAACGATATCCTTACTCCTGCGTTTACCCGAGAGATCGGTAGTTGAGAGCCCGTAATAGCCGGCGACTTCATCGATGACTTGCTTAGGACTTGGTTTGCGGCGACCAGTTGTTGGTGTCGAGGTACCGCCAAGAATCTGATCGACGAGTTCGATGGTTGGGGTATCACCGTGTAATTCACACTGCATGACCACCTTATTAAAGCCACCCTCTAGCTCGCGAATATTGGTTGAGATCCTCTCAGCGATTGCTTCAGCTACTTCCATCGGGATGGCAAAGTTCTTTGCCTCGGCTTTGGACTGAATGATAGCGACGCGGGTTTCTAGATCAGGTGGCTGAATGTCGACCACCATACCCCATTCAAACCGACTTCGCAGACGTTCTTCGAGTTCGGGGATTTCTTTCGGTGGTCGGTCAGAGCAGATGACTATTTGTTTGTTAGCCTGGTGGAGTGAGTTAAAGGTGTGGAAGAACTCCTCTTGGGTGGTTTCTTTTTTCTTAATGAATTGAATATCATCTACGAATAATACGTCGACCTCACGATATTTTGTCGTAAAGGCTTCGGACTTACGGACTGAATCAACAAATGACTTATAAAACTCTTCAATAGTAATATACATCAGCTCAAGATTAGGATTGCGGCGCTTGAGTTCACCATAGACCCCCCACATCAGATGAGTCTTACCGACTCCGGCTGGTCCGTATAGGAAGAGTGGATTGTAGTCTGTACCGGGTTTTTCAGCGACCAAGCGAGCAGCCGAGTAGGCGAGCCGGTTTGAGCTGCCGACTACAAAGTTCTCGAAGTGATAGCGATCGACAAGATGTTGCTGTTGATTAAAAAGGTTTGGTTGTGGAGTCGACTGGCTGGGTTTAGATTTTGAAGTCCGACTACTGCGCGAAGCTGACATTTCTTTTGGTAGTTCCGTGGTTTGGTCGGCTCGCACGACATACTCGAGACTTTTTATCTGAGGGGCATGTTGCTGAAGGGCTTGAATCAGATCAGCCTCGAAGCGCGCTTTGATCTGAGCACTTGAAAATGGATTAGGTACAGCTATCGTCGCCTGATCACCTTCAAGGGTTTCAAGCCGGGTTGGCTCGAGAAATGTCTTAAAACTATTACCACTAATCGTGACCTCGAGTTCACCAAGGACAGATTGCCAAATTGAATTATAGTCTGGGAGCGCTTGCCCCATACTCACCCTCCTCACATTCGTCTTATCTGTAGTTTACGGTTTTCCACAGGCTTTGCCAAGGGGTTTTCCACATGTCACCCACAGTTTTGGGGCCACTTGTGGATATGTGGAGAAAATATCTTGAAAAACTCTCGATAAACCCGTATAATACGACGGATATGAAAAGGACTCATCAGCCCAAGAAACGCCGCCGGCAGCGCGTGCACGGCTTCATGTCTCGCATGAAGACCCGTGTGGGCCGTGCTGTCTTAAAGCGCCGCCGCCTCAAAGGCCGCGCGCGCGTTGCTATTTAGGTAGTACTCATGCTGGCGCGTCAGCATCGTCTGCGCAAAAACTCAGATATTCTTCGTTTATATAAGAAGGGTCGGCGAGCGCATACTCAGCATTTGCTCGGCTATTCACTCGCTACCCATTTGCCAGTCAGTCGCGCGGTGGTGGTGATTTCGAAGAAAGTTGATAAGCGGGCGGTGGTTCGCAACCGTTGCCGTCGTCGCGTCAGTGAAAGCTTACGCCTCGAGCTCCCCAAACTAGCTACCGGCTTTGATATACTAATAACTATCAAGACTGATATTCGTGAGCAGTCGGCCGTAAATCTCAAGCAAGAAATATCTCAGCTGATCACGAAGTTAGGAGTTAAGGGATTATGAAGCGAGTTTTACAGGGCGCTATCCGGGCCTACCAGAAGACGCTATCGCCGGACCATGGTTTATTCAGGGTCTTTTACCCGTACGGCTGTTGCCGATATCATCCGACTTGTAGCGAATACGCTCATGAGGCCATCGAAAAACATGGCGCGCTGAAAGGCTCAGCCCTGGCAGCGCGACGGATTGGCCGCTGTCATCCGTGGGCGGCTGGTGGTTTTGATCCGGTGCCACATAATCTAAAGAAAGAGGCGAGAGCGAAGTAATGTTTAATGCGATTTTTGTTCAACCACTAACGAATGTACTGTTTTTAATTTACGGGCTTATCCCGGGTCACGACTTTGGTGTGGCGATTATTATTCTCACGATGCTGATTCGCTTCGCGCTCTGGCCGGTGCTCGCCAAACAGCTTCATTCTCAAAAGAAGATGCAGGCTTTGCAACCCGAGATTGCTCGTATCCGCGCCGAGACAAAGGGTGATAAGCAGAAAGAAAGCGCTGCATTAATGGAGCTTTACCGAGAAAAAGAGATTAATCCATTAGCCTCTTGTCTGCCATTGCTGATCCAGCTACCTTTCTTGATTGGGCTTTTCGCTGTCTTCTCGAGAGTTACTCAGGGTGTAAATGTATGGGAGCCTTTGCTCTACGCCCCGATTAAGAATCTGCCGTATATCCAGCAGGTTATTCAGGACCCTTCACTCTTTAGCGCCACGCTCTTCGGTGTTGTTGATTTGGCAGCCAAAAAGAATATTATTCTGGCAGTTCTAGCTGGGGCTACTCAGTATTACCAGGTTTATCAGATTACGCCTAAAGTGACTGACCCGAATGACCCGACTGCTAGCGCTAATAAGATTATGGTCTGGATGTTCCCACTGCTGACAGCTTGGATCGGCTATACACTGATTGCTGCCTTGCCGCTGTACTGGGCAGTCTCAAACAGTGTGAGTATCTTGCAGCAGACTATTATCATGCGCGAAGAAGTTGATAAGATGGAAGAAGCAACAGTGGTGACGAAAGTTCGAACTGCTGACTCGGGAACAAAAAAGCTCACTAGCGGATCGGACAAGAAAAAGAAGAAACGGGGGTAGAATGACGATTTCGGCAGAGCAGCTCAAACTCGGAAAAGAAATTCTTGAGGGCCTTATAGAGGCGATGGGTTTCTCCGAATACACCATCTATGAAGATCAGTTAGAGAGTCGGCAAATCTTGGCAATTGCCGTCGAGGATCATGCGGTCTTGATTGGTCGACGCGGTGATAATCTGCATGCACTTCAGCAGCTGTTTAATGCCCTTCTCAAGCATAAAGATCCGAGCGCACCCTATATCACGATCGATGTGGCTAATTACAAGAAGGACCGGATTGAGAAAGTGATGCGGATTGCCGAAGACGCCGCCCAAAAGGTTCAAGACTATGGCAAGGAATATAGCTTAAATCCTATGAATGCCTTTGAGCGGCGGATTGTCCATATGGTATTGGCTGATAAGTCAGATCTTGAGACTGAAAGTGTTGGCGAAGATCCACATCGTAAAGTGGTCGTGCGACCCCGCGCTGAAGCGTCTGCTGAATAATACTAATTGACTGCTGGAAAATCAGCGGCAGACTTATAGGTCGTGTAAAAAGTATCAGTTTTGACGACGGTATTTCCGACCTTAATATCTCGATAGAACACGGTCTTTGAAGGTTGGTTAGGGTCGTTTGATCCATAGATGAAGTTTGGTCCGCGAATAACTCCCTCTTTTTTCTTAGTGCCAAAGAAGCGGAATTTTAGAGTGGTGCCAACCATCTCGGTTTGAATGAGAATATACGCATCGGTGTCATTGCGGAATTTAAAATCAACTTGGGGATAGTAGATAGTGGCATCAATTCCGGGAACGCCATATGGGGCAGTGTAGTAGCTGACAGCAAATGAGTGGTTGTAGCGCTCAAGTATTGGTAAACCGGCGAGTAGGGCCGCTCGAAACGCCGTTGAGCTCACTTGGCATAAGCCACCACCATACTGACTCTCCTGACGGCCCTCCAGGATGACCCGACCCTCTCTATAGCCCTGCTCGGGGCCGACGTCACCTAAGAGTTGTCCAAAGCTAAATACTTGGCCAGGCTTGAGGAGGACTCCATTGAATTTACTCGACCCAACGCGGACGTTGACAATGCGATTTGCGCTCGAGCCTGGGAAATAGGTAACCCCCTCAGACAGCAATTCTTTAATGCCGAGTCGATCGATATTACTGTCATTTACATCAGCCTTCGTGACGACGACGGTAGCTGGTAGAGTGGAGGCCGGCTGGCTGGCTCGAAAATTCTCAATAATAGTCTTTGATGTGGTAGCAGTATCCAAAGCCCTACCATCCTGACTCTGTTGGAAGATGCTGGCTCGGTCACCGGAAATAGTAAGCTTGGCATCAACGGCTGGCTGATTGACGTCTTTAGCAATGACGCCAAGGTAGCTGCTGATGCGGGCAGTATCAAAGTCGACGTCGGCTCGCGATACCCGTGTGCTTGCGTAATAATTATTCAAGAGATCGCTTTTCTCCGGACCTTGTTGAGCTGAGTAACTCAACCAGCCCAGCACCTCGGCGGTCGGGATTTTCCAAGTCTTTGAGCTATAAGTGAGTGTGAGTGGTGATGAGATGAAGGGAGTAAGCGCATTGCGCTTGGATTCTAAAGCACTACTTGGTATGGCAGCGGCCTGTGATTTAGCCTGTATGGTGGTGGCGCCTCGTTCGAGGTTGGTGATGAGTGCTTCATAATTCCCGATAAAAGCCACTAGGTTGAGTCGTTGGCCGGACTTTTCGGGGTTAATGATGAGTGCGCCGGTTTTTGAAATTGCGTAATTGGCATTTTGTGCTGGCTTATTGAGGGCGGCATAAGCGGGCTGAATAGTGGCGTATAGTTTAGACGGGTTATAGCTCACTTGCCCGGTCGGCAGCTGCTGGGCGCCAACGAGGAGTAGAGCTTGCTCACTCAGCTGATTCATGAGCTGACCATCACGTCCGAGCTTATAAAGCTCGTCGACGATAGCTTCGGGATTGTATTGAACCTCAACCTCACTTGCGGGAATGGATAGTGGGTTTACTCCCGGGGCGTTTACGATAATGGTCGACGAGCTCACATATTGATCGGTCTCGCGTTGCAAAAGACTTATTGCATCGGCTTTTGTCATGCCGCCGACATATATGCCGTAGGCTTTTGTTCCTGGCAAAAGACGCCCATTGTAGGCGATGCGCATTGCTGCTAGGACAGCTAATATCGATAAGCCAACGATCAAGAAACCTAGCAGAAGCTTCTGCCAAAGTTCGAGATGCTTTGGATTAGGGATGGTAAATTTATCAGACTGCATATATATGAAAGGAATGCTTTTCGTCTCTAGTATACCCGGTTTTTGTTCGGCAGCGAAACTACAGGCAATAAAATACCCCGCCATTTCTGACGGGGGAGAAATATTAGCGGCTCGGCCAAGTGCTATCGGCGTAAGTCCAGCCCGCGTAAGGACCAAACAGTGTTTGATTGATGCCGGTAATGAAGACGCGCGCGCCAGTACTGACGAATTGACCATTGCCAATCGATATCATGACGTGCCCATTGTAGCCGTTTTGCCAACTTGGGGCGAAGAAGGCGATAGCACCAACTGGTACCGCCGTATCGCCGGCGTGAAGCTGATTGCTCGCACGCTTCTGGGCTAGATGGGCGGCCGCCGAGATATAGCGGCCGTGAGTTGCGAAGGCTTCTTCGACAAACAGCTCACACCAGCCATTGCGGTCGGTGCGGCCGAGCTGAGCTTGAGCCCAGGTTGCCGCATGCGCCTCGCGCGGAGCTATGCATGCGGGTGCAGCTCCAGAGTAGGGGTAGGCTGATAGTGAGAGATTGGTAGCGTCATCGCTGATCCAGCGAACCGGCCCCCAGCCGCCGTAGCAAGTGGTTAGTTGCTCTGGACTGGTTACGCCGTAGCTACGACCATTTATAACTACATAGACAGTTGGATCACTGACTCCGTGGTAGGTAGCGCGTTCATTCCAGATGGGGACGGGCCTGACGCCAAGATACGGTGCCCAAACAATTGACCCACCCTGAAAGTCTTGTCGAGAATTGTTTGCCCAGATGTACTCGTCGCTAGTCGGGTAGCCGAGCCAGCCACCAGGGCCACTTTGTGATAGGTAGTAATCCCGAAAGCCAGTATGCACAGCGTGGACCTGCCCTACGGCATCACCCCGCATAAGTAGTGATGGTCCCCAGTCTCCGCCGTCGAAATCTTGAGTCCACCCCGCTCCCCAGCGATGAGAGTCGTTTTGCGGATAGCCAATGGTACTGGCGCCGACTGCTGCGACGAACTGCCAGTGCTGACCGATAACTGGGTAAACCCGGCCTGTAGTGCAACCTGGTGACATTAGGGCGGAGTCGAAATATTGACCGCCGCCGTAATCCTGCAAGCAACCATGTGCCCAGCTGTGGACCGTATTCTCCGGAGAGCCAATAGCGGTCGCGCCGCCAATGCGGCTATAGGCATCTATCCAAGGTGCTCGCCAGTTCCAGCTGGCGCCTGATCTGACCTCGGTTGCGCTGGCCACACCAACGGGAACCGAGACGAAGAACATCCCAACGAGAACTGCAATCAGTGCTCGTAGACTTACCCTCCTGATTCCCATGATTCACCCCCTGTGAGTCGTGGATGGGAATGCCAAACAGTTTACCGAACAGTAATTAACCCGTGCAAGCACGGCCAATTTCACTATGCCTACCTAGCAGCTTGGCGAGACGGTGACACAGCTTCCAGGTATAATGATGAGCATGAAGCGCATAGTAGTCGATGGACGGTGGATAAAATATAGCGGTATCGGTCGCTATGTGGAGAATCTCTTGATAGAGATAATTCGTCAGGACCCGAAAAACCACTACATTATCTTGGTTCGACCAGGTGAATCAAATTGCCTGCCATTACCAAAAGGTCGAGTTGAGTATGTCGAGACGGACATCGTCTGGTATACCCCGCAAGAGCAAATTGCTCTCCCTAAGTTACTTGATACACTCAATCCTGACCTCGTGCATTTTACGAATTTTAACGTGCCGCTGGGCTATCGAAAGCCCTACGTAGTCACAGTACATGACCTGACGCTACTGCGTTTTAAGAACATTCGCGGGGGATTGCTGGCGCCGTTTACCTACCGACTCAAAGACGTAGTGATGAGGCATGTACTCAAAACAGCCGTCAAACGTAGCCGAGTCATTTTTACGCCATCTGAGTTTGTGAAGCAGGACATCGCCAAGCGCTATCGAGTAAAGGAGCAGAAGAAGTTAATTGTCACTCATAATGCTGCCGACAAGCCGCACCCAAAGCAGCCAGTTAACTTAAAGCGTTTTAATCTGAAATCGACAGATAGATTCCTTTTATACGTAGGTAACGCCTACCCACACAAAAACCTTGAGCGACTGATTGCCGCTTATCAAAAGCTCATAAAAGATGCCAGTTTTGAGCACAAGCTGGTTTTAGCTGGCCGTAAAGATGAGTTTCATCTGAGGCTGGAAAAGTTAGTTAAAAAACGCAAACTTCAAGATCATATTATTTTTACCGACTACGTTACTGATGAGGAGCTGGCCGAGCTGTATCGCCGTGCTAGTTTATACGTTTTCCCCTCATTGTCAGAAGGTTTTGGGATTCCCGGCCTCGAGGCGATGGCTTGGGGCTTGCCGGTTGTCAGCTCAAATGCCACCTGTTTGCCAGAAATCTATGGTGAGGCAGTTGAATATTTTGACCCGAAGAATCCACAGGCAATTGCCGATGCGATTATAAAAGTGCTGAGCAGCAAGCAGCGCCAGGCTGAGCTGGTAAAACTCGGCTATGCTCAAGTGAAGCAATACTCCTGGGCTCAGTCAGCCGGAGAGATTATCAAGGGTTATCGACAGGCGCTGAAGAAGTAGCTACTGATTCTGACTTTCGGTGATGATTGACCGCGCCGCTTCCCACATCTGTAGATTATCTTGTTTTACTTTGAGGTAGTACCACCACTCAGTGCCCCAGAGATACATTTTCTTTATGCGAGTTTCCCGGGCGTAAGCGATATTATCACGCAGTTGGTCCGGGTTCATCGACATCCGAGCCTCCTCCCAGGATAATTCTTCATTACCCTTCGATCCCCAGGCCTCACCTTGCAATTCGTGAATAGTGACGGTGGTGCCACGGTAGGCTTCAATCAAGGCCGCCTTCCACCAATTGTAGATACCATTTTGTGGATACACGAAGTAGCCGAAGACATTATTGTGAACGATGCGATACATCGAGAAGCCAAAGAATTCAGTATTTGGCCCGAGAGCTGGGAAGCCATTCTGGTTGGACTGTGAGAGCTCAATTGGACGGTTCGGGTCGAGACTACGGACGGTCGAGATTTCGCGTTTCAGGGCGGCGTTGGTGAGATTTTGCTTCGGGCAGACACCAAAAGTTTTGAGGAGAAATTCGTTTTCTACCTGCCACACCTCGATGGCTGGGCTGTCGCGGTAGCGTTCGACAGTTTTACTAATTAGCTGATTGGCTCCGGTGGCGACAGCTTGTGGGTCGTTACGATCGAGCCAATCTGGATAAAAGCATTCCGGATAGCGAATGACTTTTTGGCCGACGACGAGTTTGATTTTGGCGTTACGCTTTTCGGCTTCGCGCACCATAAAATCTAGCTCCGAGAAATCGTATTGGCCAGGCGATTTCTCTATTCGATCCCAGTACGTCGCGAGACGGAGGTGCCGAAAACCCAGATCATCCATTGTCGCCAGATAGACTTCACGCCAATTCAGGCCAAACCGCTCAGCTTGTACTTGCGAGAAACTCACACCGATGACTTCAGGATCATTTTTATGGCGCTCAGCAAAGCTCATCATGAGAATGACACTGACCACAAAAAGCAGGGTTAGGCTGATTGCCGACCATTTCAAAATCGGGGCAAGTAGGGTAGTTTGATGGTTCCGACGCTTCATTATGTATAGTATACCGCGTTGGGCGATGCACTACGATTGACGCCTTATCTGGTGAAAAGGTATAATTACGCGGTATTCCGGGGTAGCTCAGCGGTAGAGCAGTTGGCTGTTAACCAATTGGCCGCCGGTTCGAATCCGGCCCCCGGAGCCATGCAAAGAGCCGTCACATTGTGGCGGCTTTTTGCATTGACCTGTGAAGCAGGCTCGAACCGGAGGTTCGGAGAGACAAGATGGAGAAGACATAGCCACTTGCCCCGGCTTTTTGAGAGGAGATTGAGGTTCATAATGAATGTTTTCTATCTTTGTAGAAATAAAACCCGCAGCCTAAGGGTTATCAGGCTGCGGTATAAAATGTCGGACTCCTACCGCATCAAAGCGGCGAACCGAGCTTCTGGTGTGAAGTCGCAGGAAATGCAGCGCGCCTCCGGGTGAGGAGCATGTTCTGAGGGCCACACACTCTCGTTGAGCTCACCACACAGCTCGGCGGCGACGGCTCGAGTGGCTGGGTAGAACGCGAACGCACTGTCGTCTGTTCCCGGACTGTGGTACACGGTGCCGTTCATGATCTCGAAGCAGAATCGCTCATACTCACGCATGTGCAGCACGAAGGTGTGCCACATGTCATCGATGGCCATCGATGGGGTTTTGTAGCCCGACATGAACGAGCTTGCCACGAAGAACTGCATCAGCCCCAGGAAGACTGCATCTGCCTCCTCGTAACTGACATGCTGATCGAGAGCAAACCGCTGAATGACAGCGGGCTCACAAAATGCCAGAATGGCGTCGATTTTCTCGAAGCCGAGCGGGCTGACTTCTTGACGGGTAATAGCCAGACTGGCCATTTCACACTCCTTTTTGAGGTACGGTATGGAGATGTTAGCAGTCAAGCTATTAATTGTCAATGAAAAATGTCAAGAGATCCATATCTACATGTTATTATGAGATAATATTTTTATGAAAACAGCGACAATTGCCGGCGGCGTAGTACACGACTTACCTGATGATTTGCGTAAGGCTCTCGCTAGTTCTCCAGACGCACTCGCAGAATGGGAAGACATCACGCCGCTCGCGCGCAATGAGTGGATCTGTTGGACTGTGTCGGTAAAGCGGGCTGAGACCAGAGCTGATCATGTACGTCGCGTGACTGAAGAGCTTGTGACGGGCAAGCGGCGACCGTGTTGCTGGGCTGGCTGCCCGCATCGCGACAAATCTTCATAGGGCTCACTTCATTATTGCGGGCTTGTCGATAGGTCTATAATAAAGCTAGAAAAGTGGAGGACTCTCATGGCAAAATCTCAAGAACCAAAGATTGAAATCAAGGCTGATATCACCGGAGCTGAAGACTGGAAAAACTGGTGTAAACAAGAGTCGAAAAAAAATACGGCTGCTCATGGCACTGGCGGGGCGGTCTATGGTCTCGGGCTCATAGGATCGCTGGTGTATTGGCTGCAAGCAGCGGCCGGCTTTGGGGCGGTAGTTACTGCCATACTAAAATCCATCGTCTGGCCGGCCTATATCGTCTATAAATTACTTGAATCATTTTACGGGGTTGTGAGCTAAAGGCAGGTTGCGACAGAAGCCGCTTAAATAGGATTCATTTAGCGCCGACGATAGTGGAGTGAGGCGACTCCCTCGAGCTCGCCTACGCCCCGGATCATGACTGTGTCGTTGAGTTTCTCGAGCTTCATGTTCTTTGGGATATTTGTCGACTTGAGATTGTAGACACATATTTCGGACGGTCGGGCGTGATCAGACAGTCGCGACGCGATATTGACCGTTCTACCGACATAATCATCACCTTCAAAAATAATCACTGATCCCTGGCAGATACCGGAGTGGATGAAAAATTCATCGCCACGAAACAGCTCATTGAGCTCCATAACGGCTTCACATACTGGCTGGGAATGTACACCAACCAACATCACTCCATCACCGAGCCATTTGGCGACTCGCACCCGGTGACGTCCGACGACGATTCGAACGGCTCCGCGAAACTTAGTCAGCATCTGTGCCGCGGCGTGGATGCCATACTTTTGTGTGTAATTTGTGAACTCCGATACGTCGACAAAGGCGAAAGTGCGTTCAGTTGTCGGATAGTCACGTAGATACTCGGTGGTGGGGTCGTATTTGACCAGCTCTGAGAGATTGACTGGTGAAGCCGGCTTGCGCCGAAAAGGTAAGCGGATGATAGCCTCCGTATAAGTGCTTAAATGATGCCTAAGTAACATTATCGCAAATTGACGTGCCACTTGGTAGGCAGCACACTTTCAGATTGCTAGTATAATGGGCTTATGCTCGGCCGAACAAGACAACTCATTCATGCCTTTCAGCGCCCTGGAGGGAATCTCTCATCGCGTGATGTCGCCGCCGCTCGTCAACACATCGCCCACTACTGGGATCATCTGACGCGCTTCAATCCAAAGCAAGAGTCAACGCTCATCGCTTTGCCAAAGCCATATATCGTACCAGCCTATGAGCCGGGCAGAGAGTTTGATTTTCCTGAGCAGTATTATTGGGATAGCTATTTTATCGCCCAAGGGCTGCTTGATGCTCGGCACAAGGATTTGGTGCTCGGTATGCTGGAGAACCTCATTCATATGTACGAGCGGTTTCATATTATACCCAACGCTAGTCGTACTTATCTGATGGGGCGGTCGCATCCACCCCTGCTATCGAGTTACATTATGGATGTGTATCGAGCATTCGGTATGTCATCAACCTGGCTCAAAACTAGCATGAAGGTGGCCCAAGCGGAATATCATTCTGTCTGGCTTGGCACCCATAAGCCGCATGATCGCAGGGTCTACTACGGCTTAAGTCGCTACTATGACATCAATGTACTGCATGACCTAGCCGAAGCTGAGAGCGGTTGGGACATGACTACGCGGTTTAGTCGTCACGCGTTGAATTATTTGCCAGTAGATCTGAACGCTTTGCTGTATAAATATGAGGTCGATTTTGCCGAGACGGCGCATATTCTCGGTGATAGCCACGGCGAGATAGCCTGGCGTCGGATCGCCGAAGATCGTAAACAGACGATGAATCAGTTGATGTGGGATCGCTTACAAAAAACGTATTTTGATTATAATTACGTGAAGAAAGCTCGTTCAAAGGTGAATTCCCTAGCCGGCTACTATCCAATGTGGGCTGGCATGGCGAGTACAGAACAGGCGGCATATTTAGTAAAAAACTTGCGGCGCTTTGAGCATAAGGGTGGACTTGCAACGACCGAGCTGCCGGCGATCGCAAAATTGCCCGGCTCGGTGCCGACCCAATGGGCTCATCCAAACGGTTGGGCGCCACTACATTTTTTGGTAGTGAAGGGCCTCCAGCGCTACGGCTATCAGCGGGAGGCGCGCCGCATTGCGATTAAATGGCTACGGACAAATCTCGACTGGTTTAATGAGCATGGTAACTTCATTGAGAAATACAACGTCGTGCAGCCTGGTAAGCCACCGGTCAAAGGGGTGTATCCTACTCAAGTCGGCTTCGGCTGGACGAATGCGATTTTTGAGCGGTTTTGCCGAGATTTTATAGACATCAAGCGCTAGCTAGTCGTCGACACCTTAGCTACTCTCCAGCCCCTGGTAGCTCTACCGTCACAATAGTTCCTCGTCCGACTTTCGAGGCTATCTGCATGGTTCCGCCAATTCGCTCGGCAATCAAGCGATCGATATAGAGAGACAAGCCGATTCCTTCATAATCAAAGGTCAGCACATCGGTGCCTCGTGAGAATGGTTGCATGAGTTGTTCTAGTTTATCTTTCTCGATGCCAATCCCCGTATCCTGCACGACGAGTTGAACCGTATGGGCTTTCTGCATGAGCTGAAGAGACACAGACCCACCCGCTTTGGTAAACTTCACTGCATTCCCAACTAATGAACTGACCAATTGCGCTAAAGCCGGTACATCAAGGTTGACTGCCACGTTTGGATCGATCCGTGATGAGAAAGTGAGCTGTTGACTCTCTGCGAACTGCTTTAGGGTAGGCACATGCTTATCTAGCCACGGTTTCATGGCGGTCGGGGGGTTATCGGCAGGTAAGTTACTTAGTGTTTGGATTTGTTCAAGTTTCGAGGCTGTCTGATTCATCATTGCTAGACCATTCGCAAATGCTGGTACCTTCCCAGTGCTGATAAGTCGTTCGGCCGGTATCCGCAAGGCAGCAATGTGAGACTGTAGTTCATGGGCGGCAGTCGTTATGAAGCGCATGCGTTCTGCGTCCAGGCCTCGCTCGTAGTCGAGCGCTGATTTGGATCGTTGGGTTAATGTCTTGAGACGCCACCGAGCCCGGTAGGTGAAGGCCACCATCGCGCTGGCAAAAACCAACAGGCTGATGAAAACTCCAACTGTATAAGGATTAAAACCAATATTACCCACCGTCAACAATATAATTTCAAATGCTAGCATGAGTAGGGTAGTGCTAACGATTGGCAGCCATACGCCAGTCCGTTTCAATAGATGGCGGACGTCCTGGTTATCAAGCTCCTGAAGAGTGTGAGAGGTTTGGCTACTAGCTTGTGAGCTATGAAGAAGCTGATTTAGATCTTCCGACATAATCTCTAGTGAAGCTGCTAGAGCTATAACCGTCGGCCTCATTGCCGGTATTTGTGTTTGCGCCAGCTCGACACCACTGCGCATTATCTGAACCGGGGTATTGAGATAGTGGGACGTAAGGTTTACAAAGTCGCTTCTTAGTCGCTGTGTAACGCGGTATCGTTTCAATAAGTCCTCAAGCTTCTTTTGTAGCTGATACTCTCGCCAGCTTTGGTAGGCGTAAAAGATCGCTAAAGCAATCAATAGGATGATGAGGCTCCCAGGGGCATATAGGATACCTGGACTGAGGGATCCAATGCTACGTCGCAACCGATCAAGCAGTGTGCCGGTGTCTCCAGCGCCTAAGTTAGATTCGGGGCTTTTTGATGGCTGCTGTTGGCCGGCTTTACCACTGCCCGAGGCGTTAGGACTCGTGAGGGTGGACTCACTCGGCGAAGGTGTATTACTCGTTGTTGTTGGTGCACTAGGTGGATTGGTGGGTGTGGTCGTTGGAGCGGGTCCAGTCGTAGCTCCGGGGCCTGAAGGAGGTGGTGGTGTGATGCTGCCAACAAAGTCTGGGTAATTGTTGTAGTTTGTCTTCCATATGCTCACAAAATTCCATTTATCAAGAGGGGGGTTGGTTGCGTTGTTGATGAAATAGTTTGGCTGTAAGCCATCGCTGTTGACGGGTGTACAATTCGCAACATTGCTATGTGCGTCTACGATATTTGTAGGCATACCACCCTCTGTTTCAGGCGGATCGTAGCTGGCGATGTAAAGCTCGGTACCACAAGGAGTTGCTTGTGAGCGACTCGCGTCATAATAGTTGCCCACCAGCGACATCTCAGGAGTAATGAAGTCGTCAGGGTTGATAGTATACTGATCGGTAAAAATAGAGTATAGGTTTAGAAAGTCGATAAACTCACCGACGATTGCTCCCCGGTAGCTACTGCTCGGTCCAGACACAGTAGTGGCTGCAAAGGAATTCGTGATATACGAGTTATCAACGATAAAATTTGGGGGGCTACCTGCATAGAAGTTTTGCGTGAAGCGGCCAATTAGTCCACCGGCTACACCATTTTTACCGCCAAAGGCCCCAAGGAATGAAGTGTTGGAATTGAAGCCTACCTGGTCAACAGCTTCTGAGGCTCTGACTTGACCAGAGGCATAGGAATCTTCTAGATTAATACCCCAAGAATTGCCCAGCAAACCACCAGCTACACCGGCGAAGCCAATATTAGTAGGGGGTCCATTTAAATCAGCTGTAGCTATAAGGCTTTGTCCAGTGACCTGTCCTGTGGCGTAGGTGTTTTTGATGGTGAATATAGTATCCATGCTGCCCGATATGCCGGTACCTATTAAGCCACCGGCATTTGTGCTGGTAGCGTTACCAGTTGCGAAGGAGCGTTCGATGCTGCCACCCATGGCAGCGAAGTAGCCGACCAATCCACCGGCTCCGCCATTAAAGCTCATATATGCGCCACCAAGCGAGTAGGAAGGACCCGACACATTCGCGCTACTGTGGGAGTCAAAAATGTTCAGTTTTCCTGTTTGGGTTGCGTAATAATTGACACTTCCACTAAAGCTTCCAATAAGCCCGCCAAGCGATGCAGCTGAGAGGAACGATGCTTCTGGAGGCGGATTTGTGAGTCCCGAAGAGTTGGTGATATTGCCACTAGTCGAGCTATTACTGACCGTAAGTGAGGTATTACTTTGGGCGATCCCGAAGAGGCCTCCTGCAGCGCCATTGCGGTTGCCATATAAGACATTATTGCCGCCTCTGATACCTTCAATGCTAATGCTACTTGCCGAGGTGCTATTTGTGACATTGAGCGCTTCGTAGCTGATAGCTTCGCCAGCTAAGCCGCCAGCAAAAATTGCGCTGTCTACGCTTGGGCTGGGAATATCGGCGCGGCCTCGGACGGCAATGCTACCAGAGCGCCCGACGGCGTCAAAGGCTTGAAAGGTGGTACCCATCCCAAGTAGGCCACCAGCGTAGAGGTAGGTTCTTCCGGTCGAGGCTGTTAGATTGATTGTGTTGTCGGCTGTTGTTGACTGAATATCAGCCACTTTGGCTGTCGCCGCGCCTCCCCCTGCGTAATACGACGTGCCGTTAGTATTTGGAGAATCGAGTTGGTCGACAGACACGCTCCCGTGGATGACAGAGCTGTCGACAGCTAGAACGTCAGTGATGCCTGCTAAGCCACCCCCACCCCCACCTCTTTTTCCAACTGCTGCATGAACATTAGCCGAGACGGAGCCGCCATTAATTACAATGCCTTTTGTCCCGAGGTAGCTTTGTGGATCTAGATCTGCGGGGTCGATGTATGGTATCCATACCTCGGAGTAGCCAACTAAGCCGCCGGCACTGACGGTGTTTGCCAATGAATTATGCGGAGCCGCGTCAATTTCGCCAGTAAATGACGAGTCATTGATGCGCAACAGGGACGTACCATTTTGACGACCCACTAAACCGCCAGCTGAAACCTGCGTGTACGATGAGTCATAGATATCAAGGAAACTGCCGCCCTCGCAGGCTATGTTGCCTTGAGCGTGTGAACCGGTGATTAATGTGCCGACATTTGTAGAGCCGAGGAGTCCACCGGCAAAATGGCAGGCTGTATTAATCGCGTTTTGAGAGCTTGAATCTTCAATAACGAGCCCCGGGGTTTCAAGCGGGTCGTCGATATAGGCGCCCAGCACATAGCCAACTAGCCCGCCAACCCACTTGGCATCAAGATCTCCATCGGCCCCACTACTGGCGATTAGTGTTTTGTAGGGGTTATCATCATCAAGGCCATCAACTTTGCCGGTATATACCAGAGAGCTACTGTCGAAGTGCTTAATAACCGCGCCGCTATAAGTGTTCGTGCTGCGGACATGTAGTGTGTTGCCGGCAATCACTAACTTACTAGGGCTCAGTACTTGGCCCTGGCCATAGCCGGGCTCAAGTTGACCCAACTCGGTACCATCCGACGCATATTTTGTAACACTATGTGAATACGAGCTTGAGACATATAGATTACTGAGGTCATCGGTTGCTAGATAGTCTGCTGTTGAGTAGGGAATCGATAATTGTTGATTGCCCAATAGATCGTATTGGTAAATATTGCCATTACTAATTGTGTATAAACGATTGTCATCAGCAATAATCATCTCAGAAGTATTACCATTTGAGGTTGTGAAGCTGCCAAGAAAATTGCCAGATGGACTGTAGCGGCGAACCAGATCGCTATATACTTCTGAAACATAAATATTGCCGCTGGGTGCTACGGCTACTTTGCCAATTTGCGCGTCTTCGTGGCCCGGCACGTCATTCATCGAGAAGAATGATGCTAGTAGGTTGCCGCTACTGCTGACCTTTTGAATTGCTAGCGGCGTGCCATTATAGAAATACTCAGTTGCCCCCGTTAAATAAAGGTTATCGTCACGATCGATATTGAGGCTGCTGCCAGAGTAATTATATTTAGCTATAAATTGACCACTGTTGCTAAATTTTTTGACTCCATTATCAAGTAGGTAAAGATTATCTTGTGAATCGATGACGATCTCGCTCGGGCCGTAGGTACTAAACTCGTCATCGCCGCTGCCAGTATTGCCCCATGACTGTACGAGCCGACCTCCGGGGTTGAATTTTAGTATTTTGTGGCCCGACCAGGTTGGATCCACCACATATGTGTAACCTTGTGAATCAATAGCAAATTTGTCACCATAGAATCTACCAAGTGAGCTATCGCCACCATAGACGTCTCCGATAATGCCGCCGACAGGTCCGCCGCCAAAGCCTTCTTTGGCAGCGCTGACATTAACATGCGAGGTAGTGTTACTGATAGTCACGTCAGCCTCAGAGGCTTGTGTGTAGCCGATAATGCCACCTCCTGACCAGTCAGAGTAAACTGAGCCACTGGCGATTACATTCGAGATACTAGTATTAGAGTAGGCGATCCCGGCTAGGGCGCCAACCCGCGATCCCGAGTCGCCTCCATCTGCGTATATATAGATTCGGCCGCTAACTGAGCTATTGACGAGATTAAGGTTTGATACTTGGGCGTTCTGGAGGACTCCAAACATTCCTACTGGTAGGTTCTCGCTATCGTCAATAAACATATTGCTAACGCTGTGACCTCGGCCATCGAGTTGGCCTATGAAAAAGTATGCAGGATCTGAACCGACTGGCTCCCAGCCCGCGCCATTATTCCAGCTAATTGTGTCGGAGCAATCAATATCTTGCACGAGAAGGAAGTGGGGATTGAGATTGGCGCTAGGGCTTCCAGTCCCTAAGGTTTGTAGAACCCAGTGTAACAATGAGCAGTCATCGGCCGTGAATGAAGGGGTGAAGTTGGCGGGGTCACTAAATGGTCCCTGCCCGTTACTATTGACTGCTGCTACGCGAAACTCATAACTTTGGCCAAGCATCATCGCTTGTAAAAGCTCATCAATGAGAGCCGTCTGTTCAGGGCTATTATTATTGCTGTCAAGAAAATCAAAATTAGAAAATCCAAAATCAAAATCAAGCTGGTTACTAGCCGAGGTGCCGTCGCTGTATTCGCGCCAGTTAGTTTCTCCCGTGAGACGGTATTCGACGACGTAGTCGGTGAAAGGTGAGCCGGTGATTGGGGGCTGCCAACTTAGGTTGGGAAGAGCATAGATAGTCGGACCAATTTGCGGGTGAGTATATTGGTAGGGTGTAGCCACAAGATTTCTTGGCGCAGTCGGGAGGAGGGTTCCGGTTGGTATATTGGTTATGGTTGCCCAGGGGCCTTGGCCGGCTACATTAACAGCGGCTACGCGCAAGTCGTAATTAGTACTATCCGTTAAGCCGCTGACAGAGGCACCAGTTGAGCTTGAAATACCGTCAGTGAACGCCGTCCATCCGGCATTGCTTGATAGCTTGTACTGCACGACGTAGTCGGTGATAGCTGAGCCACCATCTGAGGATGGTGCATCCCAAGTGAGATCAATCGAAGTTGGCCCTGTTTCATTCCCAGCCAGGTTTTGAACCGCACTCGGTGGACTCAGTGTCCCAGCTGTAATCGGCGTAGTGTAGGGGCCTTGCCCAACCGCGTTAATAGCTGCTACGCGGATGTCATAATTTTTATCGACTGTTAAGCCGGCCAGCGTTACACCGAGGCTTGTATTTACGCCATCATTGAATGTCAGCCAGGTTCCACTGCTAGTTAACTTGTATTGAATAATATAATCAGTAATTGGGCTGTTGCCGGTTGAAGTTGGTGTCAGCCAGCTGATGTCGAGTGTAGTATTGCTTGGATTGTTGGCTGTCAGGTTTCGGGGTACGCCCGGGGCACTTTGGCTTGGCGGGGCACTTCCTATGAAGGTTGGCGGTGTGGCCGTATTAGTCTTCCAGATCGTATCGAAATTCCACACATCAAGCGGTGGATTTGACTGATTATTTATGAAGTAATTAGACTGGCTGCCGCCTGTGTTGACGGCGGCGCAATCGACACTTGGTGCTGGCGTAATATCTGAGTTACCATTATCGTTCAAAAATCTGTTCACGCACGTTGCAGCACCACTTACTCCCTGGTTGTAATAACTGTTTGCAATACTGATGCTTCCCGCATAGTCTGGGTTTACTTGGATCACTCCGACTAAGCCCCCAGGATTTAAGAGGCTATCATCTACGGAAATTGATCCGGTGGCAAAAGAATTTTGGAGATTGACATCGGGATTAAAGCCGATTAATCCGCCGATAGCTATTTCTGTCGATTGGCCAAATCCATTCGACAGTATTGTGATCGGCGTTGCTGCATATGAATTGCTTACCGTGACCATGGATCCCGACAGGCCACCAACTAGCAGGCCACCAGTGATTTCATCGGTGGCGTCAATATTAATGCTTCCTATCGAGTAGGAGTCATTAATTATTGCGTAGCCTTGTGGCGTTCCGCCGGTAAGCCCTCCAGCCATAACGCCTATATTGCTGCCATTGGAAGTGATTGCTATATTAATATCCACATCAGCATAGGATTCGGTGATTGAAAGCGGGGTAGCACCAAATCCAGCGCCACCAACTAGTCCTCCCGATATCACTGTCTCGTTTCCAGTGCCACTATTTTGGGCATCGATGGATCCCGTTGCTCGGCTTTGCGTGATAGTTGTTGTGCCTTCTACGCCACCCGCTACGCCACCCGTGGCACCGGTAATACTCGTTAGGTTTAGCCCCGTGACATTTACCTTGGAGATAGTGGAGTTAGTTGCTCGTGTGACAAACCCACCAACAAAGGGCACGCCTACTATATTATTAATATCGCTATTGTTGAGAGTCACATCTTGCAGAACTGAGCCGGAGGTGACAGCAAATAGACCGCCACCAGTTGCAACTTGTTGATGCATGTTTGATATCGTGTGGCCCTGACCATCAAAATCTCCCACAAAAGGCCCTCCATTGAAGATATCTATGATGGCGATGAAGCCGCTCATTATGCCCTGATATTGAGGTGGTATCAATCCCTCCCATGTCCATGAGGCTGATTCTGAGCAATCGATGTCATTATCCAGGATATACTTCCCGGCCATGTCGCCTGGCTCAAATGTGTATGGATTCAGTGCTATTGACTGCAGCTCGACACAATTAGTTATATGGTATGTTTGTTGCGCAATTGTCGAAGTTGTTATGGCTACCCAGTTACTTTGAGTGTTTAGTGAATTGCTGGCAGCTGCTATGCGAAAGTCATACGAGGTTTCTGAGGTGAGTCCAGAGATGATAGCTGAAGAGCTATAGGAGTTGTTCGCTGTCAGCCAAGTGCTTTCAGATGATGGCTTGTATTCAATTTTGTAATAATCTACCGCTGATACATCACCCCAGTCTAGCTCAACACTTTTCGCACGAGGGTTGGCAGTGAGATTTTGTGGGTCTTCGAGGTTCGTTACGCAATTAGCGGTCGTAAAAGTTGCATCTTCGCCATACGTGGTGCTCATGCCGTTTGTTGCATAGGCTCGGTAATGGTAGGTGGTTTCACAGCTAAGCCCCTGTATCTCTGCGGTGATTGAGCCGCTAAATACTTGTACGCGATCATTGCCACTGTCGGCTAGGTATACAGTTGCATCTGTGGGGCGAACCACCAAATTTCGCGGGAATGAAAGCGCTCCATCGCCCGACCCAGCCACACCCCATTTCGTTATGAAGTTTCCGTTACTATCAAACTTTTGGATACGATTGTTATAACTATCAACTATATAGACATTGTTTTGCGCATCGGTACTGATCCCATAGGGATATTGAAATGCTCCATCACCTGTTCCCGTTGAGCCCCATTTCGTAATGAAATTGCCATTACTATCAAACTTTTGGATACGATTGCTGCCATCACTAACTAAGATATCGTTATTCGAGTCGGCAGCTATGTCGACTGGCTGACTAAACTCTCCATCGCCCGACCCAGCCACACCCCATTTCGTTATGAAATTGCCATTACTATCAAACTTTTGGATACGATTATTGAGCGTGTCTGTAACGTAGATATTGCCACTGGAGTCACTAGCAAGCCCTGCAGGGAATTGAAACTCTCCATCGCCCGACCCAGCCACACCCCATTTCGTTATGAAGTTTCCGTTACTATCAAACTTTTGGATGCGATGGTTGACAGTATCTGTGATGTAGATATCGCTATTGTTATTGGCGGTGACGCTGGTGGGGCCACTAAATTGTCCATCCGCTGTGCCATACGTGCCGAAAGCTTGTTGAAAGGTGCCATTAGCATTAAATTTCTGCACGCGATTATTTGACTGGTCTACGACATACACGTAATCCTGCGGACTGATAGTGATACCTTTTGGTGAGCTGAATTGATTACTTCCATTTCCGGTAGAACCCCATTGACCTAAATAGGTGTAAGCTAGCGGACCAGTATCCGTCACGTTTGTGCCATAATTGGTGTCGGCACCGTACGCAAAACCTCTCTCTACAACGCCTAGAGGGGAGACTGTTCCGTTGACTGTGGCAGAGGTTTGAGAAATATTTGTCGCCGAACCGGTTGAAATAGCTGAAAGCGCTTTGCCACTATGGCGATCATTCACAAACCCAGCGTAGACAAGGGTTACACTACTTATAACTATCAGGGCAAATATTACGTAGATTCTTTGGGCCATGGTTGGTCCGGAAAGGGTCTTGCGTTTTTCGACCTGAATCTGTTTTTGGATAGCCCTAAGAATCGATGCTTTTTCAGTATTCATAGCATCGATTCGGACAGTACATCTGTGATGCACGTATACTCGTAAATAATTTCTCCTCCACACAAGTACGTGTATTGACCGCACTAAATGCTTATCCTTAAGTATAGGTTGTCGCTGATCTGTATTCAATCTTATACTAATGCATTATGGCCCTGTTCTGTCTTTGAATGAAAAAACTATAGTTCTGCTATATAATGCTTATGAACAGTGCTCCGCATAGGGGTGTTGCATATAGGTTTGTAAGAAACGGAGTAGATCATGAATGATATTGTGAATGATCATAGTGCAAGTGGTCCAAAAAAAAGGAAAACGGTCAGTAAAAAGCTGATATTGAGTGTAGTGAGTGCCATTTTGGTAGTTGCCGCCATCGGAGGGGCCTATTACGGCGGCTACAAAAAGGGCGAAAAGCATGGCATGGAGGTCGCCAAGAAGGCCAATACTAATCCATTCTCAAATATTCCGAACGGCAATCAGTTCATTCCAAAGTACAAGACGGGTGAAGTAATTGCGGTTAGCAAAAGTTCGATTGAAGTCAAGACTCCAGAGAAAACTGAGAAGATTACGATTAGTGACAAGACCAAGCTGACGCGCAAAACAGAAACACTACCAGTTACCAGCCTCAAAAAGGGTGATAAAGTAACTGTATTTGTTGGGCAAGACGGCGCCGCCACTCGCATCGTTTATAAGAGCTAGGCGAAGCACGGCTGCTTTATTCTGTATAGCAACCTGAGAAGCTGTACAATATAAGTTATGCTGCCGTATTACCTTCTACCAATACCGCTTGGCCTGGTCGCTGCCTTTATCTACGTGGTCTGGGATTGGCGCCGCCACCGCGCACCTTTAGCGGCAGAAAATCCAACGAATCATTATACATTTTTGCATCATCTGAGGGTCGTAACTTTGCCGCTTTTTCGGTACCGGATTAGCTTGGTGGTCAGCCGATCAGAACGGCCATCGGCTAGTGCGGAGATCAAAGCCGACACTACTGTGAATCTGGAGAAAAAAGAACAACAATCAGCGCCTGACCCTACTCAAATAAACGGTGCAAGCGACCAGCCGGGTCGATAGCTGAGGCGGCGTAGTTGGTAATATGAAAAATGCTTAGCATCCGACGGTCTCAAGAGCGGGGTCATGCCGATCATGACTGGCTCGATACTTGGCATAGCTTTTCATTTGCGCAGTATTATGACCCTCGGAGGATGGGTTTTCGGAGCTTACGCGTCATCAATGAAGATCGTATCGCCGGTGGCGGTGGTTTTCCGATGCACGCTCATAACAATATGGAGATCCTTACCTATGTTGTCTCGGGTGCTCTAGAACACAAGGATAGTATGGGGAATGGTTCGGTGATCCGGGCCGGCGATGTGCAATATATGTCGGCCGGTTCAGGCGTGGAGCATAGTGAATTTAATCATTCTCGGTCTGAGGCAGCCCACCTCCTGCAGATCTGGATCGTGCCGAATGTGCGCGATGCCAAGCCGCGCTACGGACAGGTGAGTATCACTAATGATGCCAAACATAATACCCTTAAGCTTATTGCGAGTGGCGAAGCGGACGCGCCGATTCAGCTCCGACAAGACACGCGTCTATATGCTAGTATTTTGGGCGCTGAAGAAGCAGTCGAACACGCGATACAAACAGGTCGTGGCGCTTGGCTGCAAATTATCACCGGTAAGTTAGAGGTGAATACTATACTAGTTCAAGCTGGTGATGCGATCGTCGCTGAACATCTCCCGAACCTGCAGGTCAAGGCCCGGGAGAAGTCCGAATTTATCCTATTTGATCTCGCCTAGCCTATATTGCTTGTCCTTGAAAAACATCGACACTCTGGCATAATCGATGCAGCGTACCTTCTAGAGAAAGGCCCCATCATGAAAAATCGAGAAGAGCCTGACACAGACGACAAGCCGTTTGGCTCACTGAACTTCTTCGATCTACTCGCGATCATTGCCGTGTGGGCTTCAGCTGCGTTGATGCTGGGGCTGTTGGTCGCCAACTACACTGGTGAGCAGCAGGTCTCGCTCGAGAATGCCGTCGGCTACATCGTCATTGCTGCAGCCTTCGTGAGTGCGGCTATTCTGTTCGCTGGTCCGGCGAACGAATATCTGCGCATGCGTATCGAGGCCGACCGTGAGGAGCGGCGACTGGAGCGCGAGTACAGGTGGTTGGAGCGAGATAATGGCTGAGCCACAGTCTTGGACAGAAGATGTCTGCACCTGTGGTCATCCCGTTTCAGCACACCGGAACGGCGATGGCCGCTGTCGAAAGTGCGACCAAGCTCGTAGTTATGACAGCACGAAGTCGCTCTGCCCGCGCTTTCAGTGGAATGAGCAGCCGCGCCGACGCACCTGGTAGATATGTCCTCAGGAAACATATGGTTTTCTGAGGGCATTTTTTATAGTGAGCAATAATGTACCCTGCCTCGGGATGAGGCAGGGTAGGCTGGCATTAGCCTTGCAGCTGCTCGTAGGCTGCCAGTCGACAGGCTTCGAGCGATTCGCCAAGGGTGGCAGTGAGGGCTCGTACCGGATCGGCATGGTGCCGAAAGTGAGCTGGATCGATCGGCTCACCGATATGGCAGACCACCCGGCGACGAAAAGGTGGCCACGCTGATCGACGCCGCAGCTCAGCCTTGTCGATGCCGGCGATGCCGTATGGCAGAATGATGACTCCGGTCTTGAGTGCCAATCGGGCAGCACCCGTCTTGATCTCACCCTTCTCGCCGCCATGCCGACGTGTGCCGCCCGGAAAGATGACGGCTGCATATCCGGCTTCGAGATGCGGCTCCATCAACACGAGTGCAACCTCGGGATCGTGAGCCTCACGAAACTCGTGTTGCCGCTCGAGATCTTGCTTGCGCAGGACTGGAATAGCTCCCAGTCGTCGGAAGATGGCTGCCAGCAATCGATACTTCATGACCGGAGCTTTGCCCATCCAAGTCTGAGGTCGTGGCATCACCAAGCCGACGGCGAAAACATCGAGCATCGAGCTGTGATTGGGCGCGATGATCATCGGCACCGGCTTGGCCTCGATGGTGTCGAGGCCTGGCTCTGAACTGACAGTTCGCTCGATCGGCACATGCTCATAGCCGTTGACCTCCCAGCGATAGAGCGGTGCGAACACGATCTTGAGCAGTCGGCGGACGAAGTAGTAGAACGATGGCTGCGGTCCATACTGCCATCGAACAGCCACGACCGAGCTACTGCTAGCCGGGACATTGTCTGGCTGAACCTCTGGGTCTGTCATGTCTACCCCCCTGATTTCTAGGTACGCTTAAGCGTGATTATAGCAGACGCATCGATGGCCTTCGAACCTGTATACTAGAAGGTCTATGAATCAATCATTAGCCCTCGAAATCATGTTGTCAGGCGAGAGCGTATTGCTGACCGGTGCCGCTGGCTCTGGGAAGACCTATGTGCTCAATAAGTTTATTCGGGCGGCAAAACGCAGCGGTAAGACTGTCGCAGTGACGGCGACGACCGGCCTTGCCGCCACACATCTTGGTGGCACGACGATTCACTCATGGACGGGCATGGGGATACATAATGTACTGCCGCCACGCTTTGTCGAATCGCTGGCTCAATCACGTAAAGATACGATTGAGGCAGCTGACGTACTAATCATTGACGAAGTCTCGATGCTACACGACTATCGGCTCGACTTGATTGACGAAATAACCCGAAAAGTTCGCAACAATGATGCGGCCTTTGGAGGTTTGCAGGTGATTCTCTGTGGAGATTTTTTTCAGCTGCCTCCAATCAATCGCAGCGGTGAGCGCGAAGGGGGATTTGTCGTGAATTCTGAAGCCTGGCAGAGTCTTAACCCGGTAATTTGCTACTTAGACGAGCAGCATCGTCAGCAAGACACTGAGTATCTCTCGATTTTGAATGCCATGCGTGCCGGCGATGTGCGGCGAGGGCACGTTGAGCGCTTGCTGGAGCAGCAGCACGCCGAGCTCGGTTATGGGAACGAGGTGACCGAGCTCCATACTACTAATGTCGATGTTGACGCGATGAACGCTCGCAAGCTAGCCGAGCTCGATGAGGTACCACACGTTTTTGCGATGGAGACGACAGGCAAAGCAAATTATGTCGACACTCTGAAGCGATCATGTTTGGCGGTCGAGCAGCTGGTTCTCAAAAAAGGGGCGCTGGTAATGTGCATTAAGAATAGTCCGGATAAAAAGTATGTGAACGGATCATTGGGTTTTGTGAAAGATTTTGAAGACGAGACTGGCTACCCAGTAGTTGAGCTGCGCGATGGACGGACGATCACCCTTGAGCCAACTAGCTGGGAGTTGCGGGATGGCGATAAAAAACGTGCCGCCCTCATGCAGATTCCCTTGCGATTAGCGTGGGCGATTACGGTACATAAAAGTCAGGGTATGACGCTGGATGCAGCCCGAATAGATTTGCGGCGGGCCTTTGTCGAAGGCATGGGTTATGTCGCCTTATCGCGTGTCCGTAGCCTAGGTACACTCAGCTTAACTGGCATAAACTCAATGGCCATTAAAGTCAGTCCAGCTGCGCTTGAGATTGATGCTGAATTGCGGGCCCGTTCAGCGGTTGATGCAGAGCGCTTCGTCCACTTGCGCCCGGCGGCGGCCCGTCGAGCCGTTGCGCCAGAGCTTGATGAGGCTACCAAGCCAAAGTCTGACTGGTCTGAACGCGTGGCCGAAATGCGCAAGACGTATCCGCAAGCCTTTCGGCCCTGGAAAACAGAAGATGATGCTAAGCTCAAAGCCATGCATGAAGCTGGACAAAGCGTCGATGATATCAGCGCTGAGCTTGGTCGACAGCCAGGCGGGGTACGGGCTCGGATAAAAAAGTACTTCGGTGATGATGCGTTTGTGGGGGCTACAAAATGACTTTTTGCCAACACGAAATAGTGCACTCTGGTATCATGAAGCCATGAGTAAGAATTCCCACGCTAAGCATGAGCAAAAAGAGCATCATCACGAGAACGTGGTTGAGAGTGATGATTACGGCCCAACTTTCGGTGAGAAGCATCGCACGCTGATATGGGTGATCATTATTGCCTTCATAATTTTTGTGCCACTAACGTTTGCAATGTTTTGGCTGGCAAATATTTTCAATATTTTTGGCAACTAACTGTCGATTTTGTAGCATAAACGCTTTACCAGCACTACAATAAGTGGGTATGGAGAAGGTCTCGGCATTATTCACTCGACCAGGGAAATTCCTGAAGACTTGGCGCAATCGAGGTTGGCAAGTTGATCTCTTAGCTGGTGCTACGGTAGCGGCTATCGCCATACCGCAAGGCATGGCCTACACCGTTTTAGCCCGGACTGAAGTAGTTGCCGGACTGTATGCTGCGCTGGTCGCTATGTTGGTGTATGCCCTATTTACCTCGACGCCACGTATGATTGTTGGTCCAGATACCGCGATGTCAGCCATGGCAGGGGCGGCTGTCTTACCGCTGGCCGGCGCAGATATCGGGCGGTCGACGGTTTTAGTAGCGGTACTAGCGATTTTGATCGGCATATTTTCACTGATTGGTGCTGGATTGCGATTGCATTTTTTGGCCGAGTTTTTGTCACGGCCGATTTTACTCGGCTATATGTTTGGTATCGCGATTGTGATTATTACTGACCAAGTTCCAAAGATGCTGGGGCTGTCTTTTGGCGGTGAGAATGCTCTAGAGAACGTGGTCAATACGGTGAGTAACTTCGGGAAAATTCATGCCGCTACCTTATTGCTGAGTCTGCTGTTGATTATTGTGGCCCTACTGTTGCGCAAGTTTGCACCGAAGGTTCCGTCACCAGTTATCCTGCTCGTACTGGCTACTGTTGCTTCGGCGTGGATTGGTTTCACACACATTGGCATTAAGACCGTCGGCGACGTTCCGGCTGGACTTCCGGCCGTGAATACACCAAGCTTTGGCTGGGACGAAGCTCGGGATCTGTTGTTTTCGGCGTTAGCGATGGCACTGATTGGTTTTGCGGATACGGTAGCTACCGCCCGATCGTTTGCCGCGAAGCATAAAGAATCGATCGATACTGAGGCAGAGTTGACTGCGCTGGGAGTGGCAAATCTGGCTACTGGTGCGTTTGGTGCGCTACCGGTTTCGGCGAGTGGCACTCGTACGGCTGTCAATGACGATATGGGTGCGCATTCACAATGGTCACAGATTTATGGAGCGCTCATTATTGGACTGGTGCTAGTGGCATTTTCTGGATTTCTCAAGTATATTCCGCGGGCGGTGCTGGCAGTGATTGTAGTGCTGGCTGCGTTTCGGCTGTTTGATTTTGGTGAGTTGAAGAATATCTGGCGAGGCTGGCGTAGTGAGGCTATCTTGACGATCATAACTGCCATCGGCGTAGCGGCATTTGGTATCCTGCCAGGACTGGCAGTGGCAATATTTCTCGCGATTTTAAATCTGGTACGGCGCAGTGCGTTTCCGAATGATGCCGAGCTGCAGGTGACGGTTGATGGGAAAAGCTACCGTGATCGTAGTCGGCCGCCAAAGACGGTTGCGACGCCAGGTATCGTCATGTATCGCTTTGATGCTCCGCTGTATTTTGGGAATGCCAATTTCTTTCGTGATCGCGTATTTGAATTGATAGATAAGCACGAAGGTCCTGTCCGTTGGTTTGTTTGGGACTGTGAGACGATCACGAGTTTAGATTCGACGGCAGGCGAGGTGCTGCGGTCGGTGATAGCTGAAGTCCGTGACCGTCGGATAGTGTTTGTGGTGGCTCGTCTCAAGGGGCCAGCTAGAGATACATTACGCGGTACAAATGTAGAGTCAGCACTACGCCATTGCCCACATTACTCAACGCTTGGCCAGGCCTATCGAGCCTATACAAAAGAATTTGAAATATCTTTGCCTGCCCTTGTCGCCGCCAAGCACAAATCACATTAGGGGTTGCAACTTTATAAAAATATGTTTCTGCTTGAATAGGGGGAGTATAATAGAGGTAGGAATAATTAACTGTGTGGAGGTTTTAGATGGCAACTAAAAGTGCAACTGATGTCTCCGGCTGGGTAGGCTGGGTCTACTTTGCTGGTATTTTTATGATCATTGAGGCGATTTTCCAGCTGATTGCTGGTACTGTCGCACTTGTGAATGATCAACTGTATGTTCTCGGAGTAGAAAGACTCTGGATCGTAGATGTAACAACTTGGGGCTGGATCCATCTGTTTATTGGTATTATCCTGCTGTTCGCAGGTGGCGCGGTGATGGCCGGTAAGATGTGGGGACGAGTAGTGGGCGTCCTGATTGCGGCATTGGCCTTAATCGCCAACTTTGCTTTTATACCGGTTTATCCAATCTGGTCGGTCATCATGGTCGTAGTAAGCGCACTCGTTATCTACGCTCTGGTCGTACACGGCAAAGAAGCCGCCGCCGAGTTGGAGTAGGGAATTTCCGCATCTCGTCCACAAATTCGCGTCCGAGAGCTTGGGCATATCGTACTGTACGTGCGAGAGCTTGAGCGCTCGGCCGAGTTTTATGGCCAGTTGCTAGGTTGGCAGTCTTTGCCGATGCCAGCTGGGATGCCGGCCGCAGCCTTTTCGAGCGGGCGCACGCATCACGAGCTTTTATTAATTGAGATTGGCAAATCTGCGGCTCCAGCTAGCCGCGGTCATCGAGCTGGTCTCTATCATTTTGGACTCAAGATTGGCGACAGCGATGATGACTTGCGCGCTGCACTGCAGGTCATCGCTCAGTACGATATTACGCTGACCGGTATGTCAGACCACACTGTAACGCATAGTCTGTACATTACTGATCCGGATGGGAATCAAATCGAGCTCTATGTTGATGTGCCGGGGGTTGACTGGCAGGCGCATCCGGAGCTGATTACTGCTCCAACCAAACCATTTAATCTCTAAAACTAATCTGTCGGCAGGGTAACTTTAGCCTTCTTTTTTCCCTGCATAGCTTTTTGGAGCTTCTTTGTGTCGATGTGAGGAGCCGGTTCTTTAATGACCGACATATCGAGCGGTTTGCGCGAGAAAGCCAGGACAATCATGCCGATCGGTGCCCCCAGGGTGAGCCAGAAGGATGAGAAGGCTATTCCTTTACCAAAGATTTTACCTAGCCGAATACCAATCGCTACCGAGTAAATCTGGCCGACGTAAGGCACAAAGGCTACAGCCTGCCAGGACTTTGGTAGCCCAAGGACTCGAATGAGTACCAGATAGTTATAGGCTGGGACATAGGCTGGCCAAGCTTTTGTGCCGAGCCGACGAAACACCAGCGACAAACCAAACATATACACGCAGTAGGCGATAATCAGGGTCAGTCCAACGCTGAGAAGGATCTGAAGCAGGGCGTTGAGTAAGCTTTCTATCATAGTGTGATTATACGCTGAGTATAGAGAAATGTGCGCACTTTTTAATAAATGGGTATATAATGTGCGCAAATAAGGAGTTATGTTATGGGTTGTATTATTTTATTGCTAACAATGATTTCGCCGCGCCTGGTCGTGTTTTTGGTCTGGGTCTTTAATCGAACACGCTGGGACTTGGTTTTTGATAATGGCATCTTCCTACCGCTCTTGGGCTTTCTCTTTCTGCCATTTACGACTCTCATCTACATCTTTGCGGTCAATCCGTTGACAGGTCAAATCAGCGCCTTTGGTTGGATTTGGATCATCTTGGCGCTGATTGTGGACTTGAGTGCTTACGGCGGAAACGCCTATCGCAAGTATTCTACTGGCAAGAGCTCCAGTAACGACGTTATCGACGTTTAGTATATCCTCGCTACTCCCCGCTGCTCGGTTGACCATCGCCGCTTTGTGAAAAAGCCGCTACAATAAAGCTTATGCAAGAACAGATACTCACCGCGCGCCGCATTGCAGAGTATCGTCAGTGGCTTACGCAGCGCAAAATAGTTGAGCTAGAGAAGTTAGCCGGCCAACTCAAGGGTAAAAAAATCTACGAGATTAATGCTACCGCCATTGGTGGTGGAGTAGTTGAGCTGCTGCAATCACAGGTGCCGCTCATGATGGGCTTGGGGCTGGACGCCCATTGGCTGGTACTTCCGCCGGACGAGCGCTTTTTTACGATAACTAAGCAGTTTCATAACGCTTTACAGGGCGGTAGAGACGATCCACCCGATGATATCGAATACTATGACGAATATACCCAGCAAGCGGCTAAGTCGCTACCGCGTGATGGCGATATATATATCTTGCATGATCCGCAGACTCTCGGCTTTATTCCTTTTCTTGCGGGGAAGACCGTTATATGGCGCTGTCATATTGACCTGACGAATGCTGAGCCACGCACTTTAGCTTGGGTACGCCGCCGCCTTCGCTCGGTGCAAACCTCGATATTTTCATTACAAAGCTATACTGCTGGGATGCCTCAGACAGCAATCGTTTATCCTTCGATCGATCCGCTTGCACCAAAAAATCAGCCGATGGCCAGAGTCGCAGCGGAAAAGGTTTTACAGCGGCATGGCATTAAGGCTGATCAGCCTATAGTTACTCAGATATCACGCTATGATCGCTTTAAGGATCCGCTGGGGGTGCTCGAGATATGTGAGCTAGCGCGGCGGAAAATTCCTCAGCTGCAATGTGTTTTGTTGGGTAATTATGCGACTGATGACCCCGAAGGCTCGGTAGTGTATGAAGAAGTCGTTCGGGCAGCCGGCGATAAACCAAATACATTTCTCATCGTTAATGCCAAAGACAACGACGAGCTCGTAAATGCTTTGCAGAGTCGAGCTGACGTCGTCGTACAGAACTCAAATCGCGAAGGTTTTGGACTAACGGTGACCGAAGCGATGTGGAAACGGGCGCTGGTCTGTGCTCGGCCCGTCGGTGGAATCGTTCTACAGGTTAAGAACCGTCGAACCGGCCTCTATTTTAATGGTAGCCACGAAGCCGATGCTAAGATTTTAACTCGAGCGCTCGAGACCGCAGGTCTCCGTGATCGTCTCGGACGGGCTGCTCATGAGATCGTTGAGAGGCAGTTTATCACCCCAGTCATGCTGGCTGATTATTTGAAAGTTTACGCAGCTGCGACTACTTAGCTGACCTTTTTGAGGTTGCCTTTGGCTTAGCTGTTGGTTCTGGTGTTGATCGACCGATGATATAGAGACCAGCGCCAATGACTGCTGCTAGCGCTATGAGCGTGCCGGCAATAGCATAGGCTTGGCCCCGGGTGCAAGCCTTGGTTTCGGACTTAGCCATGAGAAACCTTCGATCGCATGGCTAATAGTTCGACGATAGAGACAAAGATAAAGTAGGCAAAGATAGTCTGCACGATAGTCTGCCAGGTAATGTTTGATGAAGCGATGAGATACACGAAGCTCACCACCACACCGCCGATGCGAGCATAGCTAATGTGGCTTCGGAGCCATCGGCGACCGCTGCGAATCCAGTCAAAGAACTTAGTTTTACTGAGGGCTTCCAGGCCGATCCAGCCTCGAACTCGCCGTGCCCATGCAAACGGTCCGGCGAAAATCGTGATTGCAGTCAATATCAGTCCTAGGATCAAAGTATTGGTTGTGACGGAAACAAAGCCTTTCGTTAAAGCATCCCAAATCACGCCGGCTGCTGCTTGATTGGCGGTGGCGACTTGGCCGATAATTTCTGGCCGGGCGGCTTTGAGGAAGATGAGCTCGAGAGCGGTAACTACCGTGACGCTCAGGCCGATTGCCAATGTGGTCTTCCATCGGCTATTGGCGACGGCGACAGCACCCAGGTAACAGGCGATAACAGTGACCAGCAGGATGCTGTAGAGAGCATCGGTCAAGCGAATCGCTAGACGGGCCTGATTGAATTGGTTCTTCAGAGAGATGGCGATTTCGGTGGCTTTATCTTTGTTCTCGCTAGCTACATTGGTCGTGGCAGCAGCGCTGACGCGTTCACGAATTTGCTGCAAGAGTGGTGTGATATTCACTCCAAAGACAGTCCGCTCCGGTGGTGGGCTGGCGGTTTCAGCAGCATTAGCCGGCTTACGGAGCTCAGTTAGTAATTTGGCATGCGCGGTGCGCAAGCTAGTTTCCCAGATGCCGCTGAATTGGTCGCTCATGATGATTTTGGTACCGGCGTTCTGAGAAGTGGTGGTGATCTGCGATGAGAGAGGTGCAGCTAAGAAAGTCGCCCTTTCTGGCAGAGCTTCACGTACTTTGGCTTCGAGATTGATATCCTCGTAAAGCTTACCGACAGCGTAGTTGCTGACAGCGCTCGCGACCGTCTCATTCCGCGATAGAGGGGCGACAGTGGCAACGAAATTGTCAGTGGTCAGGAGGTATTTCTCGGTCCAGCGTACAATTAACCAGTTTAAGAGTGCGATTGTGCCGAGGGCGATCAAAAAGCTGACGACGAAGGTTCGCCATTTAGAATTCTCTACGTGTTGCGGGGTGGCTTTGTGGGCCGGTGTTTTTGCTGCCATAATGTGACTCCTTGTATTAGGTTTGTTATACTACTAAAAGTATAAAAAGTCAATACAAGCATGAGGTTTTTGTTGGTGTGGTGGCGATTGCTGTATACTCATAATCAAGAAATGGAGTAAGAGATAGTGGAAACTTCGAACCCGGCCTTTAGTAAAAAAGCGGTTGAGCGTATGACTGAGCTGACCTCCAAGCGCGCCATGACTAAGCCGGGAACCATGGGAAAAACGCTCCTTCTCCTCTTGTTTGTAGTAGGCGCGGCCTTCGCCAATTGGCAGCTCGCGGCCGCCAGTAACCCTTTTGCCATTACTCTCATGTGGGGCGGAAGTATCACTGCGCTTATCTTGTCCTTTGCCATTATCTTAGCTCGCCGCCCGAATCCGATGCTGATCATCCTCTACGCCATATGTGAGGGGTTGATGCTCGGTGGGATTTCTTATTTTCTCGGAGAGGTTTACAGCGGCATTGTGGTACGCGCTGTCTTGCTGACATTTACAATTTCACTAGCCATGTTTGGGGCCTATTCTTCAGGCTTAATAAAGCCGACGGCCAGGTTTCGGGCTGGGGTAATTGGCGCGACGATTGGTATCGCCCTCTTTTATCTGGTGATTCTGGTGTTGAGCCTGTTTGGCATCGTGCTACCGGCTATTACTATCGCTGGCCCGTGGGCGATCGGTATTGCTGGAATCATTGTCGTGGTGGCGGCGCTCAATCTCGTACTGGATCTGGATTTTATCGATAAGGCAGTGGCCGCCGAGCTGCCGGAAGACTTTGAGTGGTATGGGGCTTTTGGCCTCATGGTGACCTTAGTCTGGCTATATATATCAATCCTGCGCTTGCTAGCAGTAATTAATAATAGCCGCTAACGATGAGTAAGAAAGCCAAACAACTCCTCATTATTCTGGCAGCCGCTCAGTTTATCTTTACGCTCGATTCGACAGTTATGAACGTGTCTATTTCGACGCTTGTGAAAGATCTCAACACCACCGTAACTCAGATTCAGTCCGCCATCGCCTTTTACTCACTCGTCATGGCAGCCTTCATGGTGGCCGGTGCGAAGATTGGCGACATCATTGGCCGCAAGAAAGCCTTTATCATCGGCATGATTATTTACGGCATCGGCAGTTTTATTACTTCAATTGCGCCAAATGTTCAGGTCTTAAAGTTCGGTTGGTCTCTTCTTGAAGGGCTTGGGGCAGCCCTGGCAATCCCGGCGATGCTATCGTTGATCGCCGGTAATTACACCGTGCCGAAAGATCGGATCAAGGCCTATGGTACTGTCGCCGCGATGGCGGGTGTAGCGGCCGGACTTGGGCCGATTATCGGCGGATTTTTGACGAGCTATGCATCTTGGCGCTATGCTTTTGCGGCCGAGGTTGTGATAGTGATTTGGATTCTGCTCCGACGCGGTCTCATTAAGGATGTGAAGTTAGAAGGCCCTACCGCCAAGCTAGATGTCGGTGGAGTGATCCTGTCGGTTGCTGGACTAGGCACAATGGTGCAGGGGATATTGTTGGCTAGTACTTATGGACTGCTGGTGGCCCGTCAGTCCTACACCTCAATTGGTGGTATCTTAACCCTCAATGCCGGACAAATATCGCCATCGATTGTGTTTATTGGGCTTGGCATCGCTCTCCTGCTTGGGTTCGCAGCCTGGGAAGGTAATCGATCGCGTCAGGGTAAGGACATGTTAGTAAATCTGAAGCTTTTCCAGCGCCCAGCTGTTGGTGGCGGTACATTGACGATCTTGTCGCAGCAGTTTGTACTCGGTGGCATGATGTACGTCATGGCGCTGTATTTGCAGATTGAGCTCGGAAAATCAGCCTTTCAAACCGGCGTAGTGCTCTTGCCGCTGTCGCTGATGCTACTAGTTGCAGCATCGCAGGGAGCAAGGCTCGTGCCGCGGTTTTCGCCACGGGGGATTATTCGGATGGGCTATCTGTTAATTCTCGTAGGTGTATTAATAATTGCTTTCCGGTCGCTAGACAGTGCTAGTGATCCGACCTTTTTAGTCTCACTGGCAATTACTGGTACCGGCATCGGCCTGGTGAGCTCGCAGTTACAGAATCTTGTGCAGTCATCGGTGACAAAAGAACAGTCGAGTGAAACTTCGGGTCTGATGTCGACTTTTCAGAATCTCGGCATGTCGCTGGGTACTGCCATCGCTGGTGTAGCGTTGACTGCAATTCTGATTGGTTCGAGCACGCAATTAATTCAAGAAAACACCGTCCTAACAGACAGCCAAAAACAGCAAGTTACTACTGCGGTTAATCAAAAGGCAGCCATCGTCAGCGATCAGCAGCTCGAGGCAGCTTTGGCTGATGCTCCGCCAGCTGCTGCTCAGCAGATAGTGGAGATTAATGCTACCGCGCGAAATAAAGCTCTAAGCTACTCGTTTATCGTGATTGCGATTCTTGGCGCTTTCGGCTTGATGGCAACTGCCCAATTACCTAAGGCTCCGCTTAAACCGACCAACGATTAGCGAGCAGTCAGCAGATTGAGTGGCTTGCCGCTGAGGTAGCCATCAATATTATTGTAGGTTGTGTCCCAGATGCGCTGCACTGCTTCAGCGGTGTTGAAGGCGTTGTGGGGCGTGATGATGGCATTGGGTAGTTTTTCGAGGGCTGAGATGTCGGCGGCCAACTCGAGGTTGCGCTTACCGGGGTGTCGGCCAATGAGGTGGAGCTCCTCACTCACCTCGAGCATCGCTTCGCCCTCAATCACGTCGAGGCCAACGCCGGCGAGCTGATGTTTTTCGAGAGCCGTGAGTAGGGCAGTGGTGTCGATGATCTCACCTCGTGACGTATTGATCAGTATGGCGCTAGACTTGAGCTTGCGTAAGGCGGCAGCATCAAAAAGGTGTTTAGTGCCACTCGTGAGGGGGGCGTGAATAGTGATGATATCGGCAGTCTTCAGGAGTTCATTGAAGTCAACGTAGGTAAAGCCAAGCTGCCCCTCAAGCTCCATGCGCGGAAAGGGGTCGAAGCCAATAACCTTCATGCCAAAACCTCGACCGATCGAAACGGCGTGTCCACCGATGCGTCCGGTGCCGACAACGCCAAGTGTTTTGCCCATCAGATCAAAGCCCATGGTAGTGGTGTGGTCAATTTCGCCATTTCGGACTTGTTCGAGAGTGGCTGGGAGTTTGCGGATGAGTGCAAGCATGAGGGTGAAGGCATACTCAGCAACGGTATTTTCGCCATAGGTTGGTACAGTACTAATACTGATGTGCCGCTCACGACAGGCGGCTAGGTCAACGTGATTATAGCCGGTTGAGCGTAGGGCTAGGTGTTGGAGCTGCGGAAGCTGCTTGATGACGGCGGCCGAAGCCGATGAGCTTACGAAGATCGATACAACCTCAGCCTCTTTGGCTGAGTGAGCGGTGGCTTCAGTTAGTGGCTCCTCGATGATGGTAGCCTGCGGAAAATGTTTACGAATCAGGGCTGATTCGGTTGGTGCGACGTCAAAAAAGGCGACTTTCATAACTACAAATTAACTCCTTGTTCGATCTCGAGCAAACGATTGTACTTGGCAACCCGTTCGCCACGTCGAGGCGCGCCGATCTTCAAGCCCTGGGCGCCAACTCCGTACGCAATGTCGACGATCAAGCTGTCGTTCGTCTCACCGCTGCGGTGGGAAATGATAGTGAAGAGACCAGCTTCTCTGGCAGTTGTGATAGCTCCAAAGGTTTCTGAGATCGTACCGATTTGGTTGGGTTTGATAATGACGCCGGAGATCAGCTTGGCGTCGGCCAGCTCCTTGATGCGGGCTTGGCTCGTGACACTGATATCGTCACCGATGACTTTATAGTGAGTTCGGGCATTCATGGCTGCGGTAAAACCTGTTCGGTCGGTCTCGGCGGCCGGGTCTTCGATCGAAAATATCTCATAGCTGTCGGCTAGCTTATTTAATGTCTCTAGCCACGCTGCGGTAGAGAGAGATTGACCCTCGTAGTGGTAGGTGTCGTTGCTGCAAAAGCTGCTGGCGGCGACATCAAGTGCGATATCGACCGGCGCGCGGAAATCATGGCGCAGTGCGCTCATAGCTTGTAAAATCTCCTCGCTCTTAGCTCCAGGTGGAGCCATACCACCTTCGTCGCCGGTGAGCTTAACGGTTGGGCCATACTTCTTTTCGAGCATGGATTGGAGCCCGGCGTGAAAATCATATATCTGGGCTATCGCACTAGCTGGCGCAGTCTCTGTCGGGACAACCATAAATTCTTGGATATCGAGTCCGGGAGCATGCTTGCCACCATTTACTAGGTTGGCAAAGATACGCGGAAAACCTTCATGGGTGCCGAGCGTATCGCGCACAAACTGCCAGATAGGAAAACCAGCTTCAGCGGCTGAGAGCTTGAGAAAGGCGGCACTCAGAGCTAGGGCGGTGTTGCCGCCAATCTTTGCTTTATTGGTTGAGCTATCAAAGTTATGAAGGATGGCATCGAAACTCAGCTGATCGGAAATGTCTGATTTGGTGAGTAGTGGAGCGAGCTCGTTGTCGATGAGCTGGATGGCTTTTGTAACACCTTGTCCTTTATAGAAAGTCGTGCCATCACGCAGCTCAATAGCTTCATTTTCTCCCTTACTAGCTCCAGCCGGTACGCTAAAGCTGGCGGTCTTGCCGCTACTACTCGTGAGCTGAACGTCAATTGTAGGCGTACCGCGTGAATCAAGGATTTGTAGGGATCGGACTTTGGCGATTTTCATGACGATCTCCTGATAACGCAGATAAAATCGGAGATATTGGCAGTAGTTTTACGGATGTGGAGGTGAGCATTGATTTTGTGGAGAGCAGCATAGCCGGCATTTTTGTCGACTGCATCAAGCGAATTGATGTGTTTTTTCATGAGAGCATGTACACCACTAGGGTTATCGATGATGGCGCCGGCGACTGGCAGATTATCCTTGCCATCGCTGGCGGCGGAGATAATCGCTGCGTTATTTGGCAATGATGAAGCTGCCGAGAGCACTACGTCTTGATTGCGCCCGCCTTTACCGGGGTGGGTAACGACAACTTGGGTTTCGCCACAGGCTAGCAAAGCCTCACCCGGCTTTACGGCTGCCGCCATGCTGATACCAACTTCTTTGGCGAGCCCTGATAGATTGCGACTGTATATGCGCGGCTTGTAACCGAGGGCTTGGGCTTTTTCGGCCATAGCGTCGACGACCGAAGAGCCGTTAGCAATCATGATGTTGGTGATTTTCTTGAAGAGCTTGGGGTCCTTTGGGGTTTCGGTGAACGAAAGGCCGGCGAGCTTATATTTGCGGGCGATCCTTTCGGCGTCTGCTTTGGTGGTCTTGTCGAGGACGGTTGGACCGGAGGCTACAAAGTTCAAATCATCACCCGGTACATCAGAAATAATCATGGCGGCAACGGTTGCCGGGTAAGCATATTGCGCGAAAAAGCCACCATGTATGAGGGACAGATGCTTACGGACAGTGTTGATTTCTTGGATTTTCGCGCCGCCCTTGAGCAGGTAATCAGTCACTTGCTGTAGCTGAATGCAGGTAAGTCCGGCCGGCTGACAGAAGAGCGAACTACCGCCGCCGCAGATGACAGTCAAAACGAGATCGCGTTCGGTGGCGTTTTTGAGCAGTTCAATGATCTTATTCGTCGCTTCGATATTCTTATCACTGGGTAAAGGATGTGTGCCAGTAAAAACTTTAATGCGCGGGATGAGGCGCCGTCGGATATCGATGGCGAAACCGTGGGCAATGCGATTCTTTAATACTTTCTGCAAGCCCTCGACGGCTAGCGCACTGCCTTTCCCGATACCAACGACATAGATCTTGTCATAGTCGGGGAGGTGGTAGGTTTTGCCCTGAATCGTCAATTTTCCATCCCGCAAGTGCAGAACTCGACCGAAGATACGCTTGAGGTCGATGGTTTCGTAGCCGGCTTCGACAATATTGAGCGCGTCACGCCGCAAATCTGTTGTCGCTAACTTGCGATAATTTTTTATCACTCTTATGCTCGCCATAGTGCATATTGTAGCATGTGACACCTGGACTGAGGGTATATAATAGTAGTGAAAGGAATCGATTATGGCAAAGCGTACAGAAGAGTTCAAAATCTCTGGCGATGACATTATGTCGAAACTGAAGGAAGTGGTGCGGGCTGGGAATGTCCGCAAGATTACCGTGAAGGAAAAGTCAGGCAAGGTAATTGCCGAGTTTCCATTGACGGTAGGCGTGGTCGGCGCCCTGCTAGCCCCGGTATTGGCCGCTATTGGTACGATTGTGGCACTGGCAAGCGATTGTGTTATCGCGGTTGAACGAGAGACTTAGCCAATGACTACGGCGCTGGCAATTAAGGGTCTCAAGAAGACGTTTGGCTCCCATGTGGCAGTCGAGGACGTCAGCCTTACTGTGCAGCAAGGTGAGATATTTGGGTTTCTTGGACCGAACGGCGCCGGTAAGACAACGACGCTGCGCTGTTTGATGAATTTTTTGAAAGTCGATGCTGGTACGATTCGTGTCCTTGGCAAGGATGCGCAAACTGAAAGTGACGCAGTCAAGCAGCTAGTTGGCTACATTCCGAGCGATCATCACTTGGTTGATCATTGGACGGGTCGTGAGCACATTGTGTATGTCTCGAAGCTCAGGCGCATCGATAGTTTGCCGGATGATTTAATCGAGCAGTTTTCGCTTGATCTTGATAAGAAAGTTAAAGCCTTATCAACCGGCAATCGGCAGAAGCTCAATATTATACTCGGCCTAATTGGCCAGCCCAAGTTGATTGTCATGGACGAACCGACGCAAGGTCTTGATCCGCTGTTTCAGAACACTGTTTATCAATTGCTTCGCGAATTTCGTAATCAAGGCGGTACGGTGTTTGTCTCATCGCATAATCTACCCGAAGTCCAACGCATCTGTGATCGAGTAGGCATTATCCGCCAAGGCAAGCTCATCGCCGAAGAGAGCCTTGATTCGTTACGTGAGAAGTCGCGTCACATTATTCGAGCTCGGTTTGCTCGGCCGGTGGCGCGCTCGGTCTTTGCGAATAAAAATTTCACCATCCAACAGCATGATAAGCACTCGATTGAGTTAACCGTGCAGGGTGGACTCGATCCAGCATTGAAGATCTTAGCCAAGCATCCGGTGCTTGATCTAGAGGTAACTCATGCCAGTCTTGAGGAAATATTTTTGGAGCTCTATCAATGAATCTCGTGGTTATCCGTCGCTACCTACGCGACCGGCGAGTGACGCTGGTGGTCTACTGTATTGCGGCGCTAGCTTTTGCGCTGATGTATGCATCGCTGTTTCCGTCGCTTAAATCGCAAATGGTTTCCTATGACGAAATACTCAAGTCGTTTCCCAAAGGAATGTTGGAGGCGATGGGGATTCAGCAGCTCAATATGCATAACTTTGAGAGCTATTTTAGCGCCGAATACTTGTCGCTGATCTGGCCGATTTTGGCGATTATCTTCGCGATCTCACAGGCGGGACGTTCATTGGCGGGCGGGGTTGAGAGTGGCTCAATCGGCCTCGAATTGACACAGCCGGTATCTCGCACCCAAGCCTATGTTTCAAAATATCTCGGCGGGGTAATTAGCTTGACGATATTTACTGTGGTGACTATTTTGGGCGTGATTCCGATCGCGGCGATCTTTAATGCCGATGTTGTGGTAAGTCATTGGCTAATGTTGTGCGCCATGTCTTGGCTGTTTGTGATAGCGATATATAGTGTGGCGTACGCTGTCTCGGCGATGTTTTCTGACCGAGCAAAAGTCTACGGCCTGATCGCCGGTCTGATGCTCTTGATGTATGTTGTGCGCGTGATTGCCGGTCTGCAAGAGAAGCTAGATTGGCTGCGGCTGACATCATTCTTCTATTACTATGATGGTCCGGGAATATTAGCCAAAGGCAACGTGATGAGTAATGGCATTGGCTTGTTTGTAGCGGTGATTGTGATCAGCGCATTGCTCGGCGCCTGGTGGTGGAATCGGCGCGATATCTCAGTTTAGCTTTTGACTTTCGCTGGCTTAGGCTGCTTGGTTGATAGCATCCAGGCAGTTACCATTGAGTTGAAACGACGAATGCGGTAAGAAACCTTATGGCCAAATGTGCCTCCGAAGTGGAAGGCCAGCCATTCCCCGGCACGAGTATAAGCTTCGACAAAGACGGCAATAAATGGGCGCTGTTTGAGGTTGGTGATGGCTGAGCTTGTTTGAGCGTAACGCGAGTCGCGTTGTGCGCCACCGGTCTTACAATAAATTGCGAAGTGTTCGCAGTTGTTGGTGATTAAGTTGTACTTCATCTTCTTCCCAGCCTGCGCCTTTGCGGTCTTCACCACGACATCGACCGGAGCCACCTTGATGTCGGGATAGCGCCAGTGTTGTGGCTCGCGACCGCGCAGGAATTCTTCCCAACTAGTGCGGTGGACGATGCTGTCGTCGCGATAATGGACAACTTCGTTATTGCCGATGTAGACGCCTAAGTGAAAGCCGGAGCCGAAGTAGCAGGCATAGAGCTCGCCGATTTCGCGGTGTAGGACGTCCGGCTCAACTTCTCGGTAGATCACTGGCAGGGCATTATTGCGGCTCCGGATCGACATACTGATAAGAACGGCGCCGAAGGAGATTAGGCGGATGGCTACCAAGAGGGCAACGCCACCGATTTTCAGTTGGGGAATCAGGAGGATCGTCAGCGCTCCGAGTGAAAACGTAAAAATAGCGTTGATAAAGAATATCAATCGAGCCTTTACTCCACGGGATCGCCAAGCAACCACTAGCTGAATGGCGCCGTCAGTCATAAAAAGGAGGCCTAAGAAGAAGGCGACGACCTTGAACGAAATTGATTGGTTGATGAGGAAAATCACACCAACACCAATGTCGATCAAGACCTGGCCGAGGATGAGCGCCGCGCTTTTGAAGCTGTAACCGCGCTTATTCTTGCCGAGGAAAAATTGAAACGCCTTGAGTAAACCACTGGCGATTAAGCCTAGGCTCATGAGGAAAGCGGCCGGAGCAAAGAAGATCTCCGGAGATTGGGCGATGGCAATGCCGAGCAGTATGAAGGCGCAACCAAAGATTAGCAGCGACCGACGTTCATTGCGAATCAGGGCAAGTTCTGGCGTTAGGCCAGCGAGTTCAGGGGTTTTATGAGTAGCCATAGGATTTGCCCATCATTATACCCCCAGCTGCCAAAAAGACGAGCATAACTAGGATCAGGTACCAACAGATAGACCTTTTTTTCATCTGGGTGTACTATGCAGATATGGTAAAAGCAGTTGATATACGCACTCAACAAGCCAAGATAGCCGAGCATATTGCACTGCGCTGGGCGATGCCAATTGGCCTGGTATCGGCCTTTATCGCGCTAGCTTGGTTTTTAGGTGTCGGCGTCAGTACGGTACCGATCACTGGGAGTACCTCGATGGCGCGGGTTGCGCTCCTGCTGATTGCGCTGACAACCCTAGTTTGCTTTAGTTATTTCTATCGAAGAGGTCGCGTTTGGTTGCATGACAAGACCAAGCAGACTCTGCCAAAGCGCTGGGTGTTTTGGCGCGATACGCTGACGCTGGCCTTTGCCTATACGGTGCTAGCCAGTGCAGCTGCAGCACTGACAGCTTATGTGCTCTCAAACGCCTTTAAAGAGCTGGCTCTTGATCCATATATTTCGAGTGTTTTTGTCGGTGCAGCTGTTGGTGTGAGCACCTATATCATCATTAATCAGGCGTACCGTGTGACAATCAATCAGATCGTAGCGGTTTTGGGCATTATCTTGGTCGGCGGCGTCTTGCTCGCGATGGTGACAAATAATCAGGCTGACTGGTGGCAGGTACACTTTAGCTATCTAGGTATGCCCGAATCGAACACTGCTAAGGTCTTTAACTTTACGCTGATTTTCTCAGGCCTGGTTATGCTGGCACTGACCGAGAATTTGTTTAATTCGCTCGCGCCGGCGATTGATAAGCACCAGACGGATCTCAAGCTGAACGTCATTAAGTCAGTGTTTGTGCTCATCGCCCTCGCTCTGGCAGGAGTCGGACTGTTTCCTTACGTCGAGGGAACCTATAAGGCGACGATGCATAACCTCACTGCCAGTTCGCTTGTGCTTGGCTTTCTATTCTTGATCGCAGCTTTGCGCTGGACGTCGCCGAAGTTATCGCGTGAATTCATGATCTTCTCGTATAGTATTGCCGCCGCTTTGGTTGGCTGTTATGTCGGATTTATCTATTTTGAGTATCTGAATCTAACAGCTTTTGAACTCTCAGCTTTTGGTCTGAGTTTTGTATGGTTAGCGGTTTATCTCAAGAACTTAGCTTTAATAGCGGAGGAAGCATAATGTCACGCGAAGATGAAGTCAGAAAACTACAGGAAGCGAATCGTGAGATGACGGTACGCCATGAGACTACTGGTAGCTCAGGAACTGTACTCATTGGAGTGGTAGTTATTATTGTCGGATTGGCCTTTTTGTCGATGATTATGACGAAGTCAGCTGGCGCTGATTTGATTCCTCGGCAGGTGATTCCAATTCTGGCATTTTTGGGCGGTGTACTGATGACTGGCTGTGGCAAAGCTGCCGAAGGCTTAGTTTTGATGGTACTTGGCCTGATATTTATTTTGCGCAATTTAGGCATCGTTTCGGCTGAAAGCTTTGATTTGATTTGGTTCGGAATCCTGGTGCTTGTTGGTCTGTGGTTGGTTTTGAATGCAAAAATTACAAAATCTTCAGCGGGTCGATAAGCGCTTCTCAATACTATGAAGGGGATAATCCTAGCCGGTGGTTCGGGGACGCGCCTCTACCCGATTACCAAAGGGATCTCGAAGCAGTTGATGCCGATTTATGACAAGCCCATGATCTATTATCCCTTGTCGACTCTGATGATGGCTGGGATTCGGGAGGTACTGATTATTACCACCCCGCACGATCGGGAGCAGTTTATGAGATTGCTCGGCGACGGCTCCGACCTTGGCATTCGGCTCGATTATGCAGTGCAGCCTGAGCCTGGTGGGTTAGCGCAGGCGTTTATCATCGGGGAGCAGTTTATTGGCAGCGAGAAGGTGGCGCTGATCCTTGGCGATAATATTTTCTACGGGCAGGTTTTTGGCGAAAGCTTGAAGGCCAGCGCCGATCCTGACGGTGGGGTGATATTTGCTTATCAAGTATCGGATCCAGAGAGATACGGAGTCGTCGAGTTTGATGCTGAAGGTAAAGCAATATCCATCGAGGAAAAGCCGACTCAGCCGAAGTCGAACTACGCAGTGGTTGGTCTGTATTTTTACGACAACTCTGTGGTCGAAATAGCCCACAATATCCAGCCTAGCGCGCGGGGCGAACTTGAGATCACGGCCGTGAATGAAGCCTACCTGCGGCAAAATAAGCTTGCGGTGCAAAATATGGATCAAGGTTCGGCCTGGCTTGACACCGGTACTTTTGCATCTATGAGTGATGCCGCGCAATTTGTTGAGGTGATCGAAAAACGGACCGGCCTCAAGATTGGCTGTATCGAAGAGGTGGCGTATCGCGA
Source organism: Candidatus Saccharimonadota bacterium (assembly GCA_046350755.1). GTDB lineage: Bacteria > Patescibacteriota > Saccharimonadia > CAILAD01 > CAZDEK01. Next base: position 487,230 of record JAXLZV010000001.1, on the reverse strand, counting down.
AGGCTATATCACGGCCGACCAGCTCGAGCGACTAGCTCAGCCGCTGGCAAAGAGTGGCTATGGTGACTATTTGCTGCAGCAAGTTTTAGGCTTTCGGCGATAGCGATGCTGACTGTATACTAATTTTACTATGGGTCGATTTCAAAAAGTTGCGACACGGATCTGGCAGAGGGTAGGTAGTTTTATTCAGAATAATATCGCCTTTTGCGTGTTGCTAGCGGTATTTATTATAGCCCATCTGCCAGGCCTCACCAATCCGCCTCTCGACCTGCATTCATGGCGTCAAACCGACACGGCTGCGGTGGCGAGAAACTTGCGCGAAGAGTCGGTCAACATCTTTATGCCGCGAATTGATATGCGAGCCCAGTATAGTGGCGTGACCGGGATGGAATTCCCGCTCTACAATGGTCTTCTTTATCTGACGAATACTGTATTTGGGTTTACTCATTGGCATGGTCGACCAATTTCTTTACTAGCCAGCTGTATGGGGATGGGTTTCTTCTACGCTTTTGTGAAGCGGCGCTATGATCAACAGACGGCGATTGTGGCGGCTGGCGGGTTGGCGCTTTTACCACTGTGGTTTTATTTTTCACGCAACATTCAGCCAGATGTTCTGATGGTCTCCTTGTCGCTTGGCGCGATATATTATGCTCAGCGCTTCAGTGAAACCGGGAAGCGTCGGCAGTTGATTCTGTTGCTCATTTTCTTAAGCCTGGCGTGCCTTGTGAAGTTACCCGCCGTATTTATCGCCCCAGTGATTTTGGCGATCATAGGCTGGCGACGCATTCGAAAGGCTATGAGCTGGCAAAATGTTGGCTGGGTGATACTTCTGGTAGTTTTACCAAGTCTTTTGTGGTATCGACAATCAGCCTATTTGAGCGCGAATTATGGACTCGGACAATATTACTACGGTGATCTGAGTCTCAAACTGTCTTACGAGCTACTCAGGCAAGGTGGGCTGATTGGGGTGCTCCAATTTTACAGCTTGCCGTTTGCTAAGGGCACGTTCTTCTACTATGTGTTTGCGTTGTTCGGGCTAATTCGGCTGGTGGCGCGACGTGATTGGGTGCCGCTGATTTGGGCTGGATCGATAGGTGCCTTTTTACTTATCTTTGGCAATAAAAGCTTCTATCATAACTACTACAGTCTGCCGCTGACACCTGTATTGGCCTTGGTGATGGCAATTGGTGCGGTTTGGCTCTATCAGGTTATAGCTAAGGAGAGTCGATGGGTCGCCGTAGTTTTATCAATAGTGGTTGTAGCGGCCGCAGCCAAACACACGTATCAAACTATCAAGCCTTGGTATGCGCTTGGTTCAACGTCAGCGCTGCGGCTTGAGCAGATAATGGACCGCCTTTCTGAGAGGAGAGATCTGGTTGCGGTGAATTGGAGTGGTAATCCACAGCTCCTGTACTTCGCGCATCGTAAGGGCTGGTCGCTGGCTGATTTGTCGCCAACAGCGCTGCGCTCTCTTCAGCCCTTAGGTCTCAAATATGCCGTGATTGATACCCGTGGCGATCAGGTGGCAACCGACGCTGCCGAGCAATCATATGCTTCAGCCGGGATGGAATCTGTGTATCGGGATAGTGATTTTCTTATCGTCAGGGTCGCTAGGTAATAATTTCGCAGTGAGGGTGTGAAATATTTCACTGGCTCCTCGAGTGCTTATGCTATAATGACAGGGTAAATTCGGGGGGTTATGGTTTACGGCCCAAACCTAAAAAAGAATACCAAATCGCGAAAACCGATTTATATTACCATCATCGTCATCGTATCGGTGGCTTTGGTTGGTTTTTTTGGTTATCGCTGGTGGCAGCAACGCAAGCTGATTCAAGCTCAACAGCAGTCGCCAAATCCTCAGACCGAGCTTGGAAACGACACTACGACGGACGAATCTTCGACCAATACGAGTGAGCAAAATCAGAAATTGTCAGGCTCGCAGACATCGACTAGTCCGAGTGGCAACACAAGTAATGCTTTACCGACACCATTGTTGGCGAAATCAAGTGGTAATAACGGCTCTGTGCCAGCTGGTGCAAATATTGAGTTTCTCTGCACAACAACGGCAAGTTATAGCTGCACTATCAGACTGACTGGGCCGAAAACTATTAATCTTGATAAGAAGACATTAACAGATAACGGTCGTGGAGAATTTGGCGCCAGCTGGATCTGGGCGGCCGAAAAAGGTAGCTGGACCGTGGCCGCGATTATAAGTGATGCACAGGGGGCGCAGAAAAGTAGCGCAACCCAGACATTGGAGGTGAGATGATAAGTTTGCTAAAAAAGATGAGCGTTATGGTGGTCGGGTTGTTTGCGGTTACACTTATGGCTAGCGGTACGGCGCAGGCTGCCACTACCAACGGCCGCATCATTGACGATGCGGTGTTTGACGCTTCGGCCAGTATGAGCGCGAACGATATCCAAGCTTTCTTGAATCAGTTCCCGAACAGCTGTCTGAAAAACTACACCGATTCCATGCCGAGCTCTGATCCGACCCAGGCCTACTTTAATTACTCAGGCACAGGGAGTGTGGCGCAGATCATTCGTCGGGTAGCTGACGTCTATGGGGTCAATCCACGGGTTATGTTGACGAAACTTGAGCAAGAAGAGAATCTCGTGACCGGCAATGCTGGCTGTGCGCAATGGCGATATGCTAGCGCGGTAGGCTTCCACTGTTTTGACGGAGCGAACCCACGCACAACAGTCTTTAACGGTACAACCATTCAGACATGTGTCGATCGTGATGAAAATATGGGTGTGGCGCGCCAACTCACGAAGGGTATGTGGACATTGAAGTGGGGTAAGGAGCGGGCCAATGGCAACTTGGCCTGGATGGTGCCGGACGATGCGAGCATCACGTATTATGGGCCAATGACCCAGGGGACGCGTAAGCGCTGTGGAAGCTGTGCGGCGGTATATTATGATGGCTACTGGAAGGGTGTGTATCTCGAGACTGGTGCGACCGCTTCGCTCTATAACTACACGCCATATCTCGGTCAGGCTTTTGGCTCGATCTGGGAAGGTTGGTGGGGCGCTGGAAGTACAAGCACGCCGAGTTGGAGCTCTGTGTATGCTGGCCAGTCTGCCTATCCTACTATTCAAGCCGGTCAGTCTGCCGCCGCATACGTAAGCCTAAAAAATACAGGTAACCAGGTATGGTATGACGATGTTAGTCTAGCAAGTGCCCCAGCTGGCACCAACCCTATCCATTTAGCCACAGCAAGACCTGTCAATCGCTTAAGCCAGCTCGGCGCGCAATGGGGTGGTTCTCAGAATAGGCCCGCACTGACATTTGCAGCCGTCTATGAAGCAGACGGTGTGACCTTGGCAGCCGATCAGCATCGAGCGCAGTATGGTCAAATTGCTCGATTCAACTTTAACTTCGTGGCTCCTGCCGATTTGGCTGCAGGCGTTTACAGGGAGTGGTTTATGCTCGTACGAGAAGGTTCAGGCGGTGGAGTACTGAATGATCCCGGTATATATCTTGATGTTACAGTCACCGATCCTCCACTCGGAGTTACTCGGCCAGTTTATCGTTCCTACAACCCAGTCCTCAATCGCCACTTCTACACCATCAGCAAGCAAGAACGAGATACTACGGCCGCAGCTGCTGGATACACTTATGAGGGCATAGCATACTCGGTGCCAACTGCAGCCACTTCTACGCCAGTCTATCGACTGTATAATCCTGTCCTTAATCGCCACTTCTTCACGGTATGGCCTGACGAAAGGGATAGTGCTGCAAGAAGTGGCTATAACTACGAAGGCATAGCATATTATTCTAATCCTTCTGCTTCTGGTACTCCAGTCTTTAGACTTTACAACCCCTATGGCCGTACTCATTTCTACACTGTAAGTATCGATGAGCGTGAAGCAGCTCGCAGAAACGGCTTTAACTATGAGGGGATAGGCTTCTACGCTAATTAGTTTTTACTTCTATTAGAGCTTACTTTAGGAAGTACAAAGAGTATTTGATATAATCCTGGAATGCAGAAAGATAGTAAGATATACATCGCTGGTCATCGTGGACTCGTGGGAAGTGCCATCTGGCGCTACTTAGAAAAAGAAGGCTATTCAAACCTAATCGGAAAAACTCACGCAGATCTTGACCTTATTGATCAGGGTGCAGTTGACAGTTTTTTTGAAAAAGAAAAGCCTGAGTATGTGTTCTTGGCAGCCGCCAAGGTCGGTGGGATTAATGCTAATAATACCTATCGCGCCGATTTTATTTATAGCAATCTGGCCATACAGGACAGCATTATCAGTGCGAGTTATAAAAATAATGTGAAGAAGCTTTTGTTTTTGGGTAGCGTGTGTATTTATCCTAAGCACGCAGCTCTACCAGTTCGTGAAGACAGTCTATTGACTGGTGAGCTGGAGTATACAAATGAGCCATATGCGCTTGCGAAAATCGCTGGTATTAAACTCTCTGAGAGTTACAATCTCCAATATGGTACGAATTATGTGTCCGTAATGCCAGCAAATCTATACGGGGAAAATGATAACTTCGATCTTGAGAAGTCGCACGTTATTCCAGCACTCATTCGCAAATTAATACTCTGTAAATATTTGGAAGATGGTGATATTGACGAGGCTGCTCGTGATCTCAAGCTCCAAACTGCCACCGAGGAGTCAGTGTTAAGCGAACTGAAAAAACATGGAATTGAGAAAAGTGGCGATAAATTTGTTCTTAAAGTGTGGGGAAGTGGTAAGCCATATCGCGAATTTATGCATTCAGACGACATGGCTGAAGCATGCGTGTATGTAATGAACAACGTAGATTTTGCAGATCTCAGCCACGGCATGGAAGAAGTACGCAATACCCATATAAATTTAGGTACCGGTAAAGACATCACAATCCGCGAACTTGTAGAGATGATTAAAGAAATCGTCGGTACAGATGTGAAGATTGAGTTCGACACATCTAAGCCTGATGGCACATTCAGACGTTATATGGATGTCAGTAAGGTGCATAGCCTTGGGTGGCATCATAAAATCGAGATACAAGAAGGACTGCAAAAAACCATTACTTGGTATCGAGAAAACCGTTCCCACCTGTAGTATAATTATCTACTGATGGAACATGTAGTTGTCATTCGCCCGAAGAAGCGACTTACGATTGATTGGAAAGAGCTCAAGGAGTACCGCGAGCTCTTCTTCTACTTCGCATGGCGTGACGTAAAAGTTCGCTATAAGCAGACAGCTATCGGTATTCTTTGGGCGGTCTTGCAGCCGTTTATTCAGATGGTGGTATTCACGCTATTCTTTAATAAGGCTGTTGGTGTGCAGACTGGCACCGCAAATGTCCCATACGCAATCTTCTCTTATACTGGTTTACTTTTCTGGAACTATTTTTCGCAAGCCTTACAGCGCTCTGCTAATAGCTTGGTAGATAATCAGTCAGTAGTTACGAAAGTATATTTCCCACGTGTAATTCCACCTATATCCTCTACGATCGTATCGCTTATTGATTTTGGATTTGCTTCGATTATCTTTGTTGGGCTAATGATATATTTCAAGTTTCCACCAACTCTGCAGGGTATGCTAATACTTATTCCAGCGATTATAGTCACATTTATAACAGCTACTGGACCAGGGTTATTTTTGGCTGCCGTAAATGTAAAATATCGCGATGTAAAGCAGGCGTTACCATTCCTTATTCAGACCGGGCTCTTTCTCACTCCAGTCATATACCCGGTTACAGCCATTCCACAGCGCTTTCAGTGGATGTTGTACTTAAACCCTATGACGGGAGTTATAAATGCAGTGCGCGCTAGTTTTCTCGGAGCTGGCACAATTGACTGGCCGCTTACCATGCTCTCAGTGGCGATGGCAATCATTATGTTTATCGGCGGCTTATATTACTTCAAGGGCCGCGAGAAAGAATTTGCGGATATCATATGAGCAAGTCTAAGCCAGCAGTAGAGATAAAAGGCCTTTCGAAGGCGTACATGATTGGCCATGAGCAAGAAGCGATGGCCGGAACTATGACCTTTCGTGACTCTCTCACGAATACGCTGAAAAAACCATTGGAGCTCATCACCGGACATCAGCTGAAGAAAGAAAAGTTTTGGGCGCTTAAGGATGTGAATCTTGAGATAGAGCAAGGCGATGTCGTAGGCATAATTGGTCGCAATGGGTCAGGTAAATCGACGCTTCTAAAAGTGCTTTCACGCATAGTCGAGCCAACGAAAGGTGAAGTCATTATGCGAGGACGAGTGGCAAGTTTGCTTGAAGTTGGTACTGGCTTTCACCCCGAGCTGACTGGCCGTGAGAATGTTTATTTTAATGGTGCGATTTTAGGGATGTCGCGCAAGGAAATTCAGTCCAAGTTTGATGAGATCGTTGCATTTTCAGAGGTAGAAAAGTTTTTAGATACGCCTGTAAAGTTTTATTCATCGGGCATGTATGTGCGTCTTGCGTTTGCAGTAGCAGCACATCTAGATCCAGATATTCTCATAGTCGACGAAGTGCTTGCTGTTGGTGATGCTGCTTTCCAGAAGAAGTGTTTGGGCAAGATGAAAGATGTGGCCGGTCAAGGAAGGACAGTGTTGTTTGTCAGCCACAACCTACCATCTGTAAAACAATTATGCAATAAGGGGATTCTCCTAAAGGGGGGTAGCATTATTGCATCGGGTACGATTGATACTATAGCTAAGCAATATTTAGAGACAACTTCAGATGGAGAAATCCAACAGGCCTGGGTGAACCAGTCGGATAATGATAATGAATATGTAACTATATCAAAAATGAGTTTAATAAAATCTAATAATACTGTCGCTACGAGTATAGTGCAATCAACAGAAAATATTTATCTTGAGCTTGAAATTGATGTTGCGCAATATCGACCAGATATCACCATTGGTTATGCACTAAGTAATTCTTCAGGTGAGATATTATATTGGAGTTATTTTTCTGATACTAAAATACATCCTACGCTCAAGAAAGGGGTGCAAAAAATAATTTCCAAAATTCCTCTTGAATATTTGAGTACTGATGAATATTTTATTGAGGGAATTGGCGGTATTCATAACAAGTTGTGGCTTTACGCTCCTGGACAAAGTAAGGCTAAGATTAAATTCAATCTAAGCAGAGAAGACGCTGACGTCTCCGATCTTAATACCCAGACTAGGCCCACCATTCTTGCCCCTAGTATTAAATGGAGGATTAAGTAATGAGAGATTTTTTTAAGAAAAGATTAAGCCCGCATAGCAGTAAAAAATCTTATTCCCAGTGTGGTGAAGATGTGATAATTGAATTTCTTATGAAAAACCATCTAAATATCCAACAGCCAAACTATCTGGATATTGGAGCCAATGATCCAGTAAAGTTCAACAATACTTATTTATTCTACCTGCAAGGGTGTAGGGGGGTTTTAGTAGAGCCTGACCCAGAATTAGCAAAAAAGTTAAAAAAAACTCGGCCCGATGACAGACTCCTTAATGTGGGCATTTCTGACAAGGCAGGAAAAAAAGATCTATACTTGATGGAGCCACATACCCTAAATACTTTCTCTAAAAGAGAAGCTGAGCTATACCAGAAGTTTTATCCCGGAGTAAAACAGGTAGGGAAACATAAAACCAAAATAGTAACCATAAATGATGTCATAGATAGATATTTCACAGAAGGGTTAGACATACTATCTATTGATATTGAGGGTCTAGACAAAATTGTGATCAAAAATTTAGATCTACAAAAGTGTCGCCCAAAATTGGTTTGTATAGAGTCCATGGTCTATGGTGATAACCATACATTAAGTAAATCAAAAGATATCGCGAATTATTTATTCGATAACGCATATTTTAAATATGCAGATACATTCGTGAACTCCATCTTCGTAGATAAGCATGACTGGGAGACAAAGAAGCAGCCTAAGTTAATTAATATTGAGGGATTTTAAAAAATGCATTATACCGATAGTAATTTCAATAACCCTTATTCGCTCAAGGATAGATTTGAAGAGATAAAGAGATTCAAAGAATACTCCAGGCAGTTTCCAAATACCTACCGAGAAATGCAATCATTAAACAGCCTGGAGTTGGTAGAGCCGCTTTGGAAGAAGTTTAACGAAGAAGTCGAGAATGTTTTTTTACCAAAGCCAAAAATAGACTTTTTAAAAAATTCAACAATTAGGAATACAATGTTTGTTGAGAGCAAAGGGTTATGGCTAGAAACACAATTAGAGTATTTAGCAGAGAAATATCCCTCGAATACCAAGTTAAAAAAAATACTGCACGAGAATATTATTGGGCGACCTAGTCTTATCGTGAAGAAGTACTCTACTTCGCACAACTCAGTACACCATCTTTACCATCTTGAGAGATTTAAAGAATCTACGAATATACACCTCGATGATATTTCAACTGTAGTAGAGTGGGGAGGCGGCTATGGTAATCTTGCTAAAATTTATCGCAGATTAAGCCCTAAATCTACCTATACGATCATTGATACACCTCTTTTCACTTCAATCCAGTGGCTTTATTTATCATCTGTTTTGGGGGAGAAAATAAACGTGTTGGACAGCAAACGGTCAAAAATTATTGAAGGTAAAATTAACCTTTTACCTATTGGGCTAGTTAAAGAGGTAGATCTAGGTACACATAATGATCTTTTCATATCTACATGGGCAATAAGTGAGAGCTCAAAGGCGGCTCAAAAGTTTGTCATCGATAATAATATGTTTGAGGCAAAACATGTTCTACTCGGATATCAAGATAGCACTGAAGAATTGCCTGAAGCTTCAAACACTATTAAACTTGCGAAACTCCGCAAGCTCAAACCATCACCAATTGACTTTATTCCAGGAAATTATTACATCTTTGGATAGGAAATATTAACTAACAATGTATGTAATATAGCCTTGATTAAGTTTAGCGTAGTTATGCCTGCATACAATGCAGCCATGTTCATTCAAGATGCAATTAATTCTGTGTTTAATCAAACATATCATCGATTCGAATTAATTGTCATTGATGACGGATCAACAGATGATACACTTCAAATAATCAAACAAATAAAAGATTCACGTATAGTAGTGATACAGCAAGAAAATCGCGGTGTTTCTGCTGCGCGAAATTTAGGAATTAGTAGAGCGAATGGAAAATATTTAGTTTTCTTAGACGCCGATGATGTAATGGAAAATTACACACTGAGTACTTATGTAAAGCACTTTGACGATGTTGACTTTATACTGGGTGAATATGCCTATATGGGTGGAATGATGAACGGCAAAATCGCGCATGATCTTCGCGATTATCCTGATGATCGAGATGGCCTTTTTGAAAAACTATTATCCGGTAACTATATTGGTATCGGTGCAGTTTGTTTACGTAATGGACTGATGGAACGCTACTTTGACGAATCCCTAAGGTTTGGTGAGGATTATGATCTTTGGCTACGCGTAATGAGGGAAACCTCACGAGTCAAACTTATTAAGAAGTCGTTATATCGATATCGCGTAGATGAAGCCAGTGCTTACCATAAAAAGCCATACCAGGATTTTGTGCTTGCAGAAGTTATTGGTAGGCATATGGATTACAATGAAAAGGCCGGAGACGTTGCGTCGAGATATTTTAATGCTTATATAGGTAGCTATAGAAATGGAGAAGTTTCCAAAGAATATCTAAATGAGATGTTAGCCTGTGCGAGAAAGTACAAAATTTCTGTAAAAAATATGCTTTATCTACAGTGGTTACGCAGTAGATCTTTTGTAAAGAAAAAAGGAATAGAAAAGTGATAACTATAAAATTGATGGGTGGATTAGGCAACCAAATGTTTCAATACGCCGCCGCTCGATCACTTGCTGTCCGCAGGGGAACTAGTGTTTGTCTTGATTTATCATGGTTTTCTTCAGGATTCGACGAAAACACCACACCTCGATCTTATGAGCTGGATTGCTTTAATCTTGACCGGCAAACTGTAAAGCTGGACAAAAATTCTTTCGCTTCACGCTTAGGTGTAAATTTTTCTCGCCAATATACAGAGCCGCATTTTCATTACGACAAGAATTTTTCTAATCTACCTAAACGCTCGATCCTAGAAGGCTATTTTCAGTCAGAAAAATACTTCCATGAAGTTCGAGATATGCTCTTAGCTGATTTTGAGTGGCAACACGATCCTTTGGGCAAAAACAAAAGTCTTGTAAGAAATATTTCCGAAAATAATAGAAGTGTAGCCATACATGTTCGAAGGGGTGATTATGTCAGCAATGCAAGTGCAGCAGATTTTCACGGACTCACCGATAAGGCTTATTATACCTCCGCCGTTAAGAAGATTATGAAAATAATACCCGATGCAAATCTTTATGTTTTTTCCGATGATCCATCTTGGTGCCGAAAAAATCTAAAATTTTCGCAAAAGACAATTTATATATCACATAATAAAACAGGATCAGAAGACATGCGCTTAATGAAGCTATGTCGCCATAACATTATTGCGAATTCTAGCTTTTCTTGGTGGGGAGCCTGGCTTAACCAAAACCCAAATAAGATTGTTATTGCTCCAAAAAAGTGGTTCTTGCATAGTGAGAGTAATACTAAAGATGTTATTCCGAATAAATGGATACAGATAGGGTGAAAAAAAAAGAAAATAGTAATGCATGTTTGGTTACAGCGACTGATAGTAAATTTGCATTTCAAGCTCTCAACTTAGTAGCATCCGCAATCTTAAAAACAAATGTATTTAAAGAATTTGTTGTCTATGATCTGGGTATGAAAGACTTTCAGAGAAAACTTTTTGAAGATTTGGATATGGTGCGACTGGAGAAAGTTCAGCCTTTTACAAAATACTGGAAGCAGTGTTATTCATGGAAGCCTTGGGTTATTCAACAAGAGTCAGCAAGATATCGATATATAGTTTACTTGGATGCAGGAACCGAGATTCAAAAAAACTTAAAAAGTGTTATAGACATAATTAAGCACCAAGGCTACTTCGTTGTTTCGCAAGAGCAAGCAATATCAACTGGTCATTATATTAATCAAATCATGCCCACGGAATACTATGATCTTTTTGGGCTAAAAAACAAGGATGCAAGTAAGCCAGTAGTTGCAGCTGGTATTTTGGGGTATGATGCAAAATCTATATTTGCCAGACAAGTAATTCAGCCTTGGATTACTTATATAAAACAGGGATACAATTTAGGCTGGTCATCAAGTGAGGGCTGGCGCAATCAAGGCATACACTATTTACCTAACGCACCAGTAAGGGACTGTAAGATATTTCGGCAAGATCAGACTGTCTTTAATGCATTGTTGTACAGAAGTATGGGTAATCCAAAACTAGAATCAATGAAAAAATACGGGTGGCTTGATAAAGGAGGTTCGGGTCAAGTAATTTGGAACCCCAAAATTAACGGCACTTTTGAATCAATAAGTAAGCTTCAGTATAGGCAAAATAACTTTATTAAACATCTAGCAATTTGGATCTATCGACTGTTTGGATAAAAGTATAAAATGCATTATTCGGAAATAAACTCTAGAAACGATATAATATAACAAGATGGTTAAATCTGTGAAAAGTACTCCGCTTGTTTATCTTGTAACGCCTGTATTCAATCGTAAAGTACACACACTCAAATATCTTGCATCGTTAGGCTCACAGACTTATAAAAACTTTCGGGTTGTAATAGTCGATGATGCTTCTACTGACGGAACGAAAGAAGCTATACAAGATCAGTACCCAAATGCTATCCTCCTCGAAGGAGACGGTAATCAATGGTGGTCAGGTGGCACAAATCTAGGGGTAAAGAAGGCACTAGAGGACAAAGCAGACTATATTCTTACCGTAAATGATGATCTGGAAGTAGAATCAGATTATATAGAATCAATAGTAAAAGACGCAAAGGCACACCCAAAAAGCTTGATTGGATCGATAGTTCTAGATAAAAAAAATCCTTTACACGTTTGGTACTTTGGTGCAGACTTTGACCAGAAAACTGGTGTGATGAAGCATATTTCTGGGTTAAGAAAAGATTTTACAAAGATTACCAAGACAGAATGGTTAACTGGAATGGGTGTATTAATACCGGCTGAAGTTTTTCAAAAAGTTGGAGTCTTCAACTCAAAAGATTTTCCGCAATATTTTGGAGACGTAGAACTCTCCCTGAGAGCAAAGGAGGCAGGGTATAGACTACTAGTAAGCCCCCGCTGTGCTGTGATCTCAGATGTAGAATCAAATTGGGTGAGTAAATCACTACAAAAACCCCGTATGAGTTTTTGGTATCAGTTGTTTTTTACGATTCGATCACCTTACCACCTCTCAAGCAGAGTCAAATTTTACAAGAATTACTGGCCGGGAAATTATCGAATGGCATTAAGAAAGCTATATTTTGGAGATATGAAGACCCTATACAGGGCGTGGTTAAGTTCTTGGGTGCATTCAAAAAAATGGTTGAAATGGTCGGTTACCATAAAAAGGAAAGTCAAAAAGTGAAAATTGCTATCGATTTACGCCCCCTTCAGAGCGGCCATAAGTTTCGTGGTATCGGGAAATATATTGCAAATGTAGTGCCAGAACTTTTTAAGATTGGTGCAAAAGATACATTTGTCTGCTATTACTATGGCGAGGAAGCACCTGATTTGCCGTATTCGGCAAACGTCGAGCTCATTAGTGGCGGTGACTATAATCCAGATAAGCTAGCATCTAAACTCGCTCGTAAATTCTTAATGTATCAGCCGGGGCTGAAAGAAGATACTCAATGTGATGTACTCTTTCAGCCAGATATTAGTTTTGGGCTGAGTAAAAAATCGCCAACTGTAGTTACTTTGTATGACTTAATCCCAATTATTTATCGCGACAAATACTTTGTAGCACGAAAAAAACCAGCAATTCTCAAACCATTTTGGGATTTGCGGAATAACCAAGTATTTCAGCAATTTATGCGAATAAATGAGCGATTTGCAAAAGCAGACGGTATAGTCAGTATTTCTCAAGCATCTATTCATGATCTTCACAAGCTGTTTGCAAATACTTCTTTGGTTCCATACACAATTACACCTTTAGCTGCCCAAGCATTACCAAAGCCCAGTGTAAAACGAATACACAATAATCCATTTATGATCTATGTCGGTGGAACTGATTCTCGAAAAAATTTGCATCAACTTGTCGATATGTTCACTAGGGCAGTAGAACAAGGATTGGATATGGATCTATTATTGATAGGTTATGACTTTACGCAAACTAATTTCTATGACACACGAAAACTACTGGAACACATTGAAGAATCTAGCGCAAAGTCTCATATAAAAATCATAGGTTATGCAGATGATCAAAAGCTTGCTACATACTACGCACAAGCAAAGGCACTGTTATTTTCTTCTGAGTATGAAGGCTTCGGCATGCCTATACTTGAAGCCATGCAGGCAGGCTGCCCAGTAGTCTGTTTTAATAATTCTTCGATTCCAGAAGTTGCAGGGAAAGCAGCGATTATGGCAGATAATAAAACTGATTTTATTAATGGCATTAAGCGGCTGGCTAATTCAGAGAAATTGCGCCAAGAATTAATTCGCAAAGGCCACAAGCAAGCAAGCATGTTTACTTGGGAGACTACCGCTCGAAAAACATATGATGCATTCAAAAAGGCGGCAAACAAATAATAGCTTAACTATCTCTTCAGGGCATCAACGTCGGCGTCGACCATCATTTCGACCAGCTGTTTGAAGCTGACTTTTGGTTCCCAGTTGAGCTGTTTTTTCGCATGGGCTGGATCGCCGATGAGAAGATCAACTTCTGCCGGACGGAAGTATTTCTCGCTGACTTCAACGTATTGCTGCCAGTCTAAGCCTACTCGGCCGAAGGCTATTTCGCAGAACTCTTTGACTGAATGAGTTTCGTTTGTGGCTACGACATAGTCATCCGGCTTGTCCTGCTGGAGCATTAGCCACATCGCTTCGACGTAATCACCAGCAAAGCCCCAGTCTCGTTTGGCATCAAGGTTTCCGAGATAGAGCTTATCTTGCTTGCCGGCCTTGATAGCGGCGACAGCGCGGGTGATCTTACGAGTCACAAATGTCTCACCGCGGCGGGGACTTTCGTGATTGAAGAGGATGCCGTTGCAGGCAAACATGTCATAGCTTTCACGGTAATTTTTTGTGATCCAGTAGGAATATACTTTTGCAGCACCATATGGCGAGCGGGGATAGAACGGAGTTTTTTCAGTCTGCGGTACTTCCAGTACTTTGCCAAACATTTCACTCGATGAAGCTTGGTAAAACTTGGCCTTTGGTGCGCAGGTGCGAATAGCTTCCATGAGTCGCAGTGTGCCTGTCCCAGTCACGTCAGCTGTGTACTCTGGCACATCAAACGATACCTTGACGTGACTTTGGGCGGCTAGATTGTATACCTCATCTGGCTGTACCTTTGCCACGATGTGATGGAGCGAGCTCGAGTCAGCTAAGTCACCATAGTGCAGCGTGACCTTATCAAAAATATGCTCAATCCGGCCAGTGGTGAAAGTGCTGTTGCGGCGCATGATGCCGTGCACTTCGTAGCCCTTGTCGAGTAGTAGTTCGGCTAGGTATGAACCGTCCTGACCAGTGATTCCAGTAATGAGCGCGCGTTTAATAGACATATTCCTCCTTCAGAACTGTATTACGTCAGGTATAATATTACCATCTATGCGCATTGCTATCTATCACAACCTACCGGATGGCGGGGCTATTCGAGCCTTGCACGAGCTAGTGAAGCACTCATATCGAGAAGTGGAGTATGATCTTTATCAGTTAGCCCCAGTTGATACGAAGTCACGGTATGACTTTAGTCCCTTTGTGAAAAGGCATCATGCATATGATTATATTTATGCACCGACTAAAAAAGATTTTGCATTCGAGATAGCTACTCAATTTGGTGCACTACGGAAGTTGCAAAAGCGAATCGCTTCTGAGATAGACAGCCGACACTATGATGCTGTCTTTGTGCATCATTGTGCGATTTCACAGACACCATTTCTTTTAGAATATCTGCAGACCAAAAGTTTGTATTTTATTCAGGAACCTCGTCGTCTTAGTTATGAAGCAGATTTCTATCGTGAATCCCTAGCCCTTATTCCTCGATGGATGCAGCCATTTTGGGTGCGACGGCAAAAAATCCTTACTCATCTCGACGCACAGAATGCTCGACGAGCAACATCAGCACTCTGTAACTCACAATATATGAAGGATGCAATACAGCAAGCTTATGGCATCTCGGCAACCATCTGCTACTTGGGAATTGATGATAAAACTTTTAACTATGTTTCGACGACTACTAAAAAACGACAACTACTTGTAGTTGGTACTTTACATCCAGCAAAAGCTCAGCAACTGGCTATCGAGGCAGTTGCACTGCTCGAGTCGTCGCAGCGACCTCGATTAGTATTAGTCTATGAAAACTTTGATGGTCGCTACCGCAACACGCTTCGTCAGCTAGCGCAACAAAAAGCAGTAGATTTAGTACTCAAGCGAGGAGTCAGTGATGCTGAGCTCGTCACGCTCTATCGTCAAAGTCAGGCCACGCTATGTATGGCCGAACGTGAGCCATTTGGGTTCACCCCTATCGAATCTGCGGCTTGCGGTACGCCAGTTATCGCTATTGCGGAGGGTGGTTTTCTAGAGACAGTTAAGTCGTCGAATGGCCTCTTGGTCAAGCGAGACGCTGAGTTGGTAGCTGATGCAATTATGCAGGTAATGAAGAAATCTTGGGATTCCCAGGCAATGAGTCAGACCACGCGAAAGCAGTGGAATTGGCACGCATCGGCAAAAACTTATCTAGCCGCTTTAAGGGAGCTCATCCATGGCTAAAACCTCGCAAGTAACGGTCATTCTCATTAACTGGAATAGTGGCAAGATGATTGGCCAAGCCTTACGTTCGCTGCAACAACAAACGTATCGGAAGTTTGACGTATTGGTTGTCGATAATGCTTCAAGTGATGATTCGGTGCAATATATTCAAGATGAATTTCCAACGGTGGCCATACTGAAGCTTGAGGAAAATTATGGTTTTGCTGGTGGCGTGAATCGTGCAGTCGCCAATGTCGTAACTCCTTATTTTGCTCTACTGAATACCGATGCAGTGGCTGATAAAAACTGGCTGGCAGAATTAATAACTGTAATTGAAGAGCGTGATGATTTAGTCGTGGTGACTGCCAAGGCGTTGTTGTCTGACGGTAAGCATATTGACGCAGCGGGCGACATGATGAGCCGATGGGGCGTTGCTTATCCGCGCGGCCGGGGCGAGATTGACGACGGGCAGTACGATCAAGCTGATCGAATTTTTTCTGGTACTGGTGGTTATTCGCTCTACCGATTGAGCGCGTGGAAAAAACTAGGTGGCTTTGACGAGCGATTTTTTATGTACTATGAAGATGTTGATTATTGTTACCGGGCCCGACTTGGAGGTTACACCGTCGGATTTGCGCCACGGGCAAAAATTATTCACGAAGTAGGTACAAGCTCGCAAAAGCGGGGCCGTAATTTTTCTCGTAAGTATGTTTTGCGGAATGCTTCACTAGTGTATTGGAAAAATACACCCAGACAAATTATCTGGCGTACGCTCTGGCGGTTTGTGATAGCTAATAGCTATATGATTTTGGCGGCCTTGAAAGCTAGAGCCTTTATGGAAATTACCTGGGCATATTGGCAGTTAATCGTTCTAGTGCCCTATATTATGCGGGCTCGTCGGCGAACACCGGCTCAACATAACTGGCGAGCACTATATAGCAAATATGATTCTAGCTGGCCATTTAAAAAGGTGACATCCGCGTGAAACTGTCAATTATCTACGTAAACTACAATACTGATGAATTGCTTTTTGATAGCTTGAAAAGTCTGCATGAATTATCTATCAAAAGAACTGACTACGAGGTAATTGTGGTGGATAATGCCTCTCGGGATTTTGCTAGCGACAAGTTGAGTAAGCTATACCCACGAGTGCAAATTTTACAGCAGCCAACTAACCTCGGTTTTGGTGGCGGCAATAATATCGGTGTTCAGGCCGCCAAAGGTGAGTATGTCTGGCTTCTCAATACCGATACGCTTATTCCAAAAGATAATAAAATTGATGAACTCATTAGCTTTCTTGACGGCCATCCGGAGTATGCTGCTGCCCTGCCTCTTTTAACCGATAATGAGATGAGAATTCAACCGGCACAAGTTGATGATTTACCTACCGTATTTGATCTGACTGTCAGAAAACCACTCGATACACTCCGCAGGAAGGTGGCGGATGATGATATGCCGCCGGAGTCCTCGGGGACGGTAGAGGTTGCTGTCGCGGCAGCATTGATTGTTCGGCGAACCGACTACCAGCAGGTCGGTGGTTTTGATAGTCGATATTTTATGTATTACGAAGACACAGACCTATGTAAGGCGCTTAAAGTAGCGGGTAAGAAAATATATTTTGCACGCGAAAGTCACATCATTCATCTTTGGGGCGGCAGCATAAAGTCGAGCGCTGACAGAAAACAATATTACTATCGATCGCAGCTCAAATATTTTAGAAAGTGGCATGGACTTACAGCGACAGCTTGGCTAGCCCTTGTTCGCTTTCCAAAAGTAGTGAAGAATGTATATTTGGCGAGGATGCATGAAAGAAACTCTTAATCAGCTTATACAAAATTGGCGCAGCGAGATTGATACCTGGCTGCTAGTGGCAATTGTTGTTGCGTTACCCTTTGAGCGGATTCCGTCTTTTGATGTGGCCTTTATTACGCTGCGTCCAAGTCTGTTGGTGGGAGGGCTGCTCATCTTGCGAGCTGGCTATGTAGCAATGCAGAAAAAGCCTGCCGTACGCAAGAAAATGGGGGTAGCATTCATCGCCCTCTATGTGCTTTGGCTCGGATTACTCATACCGACAGCGGTCAATCAAGCCCGGGCCGTTCAGGTGACTGTCTTTACCGGCTTTACAGCTGCCGTTGGAATTTCGGTATGGTATCTTTGGCAGCAGATTCATACAAGCCAACGTCGTATTGTAGTGGCTGGATTAATATATGCGGCAGTTATCGTCAGTCTTTTTGGATTATTGCAGTATCTTGGTGATTTTTTTGGTCTCCCAGCGTATGTAACTGGACTTTCGGCACGTTATAGCTGGAGGGTCTTCGGGTTCGCCCGGGTGCAATCAACGAGCCTGGAGCCGTTGTACTTTGCTTCATACCTACTTATTCCATTGATGGCAGGACTAGGTATTGGCTTATTTGAAAAAAAGTTGTTGCGGCGTACCCCGCAAATTATCCTAGTATTTGTCACGACCCTGATGTTAACGCTATCTCGCGGGGCAATATATGGCTTTGTGGCTGGGTTGATTGTGCTAGCTCTTATGGGCTGGATTTATCGAAAGCAGATTGTGCCAGGAATGTTGAAAAAGTTGACTGTCAGTGTGCTCTTAGGGCTACTGATCGCGCTCGGCGCGGTACAAATATTTAATCGACCCGTCCAGGGTCCTGCCGAGGGGAAAAAGGCGGCTGATGCATACGTTAATCAACTCAAAACTACCGGAACAGAGGGGAGCGGTGATGATCGGGCGCGCTTTAGAACAGCGGCGCTGAAATACTTACGCGATAAGCCGACGGTCATGCTTTTTGGGATTGGCCCTGGTCAATTTGGCCCATATCTCCAGGATAATCAAGGTGAGGGTGGCTGGGCCATAGTAAATAATCTTCCCTTAGAAATATGGCTCGAGACAGGTCTGATTGGTTTACTATTATTGGGTTCTTTCCTTGGCTGGTTGGCTTGGCAGGC
The DNA here is from genome assembly GCA_046350755.1 of Candidatus Saccharimonadota bacterium. Lineage (GTDB taxonomy): Bacteria > Patescibacteriota > Saccharimonadia > CAILAD01 > CAZDEK01. The sequence continues at coordinate 468,523 of JAXLZV010000001.1, read as the reverse complement.
AGTTCGCTATTCGCAAACTGCCCGTGGATTGAGCCTGGGGCTGATAATTGGCCTGCTTGGATATTTCGGCACACAAATCATTCAAGGCCAGACATATTCAACCCTCTACATCATGCATGTCTGGGTGGCGATAGGATTATTGTGGGGCATAGCGGCTCAACCACGTGAAAAAGCCCAAAGTCATCGCAAAAAGTAGCATCGCACAAGTGCGAAAGCAGGCTCCATTCGTTCCGAGGGTTGCGAGTAGGATCCTGCGTTCATTGCGCGCAAGCTTCATTACTGATCGGCCGATCTGGATGGTCTTCGGAGTATCTACGGGGGTTATGCTGTTGTTCATGTTCTTGGCTTACAGAGCACTGATGTTCTCTGTTTTAGACCTAGGGCTTTTTAATCGGCATATGTATTCACTTGTGCATTTTGATCTGTCTGCCAATCCACTTAAGGGCTTTAATTTACTCGGCGATCATGCACATATCTTTCTTATCTTGCTTACGCCATTTTATGCAATTTGGCCCGATCCGCGAACGTTGCTTTTTATTCAGGTCACTGCAGTTACGGCGAGTATCTTCCCAATTTATTACATTGGTCGTTACTATCTCAGATCGCGTGCCGTAAGCCTATTGTGGGTGGCGGCATATCTGGCATTCTTTGGTATTTGGGCCGCTTTAGCATCGCCATTTCATGATTCTCCAGTCGCGGTCTTGCCGATCGCCTGGGCGCTTTATCATTTACTGATTAGTAAAAAATCTCGAGCTCTTATCATTTGGCTAGTGATACTTTGCTTGGTCCGTGAAGATATGCCACTGGTCGTAGCAATGTTTGGTGTCTACTTAGCGCTGTTTGATAAGCGCTGGAAATTTGGCCTAGTAATTATTGGTGCTAGTCTGACATATATGGCATTGTTGATTGGCGTTGTGATGGATCGACTTGGTCCGGGCTATTCATATGTGCAAAATCCATTTGGGAATAGTATTCTTGACATATTTAAGACTAGTATTACGCGTCCACTGGAGGTCCTTAAGCAGATTTTCTTGAGTCCACGAGAGAAGTTCGCAACATTGGTTGCTATGCTGGTATCGTTTGGTGGGCTACCGCTCCTCGCCCCCCAGATTCTACTCTTGGCAGCACCTTTGTGGCTGGGTCGGACACTGACTGTTGAGCCTTGGCGTTGGAGTACGAATATGCACTACACTGCTAGTCAGGCGCCATTTCTTACGATAAGCGCTATTGTCGGCCTAGCTTGGTTGGCAATGTCTTTACGGTACACGTTTCGGCTGACGGAGAGTAGATTACATACAGGTACACTTGTGATTAGTGTTCTTGTAGTGGTTCTCTCCATAGGTATTAGTATACGAACACACAATGATCAAATATTATGGTTGCGTTGGCGAAGTGTGCAGAGCTTATCACCCAAAATAAAATCTGCATATCAAGCGATTGATATGATTCCTCCAGACTCTTCAGTAGCAATCCAGTCGCAATTTGTCCCATTAACTAGTAGGAAGAATGTTTATAATATTCCCTTCGATATTGAAAATACTCAGCCTGATTTCGTGATTACAATGGATGAAAATGAAGTGCCGCCTTTTATTGGTATAAAGGAATTATATAAATACAGGCAATCTTTAATTACATTTGGATACAGGGTTATTTATTGGCAAAATGGTGTAGTTTTACTCGCGCGGCCAATAAAAAGTTGACGCGTTAACTAATTCACGAGTACGATGAAGTCATGAAATATACATGGCGACAATGGCGTTGGATTTTGCTCTGGGGAATCAATCTGGTCATTATATTCGCTGTTTGGTCGGCTGTCAGTTTGCCGTTGATGTCGACTGGCTATACTGCGCTGATGCTGGGATTCTCGCGATTGGCTGCTTTACTCGCCGGCTACACTTTGCTCGTGCAACTGTGGCTGATCGGTCGTGGTAAGTGGCTGGAGGCTGATTTTGGCCTGGATAAGCTGACTCGCATTCACCGGTGGAATGGCTTTGCCGCCGTCCTCTTGGTGCTCGTCCATGTGCCGACGATTCTGCTAGCTTATGCGCCAGTATATAATGTTCAAATTCCCCAGGTACTGCCCATTCTCATGGGGAACTTCGAAGATATTACCAAGGCACTTATTGCTGAAATCTTACTGTTTATTGTGGCTGGTAGTTCGCTGGTGATCGCTCGTCGTCGACTCAAGTATGAATGGTGGTATTATGTCCACCTTGCAACCTATCTCATTATCTTGTTGGCAGTTGGTCATCAGTTATCCAACGGTAAAGAAATTTTGGCTTTGCCGTGGTTTAAGGCCTACTGGATGGGCCTTTATGTGATTACTGCGGCGAGTGTCTTGTACTACCGTTTCTTTCTGCCTTTCTGGAAATGGAATAAGCATAAGTTTCGGGTGGCTCGTGTCGATCACGAAACCAAAGGGGTATCGAGTATCTATCTACGCGGCCAAAACCTTCAAAATTTTCGTTACGAAGCTGGTCAATTCGCGAAGTACTGGTTTGTTGCCAAAGGCTACTGGCTTGAAGAACATCCGTTTAGTTTTTCGGTCGAGCCAAATGGCCAAGAGCTTCGGATCACCTATAAGATCGTTGGCGATTTTACGGCTAAGCTCGACCGCATTCCGATCGAAACACCAGTCGTTGTCGATGGGCCATACGGTCGTTTTACATCTGAGTTAGCCTCCCAGCCGCGGCTGGTATTCGTGGCCGGTGGCATCGGTATTACACCGATCAGAGCTATGTTGGGTGAGTTGGCGCAGTCCGGCGATAAGCGTGAGTTGTGGCTGTTTTATACTGCCCGCAGCGTCGACGATTTGGCGCTCAAGCGGGAGATTGAGTCGCTGACTAAAGATGTGAAGTTGAAACTTCGTTATGTCATTACTGAGGGTGAAGCAAAGGGGAGGGGCATGACACAGGAATTGCTGACAGCTGAAATCTTGCAGCACGAAGTGGGTACGCTGGAGCAGACTGATTTCTATATTTGCGGACCGCCGTCGCTGATGACCGCGCTGCGAAGCCAATTAGTCGACGCTGGCGTCGCTCGTGAGCTGATCCACTATGAGCAGTTTAGTTTGGTGAAGCGATGAAGCCGGCGATTCACGAAGCGGCACCGACCACAAAGGATTTTGCTCATGCCACGGCTGTTCATTTGCATCGAGTGACCTACATGATGGACAAGCTCGGCGAGCGAGTCTTGCAAGACAAGCATAGCCTGACATTGTCGCAGTTTTTTCTGTTGATGCAGATGACTGAACAGCGGGCATGTCAGCGCGAGTTGGCTGATGCGCTGAGCGTCACGCCGGCCGCGATTTCGCGCCATGTAGCGGTGCTCATGAAGCGTGGCTATTTGCAGCGCTTGCCTCATGAATCAGATCGCCGCTACGGTTACGTTGCGATAACACCAGCTGGCCGCACGGCTTTTCGAGATGCAGAGACTTCGCTCAATGCATTCTTTACCGAAAAATACTCTCAGCTCTCAGCTCGTGAGAAAGCTGAGATTAGTCGATCGCTCAATCGACTAATGGACTGCTTTGGTTGCGAAAATAAGTAAATAATTGTTTTTAGAGGAGGGTTTTCGATGAAAATCAGAGTTATTATTGGCTCGACGCGCCAAGGTCGCGTTGGACCGCAAGTGGCTGAGTATGTGGCGGCTGAAGTGAAAAAAATAGAATCGGATGTGAAAATATTGGATTTAGTTGATTATCCCATGCCGTTTTTTGACGCGCCAATGCCGCCAGCCGCACTGGCAGGCAACTACGAGCATGATGCGGTTAGGCGTTGGTCACAGGCGGTGGCCGAAGCAGACGCTTTTATCTTTATTTCGCCTGAGTATAATCACGGTATCTCGGCCGTATTGAAGAACGCGATTGATTGGCTCTGGTCGGAGTGGGCAGGCAAGCCAGCGGCGATCGTGAGTTATTCCGGGGGATCGGTTGGTGGAGCGCGAGGTGCCGAGCAACTCAAGCTAGCGGTCAATGAAGTTGGCGTGCTCATCGTGCAGCATCACGTTGCCATGGGCGGTGTGCGTGGTGAGGTCCCCGCGGTTGAGCGTGAGCGCGCAGCCAAGCAGCTTGCGCAAATAGTGAGTGAGCTGCAAACCTTGGTCCGTCCAGCGACTGTCGAAAATGAGTAGCATGTGTATTCGCTCTGCGGCTCGGAAAGTTGCAGAGTCGAAAATGTGTGCAACGCCTGCAGAAAAGCTTATGGTAAACCTGTTATTCGGGCTGAATACTTGATACGATGAAATGCGATGCTGCAAATACTGACTAGTTATTGTATCGCTTTAGCGACTTTCGTGATTGTCGACTTGGTCTGGCTGAATATTGCCGCCAAGGAGCTCTACCGTCGTGCGCTTCAGCCACTCTTGGCAGCTCAGTATAATGTTGCGCCGGCAATGTTGTTTTATGTCACGTTTATCGCGGTGCTGATATATTTTGTGATTGCGCCAGCTCTCAAGAAGGATGATTTACCAACCGCCCTCATCCGCGCTGCGGTTCTGGGCGGTATTTGTTACGCGACATATAATCTGACAAATTTTGCGACTCTGCGAGATTGGCCTTTGAGCATTACTATCATTGATATTATCTGGGGCACTGTTTTGACAGTCACAACCACGGCTATCACCTTGATTGCGATGCAATCTAAGTGGATAAAAAGCCATATCGGTAAAGCATGAGTGGGGTTGATCCACTTAAGGCGCATGAGCAACTGGGCGGAAAAATACGCGTGTCTGGACGCGCCGCCGTTACGCCAGACAGCTTGCAGGTGTTTTACACTCCTGGCGTAGCGTCAGTCTCGCGTTGGCTTAGCGCTCACCCCGATGAGGCCCCGCGGTATGTGGCGGCGAGCCGAGCTGTTGCGGTTGTATCGGATGGGTCGGCCGTACTGGGGCTTGGTAATGTTGGGCCGGCAGCGGCACTACCCGTGATGGAGGGTAAAGCAATGTTGTTTGCCGACCTAGCTGGCGTTGATGCTTGGCCAATTGTGCTGTCGACTCAAGACCCTGACGAAATTGTTGCGGCTGTGAAGGCTATAGCTCCGGGCTTTGGTGGCATCAACTTAGAAGATATAGCCGCGCCCCAGTGTTTTGATATAGAGCGTCGCTTGCAGGCGGAGCTGAATATTCCCGTTGTGCACGATGATCAGCACGCGACGGCGATCGTCGTTCTGGCAGGACTGATCAATGCGCTCAAGATCGTGGATAAGTCCCTCGAGACGGTAAGGGTCGTGATCAACGGGGCAGGCGCAGCCGGCTCTGCCATAGCTCGCTTGTTGCGAGCTGCCGGCGCTGTCAATGTTATGGTGCTTGATTCTCAGGGTGGTTTGTCACTGGACCGGCATGATCTCAAGGGGGAAAAACGAGCAATCGCTGAGCTGACTGGTCTATCACAAGCTCTTGATCTAACTACCGCCGTACGGGCCGCTGATGTCTTGATCGGCGTGTCAGTCGGTGGTGCCTTCACGCCTGCAATGGTGCAGTCTATGGCCGAGCGACCAATTGTCTTTGCCTTGGCTAATCCAAATCCCGAGATTCTCCCCGAATTAGCATTGACCGCGGGCGCTGCGGTAGTCGCTTCCGGGCGCTCGGATTTTGCCAACCAGATTAATAATGTCTTGGTTTTTCCGGGGCTTTTTAAGGGCCTTATTGAGGCTGGCAAATTACAACTCACCAACGATGATAAAGTTAGGGTCGCCAAAGCTTTGGCAGACCTGGTGAAAGCACCCCAGGCCGATGAGATTATACCGAGTGTTTTTGATAAGCGGGTTGTGGATGCGGTTGCCAGTGCTGTGTCTGGTGTACAATAGAGCTCAAGGATAAGCATAATTGCCTTATTGGTAAGCATGTGAAGGAGTAGACACTCATATGAACGAGCATTATTTGGTTACTCCCAAGACTTCGGCGCAAATCTTGCAGCAAGCTCAGCAGGCGAAGGCTGAAGAGGCGCAGGAGAGTTTGGAGCTGTTGCAGGTGCAGCGCGCTGAAAGCATTGCTCGGCCCCGACTCCTAGCGGTCATCGCCTATTTTTTTATCGCTCTGGCTATGCTGGTCGCAGCCAACTGGCAAACGCTGCTGGCTGTGGTCACACAATCTGAATCACAGACTGCTGGGTCGTTTCTGAATAAGGTATCAGAGCAGCTGGCAATCTACGGCAGTTTGCAGCTCGTGTCGTGGATTACCATTATCTTGTTTTGGGGCACCGTAGGTCTTGGTGTTTACACGCTGTTTTGGCTGGCGATGGCATTCTTTACTGCCGCGCGTAATGAGCTGATTGTTGAGACGGCGTTTTCAAATCGCGGGCATTTTCAAGAGCGAGTGAGAGTTCCGCTCATTCGCCTGATCTTGAGTGGTGCTCTGATTGCAGCCGTTGGGCTCACGATTCGTTACGTGGCTCCGTTTTGTTCAGAATTATTTTTGGCCGGTGCGTATGATATTCGGCAAAGTCTACCGCTGGCCATACTGCAGATAGTAGTCGCTATTGCAGGCTTAATGGTAGCTTTCTATTTGCTGAGGACAATTTTCCAATACATCCGTCACGCCGACGGCATTTTCTAGAACCAATAAGGCTTGAAATACTTAGCTATATTTGCGAATCAGGCCGATGACTACACCCTGAATCTGTAAATCCATGTCGGGTGTAATGTAGATCGGGTCCATAGAATCATTAGCGGGCTGCAGTCGAATGCGGCCGGCTTCTTTATAGTAGCGTTTGAGGGTAGCTTCGGAGCCATTGATCAGTGCTACAACGACTTCGCCATTCGATGGGGTCTCTTTTTCTTGCACTACCACAAAGTCACCATTATGAATGCCGTCGTTAATCATCGATTGACCTTTGACTTGTAGTACATAGCTATTGCGCTTGCCGACCATGAAAGGGGGGACTTCAAGGGTATCGGGATGTCCGGAAACAGTTTCAATCGGTGTTCCGGCAGCGATCAAGCCAAGAATTGGTAGTCGCATGCCACTTTCAATAATTGTTGAAGATTCAACTTCGCCAACTGGTAATAAGGAGCGGGCAGAATTATTGCCCTTTGTAAGTAGTCCTTTAGAGACGAGTGAATCGATGTGTTGAGCTACGGTAGCTACAGAGTTAAGCTTGAGGCCATTAGCAATCTCGCGATAACTTGGTGAGTAGCCGTGCTGCTCAATAAACGACGACACATAGTCGAGTGTTCGCTTTTGTTTCTTCGTGAGTGGCTTGCGTATCATGATCCCTCCTTAAATATCCTGCTTTGCTACCATAATAACGAACAGCGTACGAACGTGTCAAGGCTTGTGTTTTGTAGAGTTTCGGCGTTTAATAAGAAATATGAAGCGTTTCTCGATAGTGCTGCTGATAGTATTGGTTGTGTGCGCGCTCGCAGGTTTTGGTGTCGCTCGTGCTGCCAAGCTTGACTCTAAAGCTGAAGTGGCTAAGGATTCCACCTTTAGCGGGCTATTCATGCGTTCGGCTGAATCTATCAATATCGATGGAACGGTAGATGGTGATGTGATCGTGGCCGGCAGTGACGTGACTATTAATGGCACCGTGAACGGCAGTGTGTATGCTGTGGGGGACACCGTTCGTATCAATGGTCCTGTCAAAGGCAATATTCATGCGGCGGCCTCCGAAGTTATATATTCAGGCCGGACAGAGGGCACGCTTTTCTTGGCTGGCATGAAAGTGACGACTGAGGCTTCAGCTCGCGCCAACAATGCCTTTATGGCGGGCAGTACGGTCTCTGCCGCCGGCGAATACTCTGGTGGTTTGTACGCGGCTGGCTCACAGGTAGAGGTCTCGGCGAAAATTCAGCAAAATGCCAGCCTTGCTGGTGGCCAAATTAGGATCACCGACAAAGCGCAAATTGACGGTAACTTGAAATACGCCTCAGATCAACCAGCAACGGTCGCCAACGACCGAGCCGTAGCCGGTTCGATTTCGCGGGTTTCAACACCACAACCCAGCGCAGCTGATCGCTTTATGGCGCGTCTGGCAGAAACTTTTTATTGGCTAGTTGCCAATATCTTGCTGGCGGCGGTGGTACTGCGATTTGCGCCTAAGCTCTTACTCCCCGCGGAAGATGCATTTGCTCAGCAGCCATTGAACAATATTCTTAAAGCTTCGGCTTTCCTCTTCTTGGTGCCGATTGGTATCGTGTTGGGTCTGTTTACAATCATTGGGATTCCTCTGATGCTAATTTTGGGTCTAATCTATATTCTGACATTAGTATTGGCGCCAACCGCTGCCGCCCACTGGCTTGGCCGCTTGGTGTGGCGCTTGCAGGCAAAGGGTACTGAAGCTACCCGGCACATGCGATTGAGCTATGGTCAAGAAGTTGCCGCCGCTGGCGTTGGCTTTCTGATCGCTGCCATTATCGGACTAGTACCATTTGTTGGTGGCCTGGTGAGCTTGGCTCTCTTCTTGGTAGGTTTGGGTATATTGATGAGCCGAGGGCTTACGCCGCTCGGTGGTCAGACGGCATTACGCACGAAGAAGAAATCGACCTAGCCTGACCGATGAACGGCTGCCAACTTTAAAACCGGCTTGAGGCCGGCTTTAAAGTCTTGCTGAGCTGGGTTTTAGAGACTATTTTTGATTGCTCTTAATCGCTTGAACGACTTTCCCGTCATCCTTGAGGTTTTCCCAGAAGAGTACTTGGTCCCGATTGATGAACATCTGATCTTCTGGGCCATGGAGCTCGCCACCGAGCTTGGCCAGAGACAGGTTCTGCTGCTGGTTTTGAGCCTTTGGATCGGTGCTGCCCTGGGCATTTTGCTGAACTTGTAGGTAGTAGACGTCTTTGAGAGTAATGCCCTTATCAGTGATGCTGGTGATGCGTCCGAAGTAAACCTGGTTATTATTCAGGAATACGGCCTGATACTGACTCTTCTTGACATCGATCTGGCTGCCAGACTGGGCCTTACTAAACATCGAAGTTGCCAGAAAAACCAGTCCAGTGATGACAAAAATCGCGATGACCAGCGCAAACCAGCCGAGTAGTTGGCTGCGTGACTTCTTGGGAGCTGGCTGGTGAGCTGCCGCTGGTGCCTGATTAGCTGGTCGTGCTTGGGGCGCCGCAGGGCGGCGAGGGGGTTGTTCCATGGAGCCTCCGTTTAAGTTCTTCACTAGTATCTCATCTATTGTAAGGGGTTTGGCGAGGACTATCAAACCCAGGTTATTCCTCCGAGAAAATTAAAAAAAATCTGCCGAAGGTGTTGACAGGTGAGCCAACCTGGCCTAACCTGGAACCATAACTATTAATAAGGAGTGAGGAACAAGAATATGGCTTACGAGCACACGAATTCAAAAGGTCAAAAGTATTTTCTGCACCAGCGCGACGTGACCCTCAAGGGTGGTCGGCAGCAGCGGATTTACTTTTTTGCCCGTGAAGAGAAGGAAGGCGTAATTGATGCGCTTCCAGAAGGTTACATCGTTGTAGAGAACACTCGCACCGGTTTGCCAATTCTCAAGAAGGGCTAGACCCTCACTTGAAATCACCAAGCCCGCCGTCAGGCGGGTTTTTGGTATTAGGTAGCAATATCTGTACGCAAGCTGATATACTAAGCTTATAATCAACAATACTTAAAGGAGATAGATTATGGATGATGCAATAAACCAGCCAGCACCAGCTGCACCAACCCCAGGAACGGTTACTCAGCCTGATGCTCCAGCCCCAGCTGCACCAGCTGCACCAACTGCACCAACTACGCCAGCTGCCCCAGCGCCTGATGCTCCAGCCCCAGCTGCTGAGCCTACTACTGAGCAAGCTGTCGAAGGCACTCCAGCACCAGCCCCAGCTGATCCTGCTACCCCAGCCGCGTAAATTTTGTACTCAAGCAAAAGGGCCTCGTTCATGCGAGGCTTTTTTGTGTTCAAAAAATTACACCCCATCGGTAAGGATGGGGTGACGCACTAGGCGATTTCGGGTCGAGGGGCAGGGTTCAGATTGAAGCTCGGTGCGTGTGACTTTGCCCAATCGACTGCGCGACGGAAGAGGCTTTTACCGCGGGGCGTGATATATTCGGAAAAATACAACATCGCCGCGTCTGACAACCAGGCGATTATGAGCAGAATATTTCTTCTATCTACTAGGGAAATTCCGATATTCAAGCAGACAACACCCAGGGCGCCGACGCGACTGATACGACGAAAATTGATCTTATTTGCCAAGAAGCTTGGCAAAATGTCACCGGAGCTTTGCTTGAGCTGCTGTTCGGCAAGCGCGTAGTTGATGAGTTCTGCAGCGACAATGACCGCGAACATTGCGGTAAAAATACCAAATGGCCATGATCGAGTGACAGCTGCATAGCTTGCAAAGCTGATGAACCCACTCAGGAGTGCAAGTCGGGCAAAGAAGAAATTCGACCGGCCAGTTACGTAGCACAGGCCATGGAGGAACGCCCGAAAAGGTCGTCCACAGACGGCGTCAATTCGTTCCAGTGTCATTCTGACTCCTCAAGGTACGAAAGGTGCTGATATTATGCGTATTTTATCTGTATAAGTCAATATAAATGGAAAGACCCACGGAAACGAGACCGTGAGGGTCTTTTCCGTGGGTCGTGCCCAGGCTATTCTCGTGTTTCCAAGCCGAGGCCTGGAGGGCGGGACAGTGTCACGCAGAGAATGGACGAGTGCTGATGCGCTCACGTCTGCCGAGTGGCAAAGTGGTAGCAAAAGCGAGCTTCAGTCCAGCTGGACGTAGTTTGCACTCTCTGGAGCGCTCATACTGCCGGCACGTGACCGACTAGTGTAGAGCGTCAGATCAAGTGTGCAAAATTGCGAGTGAGAGGGGTCCGAGGGCGGATAGCGATCGGGTTCTCACTTGCGAGAACGAGAGCCAGTGAATGGCATTTCGTTTGAAGGCGGACGTAATCTTCGCGGGTGCGAAGGTCCGTGGCAGTAGATGTCTCCAGGTACACGTCGAATACATTCGACGACGGGTTATTATAAACATATTAAAGCTACAATGTCAATATATTAGGCGGTCTAGCTGAGCTTTTTCTTGAGGAAGCTGCGCAGCTCAGGGCCAATCGTCTCGTCTTCAAGCGCCACGTCAATGATAGCTTCCAGATAGCTCATCTTACTACCGGTATCATGCCATTCTCCAGCAATCACTTTACCGTAGACTGAACGTTGCGCAGCGAGCTGGTCGATAGCGGTCGAGAGATAGATCTCACCAGTCTTATCCGGCTTCTGTGCCTCGAGCAGAGGAATGATGTCGGGTGTGAGAATGTAGCCTCCAACCGAACCATAACTGGAAGGCGCGGCTGCGCTGCCAGGCTTCTCGATCAGCTTATCTATCTCAAATAAGTCCGGTGCAAGCTCCTGCTTGATCGCTGGTACGCCATATTTATCGGCATCAGCTGATTGGATGGGGATAAGCGATATGACTGGGCTTTGAAGCTTCGCATACGCTTCAACCAGCTGCAGAGCCCGTGGTTTTGCCGCCCGGACGAAGTCATCCGCCCACAGCACTAAGAAAGGCTCGTCATCAACCAGGTGGGCGGCATTGAGGATGGGCGTGCCATTGCCGTAGTTGCCCTTCTGACGGATATAGATAAAGTTTGCCATGTCGGCAATCCGCTCGAGTTCGTCAGCGACTGCCGTCTTACCTTTTTGGCGTAGTTCGGCCTCTAGCGCGTATTGGTGGTCAAAGTGGTCTTCGATGGCTCGCTTATGCTGGCCGGTAACAATAATAATATCGGTGATGCCAGCGGCGACCGCTTCTTCAACGACGTACTGGATCACCGGCTTGTCGATAATCGGCAGCATTTCTTTAGGCATAGCCTTGGTCTGGGGGAGAAATCTCGTACCCAATCCAGCGGCCGGAATGATGGCTTTGGTAATTTTCATATGATTCAGTGAAGTGGTGGGCCCGGCTGGATTTGAACCAGCGGCCAATCGGTTATGAGCCGACTGCTCTAACCACTGAGCTACGGGCCCACGTTGCGGCGTTTAAGCTTGGTAAGCCTCCTCGCGCGTTTTGCGTGCTTTGCCATTATAGAATATTCTGATAAATCTATCTCGCTTGGGCATTTAAGGAGTGATATAATTATGAGGTAATGACACTGATCACGGTTAAAAATCTCAAGAAAAACTATGGCGACTTTCAGGCAGTTAAGGGTGTCTCGTTTGCGGTAAAAAAGGGTGAGGTGTTTGGGATTCTCGGACCGAATGGTGCGGGTAAGACAACCACGCTCGAGATTATGGAAGGTTTGCGTGAGCTCAGTAGCGGCTCGGTCATGATTAATGATGTCGACGTTGCCAAGGATCCGTATGCCGTCAAAGAAATGATTGGCGTGCAGCTCCAGAGCTCGAGTTTCTTTGACAAGCTGACCCTGGTCGAAATCCTGCATCTGTTTTCAAATCTGTATTCTTTGAATAAAGATCCCAAGCTACTCCTAGAGGAAGTTGATTTGGTTGAGAAGTCAAAGAATATGGTCAAGGAGCTGTCGGGCGGCCAGAAACAGCGTTTTTCCATTGCTGCGGCTTTGGTGAATGACCCGATCGTAATTTTTCTTGATGAGCCAACGACCGGTCTCGACCCACAGGCACGACGTAATCTTTGGGAGCTCGTCAAGCAGATCCAAGCCTCCGGTAAGACGGTGATTTTAACCACCCACTACATGGATGAGGCTGAGTATCTGTGCGACCGGATTGCGATTATGGATGAGGGCAAGATAGTCGCGCTGGATACTCCTAAGAAACTGATCGAGAATCTCCTGAAGAAAGGCTTCAAGCCGCATCGCAAGGTGGTCCCCGCCACGCTCGAGGATGTGTTTATCGATCTCACCGGCAAGGAATTGAGGGATTAATATGAAACACGTATCACGCCTCAAGCGCTCCTACGATGCTCTTCACGCCTTAACCATCGCCAGCATGAAGATGTATTTCCGTAATTATACGGGGGTATTCTTCACATTATTCATCCCAGTGATATTGATTCTCGTCTTTGGCTTTTTATTTAAAGAAAACAACTTCACGACCGACATTGCAGTTACGAATTATAGCCAGTCCGAACTCTCAAAACAGGTGATTACCGGCATGGAGAAGATTGACGCATTGAACGTCAAGGTGGTGCCAGAGAGTGAAGCGGCTGATCTTTTAGGTCGCGGTAAAGTTGATTTACAGGTGATCATCCCGGACAGCTTTGGAGCGGTTACACAGCCAACTTCGCCTACCGAGCAGCCAGCGCTCAAGGCAGCGCAAGTGCAAACCTATTACAATGAATCAAACCCTGGGAATGGCCAGACCGCCAATCTCATCGTCGGTCAGATTGTGCAAGGGGTAAACTCGGCCGCAACGCAGACCCCAGCCGTCTATACGATCAAGGCTGTGGGAGTAAAGACGAATAATCTCAGCCCGATTGATTTCTATTTGCCTGGCGTGATCGCTATGAGTATCATGCAGCTCGGTATATTCTCGGTGGCCTTTGTGTTTGTTACGTATAAGACAACCGGTCAGCTGCGACGCATTCAGGCGACGCCGACTCGGCCGATGTATTTTGTGGTTGGCCAGGGGATTACTCGACTGATTGTGGCAATAGCCCAAGTGCTGCTGTTACTCGGCCTAGGGATTCTACTGTTTCAAGTGAAGATGATCGGTAATATTTTTGCGTTTATGGCTATGGCGACCCTTGGATCGGCGGTGTTTTTGACGATTGGTTTTGCGATCGCTGGTTGGGCCAAGGACGAGAACCAAGCCACGCCAGTTGCTCAATTGATACAGTTTCCGATGCTTTTCCTCTCGGGGGTATTTTTCCCACGTGAAGGCTTCCCTGCCTGGCTGCAAAAGGTGACTGACTATTTGCCACTGACATATTTGGTCGATGGTTTGCGCAAAATCGCCACTGAGGGAGCGAGTCTATGGGTGTTGCGCGGCGATATTATTGGGCTCGTCGTGTGGGGAATTATCGTTTCCATCATTGCCGTCCGCATTTTCCGGTGGGAATAATCAGATAGCATGAAACGCTTTCTAGCCGCTCTTGCCCTATCGCTTGGGTTCAGCCTACTGCCACTTGGAGCTCAAGCTGAGTCAATTCAGTCGATAACGACTGATGTAGTGATTAATCAGCAGGGTCAAGCTCGCTTTCAGGAATCGATCAGCTATGATCTGCCATCGGGACGACATGGTATCTACCGGGATATTCCTATCTCGACACAGATCTCAGAGGGTAAATACCTGAATTATGATCTGCTGATTAATGCCATCACTCGCGCTGGGGCTAATGAGCCGTATCAGCTCATCGGACAAGGAGCTTATCAGCGGCTTAAGATTGGTAGTGCGAGCAAGACGCTGAGTGGCGTCCAGACGTATGTCATCGACTACACGCTGTCTCCCTTTGTGCGCAAGGATCCAGCCGGCGATTACCTGTCAGTCAATTTGCATGGGACGAATTGGGATTTCTCCGCCCAGCAAGCTACCGGCTCGGTGACGTTACCGGACGGCGTGAAAATCGAGGATCAAAAATGCTACACCGGCCCACAAGGCTCACGCGAATCGAATTGTACGATTACGCCGAAAGGCGAGAATGCGGTTGATGTAAGGGCCAATGACGCCTTGCCACCTAATAGCGGCTTGACGGTCGATCTGATTGTGCCAGCTAACAGCTTTAGTGAAGCGGCCTATATCACGCCGAGCGATACGGCTAAGACTGTTGAGACACCGATTGATTGGGGTGCTCTTGGTCTGATGATTGCTGGCTGGACCGCGGCAAGTTTGGCTGCCATATTTGTGCTCTTTCGCATCATCCGGAGCTCAATCCGAAGAAAGAGACAGCAGAAGGAACAAACTATTGTGGCTCAGTACGAGCCGCCAGAAAAAATGCTGCCAGGCGAAGTCGGGCTTATTCACGACGAAGTCAGTAGTACTACGGAGATCACAGCTACATTGATTGATTTGGCGCGACGTGGCCATTTGAAGATTGCCTATGAAGAGAAAAAGCAGTTGATTGGTACGAAGCAGCGCTTCTTGCTGACCAAGCTTGATACGGCTGATAAGCTGGTCAATTATGAGCGGCTGCTACTTGATGGCATATTTGCGACTACTCCGAGTATTTATGTCGATCAGCTTCAGCCTGCGACGATGTCTACAGTAGTGGAGCATATCCGCAAAGAGCTTGAGACTCGCATGAAAGAGCGGGGTTGGTATCGACCGGATATAAAGTTACTCGACGTCGATCATTTGTCATCCGCCGGCTATAAAGAATGGGCAAAAGTTGAAGGTCTCAAGCTTTATCTGGAAGTGGTCGAGAAAGATCGAATGGCGTTTGCCGAAGCGCCAGCGAAAACGCCAGAGCGGTTTACGATGCTCTTGCCCTATGCGATTGCGCTTGGGGTCGAAAAGCAATGGGCCAAGCAATTTGAAGGCATCGATATCACTCCGGCGACGGAGAATTGGTATGTCGGTAACAATCTCGGCAACTCCTTATTGCTCACGAGCATGCTGTCAGACTCCTTCGCTACGAGTGTGAGTTCAAATTTCTCGCCACCATCCTCGAGCGGCGGCGCCGGTGGCGGATTCTCCGGCGGTGGCGGTGGCGGTGGCGGCGGCGGGAGCTGGTAGGCTCTCAGCTTTGACCAAGCCGGTCATGCTAAAATATCCGTATGCGACCTGATCTCAAGAATAAAATCTTTGACTACACCCGAATAGCTTTTTGGGTTGGCTTGATTGCCACCATGTATGTGCTGGCGGCATTGATAAATCTGAGTGCGAAAAATACGGCCTTGCGACAAAAAGCCGATCGGGCCGAAGAAGAGATGATTACGCTCGAAAACGATGTTGCTAACCTGCAGGCCCAAGTCGATTACTACAAGACCGATGCCTATAAAGAACGATTTGCGCGTGAAAAGCTGGGCTTGCAGGCGCCCGGCGAGTCAGTAGTCATAGTTGGTCGAGGAGATGCCGAGCGGGCTGTGAATAAAGATTCAGCTCAGCCGCAGGCAGTTGCCCTGCAGCCGAAGTCACACCTAGAAGAGTGGGGGGAGTTTCTTTTTGGAGCGCAGTAGTCAGGGAGGCTGCTTCGATTGACAAAAAGCTCAAAAAAACGTAACATATCCTCTGTGACGCGGGGTGGAGCAGTTGGCAGCTCGTCAGGCTCATAACCTGAAGGTCGTAGGTTCGAGTCCTACCCCCGCTACCAAAGCAAGCGCCTCAGCTAGTCTGGGGCATTTGCATATAGGTAGAAAAACACATCATAAGGCTCTTGAGCGTTATATAATACAGTACATGGCTGCGTAGCTCAGGGGTTAGAGCAGTGGACTCATAAGCCAAAGGTCGGTGGTTCGATTCCACCCGCAGCCACCAGACGAAGCGCCCGCTAATATGCGGGCTTTTCGTTTATTTAGGCAATTCTGCTCCAAGCATAAGCAAACGCCTGTACGCTTTTACTTGACAATATTCGGTATTTGTCGTATGGTTATATATTCTCATTAAATTTATACTAATTGTAGAAATTAGCATTGAAACTTACGATTTGGAGTAACATTATGAAAGCTAAACTACTCGGTGTCATTGTGCTGGCTATCGCTACATTTGCGATCTTTATCTCAAACGCACAGGCGGCTAGCAATCTTATAACGAATAATTCATTTGAAACCACTAGCGGTAACACGGCGACTAATTGGACCACGGAAAGCTGGGGCAATATGACGAAGAGTTACTCGATTGTATCTGGCGACGCGCAGACTGGCACAAAGTCGGCTAAAGTCACCGTATCTAATCGACGATCAGGGGACGCTCGTTGGCAGTCAGCTCCAGTTGCTGTCCAGGGCGGTGAGACGTTAAGCTACTCCAACTGGTATAAATCGAATGTCAAGACTGAAGTTGATGTTGAGGTTGTGATGGCAGATGGATCGACAAAGTATCTCTGGCTAGGTGACGTGGCCGCTAGTGTTGTTACGTGGAAACAGGTCAAATACACTATCACCATTCCGCAGGGTGCAAAATCGATGACAGCTTATCATCTGATTGCTCGCAATGGCTGGCTGCAGACCGACGAATTTAATCTCGAAAAACAGGGTAGCGTAGTTCCAACGACCCCGGTGCCCACAACTCCGGCTCCAACGACCCCTGCACCAACCACTCCAGTGCCTACCAGCCCAGTACCGACGACCCCGGTGCCAACTTCACCGGCCCCAACTACACCAGTACCAACCACACCACCACCATCACCGGTGCCAACGACACCCGCACCGCCAGCTACCAATCAGCCATTCTCGCGACCATTAGTCTCGATTGAGTTTGACGACGGCTGGACGACTGCTTATCAGAATGGCTTGCCACTTGTCGAGAGCTTCGGCTGGCGACCAACGCAGTACATCATTACTGATACAGCCATCAATAATGCCAACTATGGTACGGGTACTTATATGACCCCGGCCCAGATCAAGGATTGGAATCTGCGCGGTGATATCGGAAGCCATACTATCTCGCATCCCAGCCTGCCTAGTCTGTCGCTTACGCAGATGACCAATGAGCTGACGGCCAGCAAGAGCTATCTCGATGGATTGCTGGGGGAGCCAACTCGTTTGCTGGCTACACCGTACTGCGAGAGTAATGCCACGGTTGTCAGTGTCGCTAAGACCCTCTATCAGGCATCACGCAACTGTGAGGCGGTCGCCAATACGAAAGCTAACTTTGATCGTTATAACCTCAATAGCTTCATTGTCCTGAATACGACGACTGACGCCGAGCTGGTCGCGCAGCTCAATGCTGCAAAAGCTTCGAATGGCTGGTTGACCCTCGTGTGGCATGAGCTCGCCGGTGACAATAAGAACGCTTGGAGTGTCAGCCCAGCTACTCTGCAGCGTCAGCTCCAGCTGGTGAAAAACTCCGGCATCACGGTCGTTACGACCCAGCAAGCTCTCAACGAATCTCTTGGATTGTAGCCTCTAGTTAAGAAGTAGAATTCTAAACCCGCTTATGTTATTATTACAACATAAGCGGGTAGGTTTGTGACCTCTAAACAGATACCGAAAAAAATTGTCTATTTGGTGCTTACGAGTTTGGCATCGATTTTCTTGTTTGCGCACTCGGCGCATGCCGCACCAGCCACGTTCGTCGTCAACGTCACGACTGATGAAGCCGATGCGAATCCAGGGGATGGAATTTGTGAGACGGTCAATACCGGAGAGTGTACATTTCGTGCGGCGATCGAAGAAGCTAACGCCAATGTTGGCGCTGACACGGTTAATTTCAATATCCCCGGCAGTGGGGTACACACGATTTCGCCTACAGCTAGTAATTGGCCAAAGGTTGATGATCAGGTGGATATTAATGGCTTCTCGCAGCCTGGTTCGAGCGCGAATACCGCGGCTGCACCAGCTCCGCTCAACTCCAATCTAACCATTGAGCTCGATGGCTCGGGTATGGATCGGAGCGAAAAAGGGCTGCTATTTAACAGTGGTGCTGGGGCTAGCATGGTCCGCGGCATTGCAATCCATGGCTTTGGTCATTCGCAGATCGAAGTAAATGGCGCCTCTGACGTTAGGATCGAAGGGCTTTATATCAACACTGATATAACGGGCATGCAATCGCGCTACAATTCAAACGGAGAAGAAACTGAAGCAATTGCTGCATATAGTAGTGGTAGTGATTTGTATATCGGTGGTGCAACAGCGGCTCAGCGCAACGTCATCGCCAGCAAAACTAGCTATGGTCCTGGCAGTCAAATCGGGGGAACTAATACTTTTGTGTACGGGAACTATTTTGGGATCGCCAAAGATGGTGTAACTGACCTTGATACGACTTTTAGCCTAGATAACACGGGTAGTAATAATACTGTTGGTGGGCCATTGCAGGGGCAAATGAATGTTCTTTCTGGCTCAACAACTGCTCAGATCACTATTACCGGCGGATCGGATACGAAAGTCCAAGGTAACTACATCGGCACTGACTATACGGGGGAGAAGAATAGCGGCATTACAAATGGTGGTGGGATTGTTGTGACCTATATGGCTCACGATGTGCTTATTGGTGGCGTTGGATCAGGTGAGGGCAATACAGTCCGAGCAGTTGGTGGTCTTGGCATATCGGTTTTAGGGATGAATATACAAGCTTTTCAAATGGTTTTAAAACCGACCAATATCTCAATACTCGGTAACAAAGTAAGCGATATGCTGGTGTTTAATTATCCAAATTTTGGCAACAGTAATCTCGCTATCGATCTCAGTACATCGGTGTATGTTGGAGCACCAAATCAAAATGGTCCAGACTCATTCACTGGTCAAGGCCCCACACCCAATGACACCGGTGATGCCGATACCGGCCCCAATAATCTCATGAATAAACCAGTCCTCAAGTCCGTTCAGCAGATCGGCAATCAACTGACCATTCACTATGATCTTGATGCAGCTGATTCACCCAGTAATACGTACCGCGTGGAGTTCTTCGTCAACGACGAGAGTACGGTCTTTGGTGCCGGGCCGGCACAGGAATATCTTGGTGCCGTCGCCTCAACCGGGAATGGTACAGATAAGACGGCAACCTTCACCGTCTCAGGAGACTATACGAATAAGGCACTCTCGGCTACGACGACCGCTATCGACGACTCGACACTCTCTGGCTACGGCTCAACCAGCGAGCTCTCGCAAAACATCTCTGTCGGTTCGGCTAGTGACTTTGATTCGGATGGTATCGCTGACTCAGTTGAAAATGGCGCCCCTAATAATGGAGACGGCAATAATGATGGCACTGCCGATCGGCTGCAGCCGACTGTCACCAGTTTCGAGATCGACTCGACCGGCAAGTGGGAGACGTTTGTGACCGAAGGCCGCTCCGAGAACGGCACAGTCGCCTCGATTGACGCTTCGACTATTACCAATAAAGATGCTGGTAAAGCCTATCCCTATGGTCTAACTGATTTTAGTCTCAACTGTTCACGCGGTGATACCGTCAACATTACGAAGTATGTGTTTGTGTCAGACGTGCCATCTGCCTTCACGCTCCGTAAATACAATGACATCACCGGCCAGTATCGTGATGTGCCTGGCTCGAACATTGCCTCGCAGACAGTTGGCTCCGCTCAGGCCTTGGTCGCGACGTATTCAATCACCGATGGTGGCGAACTCGATGATGACGGTGCTGATAATGGCGTGATCGTCGATCCCGTCGGGCTAGCGACTACCAGTTTGGCCAACACCGGCACTAATCTCTCCGCGTATATGCTTGGCGTAATTACTCTCATTGCCGGTGGTGTCTGGCTCAGCCGAAAGGCGCTGCAGACATGATGACCAAACTCACCAAAGCCTTCTCAGTGCTAACCTTTGCAGCCATCGCCACACTCGCACTCGCAAGTCATGCTCATGCCGCGGCTCCGACCGTCACTACCAACAATGCTACTAATCTAAGCGCGAACTCGGGAACTCTCAATGGCTCAGCACCCAGTGCCGGTACGAGTCCGATTACGAAGCGCGGGTTTGAGTATGGCTTGACTAACACATATACCAATAGTGCCGATGAAGATGTACCAGTAAATTATCCATACTTGAAGCAGTGGGGCAATGACCCAAGTGCTCAAGGGCAGTTTATGTTTGCTACCGATGTTGCAACCGACAGTAACGGTAATGTCTATACAGCTGACAGTTACAACCGGCGTATCCAAAAATTTGATTCTTCTGGGAATTTTATTACCGCATGGGGAGACATTAATGTCTTTAGCACTATCAACTGTATAGCCGTGGACTCGCTGGATAATGTGTATGTTGTTGATGGTTATTCACAGCATATCTATAAATACGATTCATCAGGTTCATTTATTCGTCAGCTGAATATTGCCACCGGCTGTATTACAGTGGACTCTGCCAATAATATCTATGTTGCCGATTCGAATAATCACACTATCAAGAAATATGATGCAAATGATAATTTACTTACCCAATGGGGGTCGCAGGGCAGTGGTGATGGGCAATTTGGAAGCATTGTTGACCTAGCTATCGACTCATCTAATAACGTGTATGTAGTTGATATTGATAATCGACGTATCCAAAAATTTACCAGCAATGGTGCCTTTATTCTGAAATGGGGATCTTTTGGTTCGGGCGATGGTCAGTTTATTGCACCTATAAACCTTGTTGTAGATTCTTCGGGCAATATCTTTGTGCTCGATCTTTATGGTACGAATGTGCAAAAATTTGATAGTAGCGGGAGCTTCATTCTCAAGTGGGGGTCTGTCGGAACAGGTAATAATCAGTTCGCCTCCGGGCCCCGCGGCATTACGGTAGACTCTTCTGGCAATGTATACGTTGGTGATAATGAGAATGGTCGCATTCAGAAGTTTGATAACAGCGGTAACTATCTCTTGCAATGGGGTCACAATCCATCTCTTAATGGTCAGTTTAGTCACCCCTATGGAGTCGTCACTGACACCTCAAATAATATTTATGTAGCTGATCGTAATAATAATCGTATCCAGAAGTTTGATAGCAATGGCTCATATATAACCCAATGGGGATCGTCTGGTTCGGGCGATGGTCAGTTCGATAACCCAACAGGTCTAGCAATCGACTCTTCAAATAATATATACGTTGTTGATACCGCGAATAATCGTATCCAGAAGTTTAATAGCTCAGGAATGTTTATCAGCAAATTTGGCACGTCGGGGTCTGGGAATGGACAGCTCTCAAGCCCCTATGGCATTGCCGTGGATTCAAATGGGAATATGTTTGTCGCCGACACTCAAAATAATCGTATCCAGAAGTTTAATAGCTCAGGATCATATGTTAGCCAATGGGGTACTCTCGGGAGTAATGATGGACAGTTTAATCTGCCGTATGGGATAGCTGTTGATACCTCAAATAATCTCTATGTAGCTGATCGCAACAATAATCGCGTTCAAAAGTTCGATAACAATGGAGCCTTTATGCTCAAGTGGGGATCGCAGGGCTCAGGCGATAGTCAGTTTATTCTGCCCGTAAGCTTGGCTACAAGTCCGCAAGGATATGTGTTTGTTTCTGATACGGAGAACCGACGCATGAAGATATTTGATGAAAGTGGGACTTTTATCACCAAATGGGGTCAGCAAACAATGAGCGCTGGTGGGTTTGATTTCGTTGTTGGACTAACGATGAATAATCAAGGACAACTCATTCTGTCCGATACTACATATAATCGAATCCAAATATTTACCCAGACAACTAACTCAGGTGATTTCAGCGCTAATATTGCAGATTTGGATTGTAACGCTACTTATCATTACCACGCCTACGCCATAAACAATGAGGCTGTAACTTATGGGGATGACGCAACTTTTACGACATCCGCCTGCCCGAGCCTTCCAGTTATCAATACCGGCTCAGCCACTCGCGAGAACTCGCAAGGTACTTCTGCCAGAATTAAGTATATGGTCACAGATGAAGGTAATGAGATTCCCAGCACTGGTGTCGAGTACGGCCTCGATAATAGTTATGGCGCCACGAGTACTGGTAGTTATTATGGGGTTAACACGGATAGTAATGCATACCTTTACGATCTTACATGTGGCACCACATATCATTACCGTGCTTATGCCGAAAACTCAGCTGGTCGTGCCTATGGCGAAGACCGAACTTTCACTCTGCCGTGTCCCGAGCAAACCGACCTCAGTCTTACCGCCAAACTCCTCAATGCTCAACCAATTACATCCGGCGATACTGCCAACTACGAAGTGAATCTCAAGAACCTTGGCCCTGGTTACTTTGCCGGTGATGGAGTAATTATTTACTTCAACCTTCCCACCAATACAACATATGATAGTGTTTCTATTTCTCCCAATGATTTATATACCACTGGGTGTGCAGATGTTGGTCCTATGAATCAAGTAGACTCCATTCCTGCCTTCGCTCCTTACTCTGAAGATCTGGTAATCTGCGAGGTACGATTTAGTAATGCTGTCCTCCCAAGCACCACTGAGCTGACCTTAAGCTTAAGCCTGATTGCTACCTCAGACTTTGCAGTAGGCAATAATACTCTTCGTGGTGCGCTGATACATGATAGTTTTGACCAAGAGCCGGACATTCAGGCTTTATTTGAGGCTGTTCAGACTGGGACGCCACTTTACTCAATAGCTTCTAACAATATTTTTAATCTGATATACGGTGCTGCCCCTACTTCCTCCGACACCGACACCATCCCCGACACCATCGAAAACGCAGCTCCCAACAATGGAGACGGTAACAATGATGGCACCCCAGACGCTCAGCAATCTAACGTCACGTCACTCCCCAATGCCGACGGGCGCTACATTACCCTCGTAGTTCCGAATGGTGTCACCATTGATGCCACTATCATTGAACAAGCTCGCTCCTTCTCAACCCAAGATAAGGGGAAAGACTATCCTCTAGGCTTCGTCTCTTTCACCGCTACCACGACTCCAGGAGCTACTATCCCCGTAGAACTCTACTTCTATACCGATGCGCGAGCAAACTCATTCACAGCTCGCAAGTACAATGCGACCAGTCGCACCTACTCAGATATTCCCGGAGCCGCCCTCACCGACGTCACGATCGGTGGCCAACACGCCGTCAAACTCACTTATTCCATCACTGACGGTGGAGCACTTGACCAAGACGGCACTGCTAATGGCACGATTGTGGACCCCGTGGGACTGGCGACGACGAGTTTGGCGGGGACGGGGGAGAGTACTTGGGCGTATCTCTGCGCCATGGGCTCTCTCATCCTCGCAGGCCTTGGCCTCACTCTCGCGTCTACAAAACTATCAGTTTTGTAGATAGATATGTGCTGGGAAAAGGTTATGGCCGAAAAGCTGGTTCGCGATGCTCACGATCCCGCAATGCCAGCAGCTCTGCATGTGTGTCGATTTCTGTAACATCACCATCTAGCAATCGCCTGGCATAGATATTGTAGGTACCATATATGGGATCAAACGGGATAGATTCAATAAAGCCTTGCTGGTTAGCTGGAGTTTGTAATACTGTCTGCAGATCAAACTTGAGCTGGCGGGCTTCTGGGGGTGCCCAGTATTCAATACCAACATACGTGTAGTCGTGCTGACCTTGTGTATTTCCAAAAGCGAGGGCGTGAATTTTTTGCTTCTGGTCGACCGAAAAGTACCAGTCATTGTGGGTCGCGCCGGGCTTTCCGCACCATGAACTGCGATACTCGTATGGTCGCAGCACGGCCGGGTTGCGAATATACAAATCACCTTCGATGAGGTAGGCGCCAGCGAGATAGTCGATAACTAACGATGCCGAGATAATCTCTCCAGTACTGTCCCAACGAGGATTATCGATAAACTTGATGTGCGGATATGTCTCCAACAACACATCAAACAGCTCGCCCTTATACCCACGTACAATTGTGATGTCACGGATGCCAGCGGCGGCCAGAGCATCAAGCTGCGTTTCGATGAGACGTCTACTGTGTACGTGTACCATTGGTTTTGGGGTAGTGTCGGTTTCTGGTCGCAGACGTTCACCACGTCCGGCTGCTAAAATTACGGCGCGCTTTACTCGGTATGGCTCGAGGGCCGACTGTGCGGCGGCGGTGGCTCGGAGGATGCGGCCGGTCTTACGCAACAATCCTTTATGAATAAGCTGTTTGATGGCGAAATCTCTATCGGTTTTACTTAGACCCAAGGTCTCATGGCTACTATCGGCCGGATCTACTCCGTCTTGGGTGACGGCATACTGTAACACTTCGAATGTAGCATACGATAGGTTTTGATCTGTTGTGGCGGCATTCATGCGCGACGTAACTGTAAATACTCTTCGATTGCCTGTCGCTCGGCCGCCATATCTTTCACAATACCGTGAGACTTAATGTTGCACTGGTCTTTCATGGTGTCCCAGTTTGGCTGTGGTGTGCGCCAGTTCTTACCATAGGCAGCAATTAAATGTTGCTTGGCATTTTTGGGTACCCAAAAATTATGACCTTTCAAGCTGCGACGCACTAGTGGTTTGAAATCTGGGTAGAGATAGTCATAACGCTTGGCTTTATTTGACGAGTCGTAGGGCTTTAGCAGCATATAACTACTGCAATAGATTGCTGATTTTTCAGAAATAGTTGAATTTTTGAGAGGATAATAAAAAAACAGATCGAGATGTACGCCCGCTCGTTGGAGCGTGATCAGCATGCCGTCATCAGGCTTACCCTGGAGTCTGCCAAATCTACAACCAAATCTATGTAGCAGTTCGTGAATAACCCGGACATCAAAGTCGGCCGCCCACACCCCGAGGTCAACGTCGTTATCGTGGGCGATGAAATCATTTTCTCGAATCGCACCAAGCAAGGTGCCATCACTCAGCCAATAGGTGCACTGATATTTCTCGAGCACGCTAGCAATGTCGCGTAGGAGCATGAAGGCGAGCGCTTGGTGCATTTTCTTATCGTCGGATTGGGGTATTGACCACATGATGCCATGCTCTAGGTCGGTAGGAATTGATTCATCGCGTAGTTTTTGGATGAGCACGTGAGCATTGGGCTGGTCGCCAGCCTGCATGTATCGGTCGATCCGCACCTTATTAGCGCGATAGATTGGATTGTCTGGGTTTTTTGCCGGTGCATAGACGTGCTCGAGATGAAATGATTTGCCGGGAATGCGTAAGAGCCTCCAGCCATCCAACGCCTGACAGGCAGTCGCAAACGCACCGTCTTCGTGGCCCCAGCCCACAAAGCCAGTGTCAAAACCACGTACTAGTTCCCAAAGATCTCGTCGGATGATCATGCAGCCACCGAGTGGAACATCACGAGTATATTGCGTCATGTGTTGTTGCCAGTTGCTGGTTGTATCAGTGAGGAACATCTTGGTGCCAGTGGTGTCGAGCTCCCAGCGTTCGTCGTAGGGATAGGTAATAGCGCCAGTTTCATAGGCGGCGGCTACACCAACGGTAATTTGCTTTGGGTTAATCACTGTGTCAGCATCATGGATAACCGCTACTTCCCAGTCGCCAGCTTTCTGGGCCGCAAGGTTACGAGCTAGGCTATGGTTGTA
Source organism: Candidatus Saccharimonadota bacterium (assembly GCA_046350755.1). Taxonomy (GTDB): domain Bacteria; phylum Patescibacteriota; class Saccharimonadia; order CAILAD01; genus CAZDEK01. The sequence continues at coordinate 442,619 of JAXLZV010000001.1, read as the reverse complement.
GGTCTCAGTCGATTCGGGAAAATGCTCTCCGACGTAGAGCGGGTAATCCAAAGTTTGCTCGAGCCACTTCCGGACATGTTGCCAGATGAGAACTCGCGACGGCTCAGGTGAGCTGAATGGCACCAAAAGGACTGTTTTTGGTGATGTAGGAGTCATAGAGAAACTGTATCACACATCCCACCCCTATGTACGGCGCGCCTACCTCAAGCGACGATCAAGTCGACTTGCCAGCACCATGATGGATGTGGCCAGTGCCAGCAGGCCAGCTGCCAGGACAGACAACAGCTTCGCATTCATCCCGGTATCCGCCAGGTTGGTGGTGGCCAGCCCCACGGGGTCCACAATCGTGCCATTGACCGTACCGTCTTGGTCGAGGATGCCACCATCAGTGATGGAGTAAGTGAGCTTCAGCATACTCTTACCGTTGTAGTCTTCGCGGGTGATGGTAGCTCCCGGGATATCGCTATACAGCTTGGTCGTAGTGTTGTACTTCCGAGCTGTGTAGTCAGCTGGACTACCGGGGAGATCGTAGTAGAGGGTGACGGCCTTGGTCGCACCAGGAGTGGTGGTGAAGGTGAAGGTCGTCAGACCAGCCGGATACTTGTTATCTCCGTCTTTGGGAAGTGTCGTGTAATTTACCGCTCCAACCGTTGGATTGGTCACACCACCGGGGAGGACGAGGGTGACGGTCGAGCCTTTGATGGGGTCGGGGTAGGTCAGGGTCGGAAAGGCAACCGAGAAAGCTGACTCATAGGCACCGGCATCGAAGGCATTCCCTTGTGGTCGCGTGGCACCCCGCTGGTCAGTCGTCATACCACCAACATTGGTCCCAGCATCAATGGCGGGTGAGCCTTCAGTCAGTGCGAGGGTAGGCGCTGAGCCACCATTGTCAGTCAAGACACCCAAGAATGATGCCAGCGAGGTCTCATTGTGCTTGTCCATGGGGTTGGTCAGGTAGCTTGCGAACGAATTGTCACTCGAGACATTCCCACCGTTACTGGTGGTAGTATAGCTGCCGTTGGAGCCGGAGCCTGAACCAAGTAAAGCGGATATGTCGAAGCGATTGTAATTGACTGCACTACTGCCATTACCCACTGCATACAGATCGTTGTGTGCAGTGTGATTAACGGTGGCGGCTCCGCTGCCCTCAAAATACGAAGCTTCCCGAATTGCCGCGGCCTTAACGAAGCCGTTATCGCTGTTGGTGATGTTACTAAAGGTGTTATTGGTGGTGGTGTAGTTGAGGGTAACACTGCCACTGCCGTAGGTTATAGCCCCAGCAGATATACCGGTTGCAGTAGAGAAAAAGCCACTGCCATCGAGGCCGCCCAAGCCGGTCAGGTCGGTGAAAGTGCTATTAGTAATAGTTGCACTAGCCGCATCCTCCAAGCCACTGCCTGAAAGCAGTAGCAGCAAACCTTGACCGGCATCGCTCAGGGTGGTGCGGTTCATCGTGAAAGTGTTGTTATTGAAGGCCTCAAAGTTAACAAGCGCATAGCCTGAACCATTGGGGAGCATACTATGGAAGTAGCTGTCCTGGATGTCGACATTGCTGGCATCGGCCAAAATGGCTGGGCCACTGCCGCTTAATAAATCAATTTCGACGTTCTTAATTGTGAGGTTGGAGCTGTTGTGCGCTTCAACCCCATAGCCTGTCATGGTGAGATCTTGCACGGTGTAGTTTCCGTCACCGACCAGGTAGAGCCCAGCGCCATCGAGAATTGATTGGCCGCGGCCTTGGCCAACAAATTTTAAGCTCTCATTATTATACTTGTATACACTAGTTAGAGAAGAGCCAGGACCTGTGATCGTACCGATGGGCAGGTTGATAGTGTCGTTGCTTCCATAGCTGCCAGTCTCGATACAGTCAGCATAGGTTCGTGTGCCGCTATTAACGTTTTCGATGGCTTCATTAATTTGACAGATGTTGTCGCCAGGATTAGCCAGGCTTGAGCCAGCCGCGACATCAATGGTCGCGGCGTGAGCATGGCCGGGTCGATACACAAACACCACTACCAAGAGGAAACACAGAAAGGCAAATTCTTTTGAGGTTAATTTCGCCTGCAGCGCATGCGTGTTGATTGCCATCTAGACCCTTTTTACTGACTTAATTATGTCGGTACCTACTTTTCATATCTCTCCGTGTGCTTTGGAGTAGAACCACGTATGTTGATACTCTGTTCATAGTATCGTCTAACCATAAGCATCGTCAATTTTTTCCTTGCATCAATCTATAAGCAGGAATTGCCAAACTGGGTCGTAGCTCTCGGGATAATTATCGATGCTCACGAGCTCGCAATGCCAGCAGCTCTGCATGTGTGTCAATTTCTGTCACATCACCATTCAGTAGCCGCCTGGCATAGATATTGTAGGTGCCAGCCTGAGCATTAAATGGGACACCCTCAATAAAACCCTGCTTGCCAGCAGGAGTTTGTAATACTGTCGGCAGATCAAGCTTGAGCTGCTCGGCTTCTGGTGGCGCCCAGTACATGATACCGATAAATTTATAGTCATTCGGTTGTGAGTCTCCGAAGGCGAGGGCATGAATTTTTTGCGCTTGGTCGACCGAAAAGTACCAGTCATTGTGGGTCGCGCCCAGAGTACCACAATACGAACTGCGGTATTCGTATGGTCGGAGTACGGCCGGGTTTTTTACGAAAAAATCGCCTTCTATCAGGTAGGCTCCAGCTAGTTTATCGACTGCCAGTGCGGCTGAAACAATCCCGCCAGTACTGTCCCAACGAGGGTTATCGATAAATTTGATGTGCGGATATGTCTCCAGTAGCTCATCGAATAGCTCGCCCTTATACCCGCGCACAATCGTGACATCATGTATGCCAGCCGCAGCGAGGGCATCGAGCTGTGTTTCGATCAGTCGCTTGTGGTGTACTCGTACCATCGGTTTTGGGGTAGTGTCTGTTTCTGGTCGCAAGCGTTCACCCCGTCCAGCTGCTAAAATTACGGCGCGCTTAACTCGGTATGGCTCGAGGGCAGACTGTGCTGCGGGGGTAGCTAGGAGTGTGTGGCGTGACTGCTGCACAAGTTTTTTTTGGAGTAAATCTTGAACGGCATGCTGTATTTCCTGTGCATTAAGAAAGATGAGTGAGTCAGGCAGGCTTGATACTGTATATTCATTCTGACTCGTGAGCTGTCGCAAAACCTCAAACTCTACAAAAGATAGTGGGTTGGGCGATGACGCAAGGATCATAGTCGACGTATTTTGAGAAACTGTTCAACCTGCTGTCGGTCGGCTGCCATATCACTGGCGGTGCCATGCCGCACGAGATTAGGCTGATCTTTCTCGGTATCCCAATTTGGCTGTGGTTTTCTCCAGTCCTTACCATAGGCAGCGACCAAATGCTGCTTGGCATTTTCGGGTACCCAAAACTCATGGCCTTTAAAGCTACGCCGCACTAGTGGTTTGAAATCTGGGTACACGCAATTGTATCGTCTGGCTTTATTCGATGTATTGTAAGGTTTTTCGAGAAAATAGATGCTGTGGTAGATTTTTGCTGACGGATGTCCTTTCTCTGACTTTGCTAGGGGATAATAGAAAAACATATCCAGATGAACGGTAAGTCGTTGTACGGAGATGATCATACCGTCATCTGGCGTGCCTTGTAGCCTGACTATTCTGCAACCATATCTATTGATGAGTTCGTGGATGACGCGGATATCAAAGTCCGCCGCCCATACACCGAGGTCGACATCATCATCATGGGCGATGAAATCATTCTCGCGCATCGTACCAAGCAAGGTGCCATCACTCAGCCAATGAGTACACTGATACTTCTCGAGTACTGCCGCTACATCGCGCAAGAGCATGAGGGCAGTGGTGGTATTCATGCCCTTGTTTTCAGATTCATTTGGTGACCAGTGAATACCGCTTGCTTGATCGGTTGCAATGGACGCATCACGCAGTTTCCGGATGAGCTCATACCCATTCGGCTGGTCGCCAGCCTGTATATATTGGTCGATGCGTGCCTTATTAGCACGATAGATAGGATTGTCTGGTCGCTTGGCCGGTGCCAAGACGTGTTCGAGATGCAATGATTTGCCGGGGATGCGCTGCAACAGTTTGCCGCTCAAAACCTGACAGGCAATCGCAAACGCGCCGTCTTCGTGGCCCCAGCCCACAAAGCCAGTGTCAAAACCACGTACTAGCTCCCATAAGTCCCGACGCACAATGATACAACCACCAAGCGGTTGATTGTGTGCATATGGTGTCATATATTGCTGCCATTTGCTGGTTTCGTCGCTGAGCAACATTTTCGTGCCGGTAAAGTCTAGTTCCCAGCGCTCAGTGTAGGGGTAGGTGACGGCACCCGTTTCATAGGCGGCGGCCACACCGGCGGTAATCTGCTGTGGGTTAATGACCGTGTCAGCATCATGGATAACCGCCACTTCCCAGTCACCAGCTTTCTGGGCTGCGAGGTTGCGGGCGAGACTGAGGTTATAGGTGCCTGGAGTTTCAGGAAAATGTTCACCTAGGTAGAGTGGGTAATCCAAAGTTTGCGTGAGCCAACTATGGACATGCTGCCAAATCAGGATCCGTGATTGATCATTCGAGCTAAATGGCACTAATAAAACAGTTTTCGGTGCAGGTGTAGCCATATAGAAACTGTAGCATAATGCAGCATGCCTGATATATATGTTGTATCGAACGGCTGAGGCTGGTAAAGCTGATGGTACAGTAGAGTAGACGCTTGGCTATCTGACCGCGATGATCGTGCTTAGTACCATTGGACCGGGGCTACTGTGCACAGTTCGATCTCAGAAAAATCGGTTATAATAAAAGCTTATGAAAGTAAAGAAACCGCAGCTTTTTCGTTCGCGCAAACGCAGGCACATACTGCCAAATGATCAATCCGGCGCAGGACTGCCACATCGACCTGCCAGAAAAGTATCCAAGCGCAAGCGAGGACTCCTGTTAGCCCTTTCGATCGGCTTAATTGCAGCTGGTCTCTATATGGCGTACTTGTTGCTTACCCCACAGCTGCCGATACTGGCTGGTAAGTCGGAGATCGATCTGAATACAGCCGACGATGCAACTGATAATCGCGATCGCATCCAAATCGAGAAAATTAATCTTGAGGTACCATTCTTCACCGGCGGTCCAGAGGAGCTTGATAAGGGCTCGTGGCACCGTTATCCGGATCGTGGCGATCCAGAGCAGGGAGGTAACTTCATCCTCTCAGCCCATCGTTTTAGTATTGGTACCACGCCAGCCGAGACGAAGAAACGTTCACCATTTTATAACCTGGACAAGCTCAAAGAGGGTGATACGATGCGGATATTCTTCAAGGGTAAATGGTATACCTACACGGTGACAAAGAAGTATAGTGTGAAGCCGAATGCGACGGAAATCGAGGCGCCCAGCGAAACCTCGAAGCTAACACTTTATAGCTGCTCGCTGGGTGGCTCGGCTGATGGGCGGATTGTGATCGAGGCTACCACCAAGGATGGCCCAGAGAAATGGCAACAGTCAACGTCGGGTAAGTCACAACAAGCTCCAAATGCACCGATAGCTAAGGGGACTACACCGTCTAAGCCGCTGACACCAGCACAAGCCGAGCAGCTTCGTAAGCTACTCTTTAAGTTGCCAAACTTTTCGCCATCTCAGTCTCCGAAAGTACCTAAGCCGAGCCCGAAGCCTGTGCCGTCGTCACCATCGCCCACGGCGTCACCATCCACGCCTTCACCGACCGAATCGCCGGATGTCTCCCCGCAGTCAACACCCAGCCCTTAACTGTAGCTGGCTCAAAGGGATGATGAGACAACAGCTTGACTGTAGAATTGACTTGTTGTTTTATTGTCGCAGATCTCCAGCTTTGTTAAGATAGAAGCATGAGAAGTAAGCAGAGGGCTTTCCGCCGCATTGCGGCTGTTGGATTGTTTGCCATACTCTGCGGTACCGGCATGTTAGTAGCGGCTGCTCCTACCCATGCCGCATCTCAAACAATTCAGCTCAATACTACAATTGCAAATGACGATCCATATATTACCGCAGGCGGTATAAGGGCAACCGATACAGGTGTGGAGTTAAAAGAACCCTTAAATACTACGACCACACAATCTGACAGTCTTGATTCGAATAATACACCCGGTCCCTGGGTCTATACGTGGCACATAACGATGCCGACTCTCTGTAACGGTGCGCAAATACAATCAATGAGGCTTATTACCGATACGCAAACTCAAAATGAAACACCTTTGAGCGGGCTTTTTCTTGCACTATATGGCGGCTCAGATGGCCTAGTATTTAGGAGTAATTACACAATTAATGATGGTAAAGGCGAAGATCTAGATACTTGGTTTCCAGCACCATTTGCTACTCCAGCAGTTGATCGTGGAGTAGGTCATAACGGTGAATTCCCGGCTGCACTTGGATTAGCCGGTCAGCTTGATGCTACCTGGGATTTGAGCACGTATATTCCAGGAGATACGCTAGGGATCTACGTGCAGCACTGGTTTAACGGATCAACTACAATTGCACAAACAACCATACAGTCGGTCCAACTGACGTATGATGACGCTAACTGCTCGCCCCAGCCCCTTACTGGTAGTACTTCTAACAATAAACCGGTCTCTCTCATCCTCCCCAGTGATGTCACCAATCCCCAAATTATCCCTATTGCTGCTAGTGCTATCTCGGCAGACTCTGCCTACAGTTATCCCGCTGGTCTCACATCCTTCCAATTCACCACCACCCCCGGTGCTACCAAGACCGTTACCCTCTACTACGATCTCCCCGGTAACCCTTCTGACTACACCGCTCGGAAGTATAACTCTGCAACTCGCACCTACTCCGACATCCCAGGCGCTACCATCACCCGTGAAGACTACAACGGCAAATCTATGCTTAAACTGACCTACAACATCACTGACGGTGGACCACTCGACCAAGACGGACTCGCCAATGGCACCGTGATTGATCCCGTGGGACTAGCGACTACCAGTTTGGCCAACACCGGCACTAATCTCTCCGCGTATATGCTTGGCGTAATTACTCTCATTGCCGGTGGTGTCTGGGTGAGTCGAAAGGCCTTGCAGAAATGATTACCAAGCTCACCAAAGCTTTTTCAGCCCTGACTATTGCTGCAGTAGCTATGCTCGCACTCTCAAGTCATGCTCACGCTGCGACTGGCATTACTAATATCGGGCATATTGGGGGGTATAGCTCACCCCCAATCAGTGAAGCTCAAGATGTAGCTCTTGATACTCAAGATAATATTTACGTGTTTGATGGTAACCATAGGCGTGTTATTAAATATGACAGCTCTGGTAATTATCTGCTGATGTTTGGAGCTGCCGGCACTGGTGATGGGCAGTTTGGATATTCTTACGGTATTGCAACCGATTCTGCAGACAATCTATATGTGGCTGATACAAATAATCATCGCATTCAAAAGTTTGATAGTCAGGGTAATTATCTGAGTCAGTTTGGTTCTTATGGTAGCGGTAATGGTGAGTTAAATTTACCACGTGACTTAGTCATTAAATCCGATGGAAGTATGCTCGTTGCCGACACGGGCAATAATCGTGTCCAAATATTTGATAGTTCTGGTGTGTACCAATCACAATTTGAGGCATCTGCCGATAGCTTAGATCTAGATTTGAATGGCGACATTTATGTTGTAACCAGCAGCGACATCCAAAAATTCAACAGCTCTGGAGTATATCAATCGCAATTTGGGTCCGAGGGCTCTGGCGATGGGCAATTTTCTGGTGCCACGGGCATTTCAATTGACGGTACAGGTAATATATTTGTTTTAGATAATACGCGTGTCCAAAAATTCAACAGCTCTGGAGTATATCAATCGCAGTTCGGCTCAATTGGTGAAGTTGAGGGCCTGTTTGATACTCCAAGGGGAATAGCGATTGATTCAAGTGCCAATATTTATGTTGCAGATACCTATAATAATAGAATTCAAAAGTTCGATGCATTAGGCAATTTTGTAAGCATTATTGGCGGCGTTACGAATCAAGATCTTATTACTGCATATACTCTTAAAGTTCATGGAAATAAATTATATATACCATTTCTTGAAGGCGATGTAGGATTAGTGTCGTATAGCCTTACTGGTCAGTTCCTAGATACGTGGACATCAAATACCGAAATTGATTACATGGTCACGACTTCACCAAATTATATATATACAGTTGCAGCGGCAGACGGAGGTTTGTTAAAGCTGAAAAAGTTGAATTATGGTGGCCAAACACTAGATGCGTGGAATCTACCAGAGGAGGGTTTTGGTATTGCTGCCGATTCGCAAGATAACGTTTACTGGTTTAATCAAGCGGCGAGTCAAATATATAAGTATTCTAGTTCGGGTACATTACTCAATCAGTTTGGCTCAAAAGGTTCCGGTAATGGTCAATTTGATGCTACTGATGGACCGGCTTACCTTTCGGTAGACAACCAAGATAATTTGTACGTTGGAGATACTAGCAATCACCGCATTCAAAAATTTGATAGCTCCGGCAATTTCTTAATGAAGCTTGGTGTAGAAGGGTCGACGGCTGGAGAATTTAATTATTTACTTGGCATTGCAGTAAGTAATAGTGGAGATATATATGCCTCTGATGTTTTGCAAGACGGAGGTGGTCGTATTCAAAAATTTGATAGAAATGGGATCTACCAGACTGTGTACAGTAATGAAGCGAGGGATATTTCAGGAAATCGGTATTATCCTTATGGCATGGATGTTGGACCTAATGGTAGGCTCTATGTTGCCCTGCCGGCATCAGGGTCTATCGACATCCTCTGCGACCACGACGTCTCTACCGACAACTGTCAGTCTACTGATGGTGGCGGCAATACCGGCCAACCCTTAACCTACCCCGACCCCGTCAAAGGTTCGACCGTCACTCTCGTCCTCCCCGGTGATGTGACCAGTCCTACCGTCTCAGCCATCGATCCCAAGTCTCTCCCCAAAGATTCTGCTGGTAGCTATCCGGCTGGTCTCACATCCTTCCAATTCACCACCACCCCCGGAGCTACTAAGACCGTCACTCTCTACTACGATCTCCCCGGTAACCCTTCTGACTACACGGCTCGAAAGTACAAGACAGACTCCAAAACCTACTCCGACATCCCAGGCGCTACCATTACCCGAGAAGACTACAACGGTAAGTCTATGCTCAAGCTCACGTACCAAATCACTGACGGTGGACCACTCGACCAAGATGGACTCGTCAATGGCACGGTGATAGATCCCGTGGGACTGGCGACGACGAGTTTGGCGCCGACGGGGGAGAGTGTGTGGCGGTATGTGATTACCATAATTATGCTCACTTTGTCTGGATTATGGCTTGGCTTGAAAATACTTTCGATGCATAGTCGTTATGTTTCTTGATATTTTATAGATCGTGATTGAGGTGAAGCTACAGTAGCCCCCTTCTTTTATCGCTTACGCTTCGGTAGAATAAGAAGTAACTATGAGGGTGAAAAATATTAGCTTGCGCCTGCTGGCGCTGGTGGCGATGACCACAGTTGGGTTGGTGTTATTCGCTGACGGGCTTCAGCTGCAACGCTATCGGTCAACAGTAACGGTGATATCGCTGCCAACGATGGAGCTTGCACACTACGCGAAGCAATCATTTCAGCGAATACTGATGCTGTCTCCGGTGCGGCAGTTGGTGAATGTGCGGCTGGCTCGGGCACAGACACGATCAACTTTGCAATCACTGGTCCAGCTGACTTCACGAATGGTGGACAGAACGGCCATACCATCGCTCCAACTTCAGCACTTCCAGACATCACTGAACCAGTTGTCATCAATGGCTATTCGCAGACTGGTGCACAGGCCAATACTGCCGCAGCACCACTACCTATGAATGGTATCTTGTTGATCGAATTGGATGGAACTAATGCAGGTGCAGCGAACGGTCTGAATTTTCGGAACAACAGCGATGGGAGTACGGTTCGTGGTCTGGTGATCAATAATTACGGTTCAGGTGATGCACTGAGCTTGCTCGCCGACGACATACAGGTGCAGGGGAATTATATCGGCACCAATCCGGCGGGGACGACAGCGCGACCGAATACTGTCGGCGTTAATACTTATGTTGGGAACCCCAATATTGCACAGAATGTTTTGGTTGGCGGCTTGAATCCGGCTGATCGTAATTTAATTTCCGGCAACACTTCGGGGTCGTCGGCGACGGCTAGTTATCCGAGTACAGGGTGGGTATTTCAAGGTAATTATATTGGTGTCGCCGCTGATGGACTCACGGCGATATCAAATAGTACGAATGCTGGAAGCGGGGCGCTTTCAATAGATAATTGTAGCGACGTGGTCGTTGGCGGGAGTCAACCAGGAGCCATAAATGTGATCGGAGCTAGCTTGGGGCACGGACTGGCGCCTGACCAGGCAACGAACGTGACTATGGAAGGGAACTATATCGGTCTGGGCTACGATGGGACGACTGTACTGGGGAACGTAACAGGCGGCAGTAACGGAAGTGGTTTCTCAGTTTCGAACCTTACGAATTCGACAATCAAAAATAATCTTGTGGCTGGCTGGAAAACAGGCGGGATCTCGCTCAACCAGAATGTTACCAACGTAACTGTCGAGGGGAACATCGTTCACGATAATCTGAATAGCGGCATAGGGTTGGGCTCTACTGGTGTAAGTAATATTACTCTCAGCCTGAATCAAATACGCGATAACCAGCAGCACGGCATAAATCAGGGAAGTGTTACGGGCGGTGTGATTACCTCCAATACGATTACGGGTAACGGCGGAGACGGCATGCAGATTGGTGGAACTGGCACGATTATCCGTGGTAACACTATCAAAAATAATACTGGAAGCGGGATCTCTTTACTCCTCTCATCTGGCAATACGGTTGGCGGCAGTTTGGCTGGGCAGCGGAATATCATTTCTGGTAACACGGGCTATGCGAACATCCTCATTTATGGGGCAGTCCCGTTCGGATCTGCCTCGGACGATAATACTATTCAAGGCAACTATATCGGCACCAACGATAGTGGTAGCTATGACCCGGCCATTACGCAGTTCTCTGGTATCGTCATTTACGGTGATTCAAACGACAATCTCATCGGGGGAGTAAATTCAGCAGAGGCAAATATTATTGCTGGTAATGTGGGGGCAGGCGTTATTACGGCTGAGTTCGAACTCCCAACTGTCTATACCGGTACCCCAGCCCGAAACTCTATATTGGGTAACAAAATCTTCAATAACCAGATTGGCAACACATTCGGACTGCCTTTGCCTGGCTTAGGAATTGATGATATGCATTTCGTTCTCGATCCAAATACATTTTTACCACTCTCGGTTACCAACGAGGGACCAAACCCTAACGATTTTGCCGACCCCGACACCGGCCCCAACAACTACCTAAACTTCCCGGTCATCAACGCGGCTACGCAAACTAACTCGACCTTGGCTGTTAACTTTGATCTCGATGCTGCTGACAGTACTGATGGTAATTACCGCGTGGAGTTCTTCGCCAACGACTCAGCCGATCCTTCCGGCTACGGTGAGGGACAAACCTACCTGGGATCAGCAACCGTGAATAGCGGCAGTGGCCAAGAAACTACTCTAACCCTAGCAAATGGTACTGATCTCACCGGTAAATCTATCACCGCTACTGCTACAGCCGTCAACAATACGACCACCTCTGGCTTCGGTGCGACAAGTGAATTCAGTCTAGCCACCAACATCACCGTCACCAGTGTGTCTGGTCTGGCGGATACGGGTCAGTCGATCCTTCAGTGGTTGGCCGGCGTGATCACGCTAGCGGTCGCCGGTATCTGGGTGGGGCTCTCGTCTATCCGAGCCTGGCGTTTACGCTAACCCAGAGAAAACGTACAATAGAAACACATGCTCAAGCGCTTTCATGCATCTATCGCGTCTCAGGATTTACTACCTGATGATACTAAGCTTATCCTGGCGGTTTCTGGGGGGATCGATTCGGTTGTGTTGCTCGATCTGCTGCACCGCCTACAATCGCAAACTGGGTGGGATATGGTGGTTGCCCATCTTGACCATGCACAGCGAGAGGATTCATTTGATGACGCGACCTTTGTAAGTCAACTCGCCGAGCAGTATGATCTGCCGTTCGTGATGGGGGTTTTACCTCGCGAGCCAATGACTGAGACAGCTATGCGCCAAGCTCGGCATAATTGGCTCGAGGATGTGCGTCGTGAGTCACAAGCCGCGGCGATCGTCACTGCCCATCATCGGGGTGACCGCATGGAGACGGCGGTTTGGCACGCGATTCGGGGGAGTGATCGGATTGGTCTGACGAGTTTGCGCGCGCGGCGCGGCTATTTAGTTCGACCATTGATTGGCTTTGGGCGTGGCGATATTATCACCTATGCGGCGAGCCGCAATCTTCAGTGGCGCGAAGATCCGAGTAATGCTGACCGCCGGTACACGCGCAATACTATCCGTCACGAGCTGATTCATCACGCACCGACTGTCGACGCGCACTATCATAATAATTTCTCCAGTTGGTTCGATCATCTCGAAGCCGTCAATGACCGGATTGATACGAAGCTTGATCTGCTGGCTCAACAGATCGCTGCGCCAGTCACGGGTGGTTGGGAAATCATGCGGCAGCCTTTCTTACGGCTCAATCCCATCGTGCAGCTCAATCTTTTGGCACACCTGGCGCGTGGTTTAACGGGTGGCGCTGGCATGACCGAAAAAAATCTCGATTCGGCTTTGAAATGGTTTGCCAGTGCGTCGAGTGGGAGCTATTCGGAAGCGATTCCAGGGTTGTTGCTCCTTCGAGAATATGATACAGTAAAGTTCGTCTTGCGTTCGGCGACGGTAGCTTCGGAGCTGCCGACCGCCACGCAGCAGATACACTTCGACACACCCATGCGGATCGGTCGTTTTGAACTGACTCTTGGTGAACGTGGTGAGGAGGCGGCAAGAGGTGAATTGCTGGTGCCGCAAACCTATTACGTCCGCACTTGGCAGCCTGGCGATCGCCTTAAGCCGGTCGGCATGGTGGGGTCGAAGAAGCTTCAGGACCTGTTTGTAGATCGTAAAATTCCTCGCAGTGAACGCTTGATGTGGCCGATCGTTGTGACGTCGCGCAATGAGATTGCGCTTGTGCCCCAGCTAGCTCGCGATCGTCGCTTTGCTCCTGAGGGCGTAGACGCTCCGGCCCACGCGCTGCATGTAAAGGTGGTATAGATGATGAAAAAAATTCCGCGGAATGTAATATATGTTGCGATTGGCTTACTATTGCTAGTTGGCCTTTTACTGATTGGTCAAGAGAGCCAGACAAAGCCGCAATCGGTGTCGTTGTCAAAGGTGCTTGAGGAAATCAAGCAAGATAAAGTCGAAGCTATCGAGCTGAATAATGATCAAATGACCATTATTCTCAAGGATGGCACGAAGCAAGAAGCATTTAAGGAGCGGACAGCTTCACTGACCGATTATGGCGTCGATTATTCTAAGATCCGAGTCGAGCCAAAGAATCCGGATGATGGATCGGGCCGTTGGGTTGATGCGCTCTTTGCTTTCCTGCCGGTGGTGTTTATTATCGGTTTCTTCTACTTCATTATGCGCCAGGCACAAGGCCAGAATAACCAAGCTATGAGCTTTGGTCGTTCGAAAGCTCGCGTGGCGGGTGGCGAGCAGGAGAAAGTTACTTTTGCGGATGTGGCCGGTGCGACTGAGGCCAAGCAAGAGCTGCGTGAAGTGGTTGAATTTCTCAAGTACCCGCGTAAGTTTGAAGCTTTAGGGGCAAAAATTCCGAAGGGTGTGCTGCTCTTTGGATCGCCGGGAACGGGTAAGACGTTGATGGCGCGTGCGGTGGCCGGCGAGGCTGAAGTGCCATTCTTCTCGATTTCTGGCTCGGAGTTTGTCGAGATGTTCGTGGGTGTTGGTGCAAGTCGAGTGCGTGATTTGTTTGCCCGCGCGAAGAAGAATGCCCCATGCATTATCTTCATTGATGAGATTGATGCAGTTGGTCGTCAGCGTGGCACTGGTCTCGGCGGTGGACACGACGAACGAGAGCAGACTCTGAATCAAATTCTGGTTGAGATGGATGGTTTTGAGCAGGGCACGAATGTGATTGTGATGGCTGCTACCAACCGGCCTGACGTACTCGATCCGGCACTTCTGCGTCCAGGCCGTTTCGACCGCCGCGTCACCATTGATCTGCCTGATATGAATCAGCGTGAAGAAATTCTTGGTGTGCACACCAAGAAGAAACCACTCGATAAAGACGTTGAGCTGGGCGAAGTCGCTCGTAAGACACCTGGCGTGTCTGGCGCTGATCTGGCGAATATCGCGAATGAGGCTGCGATTTTTGCAGCCCGTAAGGATCGCAAAAAGATCATACAAGCCGACTTTCATGAGGCAGTTGAGAAAATTGCCCTTGGGCCAGAACGTAAGAGTCATGTCTTGAACGAAAAAGAGAAAAAGATCACCGCCTATCATGAGGCAGGTCACGCCCTCTTGTCGCATCTTTTGCCAAACTGTAACCCAGTGCATAAGGTGTCAATCGTTTCGCGCGGTATGGCCGGTGGCGTTACCTGGAGTTTGCCACTAGAGGATAAGCATCTTCATTCGGTATCAGACTTTCTTGACGATATTGCGATGAGCTTAGGTGGTCGCACGGCGGAAAAGGTTGTCTTTGGCGATATCACGACTGGTGCTGAGTCCGATCTCAAGCACGCTAATAGCCTGGCGCGTCGGATGATCACCGAGTACGGTATGGGTAAAGAACTGTCGAACCAGGTCTTTGGTGGCGGTGAAAGCTCAACCTTCCTTGGTCGCAGCCTTGGAGAGGGTCGAAACTATTCAGACCAGACGGCTGATAAGATCGATGAGGAAGTGGCTCGGATTATTGCCGATGCTTCGAAGAAGGCTGAGGCTACCATCCTGAAAAATCGCGCCAAGCTGGACGAGATCGCTGAAAAACTCATCAAAGAAGAGACAATTGAGGGTAAGGCCTTTGCAGCCCTGTTTGAGGAGATTGATGCGAAAAAAGCTCCCGCCAAAAGCAAAAAACCGGTAGAATAATATCAGAGTTAGTATCGTACGTGTTGAGGATGGTCGCCGCGAGCATGAGTCTTAGGACATCTGCTCCAGCGGCCACCTTCGTTATGTCGGTACATTTACCGTAAAAAACTATGCAGCGTTCAATGAAAAACATTCTCGGCAGAATCAATAAGCGTCGATCCATCTCGGTATCGGCGGCGCTGATTTCGCTATCGTATTTATTGAGCCGCTTGCTCGGACTCGTACGAGATCGCTTACTGGCCTCAAACTTCGGTTTGTCGCCACAGGCCGATGCTTATGCGGCTGCTTTTCGCATCCCGGATCTGCTCTTTACGCTACTCGTTTCTGGAGCCTTTGCAGTCTCATTTATTCCGGTCTTTGTTGGCTTGTTGGAAAAGAAGAAGCAGAAAGAAGCCTGGGAGGTCGCCAGCACATTACTCAATATTATCGTGGTCTTCACGGTGGCATTTGGTATTTTTTCATTTATTTTCGCTGAGCCGTTGGTAAAAATTATTGCACCTGGGTTTGATGCGGCTCGACTCGAGATGACCGTCACCTTGACGCGCATCATGCTGATTACGCCATTGCTGTTCGGTATCTCCTCAGTTTTTGGAGCGGTACAGCAGGCCTTTCAGCGGTTTGTCATGTTTGCCTTAGCAAGCGTGTTCTACAATCTTGGGATTATCGCCGGGATATTATTCTTTGAGCAGTACTTTTCGGTGCCGATTTATGGTGTAGCTCTAGGTGTCGTGGCCGGCGTCGCATTACAAGCCTTTATGCAGGCCTTCGGTATCATAGGGCTTGGCTGGAAGTATTCCTTCCGAATTAAAATTTGGGACCCGGCAGTACTCAAGGTGATTAAATTAATGATCCCACGGTCACTTGATATGGGTATTGAGCAAATCAATACGATTGTAGAAACGGCGATTGGTTCACAACTGGCTGCCGGTTCGCTGACCAGCTTTTATTTTGCAAATAATCTAAAAAATGTGCCGCTTGGTTTATTCGGCGGGGCGATTGCCACGGCTATTTTCCCAACCCTTATTAAAGCTGCTAATTCAAAGGATCAGCATCGACTGCCGGCGCAGATTGTCCGAACTGTTCAGCTCGTATTATTCTTGGTGATTCCGGCTGCGATGGTAGCGATCGTCATGCGCGGTTATATCGTCCGTTTACTCTTAGGTTTTGGAGATCAAACAACTGCCGATGCGCTAGGTTGGTTCGCAGGCGTGATTGTGGCGCAGAGTGTGTTCTTTATTATTTGTCGGGTATTTTATGCGCTGGAAGACACGAAGACCCCGCTGTTTACGAGTATTTTTACCCTCGTGCTGAATATTGGGCTCAGCTACCTGTTCGCCAAAGAGTTTGGGGTGCCTGGCTTGGCGATGGCTTTGTCACTTGTCACCATGCTCGAGCTAGCCATCTTGATGTTGCTCTTGCGACGCAAGATTGGTCCCTACGGATTGCGCGGCATCACCAAAACCGGGGGAAGAATCTTACTCGCGTCCTTAGCGGCGGCTGGTACGATGTACGCTTTGATCTCAACTGTTTTCCCGCTTTATCGAGATGATTTGGGCTGGCGCACCTTGGCACCGAAATTCCTCATCGTATCGAGTGTTGGCATGGTAGTGTATCTTTTGGTGTCGAAGATCTTACGTATCCATGAGCTTGATCTGGTAACCAGGCTCGTACAAGCCCGTTATCGCAAGCGACTGCGAAAGCAAATCGGAGCCTAGTATGGCAATTCGGAATTTTTGCATTATCGCCCATATCGACCACGGCAAATCGACCCTGGCTGATCGCCTACTAGAGATTACTGGTACAGTGGCTAGTCGCGACATGAAGGCGCAACTCTTGGATACGATGGAGTTGGAGCGCGAGAAGGGCATAACGATCAAGTTGCAGCCAGCGCGCATGCAGTGGAAGGGGGTAGAGCTGAACCTTATCGATACGCCCGGGCATGTTGATTTTAGTTACGAAGTCAGTCGTTCACTCGAGGCGGTGGAGGGGGCTATTTTAGTTGTCGACGCCAGTCAGGGCATTCAGGCGCAGACGCTGGCAAATGTCTATATGGCGATCGAGGCGGGGCTGACAATTATTCCCGTCATGAATAAGATTGATTTGCCGGCCGCCGAACCGGAGCGGGTGGCCCATGAGATTGGGGCTCTACTAGGAGTCGAGCCCAGTAGTGTAGGGCGTATCTCGGCCAAAACTGGTGAGGGCGTGGCCGAGTTATTAGATGAGGTAGTCGAGAAGGTGCCAGAACCAAATATGGTGCCAGGCGATACCAAAGCCTTAATCTTTGACTCGGTGTTTGATGGGTATCGGGGGGTGATTCTCTACGTGCGGGTGATGCAAGGGTCGATTCGGTCGGGTGCCGAGATTCAACTTTTGCAGTCTGGTAGCGGCTCGCTGGCGCTTGAGGTTGGGCATCTGGCTCCGGTGCGAGTAGCTGACGCGGAACTCACGTCTGGTCAGATCGGCTACATCACGACTAATATTAAATCCGTCCAATTTGCTCGGGTCGGTGATACCGTCTCACTGGCGGCGACACCGGATATCGAACCGCTTCCAGGTTACAAAAAAGTCCAGCCCTTAATATTTGCCAGCTTCTATCCAACTAGCCAAGAAGAGTATTCTAAGCTGAAAGACTCGCTTGATAAATTATCGCTGAATGACGCTTCGCTCTCGTATACACCCGAAACATCGGCGGCGTTAGGATTTGGTGTGCGCATTGGCTTTCTTGGTCTACTGCATTTGGAGATTATTAAGGAGCGACTCGAGCGTGAGTTTGATCTAGATCTCATTGTGACGAGTCCAAGTGTGAGTCATGAAGTAACGCTCACCAATGGCAAGGTCGAAATGATTGAGCAGGCTAGCGCCTTGCCGGATGTGTCGCAGATCGAATCAATTGCCGAGCCGTGGGTACGAGGAGAAATTGTTGTACCGTCTACCTATATTGGTGCCGTGCTTGGTCTCATCGTCGAGGCTCGCGGTAAACAAACGAAGCTCGAATATCTCGATCCGACGCGGGCGGTAGTTGGTTTTGAGGCCCCGCTAGCGGAGATTATCACTGATTTTTATGATGCGCTGAAGAGCCAGACCTCGGGCTTTGCGTCGCTATCCTACGAATGGGATCGCTATGAGGCAGGTGATTTGGTACGCGTTGATATCTTGCTAGCTGGTGAACGCGTCGACTCTCTCGGGAGTATTGTGGCTCGTTCGAAAGCTGAGGACTTCGGTCGACGGCTTTGTGAACGTCTGAAAGAACTGATTCCGCGACAGAACTTTGAAGTCGCCGTGCAAGCGGCGATTGGTGCCAAGGTGATTGCACGCGAGACGATTTCGGCTGTGCGCAAAGATGTCACGGCTAAGCTCTATGGCGGCGACGTTAGCCGTAAGAAAAAGCTCCTCCAAAAGCAGAAAAAGGGTAAGGCCCGGATGAAGCAAATTGGTAAAGTCTCAATTCCGAGCGATGTCTTTATGGAGCTAATAAAGCGCGATAGCTAGTTTTGCAAGCATGAAGCGTTTTCAAACCGCTCCATGCTTGACACGAAGACGCTCAAGCTAGCATAGTAGGGGCCGTTATGAAGTGGCGGATAGCACTCTTCTTGGCCCTAGGCCTGTTTTATTATGGTTATGTTCGATCAAACGGCGATCGTGCCATGACAGCTTATGATACCTGGAAAACCAGCTATCTGACAGTTATCGATAAGGCTGCGGCTGGTAAAGTGCCGTCACCCCCACCATTGGTCGAAGCGGCCATGCGCAGCGACGTTAGTCAGCGCTAGTTTTTAGTAAATGTAGGTAAAGTCTGACTCGTTCGCCCAGCGATAGCTCAGGCGATTCCAGCCGACATAATTATATTCGGAGACGTAGACTTTGCCGTCTTCAATGCGTTCGACATAGGCGACATGACCGTAGCGTCCAGCGGTAGTTTGGGCGATAGCGCCAACGCGGGCGTACTTGCCGGTGAGGAAGCCGGCGGCTTTAGCGCGCATGACCCAGTCGCGGGCATTGCCCCAATTCTGCGGAATAGGTCGGCGTCGGGAGACATAGAACGTGCACTGCCCATAGGCGTAGCCATTCGCCGTAAATTGTACGGCTTGCGATGGTCCGGGATCGTTCATGCCAGTATCACCAGGTAGGCCACCGATCTGTTGGTTAGCACTCGGTGATGGCGATGGGGATTTTTGAGTCGGTTTTTGTGTAGCAAGCACGGAGTTTTTAGTCTGCGTGACTCCAGCCTGACTAGCGGTCTTATTGGGGGTATTGATATAGCCGGCGATCTTGCTCTCGAACTCTGCTCGACTCGACTGGAACATAAAGCCAAAAGCCAGAAAGTATACGATAACCAACACCGCCGCCTTAACATGGGCAGGAGTTTCTTGGATGGCTTTGAGCCGTTGAGCAAGCGGCGAGCGCTTCACTCGTACTTTTTGACGGTGAGCGCTAAATGCCATGCGTTGTTCGTAGTTAGCTACATTCATAATAAGGTCCCAATGAGATGGGAATTGACTATCATATCATCATAATCAAGTTTTGACAAGGTTTTTATGAGCTACTCTTTGCGTCTCTAGTTCCTTCAGATCGAGCCAGGTGTTACCATAATAAGCATGAATACCGAAACCTGGTTCATGTTACTCAACGCTCTTGCGGGCTTTAGCTGGCTACTACTGGTCGCTGCACCTTATAGTCGGCTCACTAAGAAGCTGATCCTGAGTATGGTCTTACCCGGCATTCTCGCCATCTGCTATCTGTTTTTAGCGGTGTTCGTGGCGACTCAGGGTATTGAGCTACTCGATACTTCGCTCATGGGTTTTGCAGAGTTGGCTGGAGATCCACTGGTCTTCGTTCTCGGTTGGGCGCATCTGGTTTGTTTTGACTTAGTTGCCGGTATTTGGATGACGGGTGACGCGCGAACTCGAGGGATTCGTCATCGAGTAATGATTGTGCCGTATCTGCTGACGTTTGTAGCCGGTCCAGTCGGCCTGTTGGTCTATCTAATCTTGCGAGCCATAAAACCAAAGAAAAGTTGAATTAGCACTCTTGACGTCCGAGTGCCAATTTCGTTACAATTGATTTACTAGCACTCACATGAGTCTAGTGCTAATATGGGTGCAGCAGCAGAGCCGGATTCACTCCGAGTAGGTACAGGATCGCGACCCTCTGACAACAGCTTTTCATGTACAGCCAAGAGGCTTCCGGACTCTGAACACCCAGGCAAATTACTGATGACCGAACGTCAAACCGCCATTCTCGCAGAAATCATTCGGCTCTACGCCGCGACTGCCGAACCTGTTGGTAGTCACGCTTTAGCTGAGATTTTTGATGTTAGCTCGGCAACAATTCGGGCTGAGATGGTTGCGCTTGAGCGTCATGATTACATTTATCAGCCGCATATTTCATCGGGTCGCGTCCCAACCGACAAAGGTTATCGCTTCTACGTGAATACGCTGGCTACGACCGCTCCGAAAGAGCGCACGGTGGCAACCGTGGAGAAGCGAGTTGCTTCGTTGAAAGATCGTGTTGATCAGGCAATCAAGATAGCTACTGAGACACTGTCGGATATGACCGGGAATATGGCTTTCGCGACGCTGTCGGATACGATCTATTATCATGGCCTGCATCAGCTTTTCTCACAGCCGGAGTTTGGCGAGCAAGTGCGCGCTGCCGCTGCCGCCCGCTATCTCGATGCACTGTCTGAGTGGGTGTTTGGACCAGGTTTTCACGACGATCTAGGTGTGTTTATTGGTGCTGAGAATCCTTTTGCCCGTACCAGTGGTATGGCCATGATAGTCGCCCGATTCGAAAGTCCATATTCAGAGAATAGCTACATCGGTGTCGTTGGCCCGACCCGCCAGGATTATCCTAAAGTGACCAGTCTCGTCGCGCTAACTGGTAAGAAATTGGAGGAAGTGTTAAATGCCTAAATCAGAAAAACCTACCAAAAAAATCCTCAAGAAAGATCAGATAGCTGATCTCACCCTTACGCTGCAGCGCGTTCAAGCTGACTTTGAAAATTATAAAAAGCGGGTGGCGAGTGAGCGTCAGGACCTGCTCAATAACGCCAAGCTAGCCGTGTTGGCCGATCTCTTGCCGGCACTCGATAACTTCGACCGCGCCGCTATGCACTTGCCTGAACACCTCCAGAATGACCCTTGGGCACAAGGTATGAGTTATGTTGGCACGCAGCTTGAACAGATTCTTGACGAGATGGGCGTAAAGAAATTTAGTCCTCAGCCAGGCGAGATTTTTGACCATAATCGCATGGATGCCCTGGAGCGCATAGTCTCAGACCATCCGCCTGAGACGGTGGCTGAAGTGCTGACACCCGGCTACATGATCGCTGATCGCGTAGTCAGGCCGGCCAGCGTTCGGGTCAGCCAAGGTAAACAATCGCAATTATCACCAGATGAAAGTAAAGAAGGAGACAAGTAAATGAGTAAGATTATCGGAATTGACCTCGGGACAACCAACTCGGCCATGGCCGTTATGGAAGGTGGTGACCCAACAGTTATTACCAACATTGAAGGTGCGCGCACTACGCCGTCGATTGTGGCGGTGAATAAGAACGGTGAGCGCCTGGTCGGTCAAGTAGCTAAGCGTCAGGCCGTCATGAATCCAGACAACACGATCTTTTCGGTCAAGCGACTGATTGGCCGCAAGATCGATGACGAGGAGGTGAAGCGCGACATTGACCTGATGCCTTACAAAATCGTCAAGGCGGATGGTCACGTCAAAGTCACCATGGGTGACAAGGATTATACGCCTGAAGAAGTCTCGGCCATGATTCTTGGTAAGCTCAAGGCCGACGCTGAGAAGTACCTCGGCCAACCAGTAACCGAAGCAGTGATTACTGTGCCGGCTTACTTCAACGATGCTCAGCGCCAGGCAACCAAGGACGCCGGTAAGATTGCTGGCCTTGAAGTGAAGCGCATCATCAACGAGCCAACGGCTGCTGCGCTAGCGTATGGCCTTGATAAAAAAGCCGAAGAAAAGATCGTTGTTTATGACTTGGGCGGTGGTACGTTTGACGTGTCCGTGCTCGAGCTTGGCGATGGTGTCTTTGAAGTAAAGTCGACGAACGGTGACACGCACCTGGGTGGTGATGACTTTGATAATGCCATCATCAATTGGCTCGTCGATGAGTTCCAGAAAGACCAAGGCATTGACCTAAAGAAAGACAAGGCGGCCATGCAGCGGCTCAAAGAAGCCGCCGAGAAAGCGAAGATCGAGTTGTCTACTACTCAAGAAAGCGAAGTTAATATTCCTTTCGTCACGGCCGATGCCTCCGGTCCAAAGCATCTCAATCTCACCCTCAACCGCGCTAAGCTAGAAGAGCTAGTTGGTCAGCTCGTAAAGGACACGATGAAGCCATGCGAAGCTGCGCTGAAAGATGCTGGCCTCAAGAAAGAGGACATCAATGAGATTATCCTCGTTGGGGGAATGACCCGTATGCCACTGGTGCAAAAGGAAGTCGAAGCTTTCTTCGGCAAGAAACCACTGCAGGGCGTAAACCCGGATGAGGTCGTGGCGATTGGTGCAGCTATTCAGGGTGGTGTGCTCGGCGGCGATGTGAAGGACGTACTTCTCTTGGACGTTACTCCACTTTCGCTCGGCATCGAAACGATGGGTGGCGTGATGACGAAGCTCATCGAGCGCAATACCACCATCCCGACTAGTAAGACACAGGTGTTCTCAACCGCCAGCGATAACCAGCCGTCAGTAGAGATCGTTGTCTTGCAGGGTGAGCGCGAGATGGCAAATGACAACAAGGTGCTCGGTCGCTTCCAGCTTGATGGTATCCCACCAGCTCCGCGTGGCGTGCCACAGATCGAAGTGAGCTACAATATCGACGCCAATGGTATCGTCAGTGTGACTGCCAAAGACAAGGCGACCAATAAAGAGCAGCACATCACGATTCAGAACTCAGCCAATCTTTCCGAGGAAGAGATCAAGAAAATGCAGACCGACGCTGAAGCGCACGCCGAGGAAGATAAGAAGAAGAAAGAGGCAGTTGAGACCAAGAATCACGCTGACACGATGGTTTACACTGCCGAGAAGAGCTTGAAAGACGCCGGCGACAAGGTCGACGCTTCGATCAAGAAAGACGTCGAAGACGCTACCAAAGCCCTGAAGGATAAGCTTGGTGAAGCTGAGCCAGACGCTGAAGAGCTCAAGAAGCTGACGCAAGACTTGTCAGACAAGCTGACGAAAATCGGTGAAGCTATGTACAAGCAGGAAGCCGAAGCTGGTTCAACTGAAGCTGAAGCCAAAGACGCTGACAAAGACGCCAAAAAAGCGGATGATAAGTCTGACGACGCTGAAGAAGGCGAAATCGTTGACGAGAAAAAATAGCTTTTGAAATCCATCATCGCCCTCACTATTGCTGCAGCTTTGCTCCTCACGGCCGGGTACCTGGCGACTACGACCGTGAATGAGCAGCTGTCGCAAGAGTGTGTATCGCCCTATGATGCGAGCTATCAGAATACTTGGTCTGACGTATACTTCGTCTGGCAATGGTTGCCGAATCGCGATGACGATAAGGGCTTCGTAGCTTGCATCGGGCCCAAGACATATTTACGCTATCATCCTTGGGACGTTGCAGTTCTGGCGCTGTTCGCCGCCGGTATAGCGGGGTATGTTGGTCTAACCGATAAGCCGAAGGGAAAGAAAAAATGAAAAACACAATTTATATAATATTGCTGACATTAATTATGCTATTTGTGGGTTTGCGTGTCATTGGCATGACAAGTGAGCAGACCAGCTGTCCAGATGATGATCCTTATGCCAATTGCGCATTAACTCCTGAAAATATTCCGTTACGGTATGGGCTATTAGGGCTGGATGCAGTACTGTATATCACCGGTGTTACATTGATAGTGAAGAAAGTAAGATCATGAAAACAATTTTTTTTATTGACGGCGAAAACTTCGTCTACCAGTTGCGTGACAGCCTGGCCAAAGCTCGATTGATTAAATATCGCGATGAGCTGGTGCGCGTGGATATTCGCAAACTTTTTGAAAACACACTCCAGGATCCGACTGTGCGTAATGCGGCCATCAAATATTACGCTGCCAAAGTCCACATCATCGAAAAAACTCCCGAGCTTAAAGAACGCACTGAGCGCTACGCGGCCGATGCGGCGACCTGGCGAGCAGCGCTCGAGAGTCAGAAGGTCGATTATATTGAAGCCGGCCATCTTTTGGTGCGCGACGGTAAGCCTTGTGTGGAGTGTGGTCACCGTGAGCCGGTGCTGGTTGAAAAAGGCGTTGATGTGACGATTGCGACTGACCTGATTCGTAGCTCTGGTGATAATGTTCGCCTTGTGCTCCTCAGCTCAGACGGTGATCTCATGCCGGCTGTCGAGGAGGCAAAGCGACGCGGTGCGGAATTGTATTACGTCGGCTTCCGTGGTGTCAGCAATGCGGCTCTGGCACGCATCGCCACCAAGCGTTACACCATCACTTCGAAAAACGCAGCAGCTGTGCTTGGTCCAGCATTGAAGAAAGAAGCTGTTGATGAGCCAATTGAAGCGGCAGCGCATCATCATGAGTCGCCAAAGCAGCCGCGCAAACAACAAAATAACCGTCAGTCTACACGTCATAAAAGCAGCACTCCACCAAGCGTCTTTACTGGCTCAGCTCTTGGTAGTATGCTGCCGAGCATGCCGGTGAAAGTCGAACCCAAAAAAGCCGCTAAACCACGGCGAGTAGCGAAAAAGCAGGAGACGGATAATGGCTGATAAGCGAGATTATTATGATGTTCTAGGTGTGTCGCGTGATGCCAGTGCTGATGAGATCAAAAAGGCCTTTCGCAAAGCCGCGGTCAAGCATCACCCCGATCGTGAAGGTGGAGACGAGGCCAAGTTTAAAGAAGTCAGCGAGGCCTATGAAGTGCTGTCGGATGATCAGAAGCGTGCGGCCTACGATAATTATGGTCACGCTGCAGGAGCCGCCAACCCCGGCGGCGGCGATCCATTTGGTGGCCAGGCTGGTGGCTTTGGCTTTGATGGCGTGCAGTTCGATTTTTCGGGCGCCGGCGGTTTTGGTGATATCTTTTCGGAAATATTTGGAGGCATGCGTAATCGACCCCGCGATGTACAGGTATCGATAGCGATTGATTTTGATGACGCGGTGCGTGGCACAACTCGCGAGCTCAATCTGCGGGTGATGGATCGATCGACCGGCGAGCGAAAGAACGAAAACATTAAAGTGAAAATACCCGCCGGGATCGATAATGGTCAGTCGGTTCGGATGCAGGGTAAGGGTGAATATGGCCAGGGCGGGCAGCGCGGAGATCTCTATATCGAGGTGCACGTTCGTGAGCCGCGAGATTTCGAACGTCACGGAGCCAATCTGGTTTCTCGGGTCACAGTCGATATGGTCGATGCGGCTCTGGGAACGGAAATTCCAGTCACGACGCTCGAGGGTGAAGTGATCATCAAAGTTCCAGCCGGCACGCAGCCAGGTAAAATCTTAAAACTAACCGGCAAGGGAATGCCGCTACCACACACCAATCGTCATGGCGATCATCTGGTAGAAGTTACGGTCGAGGTGCCTCATAAGCTATCACATAAGCAAAAGGAAGCTTTGCAGGCCTACAAGTCAGCTAAGAAAAAAGGCTTCTTTAAGTAAAAACCCCTCGGGATGAGGGGTTAGAATGTGTCTGGCCACAGTTGTGCCCGGACAGCCGGCAGAAAAAATGGGCGTGCCTTATGGGTGAAGGCGATGATCTCCATCGCATCTTCAATCAGCAGGTGTCGGAGCGCTATGGAGCGCGTGAGGAGTTGTGCGTATTCGGGCTTGAGCTCGAAGATGAATTCACCCATGCGGTAATTAGCGTCCACATAAAAGGGTACGGCCGTGTAGGCTTGTGAGAAGCGCAACATTTCACCGGCTAACTCTTCCATGCCGGCGCCAATATGTGGGCAGCCCTCTTGATAGAAAACGATGTACGTGGAGTTGTGACGTACTTGGACATCAACGTAGTACGTCAGCTGCGGTGGCGGTGCCTCTTTCGGTTGGTCGCTCATGACGTGGGCTTCCTGTGAGGTGCGATCGGTGACGTAATTATAAAACTTAGCTAGGGGTGTTTCAAAGATAAGTGTTTTATAGCCAGAAGTGTATAATGATAGCATATGCAGTTTGGTTCTCTGAGCATCGATGCTAATCTGTACGTCTTCGCGATCATCGGCGGCTTTTTCTTGATGGCCTTTCTCTTCGGCGAAGGTCGTCTGAAGCGGATCGCAGCAGCTGTCTTGGTCGGACTGTTCGCTGTCGATCAGCTATCTGAGCTGGTCGTAACACAGCTCGATAAATTGGGGCTCAAGACTCTAGAATTGGCTACCGTGCAGCTTGCCTTACTGGCGGTGGTGGCCATCACGCTCTCGCTCGGGAAAACTGTTTCGGTCGGTGGACGCTTCGGCCTGCGCAGCTTTATTTTAGCCTTTCTCACGAGCGCTACGCTGATCGCCTATACTCAGAGTTACCTCAAGCCAGAGGTGGGCAGCAAGGTGCTCGAGAACTATAATTTGGTGGCATTGGCCGCCAATAACCGTCTGTATTTGCTGGCCGCAACTATTACCTGGTTGATCATCATTACTGTTTGGAAACGTAAGATTAAAGACGATGACGATGCAAAAGGTAAAAAGGGGAAAAAGGGCAAGAAGAAAAAGTAAGCTTGTAGACCTGTTAGGACTAGACAAAATCGCCAAAATATCGTAGAATGAGGGTAGTTTACACGAGGCGGAAATGATCACGATGTAACCAGTTGCGGGTGGTCATTTTTTGTTCGAACATACTATTAATTGTTGGAGGTGGTTATGCCGAAGCGCAACCTATTATTTCGCTATCGTCGCGCCAAGATCAATCTGATCTCACAGCTATTGGATCGCTCTATGCGTCAGGTGCTGGCTCGGCATCGGCCAAAAATTATCGCCGTCACCGGTTCGATTGGTAAGACATCAGCCAAAGTTGCTATCGCCCAGCTGCTGGCGACCCGCTATCGGCTCTACATAGAAGATCAAAATCATAATTCTGATCGGACAATTCGGCTGAACTTTTTTGGACTACCATTTCCGAAGTATAATCGCTGGCTGGTGCGTTGGGTGCCCGTTCTCTGGTCGGTGCATCGCCGTACCAAGGATTTCCCGTTTGATGTGGTGGTGCTCGAAATGGCCGAGAGCCGCCACGCCTCATTAGGCGCCTATATCAAGGAGCTGCAGCCAGATATTGGCGTAATTTCTGGCGTATCACCAGCTCATTTGAGTTATTTTCACAGCTATGACCGGTTGGTGGCCGCCGTCTGGAAGCTGGCAAGTATGTGTCAGCAGATAATCTATAACGCCGATTTTCCTGACCTCGCCAAGCAGACGAACGCTGCACAAGCTAAGACGTATGGCATTCAGCATGGTGTGGTATCGATTCGTAATATTACCACGCAGCCAGATGGTAAGTTGGCGGGCAACTTGGTCATCGATAAAAAATCGGCTAAGATTCAGACGAATATGGTGGCTACCCAGGCGCTCTATGCGGTCGCAGCAGCAGCCGCAGTTGCGCATAAGCTGGGATGGAGCCTGGACGAGATTGCAGCGGCGGTACCGATGATTGAGCCAGTCCGCGGACGGATGAATCCAGTTGTTGGGCGCCAGGGCACCGTGCTTTTGGATGATACCTTTAACGCCTCACCAATTTCAGTGTTGGCAGCCCTCAAGACGCTCAATGGCTATACTGGGAAAAAAATCGCCGTTCTCGGCAGCATGAATGAACTGAGTGATACTACGCAGGCAGCCCATGAAAAGATTGGTCAGCGTGCGGCTGAGGTGGTTGATGAGCTGGTGGTGATTGGCGACACCGCGGGCAAATATCTGGCACCGGCTGCGATTCGAGCTGGTCTTGATGCACAGCACGTACATGTCTTTGCACGGGCGAATCAGGCGGGTGCCTGCTTGCGAGCAATCGTAGAGCCAGGCGCTACCATTCTCTTTAAGGGCTCACAAGATGGTGTTTTTACCGAGGAAGCCATAAAATACGTCATGGACCAACCGAACGAAGCTGATAAAATATTGATCCGTCAAAATGGCTCATGGAAGCGCCGCAAGCAAGGCTTTTTCGCCGAGACCATACAGCAGGAGATTTCCTCGTGAAGCCGGCGCAAAATGATACACTGATCACGAGAGGTTTGCCGATGATCCATAAGAAAGCTATCCTGGGCCGTAAAACTACCATTGACTTGATTGATTTTGGCTTGACTGATGTTGTCTCGAAAGTCGATACTGGCGCCTACAAAAACGCACTGCATTGCAGTAATGTCGAGGTGATCACGGTCGGCAAGAAAAAGTATCTGTCTTTCCATGTATTAGATCCTGATCATGCACAATATACCGCTAAACTGATTACACTGAAGGATTTTTCGAAGACACGCGTGATCAATTCTTTTGGTGTATCGCAAACTCGCTATGTCATCAAGACTCGAGTGCGGGTAGCCGAATCTGACGAAATATTTGAAGCCGAATTCACGCTTGCTGATCGTAGCCAGATGCGAGCACCGATCCTGTTGGGCCGACGCTTCTTGCGTCATCGCTTTGTTGTTGACGTCGCTAACTAACTCAAATAAGGTAAGATACTAGTATGAAAATAGTCATTCTCTCAGCCGGTCGCAAAAACTACTCCACGCAGCGCTTGGTCGAAGCTGCCAAACAGCGTGGGCACGCACCAGTCGTAGTTGACTACACGAAGGCCTACATGGCGATCGAGAGTCGCAACCCATCAGTACACTGGGAAGGTCGCTCGGTCGATGATGTGCAGGCGGTGATTCCGCGGATTGCCGCACGTTACACCCTCTACGGTGCGGCGGTTTTGCGTCAGTTTGAAATGATGCGAGCTTACACTGCCACCAGTTCCTTAGCCCTAGTGCGGTCGCGTGACAAGCTGCGTTCGATGCAGCTGTTGGCTCGAGCTGGCGTTGGCATCCCAAAGACGGTCTTTGCTTCACAGACCGCCGAGGCTGCCGAAACACTCGAACTCGTTGGCGGCGCTCCAGTGATTGTAAAGTTGCTCGAAAGTACGCAGGGCAAGGGCGTAGTGCTGGCCGAAACTAAGAAAGCCGCTAAGTCGGTCATTGAAGCTTTTAATTCAATCAATGCCTCAGTTATTCTGCAGGAGTTTATAGAAGAGGCTGATGGGGCTGATATCCGTGTTATCGTAGTTGGCGACAAGATTGTTGGCGCGATGATGCGTAAAGGGCAAGAGGGTGAATTTCGCTCAAACCTACATCGCGGCGGGGAATCAGTGCCCGTTGAACTGTCAAAGAAAGAGCAGAACATGGCTCTCAAGGCGGCCTCGACACTCGGTCTGTCGATCGCTGGGGTTGATCTGATTCGTTCGAAGCGTGGGCCATTGGTGCTCGAGGTCAATAGTTCGCCGGGACTCGAGGGTATCGAAAAGCAGACTAAGGAAGATATTGCTGGCAAGATGATTGATTTTGTCGTTGAGCGTGCACAGGGCAAACGCCGTCGAGACAAGATCGGCGCCTAGTTTTTATATTGACTATTATCTAAAAAAATAGTAAAATAGCGTTTTCGTACCTACTAGTGAGAGGGGCCGTCATGGCCACTGCTTGGAAAGACCAAGTATTCGCCGCGGTCTCCGAGGCTGCTGCGATCGACACCATCAAGTTGTTCCGTCCTGATCCGGCAGAAGCTGCCGAACAAAAGCGCCAGTTCATGGCTGGTGAAGTACGTAATCCGAGGTATACCTACCAAGCCCTGAAGGGCAAGCGGCTGGGCCCGGTGCTTGATCGCCTCGAGCGGGCGATCGAAACAGATTCTCAGTTAGTTGAGGAGCTGGATACTTCACCGTTAAGCCGGCTATTCGGCGAGTCGCTGGAACGGCGCCGTGCCTTGCTACGTCTGGCTCGAGCCGCTCAGAGTCGTGACATGACAGCCTTTGCTGCTGCTAATCGCGACCTGCGCTTCGAGCCCAGCGAGGATATCTTCCAGAGCATCTTGACGAGCCTGTACCGTCGACTGCAAGCCGATCCGTATGGTTCGACCGAGCTGCTGCTGGAGATCCTCCCCGAACACGACGGCACATCAATGCTGCCCTCGCATCATCTCATCGAGCGCTCGCGAGACGCGCTGCTGGCACTGAAAGACCAGATGAAGATCCCGACCCGCGTTCGCACGAAGGGCTACTGGGACGCACAGTACTTCGCGTGGCTACTTGAGCGCTCCTTTAAGTCCGCCGGGCTGGAAGGATGGGCGCCAGAGATTACCACGAAGCAGGCACGGATGTCGATGAGTGGCATCAAGCGCCGCATCTTCATCCCGGCTGATCGTGTCGTTCCGGCAAAAACCGCTCTTAGCTCGCTGGTGCATGAGCGCCTGCATGCGGAGCGGCGATACCGGGGAGAGCAGACCGGTTATTTCCTTTTGAGCTCGAGTGGCACAGCCAGCAATCGCTGGGCCGAGGAGGGTGTCACGACGGTAACCGAGCAAGCCGTCACGGGCGAGGCTCGTTTTCACCGTGGTGAAGAAGCCTACTTGGCGACCAGTTTGGCGGCCGGTTTGATCGACGGTCGACCACGTGATTTTCGAACCATTTATGAGTGCATGGTGATATACTACCGGCTCATCGATGAGGAGAGGATGCCGGCTGATCGATCGCTGGAGACGCCTGAGGAGCGAGCCTGGATTCGTACCAATCGAGTCTTTCGCGGCACCGATTGTCAGACGCCCGGCGTGTACTACGGCAAAGATTTGATCTACGCCGCTGGCAATCTGAATATCTGGGCGCTCATGGAGCGTAACCCAGAGCGCGTGCAGTACTTCACGGCTGGCAAGTTCAACCCGGCCGACGACGAAGAGGTTCGTGTGCTGACGCAAGCTGGTCTCATCCCAGCCCTCCACTAGCTATGAAACTAGCGCCCCGCGGCCATTGGCTGCGGGGTATTTTTCTACGTAAAAACCCGCCTTCGGTGATGAAAGCGGGGAAACGTGCATTATGAAGGCTGGAGTGGCTGAGTTGGGGCTTGGCATGATTTGGGTTGGTCGAGCGGCTCGAGTACAGCCTGGATTATCTGGGTGTTGCGCGGCATTGGCTTGCGGCCACCACAGCGGCAGTGCACTACTATCGTGTTGGTTGCTGGCGAAGCTTTGATACGGAATTCATCTCCCCCACACAGCCCGCAGCGAAGGCCGGGGATCTGTGCATAGTCAAGCAGCAGGCTCATGGCGCCTCATCTTTCGTAAAGGTACTAAGCGGATGATAGTCTGAGCCGTAAGCACTGTCAATCTCGTTCGTGAAAGGCGGCCTATCAGTTGATCGCTAGGCGAGCTGAGTTTACTCCATCGAAAAAGCCGACCGCGAGGATCGACTGTTTCGATGGAGGGCCCACTGGGATTCGAACCCAGGACGCACAGCTTAAAAGGCTGTCGCTCTAACCAACTGAGCTATGGGCCCGCGTTCTCGCTGCGTGATGACAGCCGCTTTTATAGGTAAAAGCTCTTATCATTATGCAGGGTTCTCTGTGTAAAAACTACGTACAACTTCGTATGGTTCGCCGCTTGCGGTAATTGACCATATATCAGGCGCTTGGCTGGCGGATTTTTGTATCGCAGAGAGGCAAGAGAACTGTCTTATTTAACCTGAAAAACATCTAGAAGTCAATCTGATGACCGAGCAGGCGGCCGGCTTGAACACGCTCATGTTAGAATAGAGATGATATGCATCCTTATCGCCGAATTCCACCGTGGATTTTTTGGCCACTGACTATCATAGCCCTTGGTGCTTGGCTCATATTGATTGCTTGGTTGATTCTGAAATTATTGGGTGTTGAGGTGGGCAATAATCCGCTAGAGTCGATCCCACAAATGCTAAAAGCTCTCACCGCTAGCTCCTAAAGCGCTTCAAGCTTGGCTTCGGCTCGTGGCTTGCGATACGATAGCCGGAAATGAAGCGAACACTGCTCATAGTCGGCGCCGTCATTGGCTGGTTGGTTGGGTTGAGTCTAGCGACCCAATATTATCTGCAGGTTGAGTGGTGGTACTGGGCGGTTATAGTAATAGCCGGGGCAGCCCTGTGGCGAGTTCGTTCTCGACTCGGTTATCTGGTAATTCTGGCCTTGGCGCTAATGGCGGGTTTGTGGCGCGGTGAGCTGTATTTTCGGTCACAGCAGGCTCTTAGTACGCGCGATTTTCATGGTGCAAAGGTAGTGGCGGTAGGTAGAGTGGCGGCAGAGCCAGTCTGGAATAGTGATCGACTCTATGAATTCTACCTTGATGATGTCGAGCTTGACGGTCGACCAGTCGACGGTATGCTCAAGATCAAATCAATGGTTGGTAGCCCCCGTGAAGGTCAGTTAGTGCAGGCCGAAGGGAAGGTTGGTCGAGCGCTGGGCCGGGCTCAATCACAGATCTGGTATGCTAGCGTGAAGGTGGTTGATCCGGTACAGCCGTACCCGATTCGCGTCAAGCAGCTTATGCAGCAAGGATTAGATGTAGCACTAACCCCAGAGACAGCGGCCTTTGCGAGTGGCGTGCTGTTTGGCGGACGCAGCCAATTACCATCGGACATTCAGACTGCGACTCAGGTAGCGGGTCTGACGCACATTCTGGCCGTGTCTGGCTATAATCTCACCGTGGTAGTGGCCCTATGTGCGGTTTTTTGGCGGCGACGTAGCCGACTCGCAACTATGGTCGCGCTATCAGCGATCGGTTTGTTTGTTCTGATGACAGGAGCCACTGCTTCGGTTGTCCGGGCTGCTGTCATGTCGGGCTTGATTTTACTCGTAGCTCGGACGCGGCGGGAGCTCGATGTGCGAGTGGCCCTGGGCGCGACGGTAGTCATTATGACTGCCTGGAATCCACGTTATTTGTATGGTGATCTAGGTTGGCAACTCTCCGTCTTAGCGCTGGTTGGGGTATTGTTTGTTGCGCCAGCCTTGATTCCACGCCGTGTACTGCGTGGTAGTTGGCTCATCGAATTGTTCATGATCTCGCTGGCGGCGCATCTTATGACGGCGCCACTCATTGCCCATGTGTTTGGCAGCTTCTCACTGATCGCGCCGCTCGCGAATCTGATTGTGTTACCGCTGATTCCGCTCGTTATGTTGGGTGCATTCATGGCTGCTGGGCTTGGTATTTTCTTACCGACCCAGGCGCCTATGTATGCTCTCCCGATCGGGCAGGCGATTGATGCGGTGCTATCGCTCATTCAGATACTGGCAAAGATTCCTACGGCAGCGGTTGTGACGCACGTTGATACGGCGGTGATGCTGGTCTTTTACGCAGCGCTATTTGCCCTCGCCGCTGTCGGCTTGCGCAGGCATTCTATTTTACAGGTTAAAAAGGTATAATTTAGAGCTATGAGCGGACATAGTAAATGGCATTCCATTAAGCATAAGAAGGGTGCGGCTGACGCCAAGCGTGGGAAAATTTTCACCAAGCTTGGTAATGAGATTGCACTCGCGGCCCGGGAAGGCGCCGATCCGGAGATGAATTTCCGGCTTCGCCTGGCTGTTCAAAAAGCTAAGCAAGCCAACATGCCAGCTGCTAATATAGAGCGCTCGATCGCCCGCGGGGCCGGCACAGCCGGTGGCGCGGCACTGGAGGAACTGGTATACGAGGGCTACGGTCCGGCTGGTGTCGCCATTATGGTCGAGGCGCTGACCGATAATCGCAATCGCACTGCATCTGACGTGAAGAGTACGTTCTCAAAGTACGGCGGCAATCTTGGCTCAACTGGCTCGGTGGCATATATGTTCGATAAGAAGGGCGTGATTCTGTGTAAAGCGAGCGCCGATAAAGACGAGTTGAGCTTGGCGGCGATCGAAGCTGGCGCGGCCGACATCGATGACTCGGGTGAGCAGCTGGTGGTGTATACAGCGCCAAAAGATCTCGAGTCAGTCAAAGATGCGCTGGGCGAAGATAGTGTCGATAGTGCTGATGTTGAACTAGTTCCAAATCAGACCGTGCATGTCGAAGACGAACAGAAGGCGCGCAGCATCATGAAGCTAATTGGTTTTCTTGATGACCTCGATGATGTTTCGAGTGTGGTAGCAAACTTTGACATCCCCGATGACGTACTCGAGCGTGCGGCCGCTTAAGCTTGTTGTGATCACCGGCTAATCTTATAATCACCCTTAGCACCTACAACTGAAAGGGGAGCATTATGCTCACCATGAAGGAAGCTCGCGAGCGGATCATCGTGCCGATCGACACGAGTTCGCGTCTCAAAGCTGCCGACCTCATCAACCGTCTCTCGCCACTGGTCGGTGGGTTCAAGATCGGCTACGAGGCTGGCTTCAGCTTCGGCTGGGATGTTGCTGCCGAGATGGTCAACGAGTCCGGCAAGAAGCTCATGTTCGACGCAAAGCTGCACGACATTCCAAACACTCTTGCCAAGGGTGTGCGGGGGATTGTGAAGAACTTTGATCCCTGGCTGATAACCATGCATGCGTCGGCCACTGAGCGCGGTGTTCAGGCAGTAGCTGAGCAGGCAGGGTATACCACAACCTGTTGTGTCACAGTGTTGACAAGCATCGATCCTGAGTCGGACGAATACGCGCAGCTGTATGCCTCGCCAATTGAGCAGCAAGTCGTCGATATGCAATCAATTGCATCGGCAGGCGGAGCCAGACGCTTGGTCTGTGCGCCATCAGAGCTTCGTTACACGGTACCCAGCCGCATCACAGCTATGAAATATATCACTCCTGGTGTGCGTCCCGAATGGGCTCCGGCAAACGACCAAGTGCGCATGATGACGCCTATGCAGGCGATTGCGGCCGGTGCGGATTACTTGGTGATCGGCCGCCCTATCACGCAGCCACCAGAGGATGCTCCGGCAATCAATGGCTCGTCGGAAGCGGCGGTGACCGCGATCGCTGATGAAATCATTGCTGGCATGGCTCAGCGAAAGACACGCTTCACGCCCCCTCCCGGCAACGACGTCTGATCCATTGGCCCTTGGTTTACACTGAGGGCCATAATTATTGCTTAATATGTTCAATTATTGTAAAATATAGTCTTCCGTACCTTACACACTGGAGAAGAAATGCCCCAGGACAAATCCTTCGCCGATGACGAAGGCAGTGCGCTCCCGACCACGGATGAGCTCATCGCCCTCTTCAGCGACACCTTGCCCCAATCGTTCCTCGACAGCTTGCGCGATCTCGAACTCGATCCGCTCGCCACCTACAACGAGGTCTGGAAAGAGCTCGAACGTCGTGGGCTCGATGCCGAAGCCATTTTCACCGATAAGCACTTGCTCGAGCCGGTTGACCAGTGGGTCGAACGGCTGGGTTTCAACCCCCGCGAGCCAAGCCATGACTGATGCGCTCGATCTGACCGCCAAGGAGCTTCTGAAGCTCTTTCGCGGCACATTGCCTCGCAAGACGTTGAAAGGGCTGAGCAAGCTCGAACTCGACCGTGATGACCTGTTTGGTGCGCTCTACGCAGAATGCATCGAGGCCGGTCTGAATCCCGACCAAGAATTCGAACGGAAAGGCATTAGCCAATGGAACTAACCGTCGCAACTCACGAACATCAGTTTGCCCACGAGCTGCGGACGACCGATGCGATCATCGAGGGGTCACACCTTCATCTCAAGTCGGGTCGTCACGCCGAGATCTACATCGACTGTGATCCGCTATTCGCCCAGAGTTGGCGGATGCGTCACTTCTACATGAAGTGGGCGGGTGACTGGCTGCATGGTGTGTCGTCTACGGCACGGCCCGAGGTGGTCGCCGGTCCAGCCATCGGTGGAGTCTATCTCGCCGGTGGTTTCGCACAGTTCTTGTTCGATTCGAATTTCACCAACATTGGTGCAGTTTGGGCGGACAAGCACGGTGATGATTTCGCGCTCGAGCGCGCTGGCTTTCAACGAGCCGTGCGTGGCCGACGAGTCTTGGTGATTGAGGACGTCATCACGACTGGAGGCTCGACCAAGAAGACCATCGCTGCAGTCCAGGCCGCTGGTGGCATCGTCATCGGTGTGGCCTGCATGGTCAATCGTACGCGCGCCGTTACGCACGACGTGCTCGACGTGCAGCGACTGACCACTTGTTGGCAGCTCGATGTGCCAAGTTACGCGATGGAGGACTGCCCGTTCTGTGCTGAACAGCGGCCGATGGTCACGAATCTGGCGCATGGCGATGTGTTTCTGGCGGAGTTCCCGAATTACGCAGGGGGCTTTACGGAGGTTCATATCGATGCGGCCTGAACAGCGGTATCTGCAGTATCACAACCGGCGCGTGCGGGTGACCTACAAGTCTCCCAACATGCACCAGTCCAACACCGTTTCCGGCGTGGCCTTACCGCCGACAGATGAACAACTGCATGGCGGAACAGCGTTCTTTCTGGACCTCGAACCTGGTAGTCGTGACAAAACCTTGCGTGTTGCGGCCGACTGGATCATTGTCTGCGAAGTCGTCGAGCCGCCACTGTGGGCTCAGCGTGACAACCCAGTGAATGCACCTTCAGCTGAACCTTGGTGGGTCTAATCCCGCTCACCCTCATCTCATTTCAGAGGTGAGGGTTTTTTATTGATCAAGCTCGGCAGATGATAGATGGCTGTAACAGCCCGCTCACCACTATCTCGGTAGCGCCAGTCATGTTCTTTCGGTACGGCATCGGCATAACTCGTCGAGACGGCACGTTCATTACCGAGATACATGGCCAGATGTGTATGGCTCGAGCCATCTTCGAAGCTCAAAGCTTCGTACAGGATAATCGACCCTGGTTGAGGCTGTTTGCTGTGAAGCCAGCCACTTTCCTCGAGGTCCTTGACGGTTGATGCGACGGTGGCATGACTGGAGCCAATCAACCTATGCATAACCAGAATGCCAGACACGAACCAGGCGCAAGCGTTTGATCCGCCATCCATAATATCTTGTCGGACGCCTTCAATTTCACAATAGTAGTGCTGCCAGACCCGAGTGCCAAGGCTGTCCCGTACCATGGCGAGGTAGCTTTCTAGGACGAGCTTTTTAACAGTTGGCTGCGGGTCACTCATAACTCCAGTATACTACTGGTATGAAAATTCTTGGTATCGATCCGGGCACGGCGACAACTGGCTTTGGAGTAATTTTGACCGATGGCATGAAGCGGCAGCTGGTAGATTGCGGCGTGATTTTGACACATAAAGAGCGCACTCATTCACAGCGATTGCATGAATTACACACAGATTTGACGGCACTGATTCAAAAACACCGGCCCGATGTGGTGGCAGTTGAGAAGTTATTTTTTGCGAGCAATGTAACCACGGCGATGAAAGTCGGTGAGGCGCGCGGTGTGATATTGCTGGCGCTCGAACAAGCCGGTTTGCCGATCGCTGAATACACGCCATTGCAAGTCAAGCAGACGGTCACTGGCTATGGTCAGGCCAAGAAGCCGCAGATTCAAGAACTGGTTCGATTGCAGCTTAAGCTGACGGTCATTCCAAAGCCGGATGATGCCGCTGATGCCTTGGCAATTGCGCTCACGCACGCGGCCCAAGTGAAAACCCGTGGCTAGTGTCTAGCCGCGGGTTAAGTGCGTGCATCAGGATAATGCGCTGGGGATTTTTGCTGGGGGAGTCTTTTGGCGCGCGTTTTTAAGATGCGACGTCGACTGCGCTCTGATTCGCCTCCCCATACACCATGATCGATGCGATTGGCGAGTGCGTACTCAAGACAGCGGTCTTTCACCGGGCAGGTGTTGCAGATGGCTTGAGCGGCTTTCAGGCCTGGATCGTTACCTGGAAAGAACGTTTTTGGATCAATGGTCGAAGGTCGACAGGCTCCGTCTTGCATCCAATCTTCATCAGTATCGACGTGTTTATCCATGACCTCCTCCAGAGTGTGTAGGTGCGGCTTCAGGCAAATTGCTGAATTGGCCTCAAGTATACCCTTTGGCTGATATAATGAAAACATGATAGCGCTGCTCAAGGGGATAGTTTCGACGCGCGAGCTCGATCGGGTGATTCTTGATGTGCACGGGGTGGGTTACGAATTAGCAGTACCAGCTCGTGATGCAGCGAGTCTAATTGAGGGTCAGGAATTACTGGTGTATGTGGCCGAAAATATTCGTGATGATGCCTACGAGCTATATGGTTTTTTAACGGTGGCTGAGCGGGGATTGTACCTCAAGCTTGTGACCGTGAACGGTGTGGGGGCGAAGATGGCCCACGGGATTCTGTCAGTCTATGATGTTGCGACCCTGTCTAGCCTCATTGATGACGAGGATGTGACGCGACTCACGCAGGTCAGTGGAGTCGGTAAGAAAACGGCTCAGCGGATTATTCTTGAGCTGAAGGGTAAACTCGTGGCAACCAGTGGCAGTTCGGTAGCTCGTGAGGATCCAGCTATTCAAGCCTTGGTGCAGCTTGGTTATCGTCATGAGCAAGCAGTGAGGGCGCTGGAAGCCGGTGACGGCTCAGCGGACACCGGTGAACGGGTGCGAGCGGCTCTGAAGGAGCTCGGGCGATGATTGAACGACAGGACGATTTTATCCCCGCCGAAGACGTTACAGACCCCATCGTGCAGCCTGACGAAACCGCCTATGAAGAAAAGTTGCGACCACAGAATTTTGACGAGTATGTTGGTCAGCGGCAGACGATTGATAGTTTGCGGTTAGCTATCGCGGCTGCTACAAAGCGTGGTGATGCGCTTGATCATGTCTTGCTGTATGGTCCGCCTGGACTCGGTAAAACCACGTTAGCGCACATCGTTGCCAGTGAGTTGGGGAGTCAACTCAAGATCACGTCTGGCCCAGCCATTGAGCGAGCCGGCGATTTGGCCAGCTTGCTGACGAATCTCAACGCTGGTGATGTGCTGTTTATAGACGAGATTCATCGTTTGAGTCGGACGGTCGAGGAGATTCTGTACCCAGCCATGGAAGATTATGCGATTGATATCATGCTTGGTAAGGGGCCGGCCGCTCAGTCGCTGCGCTTAGAGCTGGCACCGATCACGATCATTGGCGCGACTACCCGTTACGGCGCGCTTTCCGGCCCGCTGCGGGACCGCTTTGGTCTCGTGCAGCGGCTGGAGTTTTATACGCCAGCGGAAATTGCTCAGATTCTCGGGCGAACGGCGCGAATTATGCAGATTCAAATCGGTGACGATGCATTGACGCAGCTAGCGGCTCGCTCACGTCTCACGCCGCGCATCGCCAATCGATTAATTAAGCGTATTCGTGACTACGCAGAAGTTCATAATGAAGCTAAGGTCGATGCTGATGTCTTAACCGCCGCCTTTGCGCTACTAGAAGTCGATGAGCTAGGACTTGATAGCGGTGATCGACGAGTACTCATGACGTTGATCGAGCACTATGGCGGTGGTCCGGCAGGTGTAGAAGCCTTAGCGGCTGCCCTCTCAGAGGAGCGTCAAACCATCGAGGATGTCATCGAGCCGTATCTCATTCAAATCGGACTCTTGCGACGTACCCCACGCGGTCGAGCGGTCAGTCGCAAGGCTTACTTACACCTCGGAGTTGAGCCACCTGCCACCAGTGACAGCTCGCAGACCTCGCTTGACCTCGAGAAATAACGTAGAATACAGCTATGAGCGATACAGTAATTGAGCGCTACCCCGGGCAGGATGAAGATGAAGTTGTGCAGCGGGTTATTCATAAACACTTCTTAGCGGTGTTACCATACCTCGCGGTGGCGGTGGTAGTGTTTCTGGTTGGTTTGATTTGCGTTTATGCTGGTGCGGCCGGTGCTTGGACATTGCCCTCGCAGCCGATCGCCGGGCTTGAAACCAAGGCACTCTACGTGCCGCTGGCACCAATCGGTTTCCTCTTAGTGTTTATCGCTGCCTTCATTGGCCTAGCTTCATTATCGGTATGGCGCAATAACAAGCTGTTTATTACTGACGAGAATATCGTCGACATGGATCAGATAGGCTTATTTCAGCGGACAATCGCAACGTTGCGGTTGAGTCGCGTGCAGGATATATCGGTTAAGGTGAAAGGGCCAATGCAGACGATATTCCATTATGGGACCGTGACCGTACAGACAGCCGGCGAGAAAGAACTTTTTCACTTTGATTATGTGCCTGACCCCTATGAAGTAAAGGCCTATTTGGTTGGTATTTATGAAAAATTTGCTGAAACCAAGCCAATCGAAGGTGATGGCTTAATCACGACGCCGGTAGCCGAGCCCGATATTGATCGTGATAATACTCGTCGGCGTGGTCCTGGCCGACCGCCATTTGCTCGTTAGTTATTTGGTGAGAACGGATTTTGTTTGCCGACGTCGGCAGTATTTGGCTGTGAGTCGGCTGGAGTGAGTGTCTTCAGTGAATCTAAAGTTTTTTGATTAAATCGGATTTGCTTTTGTTGACTACTCTCGGACTGTTTCTCTTCCAGCTTTGACAAGTCGCCATTAGAGTAAAAGAGATTGGTGACAAAAAAGGCCGTGTAGGCGATCAGGCCGCCGACCACGAGTACCGCAATCACTCCAGCATACTTGAGTATAGGCTTGAGCATTGAGCCGATGTCGCCAGAGAGTTTCATGTTGAGGTTGAGCTTTTTCATGGTAGATTGCTTATGGCTTTAAGTATGCTACGAGATTCATGGTGATGTCGAGCTGATCGGGGCTCGTGATAGTCTTGCTGGTGGTGAGGTTGGTAACCGAATTCAGGCGGCCCAGTTTGTTCAGTTTCTCGAGGAAGGTGATGAGCTGTGGATAGCTACCGCCGAGGCGCAAACTGATTGGCAAGACGTACAGGTCTTTCTGGATGAGGGCTTGATTGGTATTCGGATTTTTTGGGGTGGCAGCGCCAGTAAATTGCAGACTGGCGACGCGCACACCGCTAGCCGCTGCGGCATCACGGATCTCCAATAGCATCTCGGCCTGCTTAGAGTCGCGCGGCAAAGCCCGATCGATATCGTCAATCCGGGCATTGGCCTCTTCATATTTGCGGGACAGCTCAATTAGCTGGCTGGTGCGTTTCTGACTATCGCTTAAGTCAAGTTGTTTTTTGTTGACCTTTTCCTTCTGGGCAGTCAGCTGTTGATGTCCCCAATAATATGCAGCACCGCCACCAACAATCAAGATAACCAGCAAGGCGCACAGGAATAGGAAAAAAGTTTTGGCTTTCATTTGAGCGCTCCATCTTTCAGGCCGACGGTCAGGGTTAGACGATAGGTAGATTGGCCGCTATAGGGATCTTTATCCGGTGTCAGAGCTTGGATGGCAGCCGATCGAAAACGAGCCGAACTTTCGATGGCATTTTTAAAGTTGGCCGCGGCTTGCTCGGACTGAGCAAAAGCCGTGAGATTCATCGTGCCGGCAGTGGTATCCAGGGCGAAAGTATTTACATAGACATCAGTTGGGGTGACGGCGGCTAGCTCTTGCAAGAGAGCGATATAATTGCTGCGCTCAGCTTGAATTTTCTCAATCGTGTTGAGTCGCTCAGCTAAAGCTTTTGCATTGATCTCAATCGCTCCATATTTCTTACTTCTGCTGGTATCTTGGGCGAGCTTGTCATCCAATCGCTCAATATTTTGACCCAACGCGTACCAGCTATATGCGAATACCGCCCCGATCGCTGCAATCAGGATAACAACGAGCCAGATAA
The DNA here is from genome assembly GCA_046350755.1 of Candidatus Saccharimonadota bacterium. GTDB lineage: Bacteria > Patescibacteriota > Saccharimonadia > CAILAD01 > CAZDEK01. The sequence goes on along the minus strand of JAXLZV010000001.1, from coordinate 401,055 downwards.
TCTTAACGAGCTTACGGTTAATTTGGGCGTACCGACGCTGCTCTTTGATAGATGGGGGCAGTAGATTAATCATTCGACGAACTCCCGCAGGGCTAGCCCAAAGGCCGTTGTGTAGGTAGTGGCGGTGGTGTGGGGTAGCGGCTGAGATTTGGCCACTGGTTGATGATCCCAGGGGCTCGAGATATCAACCGGTAGCTTTGTTTGCGCTGACAGGTATTCTGCAAAGCCCGGCATGCGTGAAACTCCACCGGTGAGTAGGATGCGCTGAATATTTTGTGTCTTTTCGGTTTGACCGCGCTCATGGTAGTACTTGATGAGCTTTTGGACTTCTGAGATGAGGGTGTTGAGACGTGGGTGTACGGCCGCCATGATCTTTGTTTGTAAGCCGGACGGCGCGATACCAAACTTACTTTTGATTTCAATAGCGTGGGCTTCAGCGATCTTGAGATGTTGAGTAAGATCATAGGTCAGGGCGTCACCCCCGAAAGCTATGGTAGTCGTGACGCGAACGACGTTTGTAACAATTGCCATGTCGGTAGCGGTCGAGCCAGAGTCGATAACGACAACAGCCGCATCTTCGCTACCATTTGGATGTAGGGCTCGGATATTGGCGGCGAGTGTGGTTTCGAGACTGTGGGGCGTTAATTGCATAAACTCGAATAATTTCATATAGCTATCAATGATCGCCCGAGGGGCGGCGACGAGCAGTATTTCGTACTCGCGAATCTCCCCCCGGTCATTTTTTAAGGTAGTAACTATTTCAAAGTCTAGATAGATGTCCGTCATCGGCATCGGTATGTACTGCTGGGCCTCCCATTGCACTGCCTCGGCGAGTTTGTCTGTCGGCATAGCGGGGAGGTTGATGATACGTGAGAACAGATAGGCTTGAGGCAAGCCAGCTGCCACACTGTGGGCGTTAATCTTTCCTAGTTCGGGCTGCTTAAGGGCTTCGGTGATTTTTTTGGCAAGTTGCTCTGGCTCAGCAATGACTCCTTCAATAACCATCGAATCTTCAAGTGTTACCGAGCCAAGCCCAACCAGGCCATATTTCTTCCCAGCTTGTTTGAGCTGCAAGAACTTGGCAGTATGTTGACCGATATCAAGACCAAATAAGGCCTGCTTTTTATAGATGACAGGAAAGTTCATAAAGTGGTGATAAACATGCTTACGATTGCCTTCTTATTGTATCAAGCTTAAGCACTCTACAAAAGCAAAGAGCCATCTGAAATGATGGCTCTTTGCGAAACGTAGTTTGGTTTACTGCTTGTTCTTAACTTCGTAGGTGTCGGTTGTACCGCTCTTGATTTCTTTATCGTTCTTATTCTCAAGCGTAGCTTGGAGCTCAAAGCTGGTATACACTGGGCCACCGGCTGGTAGCGGGTTGTAAGTGTAGTCAGATTTGGTCTTTGGATCTTGTGGGATCGTCTTGAGATAGTCGCCCGCGGTCAGAGCGGTGAGCGCTGATGGGTATGACTGGTTGTCGTTGTAGTACTGCTCAAGACCACTCGAGATCGAGTTAAGGTCTTCTTTGCGACGTACATCACGCGCCCGGATAGGGCCATTGATAAGGTTTGGCAGCACCAGCGCGATCAAAATACCAATGATCACGATGACGATGAGCAGTTCTAGTAGGGTAAAACCCTTCTGCTTGCGAAGTGCTTGAATCATAACTTAAGGATTATCCTCCAATTTACTATGTGTTATTAATACATGGTCGATTATAGACGCTTATGCTTTCTAACGTCAACGAATTTATTAGAATCCGCTGGATAGTGCATACAGCGGGCCAATCACGCTTACGATGATGAAGCCAACGATTGTACCCATGAAGATCAGCATGAGAGGTTCAATAATTGACGACAGATTTTCTACTAAACTCTGCACTTCTTTATCATAGAAATCAGCCAACTTCAAAAGAATCTTATCGAGTTCACCAGTTTCCTCGCCGATCGCGATCATCTCAGGGACAATCGGCGGAAAGACCTTACTCGTTCGGAAGGTCTTGGCGAGACTAGCGCCGTTTCTCACATCTGTGATCGATGCTTTTATCTCGTCCTGCATAATGACGTTGGTGAGTGAATTGGCGACGACCTTGAGTGCTTCGAGGACGGGAATACCTGAACCCAGTAGAGCCCCGAGCGTACGCGAAAAGCGAGCGATGTTAATCTTCTTGGTGACGCTACCGAAAACTGGGATCCGCAGGAGCATGCGGTGAATGACGTGACGAGCCTTATCGTTGCGCTTGGCAAAGCGCATACCAAACACTACGACGACAACGGTCACGCCAGCGATCAGTAGGCCTTTACTCTGCATAATATCGGATAGATCCAAGAGAAGCTGGGTGTTCCAGGGGAGTTTTGTATCAATTGAGTCAAATACTACTTTTAGCTGTGGCACCACAACCGTCATAATAAAAATTAGTGCCGCTATCATTACTACAAAGATCATTGAGGGATAGACCATCGCACCGCGGACTTTACTGACCAGCTCAGAGTCTTTTTCTAGTTGATCAGCCAGTCGATTGAGGACTTCGTCAAGAATGCCGCCAATCTCTCCGGCATGCACCATGGAAACATACACTGGGCTAAAGATTTTTGGGTATTTTACTAAAGAGTCCGACAGTGTTGAGCCTGACTCGACATCTTTGGCAACCTGCTGGAGGGCAGCGCCTAGGGTTTTATTCTCGGTCTGATCTTTGAGGACATTAAGTGAGCGGACGATTGGTATACCGGCGCTAATCATGGTCGAGAATTGGCGCGAGAAGATAACTCGTTCTTTGAGCGGGACTCGTCCGGCCGGCAGAAAGCCAAGAATTTTCTTGATTGGCTTACCAGCCGTATTTGACTCAATTGTAACCGGCGTTAGATCACGAGAAAATAAGGCGTCGACAACGTCTTTTTTATTGAGGGCCGGTTGGTCTCCGGAGACGATGCGGCCGGTATGGTCTCGGGCTTGGTAGTGGTAAGTTTCCATGTTTGTTTGGTTTGCCTAAAATTCAGTTTACTCGCGAGTTACCCGAAGGACTTCCTCGATGGTCGTTTCGCCTTTGAGGGTTTTTAGAAAACCGTCTTCCTGCATAGTTATCATGCCGTTATCCATGCCGGCTTTTTGGATATCATCGGCAGTGGCTTTGGCGGTGATAAGTTTGGCAATCGCCGACGAGATATCTAGTACTTCGTAGATGCCCATACGGCCACTAAAACCAGATTTGTCGCAGGCCTTGCAGCCGATAGCGTGATAGAGGACGAGATTTTCAGCATTACTATTCGCAGCTTCAGCCGGTGGTTTTTCATCAATCGGGGTTGGGTGGAGTGCGGCTGGCTCAGTCGCTGGGATCTCCTGAATTTTTCCATCACTACCATCTTTGGTAACAGGTTTTGGCAGTTGTGGGTCGGGCGGTAAACCGATGCTGGTGTTATCGGCTGTACCAGATGGTCGATCGATAATATTGGGGTCCTGGGCGATGCGATCAAGTATGCTCTTGCGCTCGAGATCTAGATCGGCTGGAGGCTGAATCACTTTGCGCGATTCCCCCTGTTTAGTTTTTAGATCGGCCGTTGGGGCCAGCTGCGCAACTGGTTGGGCGAGCCGTGAATTACCCGTCGCGATAATCGGTTGAGCGGGCTTATCCGATGAAGCGGTGGGAGTTGGCAGGTGTTTTGTAGGCTCGGCGGTTTGGCCATTGAGATGGCTTAGGGTGCGCTCGATATTAAAGGTCTTTTTAATCTCCTCAAGCAATGTTCCGCTTGGGGTGTAGGCTTGCTTGCACTGCGGGCAGAGCCGACGAACTAGGCGTTGAGCAATGACGGTGTTGACGGTGGTAGCAATCAGGAAGGGTTCAATATTCATTTCGAGCAAACGGGGTAGCGTGGTGGCAGCATTGCTCGTATGGAGAGTTGAGAGTACGGTATGGCCAGTCAGGGCGGCTTGGACGGCGAGATTTGCTGTCTCTGAGTCGCGGATTTCCCCGACCATGATGATATTCGGATCTTGACGCAAGAGGGCGCGCAAACCATTCGCAAAAGTCATACCGGCTTGAGCATTCACTTGCGTTTGATTGACGCCTTGGATGCGGTATTCGACCGGATCTTCAATCGTACTAATATTCACGCTTGGGGTGTTCATGAGGGTAAGTACGCTGTACAGGGTGGTTGATTTACCGGCTCCAGTTGGTCCAGTCACCAGGATCATGCCATTTGGTTGCTTCATGCCGGCTTTGATTGATTCTAGAGCTTGCCCTGAGAAGCCGAGTTCTTCAAGGGTTGCAGCCTTGGTAGATTCGTCGAGGATACGCATGACGACCTTCTCGCCATCCATAACCGGCAGGGTGGCAACACGTATAGCGGCCGTCTTCGAGCCAATCGTCGCCTTAAAGCGACCGTCCTGGGGAACACGGTGTTCGTCGATCTTGAGGTTGGCGAGAATTTTAATGCGACTCACGACAGCCGGCAGAATCTGACGTGGCAACGTCATCGATTCGCGCAGGATGCCATCGATGCGATAGCGAATCTGGACGATACCCTCGCGCGGTTCGATATGGACGTCAGAAGCCCGACTTTTGACGGCGTATTCGAGAATAATGTTCACAGTTTTAGCGATTGGCGCGTCTTCGGAAATATCTTCAGCGCTGACCGTATCGCTAGCATCACTCTTTGATGAGTCGGTCGAACTGGCTTGGATTGCTTGACTGATTTCCGAATCAAGGCCGGTGCGGTACTGATCAAGCACGCTGGCGATATCACCGGCAGTGGCGACATACACCTGGATGCTGCCGCCAAGCTGCTTCTCGATGACGTCGACGGTCTGAACATCTTCGGGGTCAGACATAGCCAGCTGCCAAATATTCTTAGTTTTGTCGACGCCAAAGATGACAGCCTGGTACTTCTTGGCGATCCGTTCCGGGATATGTGACAGGACTTCGCGGGGGATCTTAACATTCGTCAAGTCAACGTAGGGGAGATTAATCGACTTGGCATACAATGCGACCAGGTCACGCTCACCAATCAGATGGCGATGGATGACAATCTGCTCAAGCGATTGCCCGGTCTGGGCTGCGGTTTGCTCGGCCTGCCTTAAGACTTCCGGCGTCACCTTTTTGCTGGCCAGCAGAATGTTTTTGAGGGTATCAACAGAGATGCGCATATTCGTAGTCTATTTTAGCATAAGGAGTATTCAAGAGGGGTAGTTTGTGAGCTTCGAAAATCTAAATTTAGGTTGATGAATATGCATACGCTTTACTTTCGGTTTTTGTCCTGGGTATGATGGCGAACATGAAAAAGTTACCCATTCTCCTCACCCTGACTTTGTCACTTTTACCACTGCGAGCTTTCGCTGAAGCCGTGAATCCATCCCTGCGTTCGTCTAGCCTCATCATTAGTGAGATATATGCGGGTTCGCCAACCAATGCTAGCGATGAGTATGTGGTTGTGACCAACGCCGGAGGTGGAGCAGTCGATATATAGGGCCTGAGTCTCGAGTATAAATCGGCGACGGGAAAGAGCTGGTATCATAAGGCCGACGTAGCTGATAGTCGTCAACTCGATGGTTATGCAAATCTTACGTTTGCGTCGGTGCGAGCCCATGATTACGCGTTAGTAGATGGGCTGGCGCAGGCCGGTGGAAATCTTCGTTTGGTTGCTGGCGACGGAACGGTACTCGATCGGGTGGGCTGGGGGAGTGCTGATGCGGCCGAGGGTCGTCCTGCTCCGGCCCCGAGATTTGGCGAGGCTTTGAGCCGTATTTGCGATGACGACGCACGGGTATGCCAGGACAGCAATGATAATCAAGTGGATTTTACCGTCTTGAACGTTGATCAGCCGATAGTTCCCTCAGCCACCGCCGCCACCACGCCGACGTCTAGCGGTGCAAGTCAGGCGGTAGATCAAGAGGCCGCCCTTGAGATTACTGAGCTTTTTCCAGACCCAGCCAAACCTCAGACTGATGCTCAGGATGAATTTGTTGAGCTTTATAATGCAGAGACTCAAGCTGTGATACTGAATGGCTGGCAACTAACCGATGCTGGCGGCCATGTTACCAAGCTTGATGGTCAGCAGATTCCGGCTGGTGGATATTTAGCCCTGTTTGCTCCGCAGACTAAGTTGTCACTCAATAACGATGGCGATACTGTTTCGCTGATTGCGCCTTCTGGGGCGGTGGTTATGACGACGCCAAATTATGGTAAATCTCAGTCCGGTAAGAGCTTTGGTGTCACGCCGTCGGGTTGGGGTTGGTTGACGACTCCAACCCCAGGCTCGGTGAATGCGGGCTTGGCTACAGATCAGGGGGGTTCCACGTCTGCAGCCAGTAAGGCAAAGAAGGCCAACGCGAAATCCGCCTCGTCGAAGCGTTCGAGTGCCGCTAAAACGCCAAAGCTGGCGAAAACTGCCGCTGCTAGTAATAGCTCGGGTTCGACCGATGGGGTGGCTGATGATCGGTCTTCGACCGTGCCGTGGCCTTGGTTACTAGCCGGATTAGGGGTTCTCGGGGTAGGATATGGAGCATATGAGTACAGACCAGAAATTCTCAGTTTCTTCACAAAGCTCCGAGCAAAGCTTGGCGCTGGGAAGTAGGCTTGGCCACATCTTGCAGCTGGGTGACGTCGTGGAGTTTGTCGGTGATCTCGGTGGTGGTAAGACGACGCTTATCAAGGGCATCGCACAGGGACTGGGTATCGAGCAGACAGTGACTAGCCCAACATATAACATTCAGCGTTCGTATAAGCTTCCAAATGGTGGTACGCTCGAGCACTATGATCTATATCGTCTGGGCGATGATGAGATTTTGCTGCAAGAAATGCGCGAGATTATCGAGGCTGGTGATGCGATCATCTGTGTCGAGTGGGCCGATCACTTTCGCGAAAGCCTGCAGGCAGATCGGTTTGTCGTTGAGGTGCATTATTTGAACGGCGACAATCGCCGGATTGAGCTGCGGGGAACTGGGCCATCAACCCGTCAACGATTGGCTAAGTTGGAGCTACCTGTATGATTCTTACACTGCGCACTGATAAGCCAGAAGCAGAGTTACACTTACTTGCTGCTGACGGCAAAGCAATAGCCGAGCATACCTGGGTGGCCCATCGTGAGTTGGCCGCTACGCTAGTGTCGACCATACAGACGTTCCTGAGCGAACAGGACAGTAGCACACGGGAGCTAACTGGCTTGATCGTTTTTTCTGGTGCTGGCTCGTTCACCGGCCTGCGCATCGGTGCGACGGTGGTGAATGCCCTGGCGTATGCCAATAACATTCCGATAGCTGCGGGCGAAGGTCAGGATTGGATTACTGACGGACTGTCTAAGCTGAAAACTGCCAAGCCGGGCGATTATGTCGTACCAACCTACGACCGTGAGCCGAATATCACGAGGCCCAAGGAGTAACTCATGGATAAATCAGAGCGCGGTGGAGAAGTGCCTAGTGGTATGAATGAAGTCCAGCAAGATTTAGGTGAGCAGAGAATCTTGCAGATTGGCAAAGTGCTGCGTACGGACACTGAAGGCTATCTCGTGAGTGAGTCATTAATGGAGAATATCGGTGCACCCTGGGATGAGCCAGCCCAGGAGCTAATTGAGAAATTCCAATCTGAACTGGGAGATAACTTTCACAGCCTCTACATTCGTGGTTCGCTCGTCCGCGGGACCGCTGTTGAAGGTGTATCTGACATTGACGGCTTGGTACTCGTTAATGGTGATCCAAAAGACATTGACTGGTCCTGGCGTCGTCAATTTGCAACTGATCTACGTGACAAGTATCCGTTTGTGATGGGTGTAGATTTTGGACAAGCTTCAGTTGATTCAGTGTTGCATGGTGAGCAGAAAGTGCGGGCTTTTCTCATAAAAACGCTCTCGGCTTGCGCTGCCGGCGAAGACATCTCCGACCAGCTGCAAAGAGTGAAGCCAGGCCGGGGCGCTCTTATCGCGCGCTGGAACTTCGAGAAAATAATCCAGCCCGATTATTTTACCGAGCCAAACATAACCCTCAAACATAAAACCAAATGGCTCGGTAAGCAGATCTTACGTGCCGGAATGGAACTCGTCATGGAGGATGAGCAAGCCTACACGCGCGACCTCTATCCCTGTTACGAACTTTTTTCAAAACACTATCCAGAAAAGGAGCCGGCGATGCGTCGCGCACTCACTCAAGCCCTCTTTTCGGCTGAGGATGAAGCCGATTTCGCGGCTATGCGTGATGATATCGGCCCCTGGCTCGCGAGGCAGCTGGATAAAAAATATCCGTATTTGCCAAAAAATAGCTCTTAACTTGCGATAAGAGCTTGGAGTTCGGCCCAGAAGTCGATCGGGCTTTCCCACGTAACTTCGTAATATTCTTCCTTAGCCTTGAGCTCTTGAACGGTCATGAAGCGTACATCATCGGCCTGTGTAACCTCCGATATATGCTTTGGATCAATATGGGCCCTATAAACGATCCACAGTACGTGCTGATTATGTGAGTGGGCATGAGCGGGCGCAATCAGTACGGGTTGCTTTTCTATCTCGGCATTACAGCCAAGCTCTTCCTGTAGTTCTCGTGCTAAAGCCTGATGGGCATTTTCTCCCCAATCAAGCCCGCCACCTGGCAAACCCCAGCCGGTGCCTCGTTCATTGACGGCAAGGACCCTGGCTTCCGGATCGGTGATGAGGGCTTTCACGCTGACCCGATAGTATGAATTTGGAATTTCTGGTCCAACCTGCATTGGCTTAGTATAGCCTGACTTGCACTCACCTCAAAAAAGGCGAAGAATAAAGACATTCCGAACATTCTGGAATTTTTGCTTATTTACGAAACACAACACATTAAGTTTTGACCTCTTGGCGACTCACCGACGGCCAAGAGCTGGAAGAAAGAGGTGATCTATGGAGCCAATTACTCTAGTTGCTGCGGTCGTAGCACTGGCCGCCGGCGTGGGGGCTAAAACGATATACGATAAAAACACATCGAAGGCTGCCGAAGGAGAAGCCAAAAAAGTCATCGATGACGCGAAAGCCAAAGCCAAAGAAGTGACGCTGGCGGCTAAAGAAGAAGCCGTCAAGATAAATGAAGAAGCCAAGGCCGAAGAGAAGCGCGTGCGGGATCGTCTGGCTGAAACCGAAAAGCGGGTGGCTAATCGCGAGGCGTCATTGGACGCGAAGTTTTCCGAGCTGGAACGCAAGAGCGACGCGCTGAAAAGTTCAGAAAAAGAGATCGAAGCTATCAAGGATGAGCTGCGAGCCATCCGGGCGAAGCAAGAAGAAAATCTTGAGAAAATCGCCAAACTCAAAAAAGCTGACGCGACCAAGAAAATCATGGAGATGACCGAGAAAGAGATCAAACATGATTTGGCCGAATACATTGAAAAGCGCAAGCGTGAAGCCAAGGAAACAGCCGATCATAATGCCTCGGAAATCATGGTTGAGGCGATGGAGCGGATGGCGACCGAAGTGGCGACAGAACGGGTGGTTACGACGGTGGCGCTACCGAGTGATGACGTGAAAGGCCGGATCATCGGTAAGGAGGGTCGCAACATTCAGGCGCTCGAACGGGCGACCGGCGTGGATATTCTGGTCGATGAAACGCCTGGCGTGGTGGTGCTTTCCGGCTTTGATCCGATTCGGCGCCAGGTTGCTCGGGTAGCTATGGAGCGGTTGATTAAGGATGGGCGCATTCATCCAGCCCGCATCGAAGAGGTCGTCAAAAAAGCTCAGAATGATATTGAGGATGAGATCAAAAAAGCCGGTGAAGAGGCCGGGCGGGAAGCTGGCGTCGTCGGTTTACCGCCAGAGATTGTTCGATTGATGGGTTCGATGAAGTTTCGTACGAGCTACTCGCAGAATGTTTTGCAGCACTCAGTTGAGATGGCACATCTTGCTGCCATGATCGCCGAAGAAGTTGGCGCCGACGTGCGCGTCACTCGTCGAGCGGCCTATCTGCATGATCTCGGTAAAGCCGTTACGCATGAGATGGAAGGTAAGCACCACCACCTGACGCGCGTACTACTCGAAAAGTATGGCTTGGATGAGCCGACGATTCACGCGGCTGAAGCTCATCACGACGACATCGAAGCCACCACACCTGAGGCGGTGATCGTCCGCGCGGTTGATGCCTTGAGCGCCGGACGGCCAGGTGCGCGTGGTGATTCGGTCGAGAATTTTGCCAAGCGCATGACTGACCTCGAGAACATCGCCAAGACTTTCCCGGGTCTTGAGAAAACCTATGCCATGTCAGCCGGTCGCGAGATTCGCGTCTTTGTTCGTCCAGCAGAGATCGATGATCTTTCGGCTATCAAACTCGCCCGTGATATCGCCACCAAAATCGAAGCCACACTGAAATATCCGGGTACGATTAAGGTGAATGTCATCCGCGAGACACGGGCCGAGGAGTATGCCAAATAGATGAAGGGGTCAAAACAAGTTGTCACGTTGTTAGTTATTCTTGCTTTTCTAGCGATAGCTGCTTTGCTCATTTTTCTTGCTTTTGGCACTAAGACTGGTACAAATATAAATTTTGGTAGAAAAACTGACGAGCAGATTCGCAAGCAGTTCGATTGCGATAGAATTACAGCGGATGTGCGCGAAACAGATATCTACTGTAGCTATCCTGAGTTGGCGCGCGGTGAATTGCCGACCATTGAGCGTATTAGGCTCTCTATGAGTTGCGATGACCCACCACAAAACGCGCGCGCCAATGATTATGAATCATGCAGTGATACGCAAAAGTATCGGGAGCAACTCAGGAAGTATCTGCGATGAAAGTCCTCTTCATCGGCGATATTGTAGCGCGCATTGGACGTCGAGCGACGCAGAAGCTCTTGCCTGACTTGCGCGAGGAGCTCGGCATCGATCTCGTGATCGCCCAGTCGGAAAACATGACGACTGGTAATGGCCTGACGATCAAAGCTGTACGCGAACTGCTGGAGAGTGGGGTCGATGCTTTTACCGGTGGTAATCATAGTTTTAAGAAAGCTGTTTTCAATAGCTATTTTGATGACCCATCAGTGCCAGTTTTGCGACCAGCGAATTATCCGACCGATCGACCAGGCCGTGGTTGGTTACTGATCGATACCCCGTATGGTAAGTTCCTGCTCATCTCGATCGAAGGCACACGCTACGGGGCTGATCAGTCGGAGCTCGAGCATCCACTTCACGTTGCCGACAAAATCCTTGAAGCCCACGGCCACGAAGCAACAGCCGGGAGCCTGATCGATCTGCACGGAGATTTAACGAGCGAGAAAGTTGCGAGTGCCTATCACTTCGATGGGCGAGTCAGCGTTGTTGTCGGGACCCACACTCATGTGCCAACGGCCGACGCCCGTATTCTACCCGGTGGCACGGCAGCTATTTCAGACGTTGGAATGACTGGGCCGGCTGGTACGGTACTCGGCGTGAAGAAGGACATTATTCTACACCGCTGGCTCACCGATGAGCCTAGACGACATGAGACACCAATGACTGGTACGGTGACATTCGCGAGCGTACTGATTGATATCGATACCACCACCCAAAAAGCTCGCATGATCAAGCAGATCATTCGCGAGGTGGAAGTCTAGTGGCGTCGAAGCTTACCAAACCTATGCTCATTCGCCAGCTCGCCGAGCAGACTGGGCTGACTCAGCGCGAAGTAGCAGCCTTAGTAGAGGCGCAGCTTGAGCTTATTCAGGCGACTGTCGCCTCAGGCGGTGAAGTGATGCTGTCCGGCTTCGGCAGCTTTGAACTGCATAGCCGCAAAGCTCGTCGCGGTATCAACCCAAATACCGGTGAGAAGCTTAATGTCAAAGCCACGAAAACGCCACATTTTAAGGCTGGCACGGAGTTTAAGCGCCGCGTTAATAGTTCTCGTTAGTGAACAAAAATCATTGCTAGGGCAGCGCAGGCCATCACGACGAAGGTGATGCGGGCGAAGAGATTGACGAGCGGGCGCGTCGTATACTTACCCATAATTTTGCGATTGCTACCGATCTTGATGATGATGGCGATGAGTGGCACCGCGAGAACGCCGTTGACGACGGCCGACCAGAAGAGGGCTTTGATAGGATCGATTTGGATGAAGTTAATAAGTAGGCCACCGATAGTTGCGCCGGCGATAATGATGTAAAAGCCCTTTGCGCGGGCAGCCTTACGGAACAATCCCTCTTTTATGCCCACGGCTTCACTCACGGCGTAGGCTGTCGAGCCGGCGAGGACCGGTATTGCCAGCAGTCCTGTGCCGATGATACCGAGGGCGAAGATCGTTTTTGCTATCTGGCCAGCGTAAGGAAAAGTTTGTACAAGCGGTTCGATGGCTTTTGCCGCCGCGGCAGCATTCGGAATGTCAGTGATGCCCTGAACATGCAGAGTCGATGCTGCCGTCACCATAATGAAAAAAGCCGTCATCTCTGAAAACAACATGCCAGTAAGATTGTCTTTCCGGAAACCAGTGACTCGACGCTCGGTCATATCGGGCTTTTTATTCTTCGTGATGCGTAGCCAGCCGTGGCGGATTTCTTCTTCGACTTCCTGGCTCGGCTCCCAGAAAAACAAGTAAGGTGAGATAGTGGTACCTAGTACGGCAACCATCGTCACAATGAACGCTGGCGTAAATTCAATGGTCGGAATAAGCAGGTGCTTGAAAATGTCCATCCACGGTTGCGTGACGACAAAGGCGGTGATGACGTAGGCGAAGAGTGAGATGGCGAGCCACTTCAGTATTTTGCTGTAGCGTCGATATGGAATGATGATTTCTAGGAGTGCAACACCAACGCTAAAGAAGATAGTTAGCCAGACAAAGGGGACAGATGGAAAAAGTAGTTGGGCCGATGATGCCATGGCACCAATATCAGCGCCGATGTTAATTACATTTGCGAATACTAGGAAGAAGACCGCAAAGTAGAGGATCCAGCGGTTGTAGTTTTTCTTTATGACGGCTGCGAGTCCTTTACCTGTCACGAGCCCGATGCGCCCCGAGATCTCCTGCACTGATACCATCATCGGTAGCATGTACAAGGTCATCCAGATCATGTGGAAGCCAAAAGCGGCTCCGGCTTGAGAGTATGTAGCTATCCCTGACGGATCATCGTCAGCTGCACCGGTAACGATACCCGGACCGAGTCGTTTCAGGAAGCGCTTAGTCTTTTTCCAGCGATGTTCAATTTGTTCCATAATGCTTTTGCTTTAATACTATACGTGAACAGATGTGAAAACAATATCCGACAGGTATAATGAAATTATGAAACCGCAGACTATACTTATCACCGGAGCCTCATCGGGCATCGGCATGGAAATGGCACATGTTTTTGCTCGGGAGGGGAATAATGTCTTTCTCGTGGCGCGTGAAGAAGAGCGGTTGCGTCGGGTGGCGACTAATATTGAGCATCAATACGGCGTAAAGGCTTGGCCACTTCACCTAGATCTGACTAGCCCTGGCTCTGTTGAAAAAATCCGCAAGGCAGTTCGCGCGGCTGGCTTAACGATAGATGTCGTGATTAATAATGCTGGCTTTGGTGAATATGGCGAACTGATCGCGACCGATATGGCGCGTGAAGCCGAGATGATTCAGTTAAATTGCACAGTTCTGACTGAGATGACAAAGGTCTATGGTGCAGAGATGGCGAAGCGGGGTAGTGGCAAGATACTGAATGTCGCCTCGATCGCTGCCTTTTTCCCGGGTGTACATATGGACGTGTATTATGCAACGAAGGCCTATGTCTTGAGTTTGACGCTAGCGGCGGCGGAAGAGCTGCGGCCGAAAGGGGTACAGGTATCGGTGTTGTGCCCAGGGCCGACGAAGACGATGTTTCAGTCGCATGCCCACGCTGGGCGCAGCCGGTTTTTTGGGCGAGCGGGCGATGCTCGTGATGTCGCCGAAGCAGCGTATCGCGGCGTAAGCCGTGGTAAGCTCATCATTATCCCCGGCTGGCGGAATAAGTTGAGTATTTTTCTCAGTCGGTTCGTGCCGCGGCGTTGGCTCGCACCGCTAGTGCGCCGGGCGGATTAATCTCAGTCGCTCAGTAAGAGCCACCACATCAGCGCGCTCATTGCGGCGTAGACGAGCATAGCTATAATTAGCAGGGGCCAGCCGACCTGCGACGAAGCGGTTTTACGTTTTCGTGTCATGAGCTTTAGTATAAACAAAAATCTCAGCTTTGAGCTGAGATTTCTCGTATGGGGTGAGTGATGGGGCTCGAACCCACGACCTCCGGGACCACAACCCGGCGCTCTAACCAACTGAGCTACACCCACCATAATGCTTTTGGTGCCCCGGGTAGGATTTGAACCTACGACCATTGGCTTAGAAGTCCACTGCTCTATCCAACTGAGCTACCGGGGCTCAAAAAGTTCACAGATTCATGCCGTTGCGTCGCAACGATTCCTAACGCTAAGCTGACATATAATAGCATCGTTAACCTGATAAATCAATAAAATACATTGACAAAATAGTAAAAATATGCTATAAAACAGTTAGGACCTTCACTACACTCCCCGGGAGGGATACATGATCGCGTTCCTGCTCGTTCTCACCGGCTTGGCCGGACTCGTCGCTCGCCTCATCAGTGAGCGCGACCCCCAGCCCAATCGCTGGTGGATCAGTTGGATCATCGTGGGTTCAGCTTCAGTGGTCAGCTTCGTCTGGCTACTCGTGGCAACCACGGCGCCAGCCTGGGGCGCACTCGCCATCGTCGCCTGCACCGTGGCTACCGGAGTCTATCTCCGTGAGATCACGCGCTTCGTCGGCCGTTGGCTGTCCCACCCTCGAAACATCGTCCAACTCGTGACGGTGCTCATCGTCGGCTACCTCGTCTTCTTGGCGGTGGTCAGCCCGGCATTCCGGGTACAGCTCTTCTCCTTGGCAATCGCAGTCGCCGCACTGTGGCTGATGTGGAAGGCACTCATCGTGCCTCTCGCTCCCAAGAAAAAGAAGAGCAGTTAGTGCTCATTCTCGGTCCTATCCACGGCCCCCGCAAGGGGGCCTTTCCCATTTGTAAAAAAAATCGCCCACGCTCGTGGACGACATGGGCAAATAATGACTGGAGCGGGTAGCGGGAATCAAACCCGCATCGCCTGCTTGGAAGGCAGGAATAATAATCTTTATACCATACCCGCATGGCATGTTCGGACTGTCAAACGACCGCCATATTTTACCACTCTATCTGGTAAATGGCTAGACCTCGCGGAGGTAATTTACTGTAGTGTGCCGATCACCGGCAACTTGGCCAGCACGCTGGTGCCATGTGGTGATTGACCGATTGAGCTCGATTCGTCTCGGCCGCATTTGGCTTGGCCATTTGACGGAACATGCTCGCCGTTGACCCATTCTTTACTGCCGGTCACGTTATAGACTGTACCATTAACAGCGACCCAGCAGGGAACACCATTTTTCCCATTATTTTTCGCGAGCTCTGACGTAGTGATGGTTTTTGAGGCGCTACTCGGTTGAGGTGAATTACTCGCTGCACTTGAGTTTGTTGAGACGGAGGAACTGAGAGGGGCTGGTGAGGTTGCGGCAGTTTGGGAGCGCGTGAGGGCGTAGACGCCATAGCCCAAGGCGGTAAGTCCGAGTATGACGGCCAGAGTAATGAGAACTTTTTTCATGCTTTTAGTGTAGCAAGTATATTATGAGAAATTCCTGAAAGCTAGCGCCAAGTTGGTAGCCAGCTCCGAAGATTGAGCAACTGCTGATTAATAGCTATGCCGTAGCTAGCCGGAGCGAATAGCAGGAAGGTGGCACTGAGCAGGAGTGCAATGAAGGTTTGTTCCTTGAGACTCATGCGATCCACCACTATGCCCGCTGCCAGGATGGCAAACCCAAGCGGGATAAAATAGTGATATAAGAACATCACACGACTAATTGCTGCAAACGGTAGCCAGCTAATCGCGAAACCAATCAGGACAATCCAGGCGGCATCAAAACTTTTGACAGTGAGTTTCTTGGCGATCAACATCCCAATAAGTGTTAATAGTCCTGCGAGTGAACCCCACCAGACTAGCGGGTTACCGATGAGCCAGATCGCGCCAGTTCCTTCCACCCAATATGAAATCGGCCGCAACATAATAGGCCAGGTATACCATTTACTGCCGTAAGGGTGACCAGCGGTCAAGCGTTGGTTGGCGGCGTACATTTGGTAGTTGAGCTCCACGATTTTGGCTGGTAAATTCAGAGGCCGATATTCATTTGTACTGGCGTACTGGTTGCCGCGCAGACCAGACTGGAAGGCCGGTGTCATGAAGACGTCGCCGTCGCCGGTTTTCGTGAGCAAACTGACGTGGATGACAAAAAAGCTGAGATATAGCAATACGGGGATCGCAAAGTAGACGGCTAAAACCTTCACGAAACGTTGCCAGCGCACCCACCGCAACACCTCGATGATAATTGGCAGGGCTAGAAAAATCGCCGCGGTCCATTTCACGCTGACTGCCATCCCGGCTAAAGCTGCAGCGCCGACAATCCACTGCCATTTGCGCCGCCGCCGCCAGACGAGGTACGCCCAGAGCGACGCAAAGCCAAACAGTAGCAGTAAGCTATCAATCAGTACAAAGCGGCTTTGAGCCAGCAGAGCATTATCAAGTATGACCGCCAGTCCAATCAGAAAAGCTGTCCGGTTTTTCAGGCCGAATTCGCGGGCAATGCCGTAAAAAACTAGAGGCAACAGCGCGCCAGCCAGCGAGGGCAAGAAGCGCAAGAGTAAGTAGCCATTATCGCTAAAAGCCGTGCCGATAGCTGCGAATGAAGAGGTTGGGTTATAGCGCATTACCCAGGCGAAGCCGGCGATTAAGAGTTTCCCAAATGGTGGGTGGATATCAAAGAAATAGCTACCAGAGAAATAGTTACCGACAAATTTGCCAAAGTAGACCTCGTCAAACACTGCTGAGCTCGGGTAGCCAAAGAGAAAAAAGCGCGTAATAAAGCCAAGTGTCAGCAGGCCGATGATCGCCACCATGACTTGATGTTGCTTGGTCCAGGCAAGCCATTGATGGAAGAATTTGCGGCGTGTGGATTGCGGCTTGGATTTCATGTCTTCATCATCTTTTCTTACTCGCGCACACATTGCAAGTGTCATTTGTAAAAAACGGCTGCTTGAGCTCGCGATATATAGGCAAGTGGCAGGCGGAAGCAGTAGCGCAATATGCTTGACTCCTGGTCAACGCAGGAATATAGTCACCTTAATGTACCTTGAGCAAGGGAGATGGCATGACAGCCAATGCGGTTCCTACCACTCAGATCCTCAGTTATCTGAACCCTGTCTTCCGCATCCTCGGCGGAGATGACATCGGCGGCTTGCCGAAGGGCGTACCCAGCGATGCGTACGAGTGCGTCATCGCTCGGGCATTCGAGCAGGCCACGGGTCGAGCCGTGACGGTCGGTGCCAACAAGCTGAGCGTTTTCTTCCGGACTGATGCCGCCGCGATCTCGCGCGAGTGGAACGGATGCATCAACTACAGCGAGGCGACTGATGCCGATGGCACCCACTGCTACGAAGTTGGTCTGCCGCAGACGCTGATCGACTTCATCGCCGCCTTCGACAGCCGTGAGTACACCTCACTCATCGACGGCTTCGACGGCGATGACGAGGAGGTGCTGCAGCCGGCCGATGGTGGCTCCGAAGCGATGTTGCCCGGCGGCGGTGGCGATGGTGGTACCGGTGGTACGCCTGCTCTGAGCGGTGGCTCTGAGTCCGGCGGCGGTGCCATCCAGCCGGCGCTGGTCTCAGCTCCCTGATCCCGATCTTCAACCCCCGCGTGTCTCAGCACTGAGCGCGCGGTTTTTTTTATGCAAAAAAGCTCAGGTTTTTCCTGAACGCTTGTAAGTATTGGTCGGGGTGACCGGACTTGAACCAGCGACCTCGTCGTCCCGAACGACGCGCGCTACCAACTGCGCCACACCCCGATATGGGAGCCAGTTTTTGAGTCTCCCGGCTAGGTCTCGAGATCTTTAGTGGGACCCTTGGGCAAGCCAGTATGCTTTGAGAAGTAGAAGATGTAGAGGATCTCAAGGATGCCAATGGTATTTACAAATAGGAAGACTACAAACCAGACTGACTGGCCCTCGCGGGCTGATTTCCAGAGTGCCACACCCTTCCAAAATAATGACCACGCATAGATGGCGATTATCCACCAAATGTTTTGTTGGATAAACGTGCCGACCGTTTGACTAAAAACATCGTTACTCATATGAATTTCTCCTACCCGCATTATACACCTGGCAAAGCATGGTCTCCAGGTGGCGGTATTCAGGAAAGGGCGTAGACTAGAAGTATGGAAGATCTAGTTAATCAATTAGAGCAAGCTGGCGTTCTACGGAACCCGGCTGTCCGGGCGGCCTTTACTGCCACCGATCGTCGTCGGTTTGTGCGGCCGGTCGATCGGTTGCGCGCCTACGAGGATCATCCTCTATCGATCGGGCATGGTCAGACAATTTCCCAACCTTACACGGTGGCCTTTATGTTGAATCTCTTGGACGTACGTCCAGGCCAAAAAGTTCTCGATATCGGCTGTGGCTCGGGGTGGACAACAGCTTTACTAGCTCAGATGGTTGGGCCGACTGGTAACGTGTATGGCATCGAAAAAATTTCCGAGCTGGTGAAGTTTGCTCAGCGCAATCTCGCGCACTATGCGTTTCCGAATGTCATTGTTGAGGCGCCGGGCGAGACGCTAGGCATGCCTGAGCAGGCTCCGTTTGATCGCATTTTAGTATCGGCAGCAGCAGAAACTTTGCCGCTGGAGCTGTGTGAACAGCTAGCGAGCCCTGGCATCATGGTGTTGCCGATTGGGGAAGATATCGTGCAAGTGAAAAAGCATAAGGCTGGCCGCATTAATCAGGAGATATTTTCTGGTTTTGCGTTCGTGCCGCTAGTCTAGCGCGCGGGTGAGTAGGTTTTCAGAATTCGCCCGGAGAACTTAGTTCGCGTCGCAGGCCAACTAAAAAGCCCGAGACAACGCTCGGACATTTTAGTTGGTCGGGGTGAGAGGACTACTCTGTATATTCTTGCGGCGTGCTCGGAGCGAGCTCTTGCGCGCGTCCTCGAATAGCGAACCTCGGGTTTCGAGCCCTCTGTCAGCTATGACAAAACCCGACTCGGATGAGTCGGGCCTTGTCATGGTCGGGGTGAGAGGACTCGAACCTCCGGCCTCCTGCTCCCAAAGCAGGCGCGCTAGCCAACTGCGCCACACCCCGTAAAACTGACTTATCCTAACAGATATGGACAGTTATTTCAATCATCGCATAGAGCTAGGCCGATATAAAAACTAAGCCGTCGCTAGTAGGAAAACACAGAGCGAGATCGACGCGAGGCAGTAAACGTACAAAGAAATATGTTCGTTAGGTCGATTGCGTAGCAAAAATGCTACTAGCGCACCAGCTATCCCAATAATAACCGCACCAATGCTGCCGATGAAAAAGCCAACTAGGGTGCTCCAGCCGCTAGGATCGTTCATGCCACGCAACCAGCCTACGAGCATAGGTGCTATCAGGCTGATAATGATGATAATAAGTCGACTAGAGCGCTTCATAATGAGTCACCGCCGGTTGTATTGCGTAGTATGTGTTGCAGCTTTTCTGATTTTGCGAGCAGTTGAGCTTCCTCGACGCACCATTCGGAGTAGGTATTTGGTTGCTGGATCTCGTTGAGAAAATCATCCCATTGCACCCAGCGTATATCGCTCACTTCATCGGGGTTTGGCTTTGGTGTCACTGCCTGGCGGACGACCAAGACGGGGCAGAATTCATTCTCCACGACGCCCTGAAACTCATACCGGTAGCGATAATCAGGTATCACCATATGAATTGCCTCGGTCGGGACATGAATACCTAGCTCGTAGCTGAGGCGGCGTTGCGCCGCGGCCGTGTAGCCTTCGTCTGGCAATGGGTGTCCACAGACTGAGTTACTCCAGATGCCGGGCCACGTGACTTTGTGCTCGGCACGACGTTGCAAAAGTAGGCGATTGTGGTCATCAAACAAGAAGAGCGAAAAGGCTCGGTGCAAAGGCGTGTCTTGTGTGTGTACGGTTGACTTGTCGGTAGTGCCGACTGGCCGATCGTTTTCGTCGACCAATACAACCTGCTCAAGTGATTGGGGCTTATACATAGTGGATCCTCGTTGCTTCACACTGAGTATGGCGGCTTTGCCTTGGGCATGTAAAGTCAGGGCGTATAATGAAAGACAGTTATGGCAACGCGTAAGCTCAATCATCTCGTGAGGCTGTCTATCCAGAAGTTCACGCTCGTGACCCTACTCTTTTGGTCGCTTGTAGCCATGTTTGTCGCCCTGGCAGGCGAAGTACTAGAGCGCGAGCCGATTCGCCTTGATGTCTGGGTGCTTGAGACGATACATGCCTATGCGAATCCGACGCTCGATCGGCTCATGATCGTGATCACTACTTTTGGTAGTACCCTGGTGATCATTGCGATTACTCTGGCTATTATGGGCTTTTTAGCTTGGCGCGGGCGCTGGCGGCAGCTTGTTATGTTTGGCTTGATTGCTATCGGCGCCACGGGGATGAATGCCATCCTCAAGCAAATCTTTCAGCGTAGCCGGCCATCATTTTGGCAGGCACTGGTAGTGGAGAAAAGCTATTCGTTTCCGAGTGGTCATGCGATGGCCAGCAGTGCGCTGGTATTTGCTGTGATCGTGATCTTGTGGCGGACGAAATGGCGCTGGCCGGCTATCATCGCTGGCGGCGTATATGCCGGTTTGGTTGGCTTGAGCCGTTTGTATCTCGGCGTACATTTTCCAACCGACATCTTAGCTGCATGGTGTGTCAGTTTGGCTTGGGCACTGATTGTTTATCGCTATTTGCAGCCGGGCACGGGAGTCAGCCGTAGTCTCGAGGCTGTGCAGCAGAAGTTGTTGCGCAAAACTTAGAGCAGTTGTATCGATTCCTGGATTAGTGCTTTGAGTTGAGCTTGGTTGATTGCTTCGTCTTCATGCAGATCAATGCCGCGCGACTTCTTTGATTCCAGGCCATTATTAAAGAGCTTATGCGGATCGTTGAGTAGGGCGCCGTTGGCGATAAAATTGTACTTCGTGTGAGCCTTGAAGGCTGACATGGCAAATACCATCTTGCCGTCGAGCATGAAGAACGGCACGTTCCACTTCCAGTCTTCGACTATTTTTGGTTCAGCCTCATGTACGAGGCGGCGAAAGAGTGCTAGATTCTGATTTTGCCAGTCGGGCAGATCAGCTAGATAGGTATCGATTTTCTGTGTGGCAGTGGTCATGCTAACTTGGTTCGTTTGATTTCAATAGTATGCATGCATTGCTTGATGATCTTGCGGAGTAATCCTGCGGGAATTGGCTGATCAACCGTGAAGCGAATGGTGCCTTTTGAGGTGTGAAAATCTTTGAGCTCTTCCTGGAAAGTTGCTACTGGCTCTGATCCCGGGAAGATACTGAGATGATGTTTCGCAGCTGCAAAGAAGATGAGATGACGATCTAAGTAATCGAAACAAGGGACGCCATAGCTGATGAGCTCAGTGGCGCTGGGCACAATGGAGTGCACGAGCTTGCGAATCCGTTCCAGCTCAGCTTTTTCGGGCGGTGCTACGTGCTTGAGATATTCGTCGATGACTGTCATAAGCCTAGTATTTCACCCGATGATTGAGAGTGCAACTCAGCCGGTACCTTCAAGTAACGTGAGGAGTTTGGTGGCGGTGTTGAAGTTACGGATCGTCATCTTTTTATAGATCGGGTTGCTGGCTAGCTTGCCGGTGGTGGTGCGGCCGAAGAGGGCTTTCGACATTGATTGGTAGAGAACCCCATCACCCGACTGCATGGCTTCGATGTCTGGCTTGAGCTCGCCAACTGCGGCTATGACTGCTCTCATGTCATATGGCGGGATCAGAATGAGTAAGTTATGCTTCCATTCCTTATTCTCTCCCCACCACTGCGGTGCAGCTTCGATGATGAGCCGCCACTCGTCATGTGTGAATACGATTACCTCGACATCTAGCTGAGAGGTTGTATGGATAATTTGATGAATGTCTTGGGCGAGCTTGCGGGTGTCTGTAGGAGCCGCGGAGAAAAGCACATTTCCACTATTAATGTAGGTCTGTACGTTCTTGAAGCCAGCCTGTTCGATGGCTACTTTGAGATCCGACATCTTGAGCATGCCTTTACCGCCGACGTTGACGCCACGGAGTAGAGCGAGGTAGCGCGTCATAGGATAACTATAACAAAAAAAGACTCCCAAAAGAGTCGAATAAGGATGGGGTCATCATGGATCTGTCGCTATTACCTCTTCTTCATATCAAAACGATATTGAGCGACGAGATTTGACGCGAGGGCAATAACTTCGATGAAAATCCCTGGATAGTTTCCAGTTAGCAGGTCATACATAAGCCAAAATGGCGGTGCGGCGAGCGCAAGACGACGGATTGTTGTCGTGTTAGTGGTCCAGAATCTTATAACTCCCAGTACAGCACCACTCATAGCTAAAAGGCTAGCTGGCCCTGCCCATGTGAAAGCAGTGGCCGCAACCATCCATAGGATAATTAGCACTAATAGCCATCGGTTCTTTTTGCTTGGTGGTATAAATATGAAAAGTAAATTTGATACACCTGCAACGATGATGATAAATAAACCCGTTAAGGCACCGAGCTCAAGAAAAGTGAGTGCCCAGAACACACTGCTAAATAGATCGATGATCAACATGGTTCGTCGATCATTAAACTGATACATTGCTATCGAAAGCATTACCGCAATAGTTCCGGTGATTTGCGCAATTACGAAAGGGTGCATTTGTTCATGATAACAAAAAGACTCCCGAAGGAGTCGAATAAGGGCTGGAGGGCCAGGAGGGGCTCGAACCCTCGACACCCTGCTTAAGAGGCAGGTGCTCTAACCAACTGAGCTACTGGCCCACATCAAAAAAATGTGGTGAAACCGAAATATTATACCGAGAAATGGGTGGTTAATCAATGGTGCGCCCGGAGGGACTCGAACCCCCGGCCTTGTGGTTCGAAGCCACACGCTCTATCCAGCTGAGCTACAGGCGCAGATTTGCTCGGTTATTATACCTGAAAGCGACTAATCTATCGAGAGATACAAAAAAACCAAGGTGTGCTGCTGCCACAACTTGGTTTTTGGTGCTGCCAAAAACTTGTGTTTTACTCAAGTGCTTGCTGCTGTCAGTCAGTATATACCTTTCTCGAGAGGAGCGCTAGCGTTTTGATAATACTTAACCTTGTGTGCTGCGTATATCTTATTGGACAATAGGCTTGCCAGATAGGCAACGGTGCATTTCATCGACGACCCGAAAGGAGAGATGGTGCCCAGACGTGATGGTAACATCAGTGGCTCACGCCGCAAGCGCAAGATCCGCACTCGTCGCGGTAGCGGCAAGAAGGGTCATCAGCGCAAGCTCAAGCGGGTCAGCCGCACTGCCCGTGGCGGCATGAAGAATCCGTGAGATGACTCATGCCTGCCCCAAACCGATACCCCAACTTCGTTGCATCCGTCCACTAGCCCCGATCGTCATTCGATGATCGGGGCTCAACATTTATTCGTCGCTTTGCGCTTTATAGCCAAAAGCCCGATAATATTGATATGAGTAACCGTGTTTCGCCGCGTCGTCCGAGTGGCTTCCCCGAATATTTACCGGCCGAACAGCTGGCTTTTCAGAAGCTGCTGACGACGATTCGTACTAGCTACGAGGCAGCGGGTTTTGGTCCGATTGAGACACCGGCATTAGAGCTAGCGGAAGTCTTGCTCGCTAAGGGCGGTGGCGAGACTGAGCAGGAAGTATTTCGTTTCGGTAAAGGGTCGAAGGATTACGTATTGCACTATGATCTGACGGTGCCATTAGCGCGTTTCGTGGCGGAGCACCAGAATGATCTGGCCTTTCCATTCCGTCGCTCTCAGATACAGAAAGTTTGGCGGGCTGAACGGGCACAAAAAGGTCGGGCGCGTGAATTCTACCAGTGCGATGCGGACGTGGTCGGCGAGGCCGATGTCGCGGTTGATGGCGAGATGATTGCCCTGGCAGCCAGCACGATGCGGGCTTTGGCAGTCGGGGATTTTGTTATCCGTGTGAATAATCGCAAGATTCTGACCGGCCTCTATGAATCGCTGGGCGTGGCTGAGAAGGCAACTGGACTGCTACGCATTATCGACAAGCTCGAGAAGATCGGCGAGGCGAGCGTGAAAGAGTTACTGAGTAAAGAGGGCTTGGACAAGGCCCAAATCGCGACGCTTTTGAAGACGGCTGAGTTGCGGGGGTCTGTCTCGGCGGTCACTGCAGAGCTGCAAAAGCTAGCTAGCGGGAATTCGCAGCTCGTGACCGGTCTCGAGGAACTCGAGCGGGCGATTGCGGCAGCCATGGCCAGTGGAGTTAAGGAATCAGAACTAGAAATTGACTGCTCGATTGCCCGCGGTCTCGATTATTACACCTCAACGGTGTTTGAGACGTTGCTGACAGACTTACCGGAGCTTGGTAGTGTCTGCTCGGGTGGTCGGTTTGATGATCTGGCGCAATATTATACCGACCGGGCGCTGCCAGGTGTAGGAATATCGATCGGCTTGACGCGGCTCTTCGACGGCTTGCGTGACGCTGGCAAGCTTGATCTAGCGACTCAGACACCTAGCCGAGTAATTATCGTACCGATGATGGACGAGGCTTGGGAGCTGGCCGGACAACTGGCGACGAGCCTACGTGACGCCGGCATTGCTTGTGAGCTCGTCATGGCTGAGACTAAGCTGCCGAAGGTCTTCGCGCGGGCTGATAAACTAGCCGTTCCTTATGTGGCGGTGATTGGCGAGAAAGAGCTTGCCGCTGGTACGGTTGCGCTCAAAGACCTGCGTTCCGGCGACCAGACTGAAGTTGATCTTGCGCTCGTTCTCGACCGGGTGCGCTGACTACCTATTAGCTAACAGATACAGTACAATAGTACGGCTATGATAAAGATCGACAAATTGCGTTTCGAATACGCTCACACTCCAATCCTCGACCGGATCACCTTTACGATCGGGCCGGGCGACCGCATTGGCCTGGTCGGGCCGAATGGCGCCGGGAAGTCGACGTTGCTCAATCTGATCGCCGGTAATCTCCAGCCGACTGATGGTAAGATCGATCGCACCCGTGATATCGTAGGCTTCATGCCGCAGGAGCTGGCGCAATGGCAGGATCTGACCTGTCGGGCGACGATTGAAGAGTTGACTGGTATCACCAAAGCCTACGCTGATCTCGAAGCGGCGGCTGAGAATATGATGGATGATGAGGCGAGCTATAATGCTGCCCTTGAGCAAGTTGATGCCGTTGGTGCTTACACGCTTGATGAGCGTTTACCACGTGCATTGCAAGAAGTTGGGCTGACTACGGATGTGCTGGAGAAAAAGGTCAGTGATCTCTCGGGCGGCATGCAGACTAAGCTGGCATTAGCCTCGATCCTGGTTGCCGAGTATGATGTCTTCTTGCTCGACGAGCCAACTAACAATCTCGACATCGCCGGTATCGAGATTCTCGAAGCTTTTATTCGCCGGTCGAAAGCCGGATTTCTCATCATCTCGCACGATCGTCGTTTTCTCAAAGAGACGATGAATAAGATCGTTGAGCTGCGCGAAGGCGCGGGGGGCATGAATTTCTTTGGTGGCGGCTTTGCTGATTGGCGTTTGCAGCTGGAGCGTGATCGGGCAGCGCAGGCCAAGGCGCACCGCGAGACTGATCTCGAACGACGCAAGCTCGAGGAAGCCATGCAGAAGAAGATGGCGCAGAGCGTGCGGACTGATCGGGCCGAAAAAGGCAGCCGCGATAATGACAAGATGGCGACTGATCGCAAGAATGAAAACGCCGGGAAGACGCTGGCCAAAGCCTCAAAGGCGTTGGAAACCCGTCTCGATC
The DNA here is from genome assembly GCA_046350755.1 of Candidatus Saccharimonadota bacterium. Classification (GTDB taxonomy): domain Bacteria; phylum Patescibacteriota; class Saccharimonadia; order CAILAD01; genus CAZDEK01. The sequence goes on along the minus strand of JAXLZV010000001.1, from coordinate 375,283 downwards.
GGCTCGAAGACGTTGATCGTCCAGATGAAGATGTCGATCTGTCGGTCTTATTCCCGATTACCGCGAATAAACCGGGTGGCGATATGGTGAAGCTGGAGGGGGCGGTAGCCAAGTATGAAGCTCGCGAGCTCGGTCCCTACAATCTCATCGTGCGCGGTGGCGAGCGCGTGGCAATTATTGGGCCGAATGGCGAAGGGAAGTCGACACTGGTAAAGCTCCTGGCAGGACTCTTGGAGCCCGCCAAAGGCTCACGCGAAGTAGCCGAGGCGACGCAGATAGGTTTCATCGCTCAGCAGCCAGAGTTTGAACGCCCGGATGAAAGTCTGGTCGATAACGTATCGCGCATGGCGAGCGTGGATGAGACGAAGGCCGCGACCGAACTGGCGCGCTTTGGCATCGCTCGCGAGAGTCAGACGCTACCAACGACGCGGATTAGCCCTGGTCAGCGTGGCAAGGCTTTTTTGGCGGTGCACGCACTGCGAGCGACGAATTTACTGATTATGGACGAGCCGACGAACCATCTGGATGTCGGTGCCAGCGAGGCACTGGGTAAAGCGCTGGCGACCTATCCGGGAGCGTTAGTCGTCGTCAGTCACGACCGCGAATTTTTACATGATGCCGGCATCAAGAAGTACGTTGTCGTCGAGAACGGTCGCGTGCTCGATGAGAAGGCGACCGGGGAGTACGTGCGTGGGCACAAGCTAGGCGAAGAGCCGGAAGAGGCTTAACTTCTCTAGAGATTCGAAGTCGAAAGAGGCGAACGGTGACTGATAAAATCCTTTACAATTCATAGTATTTATGCTATAATTTGCCCCGTGAATCGTTCTTTGATATACCTCAGGAATTCCAGAAAGCTCCAGGTTGTTCTCGGCCTCCTCGTAGTCGCGATTGCCGCTCCGTTGATTTATTTCTTCGCTGCGGATTTGATCGTGCGCTATTGGGACAAAGCTCTGAGCTACAACGTCAATCCGGCCATTTTCGTCGGCCTACTCTTGATTACGTTCGTGCCCTATTACTGGTCATGGTACTTGATCTTGCGCAAGGCAACACGACGCGAATGGTTTGGTTTCTCAGAAGCAGTCATCATCAATCGCCTCATTTGGGCCCCTCCATGGGTCTATGTGTATGTGGCTGGTGATAACTACCCATGGTGGGTTCGTCCCGCCATTCTCCTTTGGAGTGGGTTGGCTGTCATTCTCCTCGTCGTCAAGGCAATTCGTACTAGCCGGTCCAAAAGAAAGGACACTTCAGATGACAAGTCTGTGGGAAGTTCAGGGCTGGCTGTATGACAGCCTGTTCTTGCTGAAGCCACATGCCGCGCTGGTGACTGACGTCGCCAGCCGGCTTGATTCGGGCGCTCAAGTGCTCGACGCTGGCTGTGGAAGCGGACGGCTCGGACTCGATACGGCGGCGCATGTCGTCGGCGTCGATTTCTCGAGCACCATGCTCCGCACCGCAGCTGCGCGCGAAGATGATATCGTACAGGGGAGTTTGGTGGACGGCTTGCCGTTCACGAACGACTCTTTCGATCAGATCGCCTGCATCAATGTGATCTACGCTCTTGGCAGTGGTTACGCCTCAGCCTTGAGCGAATTGCATCGCGTGTTGCGACCTGGTGGACAGCTTTTCTTGGCCAACCCGGTCAACGATCAGCTCACCCCGCTCATCGCCGAGCACTTCAAGACTGCGAGTCCTCGCGAGATGGCTCGCTCAGTCTTGAATATCCCACGCTTCATCGCGTGGGGCATCAACCTAGCTCGCCGTAGTCGCTACGAGTCTTCGCAGTTTGTCTTCCTCACAGAAGACGAGCTCAAGGCAGCAGTGACGGCAGCCGGCTTCACCATCAAGTCTGTCGAACCAACATACGCTGGTATCGACCGACTGGTCGTTGCTGGAAAGGAGTGAGATGTTGCGCTTTGAGATTGCGCGAGCGGTAGAAATGCCGCTTGATCGTCTGTCGGAATCGTTCAGAGATTGGTTCGAACGTGAACCATGGTGTGAGCGATTCCGCTGCCCTGTCTGTAACGCCTCGGACGACTTCGGTTCGAAGGGGCGTTACCAGACAGATCTCGGCACTTGCCCGAAGTGTGGCGCCGTCTTGGCGCCGTACTGGACCGATAGCCGAGTGGCCGACTACTTCATGGATGCCATGAGTCGGCCTGGCGCCCAGCTCAACCTGGGTCGCGATGAAGCGAATCAGGTTCGTGTCTGGGTGTGGGGTTACGACCACACGGAAGTGCGCCAGCTGAAGAACCTACCGGGAAGTGGAGTTTATGTCGATCATATCGGCGTCGACCCCACTTACGAGGGCAGTGATGCCTTCGATATCTTCTGGGAAGCGCACCGGGCAGCCAAGCGTGGTGGAGCCGAGTTCTTCGTGACTCGAACCCACACCAAGGCTGATTACGTGAAGGAAGCCATGACATACTTTGGCTACCGATTTCACGAGCTGTGTTCCGAGGAAGCCGATCGCGAGTACTGGATTCGTCCGAACGTGGATGACCTGTAGCCCGGCGGCACAAGCACGAGTCATGAGGGCCGGGAAACCGGCCCTCTATTCATATTTATTCAAAAGCAAGTATTATGGGTGAATAGGAAACACAAGCATGGATGATTACAGCGTAGAAATTAGTCACATATATATTAATGAAACGTTTAGCCAGGAGCACGAGGAAAGTATTGATAAGTATCATACCTACTCGCAGAATATCGATGGGACCTGTAGCTCGGTAGTTTTAATCGACAACTATAATCCTAGTGAGCATTTGTTAGATCTTAGTGACTTTATGGAAAAACTGGCGGCTAAGAACGCAACGCCAGATTTCCTTGGCTTTGAGGCAAATATGGAGCCATATAAAGACCTTATGCTGAATAGCATTACGAATGGACGCATTCAGAGAAGCTATGCTCGCTACATCGACGAAAGACAGAAGTTGCCCTGCTCATTTATGACGGCCATATGGTACTTAATCCGTCTTGGTGAGTTTGATCCATCTGACTCACAGATTCAAAATATTTCTGGTAAAGAATTTGTGCCGGCAAAATTTCTTATTAACATCCTCCCAGAGCGTTTTCGGGCAGTCGAGGCTAAGACTTTAGAGCTCATTGCCAACAGTAAATATGATGGCAAGGCGTACAACGTCGACTTTATCTTCTATAATGCAAGAAGCTAATGTTTCAGCTTCGCATTTTTGTCTATCTTTTTTCGGCAGCCGCCCTGCTTGGGCTGGGCTTCTTTGTACTCTTAAATAACGCAAAAGCACGGGTAAATCGCTGGCTATTTGCCTTTATTTTGTCAGTTGTCGCTTGGATTTTAACGTTAAACTTCGCCGATAATTATAACAACTTGAACTTAGCTACTCTCAGTAGTCATATTGCTTTTGGGGTAGCGGCAATCACGATGCTGTGTTTGTATCAGTTTTCTCGATATTTCCCGAAAGAACTCATGAAAAAAGGGCGTATCCCCGGGATGATTCTCTCCGTCCTGGTAATCTTTCTCGTGATAATTAGTCCGACGAAATTAGCGGTTGAGAGTGTGCAATTGGCTGATTATGGGGCTGAAGTGACCGGAGGTCCATTTTATATACTTCTCTTGCTTACGGGCTTATTCAGCTTAGCTTTTACTGGTCGTAATCTTTGGCTCAACTGGCGCACAGCGGGCAGCTTAGAGCGCCAACAATTACGCTTCTTTTCCTATGGGCTAGGGGCGATGGCGCTGGTCATAGTTTTAACTAATCTAGTGCTTGTGCTTGTTGGGATTTCAAGCTTAGGATTCTTGGGTCCACCGAGCGTTCTGTTATTCGTTGTGCCGACTGTATACGCGATAGTTCGCCATCGTTTGTTTGATATCCGGGCCGTTGTCGCGCGGTCGGTAGCCTATATATTTTCGGTTGCGGCGTTTGCTTTTCTGTATGCCTTCCTGGCTTTTGGTTTGGCTCAAGGGGTAATTCTCAAGAACATTCTTACTACCGAGCTCTCCCAGCAGGTCTTTAATGTTGTACTCGCGGTGCTTTTGGCATTTACTTTCCCGACAATTCGCCGTTTTTTCGAGAAGATTACCGATCGCATTTTCTACCGCGATCGATATGATCCGCAGGTTCTTGTTTCTGACATCGGACGGGTGCTAGCTTCCGAGATCGAGCTCGATAAACTCTCCATAAAGGTGCTTGAGATCCTGCAGTCTCAGATGCGCCTAGATACTACAAATATCGTCGTTACCAACAAAGACGGTATTTTCTACCAGACACATAGCTCGAAGATCCAGCAGCTGTACCATCCAGATGATTTGAAGAAGTTTAAGGTGAAACCAACTATCACCGATGAAATCGCATCTGGTGAGAAGCGCGACATTCTCGATCGACATAACGTACGGGCGATCTTCCCGCTCAAAACTACTGAGTCTTTCGTAGGTTACCTCTTGCTTGGCGAGAAGAAGAGCGGTGACATCTTTTCCGAGCAAGATATCCAGACGCTGCAAATTATTGCCAATGAGCTCGCCGTAGCTATTCAGAACGCTCGCTCATACACCGAGATCCAGCGCTTTAATGAAACCTTGCGCGAAAAGATCCGTCAGGCTACGGCTGATCTGACACACGCAAACCATGAGCTCAAGGCACTCGATAAAGCCAAGGATGAATTCATCTCGATGGCCTCTCACCAGCTGCGGACGCCGCTGACGGCCGTGCGGGGCTATACTTCGATGGTGATGGACGGTGATTTTGGTCGCATCTCAAAAGAACAAAAGGAAACTCTCAAGCAATCATTTGACGCCGCGACCCGTATGACGCGCTTGGTTGATGATTTGCTGAATGTCTCACGCATCCAGTCTGGTAAATTCCGCATCGAGCGAGCGCCGGTCGATCTGAAAAAAGTATTACCCGAAGAATTGGCATTACTCGAAACGACGGCTAGCACAAAAAATGTGACTTTGCAGTACCATGAGCCCAAAGGTGATATCCCAACCCTGTCGATTGATGAGGGTAAGACGCGTCAGTGCCTGATGAACATGATGGATAATGCTATCTATTACTCGTCGACCGGCAAAGAGCCTGGCAAGGTTGATATCTATCTCGAGACAGATGGTCAGACGGTTACCTTTAAGGTGGTTGACAATGGTATCGGCGTGCCGAAGTCAGAGCAAGCCAAACTCTTTAAGAAATTCTATCGGGCGCCAAATGCTCAACAGGCTCGCCCAGACGGTACGGGGCTTGGTCTCTTCCTGGTTGGTCGCGTAGTGCATGATCAAGGTGGTGAGATCATCTTTGAGAGTACTGAGGGCAAGGGCTCAACCTTTGGCTTCAAGCTGCCAGTGAAGCCGACCGGTGAAGGGGTTGAAGCTGAGACCAAGTCTCCGGCTGCCACGCCAAAAACTAGCTCTCCTCAAGCCTAACAGGTATACTGAAGTACATATGGATGATACTACTCCCAAAGTCGCTGACCCAACCGCTGGACAGCACCCCGACGTTGTCGTGGTCGAAGATGACCCCTTTATCTCGCGTATGTACCAGGTGAAGCTTGTGAAGGCTGGCTACAATATTGCCATGGGCTCCAATGGTCATGAGGCCATCAAGCTTATCAAGCAATATCAACCCAAGCTAGCCTTGGTGGATATCAATATGCCCGAGCTTGGTGGCATTGAGGCGATCACTCAACTCAAAGATGGCGGCTATGATTTCTCGCGGACATCAGTCGTCTTTTTGACGAACTCCAATAATCCGAATGATATCGAGAAGGCCAAGTCGCTTGGCGCTGACTATTTGATTAAGGCCGACCAAACCCCACGTGGCGTACTGGAGATGATTCGCCAGAAACTCGGCGAAGGCTCTACCTAAGCCATAAGCATAAGCAGGTTGCCTGGTAGCTGGCAAGCCGCTAGACTAGAACTATGCAGCTGATTGACCTGGGGATGTTTACCCTGATTTTTCTCATTACCTACTTGGTTGGGGCAATTTTTGTGAAGCTCATCCATCTGATTACGAAAGACAGAAGCAAGAATTATCGGGTTGGGGTCATCATTTTTGCACTGCTCGTGGCCGCCACGATCACTTTTAATAACCTCGGGCGTTGGGGGAATACCTATGCTGATCCGAGCCAACTTTTTCAAACCACTGAGCAAAAGGAGAATTAAATGACGGCACTCAAAAAACTCGAAGACCTGGTGGTGCGTGACAAGCGCGTGTTTGTGCGCGTCGATTTTAATGTACCGCTCCATAATGGTAAGGTGATGGACGAATTGCGGATTGAGGCCGCCGTACCAACGATTAAATATTTGATCGAGCAGAAAGCAAAGATTATTCTGGCCAGTCACCTCGGGCGCCCAGATGGTAAGCCAGTGGAAAAGTATAGCCTGGAGCCGGTGGCAGTTCTGTTGTCGAAACTGCTGAATCGTGAAGTATATTTTATGCATGATTGTGTTGGTGAAACGGTGGCGGAGAAAGTTATGCAGCTGCGACCTGGTCAGGTGGCACTCTTGGAAAACTTACGGTTTCATGCTGAGGAGGAGGCAAATGATGCGGCCTTTGCTCGACAGCTTGCTGACCTAGCGGAAGTCTACGTTGATGACGCCTTTGCTGTGGCCCATCGGGCCCATGCCTCGGTGGTCGGTATCCCGCAGTATCTACCTCACGCCGCAGGTAAACTTTTACAAGCCGAAGTGACAACGCTATCTGGCTTACTAGATAAGCCAAAGCATCCGTTTGTGGCCATCATCGGCGGCGCAAAAATCGCTGATAAGATTGATTTCTTACACAATCTCATGAAAAAAGCCGATACGATCGTCATCTCGGGTGCTATGGCTAATACCTTCCTCGCCGCGCAGGGGCATAATATGCAGGCCAGCATCCTTGATAAGAAAGGCTTCACCACAGCCTTAGAAATACTCGCCCAGGCAAAGCGGCATGGCGTCGAGATTATTCTACCGGTCGACGTGGTGGTGGCCGACTCACCCGAGGCAAAGCGGGGACGTGATGTGACGGTTGGTCAGCTGATGGAGGACGATATGGCGCTTGATATTGGGCAGGCGAGTGTAACGAATATTAATATTGCGTTGCAGGGTGCGCGAACAATTTTTTGGAATGGTACTCTAGGCTATACCGAAAATCCGGTCTTTGCTCGGGCTAGCATGGCGGTGGCGAAGGCGATCGCTCAGTCTGACGCTCTGTCGGTGATTGGTGGTGGGGATACAGCTGGCTTTATCGATGGCTCTGGTATGCACGAAAAGTTTGGCTTTATCTCGACCGGCGGTGGAGCAGCTCTGGAGCTGCTGGCTGGCAAAAAACTTCCGGCGGTAGAAGCTTTGTCTCGGCGATAAGCCCACACGTTAAAAAACGCCTCATTTGAGGCGTTTTTTAGTACTTATAAGCTAGATTGGGATATCTTGGCTTGGAGCTAGGCCCATGGCTGAGCCTTGCTCTTCAGGCTCGTTCATTTGTTGAATGTATGGCTGGCTACGGATCACTCGTGATGGAGGCACGGGGATGGGGGCACTAGCAGCTATGGGAGCGTGGTAGGATTGAGCACTGGGGGGAACTGGCTGGGCTGGGTAGGTCTGAGTGGGGGAGGGTGAGTAGTTTTGTGGCCCTGGAGCATTGACGACGCCAATACCGGCTGGTGGAGCGATAATCGGTCGCGGCGGAATGGGCAGACCGGCTGGCGCGCCGATGCTTGCTGCCTGGATATTGCTGGCAATGGCGTTATCTGACGCGATCTCGATTAAGCGGTTATACTTCGCGACTCGTTCGCCACGGACTGGCGCGCCCGCCTTAATACCGAAAGCACCACACCCATAGGCAATGTCAGCTAGATAAGTGTCATTCGTTTCACCAGATCGATGGGCAACGATCAGCTTGATGCCCGACTGGAGAGCAGAACGCATGGCATCGAACATCTCGGTAATCGTCCCTGCCTGATCGGGCTTAATAACAGCTGCACCCAGCAGACGTTGGCTACCAAGCTCTTGAATACGGGTAGCTGAGGTGGCGGTTACCGCATCACCAACCGCCATAAACTTACGACTCGGCTGAGTGAGAAGATATTTCAGGCCGTCGATATCACTCTCGGCAAAGGGATCTTCGATCGAAAGTAGCGGGAAGCGTTGATCCCACTGCATATAGGTCGCACCGAGCTGCTGCATCGACAGCTGTTGGCCGGCGAGCGTGTAGGCTCCATTCTTGAAAAGATTGTAGGCCGCCATGTCGAGAGCAATCTGGTAGGCTTGATTCGTGCGGCGCGCCAGCTGCTCAAAAGCCTCAAGCACGGTCTCCGTGCTGATACCAACGGGCGCCATTGCTCCTTCTTCGGAAACGAGATCGACACTCGGTCCATAGAGCGTTCGGAAAATCTGGCGCGCGGTATGGTGAATGCCGTATATCAGCTCAAGCGAAGCGCTGATATCATTCGTGCGAGGTACGATCATGAATTCCTGGACGTCGAGACCGGGAGCGTGTGAGCCACCAGAAACCAGATTGGCATAGACGCGTGGCATATCAGGCTTGGTGCCTAAGAGATCGGCCGTAACCTGCCAGACTTCACGCTGGCGCTCATAGCAGGAGAGCAAGAAATAGGCGCCACTGACGGCAGTGAGAGTGTTGCTACCAAGATTAGATTTGTCAGGCGTGCCATCCAGGGCGGTGATCAGGGCATCAAAGTCGGCTTGATGTCCGAGTGGGTAGCCGATAAACTTTGGCGCGATAATATTGGTGATTGTGCTGATATTACCCGAGACGCCATTACCGCCGTAGCTCGCCGTATTATCACGACGCTCCTTGGCTTCATGCGCTCCCACTGACAGAGAACTGGGCGCATCAAAGCGCGCATGGTTGCCGGTGGCAGACTCCATACGGACACGGATTGTCGGCTCCCCCCTCGAGTCGAGCACCTGGTAGGCTTTGATCGAGGCAATCTGCATCTTAATGAAAATTATAGCATAGGCGGTATGGTTCGGTCTCGATAGCTCGTCGAATCGCCAAGAAAAACCCCGACAACACTGTCGGGGAGTGTGACGAATTAAGTCAGGCTACCGATGACGACGACTTCATTGGGGAGCTGGATGCCGACAGGAACTTCGCGCAGAGCAAGCTTGATGGGCTGAGTGCAGCCTTCCTTGCTGCAGCCATTATTTCTGCAGCGATCGATTTGGTCGAGCATTACATCGCGCGATGGGAATTCCGGTGGTGGTGTAGAGGAATGTAGCTCTCTGTGGTCATTGATCGGAGTGAGAATTTGCAGACAGTGCAGATTGCGGTAATCAAGCGCTGTTCGACTGCTGCGGAAGTGGCGCTTGGGGTATTGGGTGTGGTGGATATTCAGATCGAGCCCGAGGAGCTGCATCAAGACGTACTTGACTCTCCGTGCTGAGTGATACTTCGTGCCTGGCATTGTTTGGCTGAGCGACAATACTCTCACCTCCAAATTCGGGGCCCTGGGTTAAGGTTCTGATTCTATGGTAGCGAATTCGACTCACCATGAGCAAGCCTCCGCTATAATGAAGCTTATGGCAGATTCACCGCTCTTACGTTTCCCAAAAAGTTTTCTCTGGGGCGCGGCCACCAGTGCGCATCAAGTTGAGGGTGGTTTGCGGAACAATTGGACCGAGTGGGAGCGGGTGCACGCCAGTCGCTTGGCCCGTGGCGCGGCAAAAGCCTTTGATACGCCATCAGTCCACTGGTATCGCATCAAGCACGAAGCGGTTTCGCCGGAGAACTACATCTCGGGGCGAGGGATCGATCATTATCATCGCTATGAGAAGGACTTTGATATCGCCCAAGATCTGCGGCTGAATACCTATCGTTTTTCCATCGAATGGAGCCGTATCGAGCCCAAGCGCGGTGAGTTTGATATGGTCGCTCTCGAGCACTACCGGAAGATGATCCAGAGCTTACGACGACGCGGTATCGAGCCGATGGTAACCCTTTGGCATTTTGCATTGCCGCTTTGGGTAGAGGAGCAGATGGGCTTTCAGAATCCAAAAACTATCTCAGATTTTGGAAAATATGTGCGTCGGGTGGTTGAATACCTCGGTGAAGATGTTGATTGGTGGTGCACGATCAACGAGCCTGAAGTCTTTGCAACGATGTCGTATTGGATTGGTTTATGGCCACCGCAACAGCGCAATATGTTTACGGCGATTGGTGCCTACGCGTCGATTCTGCCTCGGGCGCACATCAAGGCCTATAAGATCATCAAGGAGCTGTATCCGCAGGCCAAAGTCGGCATTTCGAAGAACATGATTTGGTACACATCGCAAGGCAAGTTTGTGACGCCAGCCATTGCCCGTTTGTGGAACTGGTTTGGGAACTATTACTTCTTAGATCAAATAAAAAAACACCAAGATTACATCGGGCTGAATTATTACTTCAAATACAATTTACGGGGTCTGAAGTGGGATATTGATCAGCAGAATCCATCGGATATGGGCTGGGGACTGCACCCGGAAGGAATGTATGCCTTGCTCAAAGCCATGGGGCATCGCTACACTCAGCCATTGATCATTACGGAGTGTGGTTTAGCTGATGCGCAGGATGAAAGTCGTGCCTGGTATATCAAAGAGGTTCTGCGGAATGTGCATCGGGCGATGACTGAGGGAGTTGAAGTCCGGGGATTTGTTTACTGGTCGCTGCTTGATAATTTTGAGTGGGATAAGGGTTATTGGCCAAAGTTCGGGCTGGTTGAGGTCGATCGCACGACGATGAAACGCACCGTTCGGCCAAGTGCTCGTGAATATGCCAAGATTATTCAGGCTGGTGGACTCGATTAGGCTTTTATAAAAAGAAGACCCCGCAGGGCAGGAATTGCGCGAGGTGCGCTTTTCGCTGCCCTACGGGGGTTGACTCTGGGTTCCCCAGTAACCCAAAGCCAGAGCTTAGACCACGGCGGCCGTGGTGGACGGGGTGGTCTTGTCGAGACGTTCGACGTTTTGCTCGTCGCCGAAACCGCCACCAGCGTTGGTGGCAGGCTCGCCGTTGCAGCGGCTGTAGTCAGGCGCGAAGTTGAGGTTCACGTCCGACAGGCCGGTGGTTTCGGTGAGGTTCAGCGCCACGATGGGAGCTTCACGGATGAAGGTGACTTCCCAGCGGGTCTGAGCCGGAACGACCGTCTCCTCGGTGGTAGCCGTGGAATCGAAGTCGAGGGCGATGGCGATGAGGGCATCGCTGTCGGTGGGATTGGTGATGACCACTCTCACCGCGCAGGACGTCTCATCGAGATCGACACCACCACTCAGTTCGGCGGCCGTGAAGTCGCCGAAGTTGATGCTGTCCGAGACGGATGTGTCAGCCGGTTGGTTGACGGCATCCGATGCCTCGGTCTGGGTGGTGAACCCTTCGGTTCGCTCGAAGCCACCATTGAGCGCCACGAGGGCGACGATGATGGCGATGATCACCAGGCAGATTGCCAGGATGAGGAGGCCGCTCTTGGGCTGCTTGCTTGACATGAAGGCCTCCTGGAGGCTTGGGGTATGGGGTCAAATAGGGTGCACTCCTGTTGGAGATAAGTATTATAATAGCATAATTACATAATAAAGTCAATATATTCTCTCGATTCTCTTGAAGAAGACCAGATAATCTGGTAAGATATGCTGGCTTTTTCGTCTGACGGCCCCATCGTCTAACGGTTAGGACACCAGATTTTCAATCTGGTAATCGGAGTTCGATTCTCCGTGGGGTCACCATAGGAAAATTATCGCCAAGCAGGGCTTGGAAGACTGGATTCACCCCTTTAATATGGGGTGATTTTTGGTTTCGGAAAGCTAAATCATTGTAGGTTGGTAATTTTTTGAATATGATCCCGAAAAGTTGAGCTTTTTTGCTGTCGCTACTCTGTTGATTAATAACCTGTCCGATGTTTTCGGAAAACTTCCTGACTCTCGCTATAACCTTGTCTATATCCATAGGTTTTTTAGTTTCCATGTTCGTCCTTTCTAGTGCTAAGTGCTTAATTTGCTGATCGATACCCTCTAGCTCTTCGTTAACGTATTTCTGGGCTGAGGAAGCAATAGTGGTAAAACTTTTGGTGAGCTCTCTGGCTTGAGCTTCAAGCTGAGTAATCTGTGATTCGATGGCCGATGTATTTGCTTCATAGAGGGCTAGATGTTGCTCATACTTTTCGCGTACAATCGCAAAGACTTCATCTACTCGTTCTTTAGAAAAGACTAAATCATTAATGAAATCATAGACCTTGGTCTCAAGATCTTCTTTTGTGACTCTGAATTTGTGACCTCTTTTATCACAGTGGTAGTATGAGTAGTATTTGCCGGTTTTGCCCCGTGAAGTGCTACCTGACAGAGGTTTATTACATTCAGGGCACATGACATAGTGCTTGTAGGCAAAGTCATTGTTGCGTGTGCCTCGTACTGTGGCATTGCGTGGAGCGATGCTATCATGGATGGCTATTTTGTTTCCAGGCATTTCAATAATAGTTCGTTTGCCTTTGTTAGCTCGGTTGAACAGCTCAACTGACACCAGACCATCGAACATACATTTCACTGGCTGGTATTTGGTCCACTTTTCGACATTCACGCCTGCATAGATTGGATTGCGTACCATTTTCCAGAGCTTTTTATGGTCAAGCTGACTGCCTTCGGTTTTACCAATCACACGATTTCGGTTTTCTTTAGAGCGTCGGTACTGGGGTCGGCCACGATAACCCAAGTCATTGAGCTTGCTGGCAATTTCTTTATCTGAGAATTGTCCACTGGCTCTAAATTCAAATAGTTTAACAATAAACTTCGCTTCTTCAGGATGCGGCTTCAATGTGGTACGTTTGCCGTGCTGAGTTTCGACTTTTTCTCCTATAAAGCCGTAGGGTGGTTTACGCATCCAATAGCCCATTTGGGTATAGCGTATCTCAGCCCCAATGACGCGACTTAAGATATCTCTAACTTCGTCTTTCGATCGTTCGGCTTCCAGCATCTCTGACTTGCGACTGGGTGAGTAGGTGCTCCACCTGTAGCTATGTCCGAGATGCTCTAGGGTGTTAACCTTCTCCTGGCTAATAACGCCGTAGGTATCAATGAGGGTCACACGGTGGCTATCGAGCTGGGTTTTAAGCGAATCATAGGACATTGAGCCACCGCGGGTAAAACGATCGATTGACTTAACGATGAATAGGCCGATATCATTTTTCTTATCCTTGCAGTAATCAACTGCCTCTTGCATAGGCTGTTGTTCTTTGCTGGCCGATTCCATAAAGACAAAGAACTTTTTAATCGTAATACCTTTGTTGTGTGCAAAGCGTTCGATTTGCTCTTTCTGAGCTTCGGGTGAGTCACCGTCACGACCCTGCTTAGTGGTAGAGACCCGGATAGCGGCAATGGCGTTCTGGTTACGAGCTGATATCATCCTGATTCTCCTCAAGTACCAGCTCAAGTAAAATATCCGCTAGTAGCTCGATCTGTTCGTCCCTTTCTACTGCACTAGTCGATATTTCATTAGTCATGATACCCTCGTAAACTATTGATTATAGCTATAGTTTACTATAGAATATAGCGTTAGTTCAAGAGTATATACCGAGTAATATTTACAATTGTGGATATCTTACCATTAGGATACCTATATCATCATTTCTAATCTGTTATATCTGTGCGTTATTGTTATATAATTACCTATACTACGTATAGGAGCAGATGAAGTAGTGAGAGAACCAAAATACCGACGACCATTAAACCCTCAGCAAATTACTATCCTTAACACACTCTATAAGTTTAGATTTACAACCATAGCTTTATTTGCCAAGAACCAACAGGCTAACCCTAGAGTAATATCCAATAGGTTAAAGATATTAGTAGATCAAGGCTATATTGGTATGAACTATAATAGTAGCTACATGCTTAAAGGCAAACCGGCTACATATTACTTAGCAACCAAAGGCGTACGATTCTTACGAACACAACCATACAGCAATGAATCGGCACTTAGAAGCATCTACCACGATAAACGAGCTGAAGATCACAGAATTAATCACCGACTGAATGTCTTCAAGGCATATATACAGCTCAAACATACCTATCCTAATAGATTTAAGTTCTATAGCAAGACGGAGCTTATGGACAAAGCCTACGTACCTAAAACTAGACCAGACGCATACATAGTAGACAAAGAGACAGATAAATCTTACTTTCTTGAGTGTTTGGAAGATAATATGACCTACTGGACACTGCGGAAAACAGTACGGAAGTACATTACTTTTGCAGAGCTGGAGGTATGGCATAAATACAAGCCTAGGAAGCTGCATCCAGAAGTATTGCTCATATGTGAGTCAGCCAAACTTGAAAAGACAGTGGGAAGGCTGGTTGAGAAAGCATTGGATCGTAGCTATGCTAGTGTAAACATACGAGTGACAGAGAAAGGGGTGTATATTATTTGAATTCCAAACCATCTCCTGTACTATATACGTAAGCAGTTTATTTCAATAGATAAAGCTACAAATATAACTAAACAAGAAAGGAGCCGACCATGGACAGCCAAACCGTGACCCAGACTATTAACGTTATCGTTGGTGGCGACTCTGGTGCTGGTGGCAACCTGGCCGACACTGGTACATCATTATTCCTGCCAACCCTGATTGCCCTAATCCTCCTGACAGCCGGCCTCTTCCTGTGGTACAAAACTACTCGTCGTTCATCTCACTTTAAATTAGCCAACATACGTAAATCGAGCTCTCGGGGCTTCAGTATCCTCGTCCTGCTTACCCTTGCTACTGTGCTTTCTACCACCAACCTCCCCATTGCCTCTGCCGCTCCCACTCTCTCCCTCGGTACCGACCAGAACACTATTCACATAACCGTTCCTCAAGGTGGTGGTACAGCTACAGCTACCACAACGCTCATAAGCGGTACTGCGAACACTGATGGCTACACTCTGACTGCTACTCTGACTGAACCAGAACCAGGCATTGGCATCAAACTCAAGGGTGGTGATGTCACGACTGACACTAGTCTCAACCCTGGAGACGCTCCACTGACTCTCAAAGCTACCGACGCTGCATCAAGCAATGATACAACCGACGTAACCCTCACCTTTGCTATAGATGGTAGTGTTACGCCCGGGCAAAAAGAACTAAAGCTCAACTACGCTGTCACTGACAATGAAGCAGAGGGTGAAGCAGGAGCTACTCTCCAAAGCTTCACCTCCAGTCAATGTAGTGCTCTACCTATCTACAACGGCACCAATGAAGAAGCTGTCATCACCCTGACCGACACAAGAGGCGACAACCAAACCTACCAAGTAGCCAAATTAGCCGACAACAACTGCTGGATGCTCGAGAACCTAAAACTAGGATCAACTACCGGCACCCTCACCCTGACACCAAGCGACTCAGACGTAGCTAGTAACTTTACCTTGCCACAACTCACCACCACCGGCACTACTGACTTTGACAATCCCGGAGCCTACGGCCCGGTCACCGGTGACACTGGAGAGGGCGAAACCAACTACGGCTATCTCTACAACTGGCCTGCAGTGACCGCTGGTGAATCCAGAACCTCTCATACTGAAACTGATGGTGATGCACCATACTCCATCTGCCCGAGCGGATGGCGCTTGCCAACGGTTGGCTTCAGCTATGACGAAGAAACAGAGACAGGCACCGCTTCTGGTGATTACTCCAACCTGGACATAGCCTTTGGTGGTACTGGCCAGTACGCAGACAGTGGTGCAAACATTGCCAAGTGGCAACACGATGGACCGTTTAAAGGTACTTTTGCTGGCTACTGGTTCGAGGGCTTCGACGGCCAGGGTCTCGGCGCTTTCTTGTGGTCTCGTTCGGCCAGCTCGGACGGTGTCGACGGCGCAGACTACGCGGGCTTCGATGCTGGAGAAGTCAATCCGGGCAGCGGCGCTCCTCGGGGCGGCGGGCTGGCTGTTCGCTGTCTCTTAAATTAGGCTCAGATTTATCTGGGGCTAATTTCTGGGTTGTCCACAAAGCGAGGCCCGGGCGGTTAGGGGTGACCACCCCTAACCCCGCCGAGTCGACTGGGCTGCCCAGCAAACGAAAATAACAAAATCTATGTATTGACATGCTAACTAAAGTGTATACAATGGTTAGTATGAGTACTGTATTGAATGTAAAAATTGATCCCGCTCTAAAAAAGAGGGCTCAGAGTGTTGCCAAAGAGCTCGGCTTGCCTATGAGTATAGTGGTAGCTGCCAGTTTGCGAGAGTTCGTTAATACCCGGAGCATAACTATATCGGATTCGCCACGGCTTAGGCCAGAAGTGGAGGCCGAATTACTGGCTATGTCAAAAAAAGTACGTGCTGGTGAGCTAGATGATTATTCGCCTGCTTTTAATAATGTTGAAGAAAGCTTTGCGTGGCTTAATGAAAAATGACTATAAGGTATAGTAAAAAATTCAGAAAACAGTACAAAAAACTCACTCCAAAGATGCAACAAAAAACCACAGACGCCATAAGGCTCTGGTCGCAAAAGCCCAATGACGAGTCACTTCGGTTACATAAACTTAGTGGCAAGATGAGCCGTTTCTACAGCATCGATATAACAGGTGACTTACGAGCACTGTATGAAATTGTAGATAACGAGGTATTTTTGTACCAAATGGTTGGTACGCATAGTCAGTTATACGGCTAACGTAAGCCGAGGGGGCAGCAGATCTAAAACTAATCTTTTAACCGAGTTGTCTAGATTCAAAATAAAATTTGTCAGCAAACACAATGAAAACAAACACCCAACACAACCGTACTGCGTGGCTCTCAAAAGAACTCGGGAAAGCTTATGTAGACGCCCGACGTGGTAAAACAAAGAAGCCAGAAGTGGAAAAGTTCGACAAAATTGCCAAATCAGAACTGGTGGCACTGGCACACGAAATTCATACGCGTACCTACACGCCACGGCCCTCAACAGCCTTTATTGTCAACAAACCCATCAAACGAGAGATATTTGCAGCTGCCTTTCGTGACCGAGTCGTGCATCACTTTTTGTTCAACCAAGTAAGTAGTTGGTGGGATGCCCGGTTTATTGAAGATAACTACAGCTGCCGTCTCGGCAAGGGCACACTGTATGGTATTCGTCGGCTTGACCACCACATTCGTTCAGTCAGTCGTAACTACACTCGTCCAGCCTACATACTAAAGCTTGATTTTCAGGGATACTTCATGAGTCTGGAGCGCAAAAAGCTCTACAGCCGGGCCATGTGGGGACTGAATCGGCAGTTTCCTAATCAGGGCTACGCCTACCAATTGTGTAAGTTTTTGTGGAAAGTCATTATCTTTAACGACCCACTGAAAGAGGCAGTGTTCAACTGTCCGCGTAGTGCTTGGAAAGGTCTGCCGCC
This sequence comes from Candidatus Saccharimonadota bacterium, assembly GCA_046350755.1. Taxonomy (GTDB): domain Bacteria; phylum Patescibacteriota; class Saccharimonadia; order CAILAD01; genus CAZDEK01. The sequence continues at coordinate 358,002 of JAXLZV010000001.1, read as the reverse complement.
CAGCAAGAGTTTGTTTCACCAGCCCAAAGGCCGTGGTATTGCCATCGGCAACCTAACCTCACAGCTACTGAGTAATATCTATCTTGACCAACTAGATTGGTTTGTAACGCTAGAATTAGGCTTCAAACACTATGGACGCTACGTTGATGATTTCTATATCGTCTCTAGTGATAAAAATGAACTGGTTGAAGCTGCCAGGACAATAGAGCGCTATGTAGAGGGTCAGTTGTCACTAAAACTACACCCCCACAAGCGACACTTGCAGGAATGTAGCCGTGGTGTGGCCTTTCTTGGGGCGGTTGTCTACCCATTTCGCTTGCACCCAGGCAAACGCTTGAAACGCAACTTACTAGCGGCACTTTCGAACCCGGATTGCTCAAAAGAAACCGAAGCATCGTATCGAGGGCTGGTGAAGCATTATAAACACAAAAAGCTTCTTGGTGGTTTAAAACTTCGGGGGGGGGTACAATAACAGTATGCTTTGCTTGGCGGCAACCGGGTAATGCTTGGTGGCAACTATTGCTTGTTACACGGCGAGCAGTCAGGCAGATAAGCATATGTAAGAGACAGTACTCACTAGCCTTGACTTGACGAAGGCTAGTTCTAGAGAGGAAGTGCCACCAAGACCTGCCTGCATTCGGTACGCTGAGTGCAGGATAATGAGTAGTATTGTAAGGTAGTCCGGTGGTGTGTTCCGGGTTTTGCTGGCAACTGGGACGAGGGCTTCGACAACCAGGGTGACAACGCTAACTTGTGGTCTCGTTCAGCCTTCCCAGACAATGTCGACAACGCAGACAACGCGAACTTCAATGCTGGAGAAGTCAATCCAGGCAACAACGCTCCTCGGGGCAACGGGCTAGCTGTTCGCTGACTCTTACGGTATATTTTGTGGTGGCTCTATGGCTTGCTACACCTTAATCGGCTCATCTTCCGAGTCATTATCTTTAGCGTCTTGTGTTTCATGAGACTCGGTTTTATTCACTTTTTTCTCCGCTGCATCTTCATACTCATACGCATACAACTTCCTCGAAGACTCTATGACTTTCCGAGCCATAGCCTTATCTCCCTTATCTTCCAGTAACATAGTCTCCCCAGACATCGGTTCCTGGGACCGTATAGCACTCAGCCTGGCATAGAAATTGTAGCTTGGTAAATTAGCTATCTCGCCTTCATCAATAAATGGCCTAAATAACGGCAATACTAATTGCTCATCTACCGGACTACCAGTCCTAAAACTTATAACTGTACCGACATTAGCTAAGATTATCTGTACTAACCGTTGCTCATTCTGCTGGGCTGTAGACTGTTCAGCCATGGTCAGGAATAGTTTGTATTTGCGAGCCTCACTCAGCATCTGCACAAACGGCATAGTCGCGAAGTTCTGAAACTCATCAACATAGAGGTAGAACGGTTCTCGTTCATCTTGAGCTAATCGAGATCGTCTGAGAGCTGCTAGCTGTAGTTTAGCCAGCACAGCTGTACCAAATAGCTCTGACGTATCCTCCCCCAGGTTACCTTTACTGAAGTTACAGATCAGGATTTTACCCGAAGACAAGATATCATCGAAGTCGATGGTCGATCTTGGTCGACCCATTACTCGTTTAGTACTTGGTGAGAATTCAAAGCGGCCAATCTTGGATGTGACACCGTGACTCATCTTAACTCGTTGCATGGCACCGGCTTTACCGAGTTCGTTCTGCCAGAAGTTCTTTAAGGTTCCGGCTGGCAGGGCATTGGTTATTTTCTTACGGTAGTTGTCGTTAGTGAGTAGTTCAAAGATCGTGAAGATAGTGGGATTATCAGTTGTTAGGGCTGTTTGGATGGCATTTCGAAGTACATACTCAATCCGATGTCCTCCTGAATCATCGTCGGAGAATATTTTACGCAGTACTGAGATGACTGATTCGGTTACCCGGTCTTTTTCTCGCTCCAGCGCACTGCCAATCAGACCGTCTGGTATTTCCAACAGGTTCATTGCCAGTGGGTGGTCAATATCGTCAGGATTAAAGTAAATAACGTCTTTGATGCGATCTTTCGGTATGTATTTGAGTAGTGTTAACGCCATATCTCCGTGTGGGTCAATGACGGCTAATCCCTTACCATCTTTAATATCTTGAACGATACCGTACTGAAGCATAGTGGTTTTACCGTTTCCGGTTCCGCCAATAATATAGACATGCCGTTCACGTTCAGCCTCAGTGAGGCCTATTAAGGTTTCGCTGCCAAGGTGACTGTTCTTGCCTAAGGTCACATCAAGATACTTTGCACTCTTGAGAGAGGTTGGTGCTGGCAAGGTTTTGCTGAGTGACCTAGCGACATTTTCAGTGCGAGCTGACGTACTATGAGGGAAATGGTATAAGGCACTCAGTTCAGTCGAGCTTAAAACATTACTATTTCTATGCACTAGTGACGGCAAGCGATGATCGAGTACCCATATCCGATGTAGCACACCAAGCCACGGTATCCAAGCTCTGGTGGTTCGTAGTCTTTGCCAGGTTGGCGTGGCATAGGTAGCCATTGAGTTAGCTAGTGATTGGGCTCTGGACTTGGCTCGGGTTTTATCTGTCGCTACAATCTGAGTCCGTACATCAACATAGAAGAGATCTTGAGTGAGCTTATCATGCATTCGGTCCAGCAGTTCTTGTTCGGCCGGAGGTATATGGGTATTTGTTGGTACATTGTTAGTAGCTTTTGAGCTAGCCGGTATATCGTGATAGAGAAAACCGTATAACATACTCCAGGCAATTACGAATGGTAGTTTTACAATGGCAAAGAGGATGCGAAAGATACTTTTATGACCAAACTTTTTCTCAAGACTTGATCCAGACCAGTAACCCTGACGTATCTTACGGTCAATCGCAAAGGCTTCAGATATAACAGCTGGTGTGACAACCAGTTGCAGGCTAACCTGTTCATTATCTTCAAGCTTGGTCATAGAGCTGGTTAAGTAAGCTACAGGGTCGTGCTCATGCAGGGACTTTGAGGTATCCAGGGGCATGGCGTAGTGTTCAGTTTGTTTGTAGGCTTGGAGAGCCATAAAGCCTTTGGCTTCATGACTATCTTTCACGACTCGAACCTTAACATCGGGGCTGTAGGCAGCAACTGCCTGCCGGATAAGCTCTTCATTGGCTTTGCTTGACCGTATTAGGTAGCGAATACCTTTGTCTTTGGTTGATACTATCTCCAGCGAGAATGACGGCACATAGCGTAAAATTGCATCCTTAAAACTCCGTGATTTCAGCAGACCATGCAGTACTGAGAATAACTGAGTGGTGGCAAGTGGAGCTTTGTTAGTAAAGCCGAGTGGTGTTAACTCAAGTAAAACTGCTTCTTGGTTGTACTTTCGGTAGTAGTTATAGAGTCTGAGGATAAGGCCAATAACGAAAACCAGAATAGTGATTGACGCAACAAGGAGTCCTAACCACGGTAAAATGGTTTGTAGTCTTTCAACTATCTGCCCACCAGTATCATCAGTCATGGCAGCTCCTGTAGTTTCCAATCTGATTGCATAAAGAGTAACAGAGGTGGTCTAAGGAGGCAATAGCTAGGCAACAAAATGACAAAAACGCAAAAACAGTCAGCTGCGACATAAGCACTATGCTTATGGTAGAATAACAGTGGTAGTAATTCCTCTGTTGTGGGGCTCTGTATGGCTCCTCGTAAATAGCAATAGAGGTTTTCCATTTATGATATAATATAGCTATGAGTCAGACCGAAAAAAAGCAACGCTTGATAGCCAGTATCGCTCGTAGTATGGAAGCCGAGGGATTTGATTTTCAGACTGTCAAAAAAACGCTTGAAAAACAGATGACTAGCGCAACAAAGAAGTAGTTCCGTGACGGACTACTTTACTGATGATGACAGCGTACTGGAAAACAAGCTTGGTATTTCTGATCCGAAAGCCCTGCAGGATGCCGAACAGGATATCGTCACAAAGAAGACAGCCAGGCTACTTACCGAGAAACCGCCTACCCAGTTTGATTTTAATTACTTGAAATATCTCCATAAGATTCTGTTTGAAGATATATACGACTTTGCTGGCAAAATCCGTACAGTCGATATAGCCAAGGCAGATAGTAGCGTGCCGTTTGCTCACGCTCCGTTCATTATTGTTGAGGGCGAACGAATCTTTGAGGATTTACGTGGCAAGCAGTATCTTGCTGATCTAGGTAAGCAGACCTTCATTAAAGAGATTACCAGATTAGCGGCTGAACTTAATGCTCTACATCCCTTTCGAGAAGGCAATGGTCGGACAATTCGTTTGTTCTTAATTCTACTTGCGGATCATGCTGGCTACCTGCTTGATTATAGCCAAGTATCTGCTGGTGAGCTTATTGATGCAGATAAACGTGCTTTTGAGGGCGGCATGGATCCTCTACTCAACGTCTACCAAAAGGTAGTTATTTCCACCTAGTACTACCATCCGACGTCAACTGAGAAACCAGTAGATATACTACACAATATATGATACAGTTCGTATACGATATTTCTAATAAGTCTACAGGAACATGAACGAAGTTAAACTGAGAAAAGCAATTGGGACTAATCTGCAAAAAGCTCGCAAGGCAAGGCGTTACACCCAGAGAGAAATTGCCGAGAAAGTAGGACTCTCTACTAATTACTACGCAACCCTGGAACAAGGGGCTGCTATTGCATCAGTCGAAACATTGTATGAAATATTTGCTGTTTTAGGCGTTAAGGCGTCGGATATCTTTCCGAATTAGTTCTAATTTTTCTTCTGGGTGTACTTCCTGATAGCTTCAGCTAAAGCTTCATCTGATCGTGCTATTTCGTTGCCACTTATCTGCATTGACTCAATAAGCTGAATTGCATATTCACGGTTAGCATTATCAGGATCTTCAAACTTAAGATACTTAATAATCTTTGCTATGTCTTCTTCATTGATGTGGTATTCATTGTGCATACTTGAACCTCTAGTATATCACCAGAACCTGTTGTTAATCTTTGTAAACTGAATCATCTGATGAGCTAGCTCAATCGAATTAGTACGACGCATAATTTCTCGACTGAGTACTTGTGACAAAATGTTCAGTGAACCTTCCCATAATATTCGACCATCAATAATTGCAAGCTTGCGGTGACGCATATCATTAAAGAAATAGACTTTGACACCGTTATCTCTAAGGATTCTGATGGATTTCCAGGCTTGTATCTCCAGCAGCTTATCATGGTGACGTGGATTTCGGGTGTTTACTCGAATTTTCACACCTTTTCTGGTCAGTTTATTGAATAGCCCTGAAAAGTACAGCGCTCTTTTTTCGGTCAAGAACGGGCTTTCAATAACTACCGCTGATTGTGCTCTTTTCACATCTCGCACAAATGCGTTATAGAAGGATTGCTCGTTGTATAGCGAGGTGTTTGTTAACACGGCCTTTGGCGTCTTACGGAGCAACCTAAACATTGTGATTCTCCTGAGCAGTGAGTTGATTCGCTAGCTCCTCCAGTTCACAATAAAAGATTTCGGAATGAGTACCCTTTAGGTTCACCATAAGAGACTCATCTGCCAAGATTGGGTCTTTTTTATTAACAGGACAAGATTTGAGTCCGACCCTTATCGGCCGCTGGTATTAGGCCTTGATCTTGATTGTGTTCGGCAGTGCTTGGAGCGTCTGGTAGGTCTCTCCGCAAATTTTCATAATCGTACGTTCATCACGCTGGGAGATCATTTTTTTCCAACGGTCAATATTATCGCGGCTGTTACGCTGCAGCACATGGATCTCATTATTCGTCGGGTCGGTGGGGTTTTGCGAGCCGGTTAGCCGTTCGAGCTCTAGGCTGATCTTCGGCGTAAAAGCGATATCATACTACTCATACAGTTTGCGTACCACGGCTTCGGGATGTTGGGAAAAAGTCTCGTGTTCGACGACTATAACATTACTATATTGTTTACACACCTGAAGAATGTATTCATTAACCGCTCGCCAGTACCAAGCAAGACCTTCGATCTCAGGTAAATTACGGTCTTTAACTGCCTGCACTTCTGGTGACATACGCTGAAAAAACGGCTCCTGTCGCAGGAAGTCATGCACTGGTGTGCCAACCCAGCCGAGACGTTGATGTGAGGCGATGACGCCACAGGGGTGACGCAGTGTGTAAATAACCGAGAGGTGTGGATTCTGGAGAAAGTGCTCAGTTGAGAGGGTGGCTGTCGGATCCTTGAGTATGAGTTTTTTTACCCGCGGGTCGTGGGTGTCGAGCCAATAGCGAATTTGATAACGGTTCGTGAATAGATGTCGGTAGATGAGTCGGAGTGGGTTCTTGGTGTCTGGTTGGAGTGCATTCTCTTTGTAGTGGGCCGTGCCGGCGAGGATGTCATGAAGAATGGCGCTATATTGCGCCTGCCAGGCTGAACCCGAGTCAATATAGGGAAAGAACCTGTCGTGCGTACCGATCATCCCGGTCTGCGAGTTGAATGGCTCCTCGACATAGCCAACGGTCGGTGATAGGGCCATGACTTTTGATAGGATTGTCGACCCGCTACGGGGGACGCCGGCGATCATGATGCCGGGACGGATGGTTCTTCTGGGCATATGATTAAGTGTAGGGAGTTTTTGAGCAGTTGCAAGCTGGGGTGCACGGGCGAGCCATGACCGGTCTACTGATGAGAGCTTTTATTCGTATTGTGTTCGGGATATACTGGAGATATGCAGCAGGGTGAGTTGACCGAGCGACCGCTCGTCTTTGTGGATATCGAAACGACTGGTGGGAGCCCCACCGGCAGTCGGGTGCTTGAGTTAGCAGCTATCCGCGTAGAGGGCGGCAAGATCGTCAGTACGATCAACACCCTGATTGACGCTGGCGAGCCGGTACCGCCATTTATCACCAGCTTGACCGGCATTCGCGAGGGCGATCAATGGGGTGCGCCGAGTTTTCAGTCGATCGCAGATAAGCTGGCTGACCTACTGGCCGGCGGTTACTTTGTAGCTCATAATGTGGCCTTTGATTATAGTTTTATCGCTGCCGAGTATCAGCGGCTTGACCGGGCTTTGACGACGCCGCGACTGTGCACGGTGAAGTTGTCTCGTCGGTTGTATCCACAATATCAGTCGCATCGTTTGGCTGCTGTGATTGATCGACATAATATCACTGTGCATAAGCGGCATCGAGCGTATGATGACGCTCTGGCGCTGGTCGAGTTTGTGAAATTAGCCGAAGGCGAACATGGTGTATCAGCTGTACGATCGGCTTGGAGTGCCCAACTGCCAAAAAGTCTGGCATTCTAAGCGACCTTTCAGATTTGGGGCGTAACATACTCAGTGTTAAGGGAGTAATATATGAATAAGAAGAAGATGATTGCTGCTGCTGTAGCAGCACTGGGCATCGCAACCGTTGTGGGCGTTGGCTCAGTCTCGGCCGCCACTGGCGAAACCGGACTAGCTAACAAGATTGCGACCAAGTTTAATCTCAACCCTTCTGAAGTGCAGCAGGTGATCGATCAAGATCACCAGGATCGTCACGCGCAGATGGAGAAGCGCTACGAAGCCAAGCTCCAGGCAGCCGTATCGGCTGGCAAGCTGACGAATGAGCAAAAAGATAAGCTCATAGCTAAACATGACGAGATGGAGGCTAATCGTAAAACTGATCGTGAAAAGTTTCAGAATATGACTGAAGCTGAACGCCAGGCAGCCATGGAGTCTCGGCGCACTGAACTTGAACAGTGGGCTAAGGATAACAATATCCCAGTAGAGTATGTGATGCCGGGCCCAGGTGGCCGTGGTGGTCATGGACCAGGCATGGGTATGGGCATGGGTCATCACATGATGGACTCTGATGATGCTCCAGCTACCCAGTAAGAGTAAATAACACTAGAGAAGTCTTACCGTATCAATCGGTTCGCGTTCCCTCACGCGAACCGATTTGCTGTTCTTCAGGAAAATTTCAGAAGGGCGTACAATACTATTAGTATGAAAGTTCTCGTAATTGAAGATGAGCCGAAGATCGCCGGGGCATTGAAAAAAGGTCTCGAGCAGGAGCGCTTTGCGGTGGAATTAGCGCTCGACGGTGACGATGGTCTGGCGGCTGCAGAAGCCGATGACTATGATCTGATTCTGCTCGATCGGATGTTGCCGGGCGTGGATGGTATGGAGATCTGCCGCCAGTTGCGAGAGCAGGGTAAGAATGTACCGATATTGATGTTGACCGCTAAGGATCAGGTGGGTGATCGCGTTGAGGGCCTTAATGCCGGCGCCGATGATTATCTCGTCAAGCCGTTTGCGTTTGAGGAGCTCTTAGCTCGGATGCGGGCGCTGATGCGTCGGCCAGCGACCACGCATGATGCCGTCCTGAAGGTCGCCGACCTGGAACTTGATCCGGTGGCTTTTCGCGTCTCGCGAGCTGGCCAGTCGATACATCTCTCGCAGAAAGAATTTGCGCTGCTGGAGTATTTGATGCGCCACCCAGGCCAGGTCTTCTCAAAGGAAAAGTTGATTGATCACGTTTGGGAATATGATACTGATGTGTTGCCAAATAACGTCGAAGTGTTTATCGGCTATCTCCGTAAAAAAATTGATCAACCGTTTAAAGCTGAACCGCTGATTCGTACCTCGCGCGGCTTTGGTTATTCGATTGGTGAACCACAGTCGTGAAATTGACACCAGCTCTGAAGCTGACTATTTGGTACTTGGCGTTTGTAATGCTGTTATCGCTGGGCTTTTCGATATTTGTCTATCGCGTGTCAGTCGATCAAATCAATCGTGGCCTGCGTCGTCCGCCATCAGTGCTGGACTTACGCGGCTATGCCTACTTTGATACCTACGAAAATGACCGCTTGGGTCGCATTCGTGAGGCTGAACAGGGCGTCAAGGCTAATTTAATTCTCTTTAATATACTGGTGGTATTTGTTGGTGGCGGACTGAGCTATATGCTGGCCAAGCGTAATATTCGACCGATTGAGGAGGCATTGGAGGCGCAACGTCGTTTTACGGCCGATGCTTCACACGAACTACGGACACCGTTGACGGCTATGCAATCAGAGACGGAAGTGGCTCTGCGCGATAAGCAGCTCAGCCTGCAGGATGCCCGCCACCAATTGAGTAGCAATCTCGAAGAAGTCGTAAAAATGCGAGAGCTCGTGAATGGGCTGCTGCAGTTGGCTCGCAACGGTGAGGCTCCCCAGGTACGGGTGAAGGTGGATATCGCTCGATTAGCTGACGAAGTGGTCGGGCGATTAGCCAAGCTTGCTCAAGCTAAAAAGATCAAGCTGACGACTGATTTGAAGCCGGCTCATTGCGAGGGTGATGCTAAGGCTTTGAGTGAATTGATTTCTATACTGGTTGATAATGCGATCAAATATAGTCCCGCCAAAGCGACCATTCGGGTCGCAACCCAGCAGCGGAATCGGCAGGCAGAAATTATTGTAGAAGATACTGGTGCGGGTATTGCTGCGGTCGATTTGCCCCATGTTTTTGAACGTTTCTATCGCGGTGATCCAAGCCGCTCGTCGGCCAATACGGAGGGCAATGGCCTGGGCTTGTCGATAGCTAAGCACATCGCCGATAGCCACCATGGCGTGATTTCTGTCAGCAGCACTCTGGGTAAGGGGTCAACTTTTCGGGTGCATTTGCCCGTGAAACAACCGCGCTCAGTTTAGACTTGCGTTTCATTCTCCAAAGCGGCTATGCTAAAGCCATAATACGAGGATGAGATGGCAGCGAAAAAAACTACAACCCAATCACTGAAGCGTTGGAATCTGGCGATGGCTGGACTGCACGCCGTGCAGGCTATTTTAATGGCATCGATCGCCAAGTGGGACGTAACCTACCCGATTAATGTTAGTTTTCTGAAGTTTAACTTTGTGACTAAAGCGCTTGATCCAGCTGTTGAGCAACTCTGGAAAATTCCTTTGGTGGCGCCAGTAATTATATTCCTGCTGCTGTCCGCGACCTTCCATCTCATCATCGCCACTGTCGGGAATCGTCAGTATAATGCTGATCTCAAGCGCGGTATCAACCGCTATCGGTGGCTCGAGTATTCACTCTCGGCTAGCACGATGATCGTGGCTATCTCGCTCTTAACTGGCATTTATGACCTCGCCTCGCTGGTGATGATGTTCTCGCTCGTGGCGATTATGAATCTTTGCGGTCTGGTGATGGAGTTATGGAATCAGACGTCACCGAAAATCAATTGGGTCGCGTATTGGCTAGGCTGTTTAGCCGGGATTATTCCTTGGGTAGTGATCGGCATCTATTTTTGGGCATCATCAACCTATGGTCCTGAGGGGGCGCAAATTCCAACCTTTGTTTACTGGATTTATGTCTCGATCTTCACTTTCTTCAACTGCTTTGCGATCAATATGGTCCTCCAATATAAAAAGGTTGGACCGTGGAAGGATTATCTCTACGGTGAAAAAGTCTATGTTATTCTGTCGCTGGTGGCCAAATCGGCCTTGGCTTGGCAGATCTTTGCTGGTTCATTACGACCGTAGTTGAGTCTCAATCTAAAAACACCCCTGCCTCACGCAAGGGTGTTTTTATATAGCTGGCGTGCTAGCGCTGATTGCGGGGTTTATCAGCCAACAACACTTCTTTGCCTTCGCGTCGGTAAAGCTCTTCTTTGACGATCGACTGTGAGGTCTCCAGGCGATCCATGATGCCTTTAACAACTGCTCCGAGGATGCTGTACATCATCAGGGCAAACAGGGCTGAAGCATCCAGGTAGCCAGTTTCGCCGACTGGTTTGGTGGGGAAGATGCCGCGGAACGGCTTCATGAAGTCGGACGAGATGTTATAAATCCAATTCACGAATGGAGTACTTGGATTTGCTGAGAAAAGTAGAAAGAGGATACGGAAGCTCAATGTGACGATGGCGATAAAGATAAAGGCGTACGTAATATAAGTTACGACCCGATAGATATTGAGTTTGGTTTTTTTACTTTCGAGTTTTTCAACTAATTCAGCTTCGGTGAGTTGACGAGCGGCCATAATGATTCCTTGTGTAATGTTAATTATCTCGCATTAGTATACACCTCGGAGTTATGTGAGTAAAAAAGAAATCCCGCCCTCAAAACGATAGAGGACGGGTGTGAGCCGGTGAGGGCTCAGATGAAGTAGCTCAGTGCTACGCCGGAGATGAGAATCATACATCCGATCATCGCACCCAGGGTGAAGGGGATGACCCCTGACACTCTAGCGAGCTGCTCGAGTGCCTTGACCTTACGCTCCTCGAGGGAGGCATCGGTGGGTTCTGTCATGTCGGTTCCTTTCGGATTCAGCTGCAGCCGGTGGGGATGCCACCGATGGTTGAGCCGATCTGCAGAGTGGCAACATCGGTTTCGGTCAGGCGGTTGTGGGACATGACGTCCTCGACGACATCGCGGATGTCGACGGAATTGATACCATCGACGTTCTCGCGGATGATCGATTCGAGCGTGTCACCCTGCTCGACGACGACCGACTGAGAGCCGGTGCAAACCGGCGGCAGGGCGTTGTCCCTGAAGAAGGCGATGATCACCGTGAGGATGATGACTGCCGCCATGCTGGCGTACATGATCACATCGTTGCGCTTGGTGCGCCGCTGGTAATCACGCTGTTCTTGTGACAAGTCGCGCGGACCGCGCGGAATGGGCTTGGATGCTCGGGGCAATTTTCCTCCTGGGGAAGGTACGGGGTTCGGAATTGAACTGCACAATTATACCTGAAAAGCTCATGCTTGTCAAGGTGAGAGACCGGTGTAAATCAGGAGTCAAACGAGGTACAATTGGTAGCATGAGCGGAATAGACGCTACCCGTTATAAGAAGACGAAAATTATTGCCACCCTCGGCCCAACCAGCGAGGAGAGGATTGATGACCTGTTAAAATCCGGGGTCAACGGGATTCGCTTAAACTTCTCGCATAATCGTCATAGTTGGCACGCGGCGGCTATCAAGAAGGTGCGCGCCGCGGCGTCAGCTGCTAGTCGCTCAGTCGCAATTATTCAAGACTTGCAGGGGCCAAAGATACGCGTCGGCACCGTGCCCCAGATGCTCGAGGTGCGGGCTGGTGATGAGTTGCAGTTTGCCTATGAGCCAAAGCAGTCAGCGCAGGGTGTGATTCCGATACAGTATGATTTTACGAAGTTGGTATCGAAGGGTGAACGGATGTTTTTGCGTGATGGGCAGGTGACGGGCGAAATCACCGCCGTGCGGGATGGCGTGGTGAAGATGCGTGTGTTGAGTGGAGGTAAATTTGGCTCACAGCATGGCATAAATTTACCCGATACGGTCATTAAGTCGTCCAAGCTGACTGAAAAAGATTTGGCCGATATTGCTTTTGGGCTGAAGCAAGATATTGATTACATTGCTCTGTCGTTTGTTCATACCGCGGCTGATGTCGAACATCTTCGAGCCTTGCTCAGTAAGGCGCATAAGAAGATTGGCATTATCGCTAAGATCGAGACGGCGCCGGCTGTCGATAACTTGCACGAAATTATTGAGGCCTCGGACGCCGTGATGATTGCCCGGGGCGATCTGGCAATCGAAACCAGTCCCGAAGAAGTTCCGATCGTTGGACGGAAAATTATTCGTATCTGCCGTGAAAAGAAGCGGCCGGTGATTATGGCGACGCAGATGCTTGAAAGCATGATGACCTCACCACAGCCGACACGGGCTGAAGTCAATGACGTAGCTACTGCCGTTTCACTCGGTGTGGATTCAGTGATGCTGTCGGGTGAGACGGCAACCGGCGCTTATCCGGTTGAAACTGTGCAGCTCATGAAGCGAGTCATCCTCTCGACCGAACAGTACTTACTTGAATCAAATCAGATCGGCACAGCAACTGGCTTGACCGCCGCCCACTCAGCTCAAGACGCTGTGAGTCTGGCGGCTATTACGCTCGCCAATCACGTTGGAGCTAAGCTGATATTGGCTGAAACCCTGACTGGCTCAACTGCCCGTTCGATTTCGTCGATGCGGCCGAATGCGGCGATCGTGATGGCTAGTCCGGATGAGCGGACCTGCAATCAGTGCTCAATCTTTTGGGGTGGAAAATCATTTCTGGTGCCGCGAGAGCGCTTGATTAGCCCGGCGGTGGTCAAGCATTTTCAGAAGAAGGGTGCTTTGCAAGCTGGCGATCTCGTCGTCTCGGCATTTGGAACACACGCCGGTAAGTCAGGTAAGACCGATACGGTACGCTTGATCGAGGTGGGATCGTGACGAGCCGTCAAAAAAAGCCAATTGCTAAAACTAAGTCTCCAGCGCGCCCCAAAGCTGCCCGTCGGTCCCGGACGGTGTATGCTCGCTCAACGAGTGGCCAGCTGGTAATGAATGTGCCACCACCCCCTCGTAAGTTGCCCAAGACAACACGGGTTTTTCAAACCTTGTTTTTTGTACCGCTGCTAATGATAGAGTTTTGGTTTGTGTGGGCGTTTGCGCTGCAGATCCTTGCCAATTGTGAGTACTTAGCTTCGTCCACGGCGCCAATTTGGTGTGCTCCGAATGGGAAAGTATATATTGCGTTACTGCTGATGCAGGCGATTGCGCTCATGTTTTTGGGTGGTTTCGCTGCCCGGCTAGCCTATCGGCAGGGGATTCGTTGGCGTTTTCTCGTTATCTATACAGTGACGTTATTGGTCGCGCAGTACATGTTGGCGCGGCTACTCGCGCGGATCTTCTTCTAGCCTGGCTAGCGCATAAGTGACCAGTGCGTGCTAAAATAATCATAAGCAGTATGGCAACGAAGACCTACATTATTGGTAATTGGAAAATGCATTGCTCTCCCTCAGAGGCGAGTTTGCTGGTGAACCGACTGAAGAAAGAGGTGAAGCGCATTCCTGATGACGTTGAAGTGGTACTGTGCCCACCAGCACTTGATTTGACGACTGTTCGCCAGGAATTAGTCCACAATGATCGCTTTGCGCTCGGCGCCCAGAACGCTTATCCGGTTGATGAAGGGGCTTTTACCGGCGAGATGAGCGTGCGCATGGTTGCTGATCTAGTGAGCTATATTATCGTCGGTCACTCTGAACGTCGTCACGTCTTTGGCGAACGCGATGGTTTGATAGCCCAGAAGATGAGCGCCGCTCGTCGGCATGGGCTGAAGCCAATTTTTTGCGTTGGCGAAACGAAGCATGATCGCGTGTCGGGACATGCTAAGCAAGTTGTGGCCGATCAGCTCGATACCGGCCTATCGCTGCTGACCGAAGAGGAAGTCGCTGATATCGTCATTGCTTATGAGCCGGTATGGGCCATCGGGACGGGCGAGAACGCGAAGCCAGAAGACGCCCGCGAAATGCTGGAATATATTCGCTCTTGGCTTGGCACGGAGTATTCTGGAGTCTTAGCTGCTTCGGTGCCACTACTCTATGGTGGCAGTGTGGATGGCACGAACGCGGCGAGCTACCTCAAGCTAAATGACTGCGCTGGCTTATTGGTGGGCGGCGCAAGCGTGAATTACAAGAGCTTCGCGACCATCATCGAGAAGGCGGATGCAGCCTAAAGTTTCATATAAGCCGGCACTCATTGCCGGCTGGCTACTCATTATTAGTGGACTGTGTGGTATCTGGTATGGGGCGACCCAGCAACGTCCTGAACTTATAGACCTAATCACTCCAATTATCGGTTTCTGGGGCTACATATCAGTTTTGGTAGGGGCAGTAATTATTACGTGTGGTTTTATGTGGCCGAAAATTAAGCTCTGGATACTCTCGCCATTTTTGTTAGGAATATTAATAATTTGCATATCTCTATTGTTTAGGGGGTGAAGCTGGAGTATGAATATCTTTTTTGAGATGGCGGATGCAGCCAGTAACTAGGCATAAGTTATTTCGTATCGTGACTTCAATCGTGAATGTCTTGCTTGCGATCATGTTCTCACTTTCAACTTTACCGGCCTTTTTCTTCCGGGCGGGCAGTACAGCCGCTAGTCTGCTGGTCTTAGTGACTGGGCTCTATATCGTCTTTACGGTTATGCTGTGGAAGAAGTATTTGGGCTGGCGTTGGCTCATGATGTTGGCAGCAGTGCTTGCATACAATTATAGCTGGAGCCTATTGCCTTGAATTCATATCAGTAATTCAGTACCCTGGATACAGTAATTATCCGGAGAAAATCATGTCACTCAAGAATGTTGGAATTGGTTCGAAAGCCCCAGAAGTTGTAAACGTGGTCATCGAAATCCCACGCGGACAGCTGAAGAATAAGTACGAAGTCGATAAGGAAACTGGCGCAGTTTTCCTCGATCGTGTGAATAACGTTGCTTTTGGCTACCCATACGATTATGGCTATGTGCCGGACACGCTGTGTGATGACGGCGACCCACTCGACGCGCTGGTGCTGATCGATGAGCCGCTCTACCCAGGGGTGGTCGTGCCATGTCGCGCGATTGGCATGGTGCGGATGATTGATGACGGTGAAGGCGACGAGAAGCTCATCTGTGTGCCGGCCAAGGACTCTACCAAAGACTACCTCACAGAAGTTGATCAGCTCGGTGATGATTTTAAAAAATACATTGAGCACTTCTACACGCATTACAAGGACTGGAAAAATGACTGGCAGGGCGTGGAGATTAGCTTCGACGGCTGGACAGACGCGGCTGGTGCCCGCGAGCACATCGCCAAGACGCGCGCAGAAAAATAGCTTTCTTCTGACTACCGGTCGATGACCCTATTCAACTTGTTTGAGTTGCATCGTCTGGATAGCGGTCAGAAATTCAGTATGAATTTCAACCGTGTCGGTGCCAATCGTGCCGGCTGCGAAATTGGCGGTTGTGGCAGCGATTTGGGCGCTCGAACCACTATCGTTGCGAGCTTTGAGCGCTGAGATCGAAGCCCAGGACTGGTCGCGAATGGCGTGCTGGCCGTAGAGCACGTAGCTACGACCCTGGTAACTGCCGACGAGCATGATGACGATGGTTGGCGTGTAATCAGTATTACTCTGGTTGGTAATATAGCTAATCCCCTTAAGAGTGTTGTCGGCCACCGCCACCGCCTGGAGGTGTTGGCGACCGCCATCTTCCTTGGCGATTCTTGGATTGATAGTGGCAGCCGATACGCGAGCGGCATTTTCAGGGGTGACCGAATTGAGCGTAGCAAACCATTGTTGTTTTTGGGCAGGTGTCATCGGGACGGGGTTATTCTTCGATGTCAGCCAGTTCGTGATATCTATCAGGGCAACGTAGTTATTTACCGGGATATTAATATTGGCGCTTGAGAGCGGCGAGTAGCCCGAGATCATGGCAACTGCCAAGACGCTATCATTCCAACGCAGGTCGTTTGATGGCGTGGTCGAAAACTTAGCATTCCAGGCCGTCGGTACAGTGTAGGTTAGGTCATAGGGGATTTTCTGGGTGGCAGTTCGCTCGAGAAACAGGCGTTGTGGACCAAGAGTGGAGGTGGCCTTTGGATCAACCGGTGGGCGAGGCGTAATGCTCAGCGAGCTCGTGGGGTTAGCGGCTTTTTTTGACTTATTGATCTGCAGATAGACCACCGGGACAACTGCAAACAGCACGAGAATAACGACAGCAATAATACTGCCAATTAGGAGCTTTTTGCGCTGTGAGCCAGCTGGATCGGGCTCTGCCGCCTCCAGACCAACTGGTGGAGCGCCCGATATCGGCTGATCTTTTTTCTTCTCGAATGGGTTAGGAATTGGTGGCATATAAACATTAGTATACCGGATTTAGCCTGAGCATAAGAGTTTTCGTAGGACTTTCGGCTTATGCTTTACTCAGGTAGAATAGAAAGGATGCATGCACTACTCACTGATCTCAATGAAGCCCAGCGCGAAGGGGTGTTGACGACCGATGGCCCGGTATTGATGCTGGCTGGCGCTGGTTCGGGCAAGACGAAGACCTTAACGCACCGTATCGCGTATTTGGTGATGGAGCGGAAGGTTCACCCGACGAATATTTTGGCAGTAACATTCACAAACAAAGCCGCGGCCGAAATGCGGGCTCGGCTGAATGGTCTCCTAGGTCGAGAGGCCGATGATCGTAATTATCTGCCGTTTCTAGGTACGTTCCACTCCATCGCCGTGCGAATTCTCCGGCGCGAGGCGATGACGCTTGGGTACCCGCAGAGCTTTGTGATCTATGATGAGGCCGATGCTCAGGCGGTCGTGAAGCTGACTTGCAAGGAGCTCGGTATCGAGGAGAAAGTCTTTTCACCACAGTCGATGCGCAGTCTGATTTCGGGTGCAAAAAATGAACTGTTGGGGCCGAGTGCTTATGCTCGCTTGGCTCAAGGTCGCGCCCAAGAGACTGCGGCCAAGATATATCCGCTGTATCAGAAAAAGTTGTTGGAGAGTGGGGCAATGGATTTTGATGACATCATCATGCTGACTGCTCGATTGTTTGATGAAAATCCTGAGATTCTGCAACGCTATCAACAGCAATTTGCATACATTCTCGTCGATGAGTATCAAGATACGAATCATGCTCAATACCGATTGATTCAGCTCCTGGCGCAAGCGCACAACAACATCTGCGTAGTTGGCGATGATTGGCAGTCAATTTATTCTTGGCGGGGAGCGAATTACGAAAATATTCTCAACTTCGAGTCGGATTATCCAGATGCCAAGGTCATTAAGCTCGAGCAGAATTACCGCAGTACGCAACACATCCTTGACGCGGCACATTCGGTGATTGCCAAAAATACCGTACGTACTGATAAGCAACTCTTCACCGAGCTGGGTAGTGGCGAAAAGATCATCATCCAGCAGGTGGCCGATGAGATGGCCGAGGGTCAGTACGTTATCCAGACGATTGATCGGTTGGTGTCGGATCACGGCTATAAATATTCTGACTGCGCGGTGTTATATCGGACGAATGCTCAGTCGCGCAGCCTCGAAGAATCATTTTTACGCTACAATTTGCCGTACCAAATAGTTGGTGGCTTACGTTTCTATGAGCGCAAGGAGATCAAGGATACCTTGGCGTATTTACGGTTTGTAGCTAATCCGCAGGATGCGGTCAGCTGGCGGCGTATTGTAAATGTGCCGGCGCGGGGACTAGGCGATAAGTCGCTGGCGGTGATGGCCGATTATGCCGCGGCGCACGATGTCGACTTACTGACGGCTTGCGCTGAGCCAGAACTGGTCCTCGGACTGACGGCTCGAGCGAAAGCTGCCTTTGCTGATTTTGCGACTTTGATTCATGACTTTCGTGAGAGCTCGGAGCGTTTGCCGGTCGCCGAACTAGCTGAGTTAGTCTTGAAGAAAACCGGCTATCTCGACGCTTTAAATGACGGTTCACTAACAGCGACTGACCGCATCGAAAACGTTCAGGAGTTTTTAGGTGTGGCGCGTGGTTTTGGCTCAACCGCACTGGAGGAATTCCTGTCAGAAATCTCACTGGTGACAGATCTGGATAGCTGGGAGAGTGCAACGGACGCTGTGACACTGATGACCCTGCACGCTGCCAAGGGTCTCGAGTTTCGGGCGGTCTTTATGATCGGTATGGAGGAGGGGATATTCCCTCACTCACGCACGCTATTTGAGCCGACCGAGCTCGAGGAAGAACGCCGTTTATGTTATGTCGGCATGACACGAGCCCGCGAGAGACTCTACATGACGCACGCTACAATGCGCCTCCTGTATGGTAGTACTCAGCATAATCCGATCTCCCGATTCGTTATGGAGATCCCGCCCGAGTATTCAGAGGCGGGGATGGTGGCTAGTGCTGCCCGGCTGGGTTCGGGCGCATTGCGTGATGTGCCGACCATGCGTAATGACCCTTTTCCCGATGAATTTGGTGGAGGGGTGGAGCTTGATCAGGGAGATAAAGTCGAGCATGCGACCTTTGGGGTCGGTACGGTGATCGGTGTCGAAGAAGACGACGTACAGGTGTTATTTGAAAAAGCTGGTATCAAACGGCTCAATATTGGCTTCGCTCCGCTCAAGAAGTTATAGTATAGACATAAAGCTCAACTTGTTCTATAATAATGTCTCCCCAGACCTGAGGAGTACCTTCAATGCAAGCTCTCGTAATTAGTCGGGATGGTGTTGCTCGACTGGTTGGTGCTGCGATCGCTCGCCACCAACTTCCGGCTACCGTTTACCGCCGTCTGGTGCGTCAGTATAGTAAGCCGGAGGCTCTGACTGCGTTGCTCGATATGCTGTACTCAGATGTTGAGCGGACAGTCACGATATATTCCTATGGACTGTATGGCGAAAAGCTTGAAGCCGCAGTCATCGGTGAGCGTTTCGACTTGCGTGTCACGGCGATTCATGAAACCAAGCAGGATGTCATTGATCAGCTCGGCTACTACTTCACAGGCAAGGTGTGTATCTACACCTGGACGTCTGATCCGCAACTGCGGTCACTTGGTTTGCCGAAGAAGATGATTCGTTACTTGTTGCGGGCTGGCATCAGGAGCGCTGATGACTTGCTCGCGCGGTCCACGCCAGAACTGTCGCAGATCCATGGCCTTGGTCGGCTTTATTTGCAGCAGTTGCTTGAGGCAATGGCCCAGCAGGGGATGTATCCACGTCCTCTGAACTAACTGAAGCCAATTATTACCCGTCTCTTCTTCAGAGGAGGCGGGTGAATTTATTTAGTTCTTGGCAGCTTTCTTGCGTTCGTTGGCTTTAAGGTAGCGCTTGCGCATACGCAAGGATTCTGGGGTGACTTCCAGCAGCTCGTCATTTTCGATAAAGTCGAGGGCTTCTTCGAGCGAGAGCTCAGTGAATGGCGTCAGCTGTGTGGTCATGTCAGTCGAGCTGGCACGGACATTCGTCAGCTTCTTTTCCTTGCAGACATTAATCTCCATGTCGTCCATCCGGCGATTTAGGCCGATAATCATTCCCTCGTAGACTTTCGTGCCCGGCCCGATAAAAGCGGTGCCTCGTTCTTCGACGGTCTTGAGCGAATAGGTGACGGAATTGCCCGTTTCGGCCGAAATGAGTACGCCGTTGCGCAGTTTTGCCAGTGCTGGCCCAACTGGCTCATAGCCGATCAGGAGGCTATTCATGATAACCGTGCCCTTCGTTGCGGTCAGTAAGATGTTCCGCAAACCGAGCAGGGCGCGGGTCGGCAGATGAAAGACCATTTGGGTGACGCCCTTACTAGTCGCCTGCATATCTTTGAGCTCGGCGCGACGACGGCCTAGCTCGGCATTAATTGCACCGGTGTATTCTTCTGGCACTTCGATCATCAGCTCTTCGATTGGCTCAAGCTTCTTACCGTCCTCTTCTTTGTAGACGACTGTTGGGCGACCAACTTCGAGCTCGAAGCCTTCACGGCGAAGAGTCTCGATGAGCACAGAGAGATGAAGCTCACCGCGACCGGACACGAGAAAAGTGGTATCTTTTTCTTCCACTCGCAAGCTGACGTTCGTTTCGAGCTCTTTGACGAGGCGCGCGGCGATCTGGCGGCTGGTTGTATACTTACCTTCTTTGCCGGCGAACGGTGAAGTATTCGGGCCGATAGCAATCTGCAGGGTTGGCGCTTCGATCTCCATGACCGGCAGGGCTTCCGGATGCTCAGCATCAGCCAGGGTTTCACCAATCCGGGCGTCGGCGATGCCAGTTAGCTGGGCGATTTCACCAGCACTGACGCTCGGCACTTCGATGCGATCCAGGCCTTGGGAGACGAAGATCTTATCAACTTTCACCTTATGGACGTTGCCATCGGTAGCAATGCGCGCAATCGCATCACCGGACTTTACGCCACCGCGACCGATCCGCCCAATGGCGTATTTACCTTGGTAGCTATCCCAAGCCAGGGAAGTCACGAGCATTTGGAAGTCTCCATTTGCATCAACTGGTGGCGCCGGGATGTGTTCGACGATAGCTTTGAAAACTGGCGTTAAGTCAGCAGCTTCATTCGGATCAGCTGGCATCTGGGTCCATGATTTACCCTCGCGACCGATCGCGTAGTAGACCGGGTAGTCAAGCTGATCGTCGTGAATGGCTAGATCGAGAAAGAGGTTGCCAATCTCGTCGATAACTTCTGTGGTTCGCTGGTCACGTTTATCGATTTTATTGATGACGACGATAGGTATGAGACCGAGTTTCAGTGCCCGGGTGAGGACGAATTTCGTCTGCGGCATCGGACCCTCTTGAGCGTCAACAACGAGGATAATACCATCGGCCATTGAGAGGGTGCGCTCGACTTCACCAGAGAAGTCGGCGTGGCCAGGAGTGTCGATAATATTAATCTTCGTGCCTTCGTATTCGACCGCCGTGGTCTTGGCGGTGATGGTAATGCCCCGCTCGCGTTCCAGATCGCCTGAGTCGAGAATGGTCGTCTGACTCATCTCGGCTTGGTTGTCACGAAAAGTTTTCGATTGTTTGAGCAGCCCGTCGACGAGGGTGGTCTTACCGTGGTCGACGTGAGCGACAATGGCGATATTGCGGATGTGTTGAGCGTCGTGCATAAGGTCTTTCTACTTAAATACTGATGAATACTGACACGGCCGGCACAAAAAAAGAGCCCCGGCGGGCTAACAAGTGACTTGTAGTTAGCTATATTATGCCACAAGAGTGGGGGATTTGTCCAGACTTTTGCATGACGCTTATGATTGACGTTTCCCTCCTTACAACGTACAATAACCAGCAATAAAACAAACGTTTTACTCGATCAGTAATTGATGAGGTAGCGAGTATTCATACTCAAAACAACGACGTGGTCGAAATACCAAGTCACAACAGTCAAAACGCCCCAGCCGGCAAGATGACGAAGCTAGTAGCCTTGCGCGACCGCTTCGTCGCTCGGCGTATACGGCCATTATTCGCCCATAAGCGGGCTCAGAAGGTCAGCGGAGCCGTACGCACGAGTCTGTTTCACCTTGAAAAAGCTGGTATCGAGCGAAGCGTTGCTGGCATTGCGGTTGCGGTAACGGTGATAGTGATGGGGCTTGCGCTAACTGCGCAGACTCGTCATTCCTTCCGAGTATTTGCTGATGAGAAGCGGGTTGTGCAGTTGTCAATTGATGGCCAGCGTCGGGTGGTGGCATCAAATGCTGCGACGGTAAAGGAGATATTGGCTGAAAATGGCGTCACCGTTCAGTCTGGAGATGTGGTCGAACCAGAGGCAGACACCGTCGTCGATCAGCCAAATTACAACATCAATGTCTACAAAGCGGCTCCCGCCGTCGTTGTAGATCAAGGAAAATTTATTCAGGTTGTGACTGGTTACCGCTCGGCCCGCAAGATTGCAACGGCAGCCGGGATAACTTTGTATCCAGAAGATAATGTTGAAATGCAGCAGGTGCAGGATTTCCAGCCAAGCCGCACGTTGGGCTATAAAGTCACTGTCGACCGAGCCTTACCCGTTCAGCTCCTGGTCAATGATCAGATTGTCAGTATTCGGACCCATGCCAAGACGGTTGGGGCGTTGCTACAGGAAAAGAACATTGAATATGTTGAGGCAGATTTGCGCGGGGTGACTGCCGATACGCCGATTACTGCCGGTGAGCGCATTATCCTCTCGAAAAATAGTCAGGAAACCATTCAGGCGACTGAAGATATCGCCCCAGGAACGCAAACCATTATTGATGCTACGATGGACGCCGGTAAAACGGTGACTCGTCGGGCTGGTGTGGCCGGACGAAAGCAGGTGATATACCTCGTTGAACGCGCCAACGGCGTTGAGACAAAGCGTACTGTCTTGCAGGAATCAGTCTTGACCGCGGCAATTGATGCGATCGTGGTCCGGGGTTCGCGAGTTGTTAGCTCGGGCGGTCCGTCTCCAGAACAGTGGGCTCAACTGCGCTTCTGTGAAGCTGGTGGAAATTATGCCAATAAACGAAATCCACTCTACCGCGGCGCCTATCAGTTTGATTATCGGACCTGGAATAATTATGGTGGCTATTATGATCCAGCTGATGCTCCACCGGCCGTTCAAGACGCTGCGGCGTTTGCGCTGTACGCTCGACGCGGGGCTCAACCATGGCCGGTTTGCGGTCGCTTCTTACGGTAATATTGTTGGCTAGCAATCGTCATCAAGCTCAGCGGCAGGCTGATGTTGGTCAGTCGATGCACGTGACAAGGATAACTGGCTCTATCAACACGCGATGAAACTTACCGATCTAAAAAATATTCTGAAGACGTATGGAATTCGTCCTGACAAAGGTCTGGGGCAGCACTTTTTGCATGATGAAACGGTCATCGCTGATATGCTGGCAGTCGCCAAGGTTAGTCAGACCGACACCGTGCTTGAGGTTGGTCCAGGGCTAGGGATACTGACCAGCGCTTTGGTACAGCGGGCGAGGGAAGTGGTCGTCTACGAACTGGATCCAACCCTGGCAGCTTTAATAGAATCACAGGGTTTGCCAAACCTCCACGTTGAAAAAGGCGACGCGCTCAGCTTGCCACTCCCCCCGCGGGGGACTCTCCCCTACAAAGTTGTGGCGAACATCCCCTACTCTATTACGGGCGCGCTGATTCGGCGGCTGATTACTTCCCCATCAGCTCCAACATCTCTGACACTCTTGGTGCAAAAAGAGGTAGCCGAGCGGATGTGCGCGACACCCGGGCAGATGAGTGTACTGTCAGTTGCGGTGCAGCTGCATGGTGTGCCGCAGATCGCTCGTATCGTGCCGCCCGAGAGCTTTTATCCAGCACCGAAGGTTGATTCGGCGGTTGTCCATGTCGATCTGGTGGAGAGCCTGACGCTGGATGTGGATGAGAAACGCTTCATGCGGCTGGTGAAGTTTGGCTTCGCCCAGAAACGCAAGCAGCTAAAGAATACGCTCGGTGCTGGCCTCCATGTTTCGCCCAGTGAGATCGAGTCAACCTTACTTAAGCTCAGCTTGTCGGCTACTGTACGCGCTCAAGAGTTGTCGATGGAGGATTGGAAACGTATTTATGACGCGCTCGGCATTTAGCCCACTGTGAGGGGCGGCCGATGACTGTAATTTCTGGACTCATGCACCGAGCTAAGTGTGTTGAAGCTCTTGGCTTTTTCCTTCTGTCCGACAGATAGCGGCTATGCTATCATAAAAGTATATGCATTTTTCGTGGCGTCGCGTAAGAGTTATTACGGTCATGCTCATTTGGCTGGTGTTTGCGGCGTATGTGGGCGGTGCTCGCCCTGGCAAGGCGGCCGAAGACTTTAGCTATAATATCGATCTAACCTACAAGCTTGATCCGAATGGCAATACGAAGGTTATTTCAAATTATAAGGTCACCTATAACCGACCGGATAAAATTCTTGATTTGATCAAGATTTCGACGCCTACTAATGACGTCAAGAATTTAAAGGTGAGCTATGCTGATGGTCGTCCGACTAAGACGACGACTGCCGAAAAGACGAGTCAGTCACTTGGCTACTCGTATCCGTATACTGAGATTACCGTTGATTTTGACAGTGGGACTGGTGGTCGTGGGGCGGTTCTAAATTTCACCGTCAGCTACGACACGAGCGAGCTGATGGATATTAAGGGTCCGAGTAAAGCGTTCTATGTACCAAATCTTGCAGAGATCGGCAACGATGAGACCTACACAGTAAACGTGTCCGTACCGCAGGGCTTCGGCAAGATGTATGCCAGTGGGGTGGCGCCGGAGCTCAATGGTGCTGATGGGTCAAATATCCGTTACAGCTTTATGAAGCCGGCTGAGCTGCAGCGCTCGACCACGCTGATTTTTGGAGATTCGACCGTTTATAATGTGGACTTTAATTATCCGCTTACCAATGATAGTGGTCAGACGAAAACGATGACGGTAACGCTACCGCCCGACACGAGCACTCAGAAAGTATTTATCAAATCGCTTGATCCGGCACCCATCGCCACCCGTCTCGACGCCGATGGCAATATATTGGCTGATTACTCAGTACCGGCCCGGACGAAAATTATCGTCAAGACAGACATCTCAGCCAGTGTGAAATATGCCGAATATGACCTGACAAAAAGCGGTACCATCAAGGATATCCCAAAGAGTCTTAAGGATGCCTACACTGGTGCAACTCGCTATTGGCAGACGACTAATCCAGATTTGCAGGTCAAGGCCAAACAGGCTACGGCTGGCACTGAGACGGTAATTGATAAGGTCCGAAATCTCCAAAAGCTGACCATCGACACACTTACCTATAATAATGCAAAGATTCAGTACAACATTCGCCAGGGTAGTACGAAGGCTTTGCTTAATCCCGATAATGCTGTTTGCCTCGAATATTCCGATCTGATGATTGCTCTCTTGCGGAGCCAGGGTATTCCTGCACGGATGCCGGTCGGTTATGCCTATGCGGGTAATCTCAAACAATCAAAAGAAGTATCTGATTCTCTGCACAGCTGGGTCGAAGCTTATGTGCCGGGGATTGGTTGGATGAATCTCGACCCGACTTGGGGCGAGAAGTTTGATAACTTCGGCAAGAGTGATCTCGATCATTTTACTTTCGCAGTCTGGGGACAAAATGATTCCGCACCGGCAGCCGTCATGACGGGCATGCGAGATGAAAACTATCAGTATGAGAACACCAAGATTACCTATGCGGCCGATTTCCCAACGGCTGCTACAACCGGCCAGGCCAAGATCCAGAAGTATGTCCTCTTTCCGGGGGTTACCTTGATCAAGTACGAAGTACAGGCACCAGAGAATGTGGCGGGAGATAACTACACAGCACAAATTAAGCAGGGAAGTCGCAATGATAGTTATGCTGTCGGCTCGCTGGCCCCCCGTCAGAAATTCTCCAAAAGCATCGTGCAGCCCGGTGCCAGTTATGCCGCTAATGCCGAACTAGTCTTTGTGCAGACTAGCGGCGATGATGCGCAGCTTGTGCTGGCAGCCGCTACCGCCGCGCCGCAATGGTGGCCGTTCTTTGTGATCCTGATTGTCCTATCTGGAATAATTGCTCTGGTTCTGCTAGAATTGTGGCTCAAGAAACGACACGAGCGGGAGCTCAAGCAATCAACCCGGACGATTCCGGAAATCCCCCAGGGATCGGCCATCGCCGTTGCCCCGCAGACCGCCGAGCTCGAATCACCACCCGCCAAAGCCCGAAAGCGAAAGCCACCTCATGACACTCAACAATCAGCCCGAAAATAAGTTTTATCTAACGACTTCGATTCCGTATGCCAATGCGAAGCCGCATCTTGGTCATGCCATGGAATTTATTCAGGCCGATACGCTAGCCCGCTGGCGACGACAGCGGGGGGTGGAGGTCAAGTTTCAGATCGGCACCGACGAACATGGTCAAAAATTATTCGAAGCTGCCGAAGCGGCAGGCATCGAGCCACTCAACTTTGTCAACGAGATGAGTGAGTCTTTTGTTCAGCTCGCCAAGCAGTTGAATATCGACTATGACGTTTTTATCCGCACCACTGATGAAGGCCATAAATCAGGCGCCCAAAAACTCTGGCAGGCTTGCGCACACGATATCTATAAAGGCAGTTACACTGGGTTATACTGTGTGGCCTGTGAGCTTTTTTATACTCCGAAAGATGCAGTTGATGGTAATTGCCCCGTCCATCATAATCGCCCGCTCGAAGACTTAACGATCGAAAGCTATTTTCTCAAGCTCGCTCCCTACCAGCAGCGCCTTATACAACTGATCGAAAACGACGACTACCGACTGTTTCCAGCTCTGCGGAAGAACGAGATTCTGAGTTTTCTCAAGAATCATCAGCTCGAGGATTTGTCGATATCTCGACCAAAGTCGCAGCTGGCGTGGGGAGTTGAAGTCCCGGGCGACTCAAGTCACGTGATGTATGTATGGTTCGATGCACTGGCAAACTACATCACCAGCGTTGGCTATCCCGACGATCCAGACTTTTCGAAGTGGTGGCCGGCTGATCTTCATATTGTCGGCAAAGACATCAACCGTTTTCATTCAGTCTACTGGCCGATTATGCTGATGAGCGCTGGAGTAGCCACACCAAAAGCTCTCTACGTGCACGGGTTTATCAATGCTCCGGGTGGGGTCAAGATGAGCAAGAGCCTGGGTAATTCAGTCGAACCACAGCAGATCCTTGATCGGTATGGCGTTGATGCATTGCGTTATTACCTCTTGCGCTACATCCCGCACGATGGTGATGGTGAGTTTGGCGTCGAGCGTTTTCACGACGTCTACACAGCTGATCTCGTCAATAATCTTGGTAATCTCGTGCAGCGGGTGGCTAGCATGACTATAAAATATTGTGCTGGCGAGTGCGAGAGCGTCAAGTCAGTTTTGTCGAGTCAGAACGACGCGCTGAAAGATGCAGCCTTTGATCTCGTACTCAAGCAGTTATGGGAAAAATTGGATGACTTGAACGAGTCGATCGAGCGCGAGCAACCGTGGCAAGTAGCCAAGACGGATCCGGCTGCGGTGGCAAAATTACTCACTCAATGGACGCATGAGATTATGAAGATAGGCATGCAGCTTGGGCCATTCTTGCCGCAAACCGCAGAAAAGATTCAGCAAACTTTCGCGAGTGGTAAAGTTGATAGCTCGGTCGGCATGCTTTTCCCGCGAGTAGAGTTAGCGGATTAGGCCGTGATCGATACCCACGCTCATCTGCATTTTGTCGATGCCTTTGAGGACGCTGAGGCGGCACTCGTCAGGGCGCACGAGGCTGGAGTAGACACAATTATTAATGTGGGGGTGACGCCAGAAGATAGCCAGCGGGCACTGAAATTTGTCGCCCACTCCGATCACGCAGTTAGCAAAACTGGCGTGCGCCTGTTTGCGACGGCTGGCTTACATCCGCACGAGGCGGCCCGTGGCGATGGGGCTCTGGATGCGATCCATGATTTAGCCGAAGACGTCATCGCGATTGGCGAGTGTGGACTTGATTATTACCGCAATCACGCCACAAAGAACGAACAAGATCGAGCCTTACGCGCACAGATCGAAATTGCTATCGAGCATAATTTGCCACTGGTCTTTCATGTTCGGGACGCCTGGGATGATTTTTTTGCAGTACTACGAGATTATCCGCAGGCTCGAGGCGTGATTCATAGCTTCACAGGTCATTCAGCCGAGGTTGATCTTGCCTTAGAGCACGATAGCCAGCTGTATTTTGGGCTGAATGGCATCATGACCTTCACGAAGGATGATGATCAGCTGACGGCGGCACGCATACTACCGGCTGATCGGCTGCTGTTGGAGACTGATTGCCCGTATCTGGCACCGGTGCCGTACCGCGGTCAACGCAATGAACCCGCTTACGTGCCTGCTATTGCTGAATTTTTGGCGATTCTACGTGGGGTTGAAGTCGCTGAACTGGCTCGCCAGACGGATCTGAACGCGCAAAGTTTATTTGGGCTTGCGAGCTAATATGAAACGCTATTATTTTGATTATGCCGCTGCTACACCGCTTGATAAAGAAGCCGCAATGGTAATGCACCAAGCTGAGACGATGTTTGCAAATCCCTCCAGCCTCCATACCGAAGGTCAGGCGGCGCGAGATCGACTCACGGTGGCTCGGAAGCAGGTGGCAAAGGTACTCGGCGCGCGCGAACGGGAAATTGTTTTTACAAGCACTGCGACCGAGGCGAATAATCTGGCTTTACTTGGAGCCATCACGGCAGCTGGTCGGTCGGGGGCACGCATCCTGACCGTGTCCACTGAGCATGCCGCAGTGCGGGCGTGCACGAACGTCGCGCGGGCCAGTGGCTACGACGTGGTTGATCTTGAGATCAATCAACATGGTTTGGTGGATATGGCGGCTTTGAAAAATAAGTTGAATGACAATACGATACTGATTTCAATTGCGATGGCTACGAGTGAGATTGGCACCCTCCAGCCGATTGGCGAGATTGGAAAACTGGTACGCGCTGTACGTGGCGATCGGGCTCGTCGTGGTCAGGCGACACCAATTATTTTTCATACTGACGCTTCGGCTTGTGCTGGTCTGTTGCCGTTATCGGTTGATCGATTAGGGGTTGACCTGATGACGTTATCGAGTGCAAAAATTTATGGTCCGCATGGTGCGGCGGCGCTCTACGTTGCTAGTGGTACTCCACTTACGCCCCTCGTCATTGGCGGCGGTCAAGAGTCGAGCCTGCGAGCGGGGACACCGAACCTCCCGGCTATTGTTGGTTTTGCCGCGGCGCTGACAAAAGCGGAAGCTATGCGTCGCGATGAACACAAGCGCCTGGTGGCGCTGCGCCAAGCATTATGGGATCAGCTCAAGGATCTTCCAGGTATTCTTTTGAACGGCCATCCGACCAAGCGGCTAGCCAATGTTCTGAACATTTCGTTTGCCGACCGTGATGGTGAGGAGCTAATGTTGAAGCTTGATGCTCAAGGTTTCGCCGTTGCCACTGGGGCTGCCTGTGCTGAATCAAGCCGGGCACCAAGCCATGTTTTACTCGGGATTGGTCGATCTGCCGAAGAGGCGCAGGGGAGTTTGCGTATCTCGCTCGGGCGCGACACGACGACAGCCGACATTCGAGCCTTGGCACTTGCGCTGCGTGCGATAATTGTTGCATGAGCACTGATCGTCATCACAGCAAACGGCCGCATCCAATTCGCAACTTCTTCCTTTTTGTTGGGTTGGCGATCATGCTATTTTTTGGAGCGATTTTCGGGGCGGCATACTATCTTTCACCGCAAGATAAACTTACCTCAGCCGATGCAATTATTGTGGTTTCTGGCGGCCAGACTCTATCGCGAGCAAGGCGTGGCATTGAGCTGTATAAGCAGGGCCTGGCGCCAAAATTGATATTTTCTGGAGCATCGCTGGATGATGGCCCGAGTAACGCTCGCGAGATGGCGGCCGAAGCTCGCCGATCCGGCGTACCGGAGCGCGATATTATCACTGACGAAGAAGCCAAAACTACCTATCAGAATGCGACGAATACTAAATCAATCATTGATAAGTTGGGAGCCAAGCAAATTTATCTGGTAACTTCACCCTATCATCAGCGCCGAACCTTAGTGACTTTTGAAAAGGTCTATGGTGATGGTTATGCATTTATCAACGAATCGAGTTTCGATAGTCGCTGGAGTAAATCGGCTTGGTGGGCGACACCATTTGGCATCTGGATTACGCTATCTGAGCTCGGCAAGGTTGGCTATATTTACGCCACCGGTAACTTGCAATAACCCTTGACAGAAAGATCATAGCGGCGTATGATTCCGGCTATTGCCTATCAGGCACGTTCTTTGATCTTGGAGCTTGACGGAATACGGGGGTACCGTCATAGAGCTTCCAGCATGACAAGTCCGGGTGTGGACTCACTCGCGCGGGGTGTTTCCCCCGGACTTGTCGTGATCGTACCCGCCTTTTCGGTGGGCCATTGTTGAGATAGCCAGGTGCCTCTGGTGCCATCAAAGGTGCTAAAGAGGACCCTTCCCTTCCCTCCGCCTGGCTATCTCATCTTCGCTGTTGCTTCTGCACCGGCGCGGGTGGTCGAGTGGGACTCAACCCTCTATTCAGCCATGAATCTCGACTACCCAAAAAAATCGCTGTGCTTGCATCCCCCTGCAAGCTCACATATGCGCCTCGGCGCTTCTGGGGATAGACCCCGGACGGAGCTCACGCTCTGTCCGGGGTCTCAAATTTTTACTGATCCGTAATGAAAAACTCCACCATCTGTGATGGTGGAGGAGAGTTGTTCAACTGGCGGTTAGATGGCGACGAATGAGTCGGTCTGACGGGGTGACGCCAGGCAGTGAGTGTGGGGGCGCACGTGGCTCAGGGGAACCTCAACGGTGATGGCAATCAATTCGGCGATATTGCGCCGGCCGATGGCCTGGTGATGTGCGTCATCACTCGCATAGACAGCGATGGGCCGCTCGGCTTCCGAAGAGTGAATCAGGATCGCGCCGTCACGCGTGCTGGCCGAGTAGACAGCGCTGCTTCCGGTGATCACATGCGCTCGTCGCGACACCACACCGTTCGGGAAACAGTCCCAGAGATGGCTTCCCAGTTCAGGATATTTGGACATCGTTGTACCTTTCAATAGCCAGACAACTTGAGCATAATAAAATAAATTGGTAGAATAGTCAACTATGATCAAAGAGCCAAGCACAGTTTACGTCGGTTTATCTGGTGGCGTTGATTCGAGCGTAACGGCCGCGCTCTTACAGCGCGCTGGCTATCATGTCGTCGGTGCCTATATGAAAAATTGGACCCGCGATATTGCTGGCAATGTTTGCCCGTGGGAGGAGGACTTGCTCAGCGCCAAGCGCGTCGCGGCTCGCCTGGATATTGGCTTAAAAGTTTTCGATCTGCAGTCTGAGTATAAACAGCGGGTGGTCGATACGATGGTCGCAGCCTACGCGGCAGGGTTGACTCCAAATCCAGACGTCCTCTGTAATGAAGAGATTAAGTTTCGCCTGTTTTATGATGTGTGCCGTGCCGATGGAGCCGATCTGGTCGCGACCGGCCACTACGCCCAGCTCGTCGATGGTCGACTAGCGCAAGCGGTGGATCGGAAGAAAGATCAAACCTATTTTCTGTACCGTATGCCGCCAGAGACTGCTCGGCAGGTGCTTTTCCCGCTGGGAGATTATCAAAAGCCGGCAGTTCGTCGTCTGGCCGAGGAGTTTGCTCTGCCGACGGCGAGTCGGCCAGAGAGCATGGGGCTGTGTTTCGTTGGTAAAGTACCGCTCAAGGATTTTCTGGGTGAGTTTATGGAATTACAGCCCGGCGATGTATTGACTGTCGATGGTAATGTAATTGGGCAGCATGATGGCGCGGCGCTGTATACGGTCGGTCAGCGTCATGGTTTAGGTATTGGTGGCGGTCAACCGTTTTATGTAAAGTCGAAGGACTTAGCCGCGAACACCGTGACCGTTACGACGAATCCCGATGAGTTGAAGCGTGATCACTACGACATTGGGCAGTGCGTTTGGTGGGATGAGCCAGTCGATGGACATGAATATATGGTGCGCATTCGTCATCTTGGTGAACTCTTGCCCTGTCGTCTTGAACAGGTGCAGCCTGATTTTTGGCGGGTGCAATTGATCGGTGATGCGCATCGGGGAGTAGCCGCTGGGCAGCACGCGGTGCTCTATGATGGTCAATTGGTGCTAGGTGGCGGCATCTTACAATAAAAATGCCCACATAAGTGGGCAGGAATCTACAACTCAAATTCGCGGAAGATCTCGGCGGCGCGCTCGGTATCGTTGCCCAGCTCGCGAGTGCCCAAGCTGTAGTCCCAGAGCTCGCCATCCTGCTCAATGATGAGCAATTTGGCACCGCGGCGTTTGGCTTGGAGCAACTTGGTGGTGACAACCACGCAGTAGCGGACGTAATCGCTGGCTCGGCGGGCACCAACCAGGCGGGCGTAGGGCTTGAGCCGAGCTCGCAGCGCATGCGGTATGACCGCATCGATACTACCGACTCGAGTGTATCCCGGCGGGACCGTGTTCGATCGTGGCATGACAGCTCCTAGTTGCTGGTCGGGAACGGTGTAACGATGGTCTCGGGGTCGATCGTGGCTTCGATGACGGCACGTAGTCCGAATTCAGCCAGCTCAACCGGGCAGATCCCGAAGATAGTGCAGAAATGCACGATCATCTCATAGGCTTCCGGGTCGAACCAAACGGTGAGACCGTATTGGCCATCGGCTTCATCGAGTCCGAAGTGTTCCCGTATGGCCTCCTCGGTATCGCACTCAATCTCATATTCCGGGTCAAAGTCTGGGGTGCTCATCAGCGCCTTTCGGGTAGATGTTGGGGCTGATTGTGTACTATTTTTCAGTCAATGGCAAGCATAAGCTCGCACTCTATAAAGTCCTTATGCTACACTGTTGGCAGGTAAACGGACGCGTTTTTTCTATGAATATCAATGTTGGAAAGTCAGGTGATCCTGACGTAGCAAGTGGCTCACTTGCGTATATGCCCAAGCCAGATTCGTCGGAGACTACTGACGAAATCAAGCTGAATAGTAAAAAAGAAGAATCTAAGACCATGGCAGATATTGCCGATGAGCTCAAGAAAGACGACGATAAGCCGGCCCAGATTCCCGTAAAAGCTAGCGCACCGGTAGCAAAAGAGCCGAAGCCACCCAAGCTCACCAAGGACGAAGAGCCAGAAGTGCTAACTCCAGAAGTTATTGATGGCGGCGATGATGAGATGCCTCCGTTAAATACTGCTCGTCCATCGACAGGTGGTGGATCAGGCGGCGGGAAGGGGCTATTGATTGCTCTCTTGGTGATTGCCCTGATTGCCGCCGGAGCTTTCGCCTATCTTTGGTGGAGCGGCAAAGCCAACGCTGATGATTTAGCTCAGAAAAATGCCCAGCTCACCGCCAGTAATCAAGCGCTCGATAAGCAAGTCAAGGAGCTCAGCGGCGGTTCGACAACGACGGGTACAGCGACGGTTCGATTAATACCAGAACTTGGCGTCACCTATTCATTGACTGACACTACGAAGAACATCACTTACCGCTATCGCGAAACGACTGATGCTGAGAAGAAGGTGCACAAGGTGATTACTTTCTCTTCGGGAAATCTTGTTGCGGCCGAAGTCAAGATAAGTAATGCGGCACCAAAGTGTACGGCCGAATTTGCTCCCCTCGGTACGCTCACGAGCTACGCTAGTGGCGAGACGTATAAAGGAGCAAAGATCGACACTCAGGAGCCAAATGATACCACTATCTTTAAGGTAGGCGACACGTACTACGTTTATGATGCAGCGCAGTCGAGTTGCTCGGCCGATAAGACGGTTCAGCAAGTTGCCACCACCGATAAGCCGGCAGTTACTGAGCTATTAAAGACACTCAAGGAGAGTAATTAATGGAACCAAATACGCCCGAACCAATCAGTCGACCGGTTGATCCTGACGCGAAACCAGCCATGAATGTACCGCCTTCGACCTTACCAACCCACACCGCCGGGTCGGGGTCTACGCCGCTGGGTGCGCCGTCTGGGAATGTTGGCAAACCAAAAAAAGGTAAGAAGATTTTACTGGTGCTGCTATTTGTTATTTTGGCAGGTGCGGCCGCTACGTTTGGGTATCTCTGGTGGCAGCAGCGGACAATGATCAATCAAACTACTCAGACAGCAGTCGATGCCAAAGACGCAGCCGAGAAGAAACTAGCTGAGGCCGAGAAGAAGGTAAAAGAGCTCGAGGCTTCGCCGAGTCCGAGTCCAACCCCGACGCCGAAGACCGACGCCGAGGCTATAACGGCTGCCGCAAAAGTCTTTGTGCCCAGCACTGTGGCCTATAAGGCTGACACAGTTGTCTATGGGGCTCCGAAAATCAGTGCTAAAGACAAAAATTTTGCGAGTGTTGCGGTGAGTGCAAAAGGTGAAACGGGTGGTTATTCACTCATCCTGAAAAAGACGAATGGGGTTTGGGTGGTTATCGTTGCTGGCCTACAAAATACCCCAAGTGCAACCGACATTGCTATCTATGGTATTCCGACCGACATGCCTTAATGTCAGTATCACTGAGTCAATAGAAAGTGAAAGGGCGCCCCGGTGGGGCGCCCTTGTGGTTGGGAGATGAGCTGTGATCAGCCGGTGAAGCTGATCTTCTTGACCGGCTGAACCGGTGCCGGCGGAGCCGGGGTCGGTGTGGGTGCCGGCGGAGCCGGGTGGTACGCGTAGTCCGGCGGCGGGAACTCCAGGACCTCGGTCGTGGTGGTCGTCGTCGGAGTGGTCGTCGGAGTGACGGCCGTGGTCGGTGGGACCGTGACCTCCGGAACGGTGGTCGTGGTGGTCGTGGACCGTGGTGGGCACTTGACGGTGCTCGGCGGGTGGGGGACAGTTGTAGCGGGCGAGCAGTACTCGTTCCCATACACATGGTCCTCACAGTCCGGGTGCGGCCAGGTCTGGTGACCCGTCGCTCCGGCGCTGCCGCTGCCGATCACGATCGCAATGATCGCGAGCGTCACAGCCAACAGGCTCAGGACGACTCGACGTCGGTTGTTGCTCATGATGTTCTCCAAGGTTCTGGGGGATTTCGCGGTCTTGCGAAACCTGTATATTGTAGCATAGCATAAGCTATTTGTCAATAGTAAAATCCTCCACAAAACCCCTCATATCAGGTATAATCAACAGATATGAAGGCCCAAGAAGTTCGAAGAAAATACTTAGAGTTTATGCAGCGCCAAGGGCATGTCCTGGTGCCGCGTGCCAATATTGTCCCCGATGGAGACCCGACGACACTGTTCACCGGCTCGGGTATGCAGCCAATGGTGCCATATCTCTTGGGTGAGCCGCATCCCAAAGGTACGCGTTTAGCTAATTCACAAACCTGTGTACGGGCTCAGGATATCGATGATGTAGGTGATAATCGTCATACAACCTTTTTTGAAATGCTTGGTAACTGGTCACTGGGTGACTACTTTAAGACTGAGCAAATTCGTTGGATGTGGGAATTTCTCACTGTTGAACTTCGGTTGGATCCAAACAAGTTGTATGTCAGCTGCTTTGCTGGTGATGTATCACTCGGCATCCCTCGCGATGAAGAAGCAGCTATGCTTTGGCAGGAGCTGTTTGCATCGGCCGGTGTTGAAGCGAAAGTCGTCGAGATTGGTTCGGCTGAAAATGGTGATCGTGACGGTATGCAAGGTGGACGAATTTTTTACTACGACGCCAAAGAAAACTGGTGGAGTCGGGCTGGCGTGCCAGCGGCGATGCCTGTCGGTGAGCCTGGTGGACCGGACAGTGAGATGTTCTATGACTTCGGGCCTGAGCATCATGACGCAAGCTATGGGGAGCCACATCCGGCGAGTGACTCTGGTCGCTTCATGGAGATCGGTAACAATGTCTTTATGCAGTACATCAAAACTGATACTGGTTTTGATCAATTACGTCACAAGAACATCGACTTCGGTGGGGGTCTCGAGCGCTTGGCGGCAGCGGTCCTTGACTCACCCGATGTCTTTCGGACGGATCTGTTGTGGCCAATCATTGATCAGTTAGTTTTACTCACGAATGTTCGTTATGAAGGGAATGAAGCGGCGATGCGTGTGATTGCTGATCACTTGCGCAGTGTGAGCTTTATGGCGGTCGACGGTGTACGGCCAAGTAATACAGCTCAAGGCTATGTGCTGCGGCGGATGGCGCGGCGGGCGATTCGGCGCGGATTAGAGCTTGGTATAGAGACCGGCCTGATGGCGGCGATTGTACCAGTAGTTGTTGATATCTATAAAGATGATTATCCCGAAGTCGTTGAGCGGGCCGAGGAAGTCATGGCAGTGCTGACGGGTGAGGAAGAGCAGTTTCGCAAGACGCTGGAGCGGGGCTTGAAGGAGTTTGAGAAACGGACGTCGGAGCTGGACTTTTCGCAGCGTCCACCAGTTGCGACCGGTAAGCGCACCGCGCTCACGGGCAAGTTGATCTTTCAGCTATCGGACACCTATGGCTTTCCGGCCGAGCTGAGCCTCGAGGAGGCCGCCAAGGAAAATGTGCCAGTCGATGAACATTGGCAGGCCGAATATGATCGCTTGCTCAATGAGCAGAAAGATCGGTCTCGTACTGCGACAGCTGGGCAATTTAAGGGCGGTCTGGCGGATCATTCGACGAAAACTATCGCTTATCATACGGCTACCCATTTGATGTACCGCGCCCTACGCAATGTACTTGGCGATCATGTGATGCAACGGGGAAGCAATATCACACCCGAACGCCTGCGGTTTGATTTTTCTCACCACGAAAAGATGACCCCTGAGCAAATCGCTGAAGTCGAGCGGATCGTGAATGACGTCATTCGTCGAGATTTACCGGTCAGCTTTGTCGAGATGGGCAAGGACGAGGCTTTTGCAGCTGGCGCGCTCGGTGCTTTTGGTGAAAAATATCCGGACATCGTGAAGGTTTATACGGTCGGTCATAATGACGGCGATTGGTACAGTCGTGAGATCTGTGGTGGACCACATGTGCCACACACCGGTGAGCTTGGTAAATTCCGCATCCTGAAGGAAGAAAGCTCCTCGGCTGGTGTCCGCCGTATCAAGGCCGTGCTCGAATAATTAAAAAGCCTCCCCACAGATGTGGAGAGGCCGGCTCAAGCTGAGCTCAATTTGCTGTGTGTCGCCGCATGATGTTGCCGTAGAACGGCAGCTTATCGGCGTGGCCGAGCAGCATGGTGTCACCATTCGAGAGGTAGACTGTGGAGAGTCTACCTGGCGTGTAGAAAACATCAGTCTGCATGACATGGTGTCCTTGAGGGTTGACGATATCGCCGTACACCAGGGCTGAGACGAGTTTGTCGTCGAGCTTGGTATGCTGCTGCACTTCGGTCATGGAGCACCAACCTCAACGGCCGATGCTTCGATGACTCGGCTATCTGAACCGCTGGACGGTGCCGCGACACGCGGTTCACGATCACCAGCTGGCGGCGGGTTACGCCGTGAACCTTTGCCAGGCTGTCGA
Organism: Candidatus Saccharimonadota bacterium; assembly: GCA_046350755.1. Classification (GTDB taxonomy): domain Bacteria; phylum Patescibacteriota; class Saccharimonadia; order CAILAD01; genus CAZDEK01. The sequence goes on along the minus strand of JAXLZV010000001.1, from coordinate 320,877 downwards.
TAGATCTGCTCAGTCGGGCTGAACACCTGACGATATCCTGTTTCAGTCATGACTGCGACGCCACGACGCTGGAAGTTGAAAGGCTCAGTATCGATTCGCTCGATGTCGATGATCTCTTCGACGCCAGTCCATCGCGAGACGACAATCCAGTCTCCTTCGCGGAGTGTCAGAGCACTCCCGGGTATGAAGGGTTGTTTCAGTGCGGCCATGGCGGATCGAAGTCCCTTTCGAGCGACGGAGCCGGCTGACCCCAGCCCTGGGCGACTCCGGAGCCAATCGTCGCGACAATGACGCCAACGACGAGGGCCCCGATGGTCGCCAGGCTGGCGATGATGAGTTTCTTGACCTTCTGCAATGTGCTTCCTCCTGATTTCAGGCGGCTGATTGGCCGGACTCGGTGGACTTTTCCTTGCGGGTAAAGGGCAAGAGAACCAGCTCGCGGACCGTGGTTGCGGCCGGAACTGGCAGATGCCGATGACGTGCCAGGTTCTCGAACTCCCACACGTCTTGACGGTGGCGTCCGAGGCTCTTGTCGGCGAAGAAACGCGCCACGATCATGCTGACCGTCAGCCACAAACCACCAACTGGATCAGCTGGCATGGTGATCATCAGGGCGTAGGCCAGCAAGAATGACAGCGCTTGGATGCTGAACTTTATCTTGCCGAACACATTCGCACCCGGCAAATCAACATTGCCAAGTAGTTTGACCAGTCGATCTGTATCGCGGGCAATCATGACGAGTTTGATCTCGACCCAGATCGCCCAACTGAGCGCCACGACGAGCGGGATGAACACTCCAAGGCCCTGAAAATGCATGACCAGGACCGAGTAGGCGATGGCTAGCGACAGGATGAGTACCTTGTCGGCAGCTGGATCGATGGCCTTCCCGAAGTCGGAGACCGCGTCGAGCTGACGCGCCAACGGCCCATCCAGACCATCGAGGATGATCAGTCCGACGACGGCTACAAACCACCACCAGGCGGCAGTCGTGTTGCCCTCCCAGATGGAGATCGACAACATGACGGCAACAACTGGGGAGACGGGAATGCGAAAAACCGACATCGCGTTCGGCACTTGGTTCACGATTGACTTGGATCGTGGCCAGCGATATTTGATGTACTGCAACCACCAGCCGAGCAGCACTGCAGCTACTGCCCACAGCAGGGCCTTAACTTCGCGGACGACGGGTGGATCGCTTGCGTCATACATCTCAGGCATGTAATTACCTTTCGGTCAGAGTGAAGGTACCGCTTGACAGGTTACCGACATCTGGGCAAAAGCGCAAGGGGGGGCCAAAATCTGCTAGAATGAATGCGTATGGCGCTCAAGCTTCCAAAAATCCCCAAGCTGCCGAAGCTTCCTGGTCGTGGTCAGAAATCACGAGCGGCGAAAGTTGCGGCTGATCCGTATATCGTTTCGCTCGATATCGGTACGGAGTACGTCAAAGCTTTGATCGGCGAAGTAAAGGGTAGTCATGTCGAAATTATTGGCGCGGCCCGGGCGCATCAACGACTTACTGATATGGCCAACGGTGCCGTGACGGATATTGCTGGCGTGGTTGAGAATTGCGATAAGGCGCTCCGTGAAGCTGAGGCGATGGCGGGCGTAGTGGCTCGTAATACAGTAATTGGTATCGCTGGCGAGCTGGTGAAGGGAATGAGCACGACGGTGAGTTATCGCCGAGCGCGGCCGGAAGTACAGATTGATATGGTGGAGCTGAAGGACATCATCGAGCGCGTGCAGCGCACGGCTTTTGAAAAAGTCCGTGATCAGTTAGCTTGGGAGACCGGCTCCGAGGACGTCCAGGTCAAGCTGGTCAATGCCGCCGTGGTTGATGTCGAGATTGACGGCTATCGGGTGACAAACCCAGTTGGCTTCCAGGGGCGAGATGTGTCGATCGCGGTTTTTACGGCCTTTGCGCCAATGGTGCATCTTGGTGCTTTACAGTCGGTCGCCCGCGATCTGGATCTTAACCTCATTAATATAGCCGCTGAGCCGTTTGCCGTCGCGAAGAGCGTCGGTGCGGACGATTCGACTGAGTTTTCAGCGATTTTCATTGATATCGGTGGTGGCACGTCCGACATCGCGGTGGTGAATAATGGTGGCGTGGTTGGCACGAAGATGTTCGCAATCGGTGGACGTAGTTTTACGAAGCGCATCGGCCAGAGCTTGAGTGTCAGCTTTGAAGAAGCCGAAGAGCTCAAGTTGCACCATTCAGCCGGGAAGCTGAATAAAGCCCAGGAGAAAGAAGTGGCTGAAGCGCTGGCGCGTGACGTTGACGTCTGGTTGTCGGGCGTAGAGCTGTCGCTGTCGGAGTTTGATGAGCTCGATCATTTGCCGAATCGCATCTTGCTCTGTGGTGGCGGCTCGGCTCTGCCGGAGATTAAAGAAGCTCTACTGACCGCCGGCTGGTATAAGGACCTGCCTTTCGCTCGCAAACCGAAGATTGATTTTGTCGCCCCGGCGGATGTGAATCGCGTCGTCGATCACACCGGCCGCCTGACGAGTCCGCAGGACATCACGCCAATGGGTCTCGCGAACCTCGCGCTCGATATCGTTGGTTCCGAACCAGCCGGCGAGCAGATCCTCCAGCGCCTCAGTCGCACGCTGTCTATCTGATAATTGCCCTCGTTATACTTGACAAAGCATAAGCTTTAAGGTATAATAACCAGGTTCGTTTATGTTCCTCCAACAGATTGGTTACAGATGAGTACTCATATGCTGATCGTGCTTCTGTGCGTTCTGGTGTACCTCTTCGCCAATATCCTGGCGATCCTCACGTGTGCCCTGGCGTTCGCCACGGGTGAGCATGCTCTCTCGCGTGGCGTACCATGGTTCTTCCTGGCCCCTGGTTATGTGGCAGTCGGTTTCGCCTGCTTTGAGCTGGCGTCAAACGAACAGGCTGTAGCGGGCGTCTTGCTCGCCATCGTAATGTGGTGCTTCGCATTTGCTGTTGGTCAGGTCATGAGAAACATTGATGACCACATCAGCCAGCGGAGCAACGCTTCCATGTCTGCATGAGCTCACACGAACAAATAAGGTCCACTCTCCTTCGGGATTGTGGGCCTTCATCATTTCTTCAGGACTGTTTTGTAAGCTCTTCCTATAAGGTATACTAGAAAACGAATACTCTTATGGCAGACCACGAAGACAATATTATTTATCTCGAGCATGATGCTGAGATCACCGAAGCAATTGAGAAGCTGAAGAAAGCCGCTGGTGATGAGGTGCGCATTGTTGTGCCTGCCCGTTCGCCGTTTCTGCAGAGTATCGTCAATCTCAAATTGCTTAAGAAAGCTGCGAAATCATCTGATAAAGAACTGGTGCTAGTTACGGCCGACAAGCACGCCACAGCCCTAGCTGGGAAAGTCGGTCTACTAGTGGCTAAAAACGTGAAAGCTGAAGCTAAAGTGCCAGAGGCGGACCCAGAGCCTAAGTCAGTTACTCAAGCTGCCATCGTGCCACCGATTGCTCGGGATGAGCCACGCAATGACGATGTGCCGGTTCAGCGGTTTGATGAGCCGCAAACAGCCCGCAAGAAAAGTAAAAAGTCGAAAAAGAATAGTCGTGGCAAGATCCCAAATTACGATCGCTTTAAAGTCTGGATTTGGGCGGGTGCCGGTCTGCTTGGCTTTCTCCTCTTCATGTGGCTGATGTCCTCTTTTGTGCAGACGGCGACAGTTAGGGTGCAGGCGGCGGCTGATCGGCGTGATGTCTCGACGACGTTTGTTGTGACGAGTACTGGCTCTGGCGATGTGCCAGCCCGAGCGCTGGAAACCACTAAGGATCTCTCGCAAAGTATTGAGTCGACCGGGCAAAAGGATGTCGGCGCAAAAGCCACCGGCACGCTCAGCATCTCAAACTGTTCTGAGAGTGAAGACTTTACGCTGCCAGCTGGCTCAGTCGTGTCAACGGCTGGCAAGAAGTTCACTACAACTACCTCGACCGCAGTTACAGGTGCAAAATTCTCAGGAGGGAGCTGCTCGAAGGCGGGGACTGGTTCGGCAGCAGTAACGGCTGCGGAGAACGGTGATAGTTATAACTTTTCGAACGCTACGTTCACGGTTGGCAGTTATGCAAAAGTAACCGCGACGGGAACGACTTCAGGAGGTGTTTCTAAGGTCATTAAGGTCGTCAGCCAGACTGATCTAGACGGGGCTGTCAAAGCTCTCGTTGATGGCAGTAGACCCCAGGCGCTCAATGAATTGCGCGAAAAAGCGACTGAAGAGCAAAAGGTCCTTGATGAGACTCTGACCGCGACGGTCGTCACTCAATCAAGCAACCCGCCGGTAGGGGCAGAGGCCACCAATGCCACCGTTACGGTGAAGGCTAAATATAGTGTCTTAGTCGTTGATAGGGCCGATCTGGAAAAAGTCGTAACGAAGTCTCTGGCTGACAGCCTCAAAAACGGCTCTCAGGTACTCGACCCGGGCCTTGATCAAGCGACCTACAAGCTGATAAAAAATACTAATGGTACCTTTACCTATAGCTTGACCACGGTCGCCTATATCGGCCAGCCAATCGATAAAGAAGCGCTTGCTAAGCAAGTGGCTGGTAAGCCGAAGAAGGATGTATCGGATATCGCTAAGCAGTATCCGAATGTCTCAGGCGCAACGGTCGATGCCTGGCCGCTGGTGCCGAATATGCCGGTTCCGCCACAAAATATCAAGGTCGAAATATCGGTCTCAAAATGAAGGGGGCCGACCACATCGAGCTGGCAGTCAGTCAGCCATTGATTGGTGTTGATACTGGCGACGTTAGGGTAGGGATAGCTTTGAAGCCAGCCGATAGCATCGAAGCCGAGCCACTCGGCGTATTTCCAGCTGGACCATCAGTGATGACTCAGATTCTGCAATTCGCTCAGCAGTATGATGCTGAGACGGTGGTGGTTGGCTTGCCGCGAGACATTAACGGTAATGATACGGCTCAAACTCGCAAGGCGCGTGAGTTTGCTGGAGAGCTGGCAGATGAATCTGGCTTGCACGTGATACTCTTTGATGAATTTTCGACCTCTGAGCGCGCTCGGGCTCAATTAGGGAAGGCCAGTCGAGATGAGGAAAAGCGACAGCTGGATGCTTTGGCGGCGGCCGTATTACTCGATGATTACATGCGGAGCATGGTCTAATGGCGGCGAGGGGGAAATGGCCAAAGCAGAACAATCTCGGTTCGAGCCACGCTATTCACACGGTAAATCGAGTCGATAAGCGTAAACGGGCGATGAAGCTCGGTTTTCTTGGTCTGGTCGCCTTATTATTGGCAGTAGTGAGTTTTGGCATTTGGTTAAGCTATTCAATCAATGTACCAGTTAGCAACTCAACTAACTCAACCTTGGTAACTATCAAACAGGGTATGTCGGTCGATGAAATATCGCGTGAGTTGGCTAGTAAGCAAATCATTCGGGACGCCTTTGCCTTCCGTTTGTACGCTCGTATCGGGCCGGCTCGTGGCCAGCTCAAACCTGGACCTTACCAGCTCAAGCCGAGCATGTCGACAGTTGAGATTATTGACTATTTGGCGGCAGGAAAGTTGGCCTCGCGTCAAGTTACGATTGCCGAAGGCAAAACTATTCAACAGATCAGCGAGACCTTAGCAGCTGACTCAGATTTTGCCGGGAAAAATTTTGCGACTGTTGCGACCACTCAGCCCGATGCCCAGCGTTTGTTGATAGCTCTTGGTGCGCCCGCCGGAACGGCTAACCCCGAAGGGCTGTTTGCGCCTGATAGCTATACGGTGCTCAAGACGGATGGTGCTGACGTGCTCGCAGCTAAGATGCTGAAGAATTTTGAGGACTCGGCGTTGCCACTGCTGACTCAAGCGAAAGGTGCCTTAACTTGCACGCCACATCCGTACACTGCCAAACTGACCCCTTATCAGCGGCTCACCTTAGCCTCGATGGTTGAAAAGGAGGCAAGTCGGAGTGAAGATCGCGCGGCGATCGCCGGCGTATTCTACAATCGATTGGCGGCCAGTTTGCGGCTTGAGAGTGACCCGACGATTAACTATGTGACGGGAAAAACCGTACCGACCGCCAAGGATCTGACGATTGACTCACCTTACAATACGTATAAGGCTAGGGGCTTACCACCGACGCCGACCAATAATCCGAGTCTCGACGCGATCACCTCAACCATCTGTGCCACTTCAAATGATTACATCTATTTCATCGGTGGCAAGGATAAGAAAGTCTACTTTGCCAAAACCTATGCCGAGCATATGCAGAATATTGAGAAGTATCTCAAATAGACCTGTTCACCAGATAGGGTAAGCCGTTTGACACTACCCAGACCCCTCTGCTAGTATTCCAACGTAGCTTTTGAAAGCCTGAGGCCGGAGACACTGATGATTGTTCATCTGACACTTCTTAGAAACCCTCATGTTGCTTTCAAAACTCCTGTCAGCTCATCTGATAAGAAGGCAAATACACGTAATAATAAAGGTCGATTGCCCTTCAGTCTGTTCATAAGAGCAGAGACCGATGAGCCCGATAGTAATAAGCTTGATAAACAGCGAGTATATGACATCCCAACAGATACACATATCACTGTCAGCTGCAAGCGATGGAGCGCTGTATTCGTAGAATAAGCCAGAGCCTTCCATCATCACTGAAGCGTTTCGCTCCAGCCGGTGTTGGTGTCGCACAGACTTCTTCTCATACAAACACGCCAAATACTCTCCCAAACGCAGAGAATCAACGTGAAGCCCAGTCGGATATCCGACTCGTGGCAAAAATTCAACAATCAATACAATCCGGAGGCGCTTGGCGTCTCGCTTCCCACGTTCTGGTAGCCGCAGGTGCTATCTTTATTGTTGGGGCCGGTAAAATACAGGCTGAAAGCCTAACGGGCGCTAAGCCGCGTGGTTTAGGGGCCGCCGCCGAAGACCAGTCAACCATGTTGGCTGCTGGTGCCGTACTCGCTGAACAAAGTAGTTCATTGATAGCGTCAGACGTGAAAGAGCGCGCTAATAGCGTGGCATCACAAGCTAAGTTAGCCACGACTGGTGAGTCGTTCTTGACGAAGCGCGCCCCGATCGCTAGCGGCGGCACAGCCAGTCGTAGTGTCACCAATTACGTGGTGGTCAACGGTGATACTGCCTCAACCATCGCGCAAAAATTCGGCGTCACTACCGACACCGTGCTGTGGGCGAATAACCTCGAAGCTGATGCAGTCTTAAAGCCAGGTACCCAGCTCATGATCTTGCCAGTTAATGGTCTGATGTATGCAGCCGCGGGTAATGAAACGCTTGAGGAGCTGGCTAGTCGCTTCCAGTCAAATGCTAACCTCATCGATAGCTATAACCAGCTTGAAGGCAAGCCACTGACGGCCGGTCAGAAGCTAATCATCCCTGATGGTGTGAAGCCGCAGCCAGCAGCGCCAGCACCGGTTAAAAGTAGCGTTGCGGTGGCAGCAGCCACGCCAAAGAGCCGTCCAACGTTTAGCGCGAGCTATGGAGCGAACGGCTATTCATACGGGTACTGTACCTACTATGTGGCCGGTCGCCGTCGGGTCCCGTCAAACTGGGGTAATGCCAGCCAGTGGTACTACAATGCTATCGCCTCAGGCTACTCCGTTGGCTCGTCACCCCGCCCGGGTGCCATAGCCCAGACCTCGGGCGGTTGGGGAGGCTTTGGTCACGTTGCCTACGTGGAGAGCGTGAATGGGGGATCGGTAACGGTTTCCGAGATGAACTACAATGGTGGCTGGAATCGGGTTTCGACCCGCACAGTACCAGCCAGTACATTCCGCTACATCTACTAATATCCAGATAAATAGAGACCGACCCAAGATTACTCTTGGGTCGGTTTGTGGTTAGAAGGCGAAGGCGAAAAAGAGCCCGCCGCCGCAGATGGCACAGATGATGCCGAGAATGGCGACGATCAGCCACGTGTGTTCGATTGCTCGGTGCGAATGAAAGCTCTGATCGGTATCGAGATCGATGATGTCTGGCCGGTCGCGCAAGATGCGGATCGTATCCTCGACCATCAACTCGGAGGCATTCAGGCTTTTGCGAGTACCGTACACGATTGCCACTACGCCGGCTATGAATAGCGCCGAACCGAGCAGGCACCCTTGTAGCGTCGACATAGTTCACCTCTCTCTGGGTGGTTGCGAGCTTGATGGGATGGTGTCCCTCGATCGCCGCAAGCTGATTGCCTCGATGGTGAGGGCGATCATCAGGACGACGATGACGAAGGCCACGCAGGCCAGGATTGCGAGAAATACCGCCGTGGTTAGGTATGGCGGGATGATTGGCTGATATGAACGCATAGAAATCCCCCTTGTGCATTCATCGTGAGGTACGAGACTAGTGCAATATAACCATATTTATGCTATACTGTCAAAGTTTCGCAGACGAAAAATTGTATGTTTATTGATCGAGCAACAGCCCAAGTACAAGCCGGGCGCGGTGGAGATGGCCGTGTCTCGTTTTTGCGTAATCGACATCAGCCGAAAGGTGGTCCGGACGGTGGTGACGGTGGTCATGGTGGCAATGTCATCGTCCGCGCCAGTCATAATAGCTCAACACTCTCAAAATATCGTGTTAAAACTCTCTGGAAAGCCGAAGCTGGTACAGCTGGCGGCACTAATAAACGTCACGGCAAGAATGGCGGTGATCTGACGCTTATCGTACCGCCCGGTACGATCGTTCGTGACGGTGACACCATCCTCGCAGATCTAGTGCACGATGGTGATGAGGCGATAGTTGCCAAGGGTGGGCGCGGTGGTCTGGGTAATACGCACTTCGCTACCAGCACGTTTCAAGCCCCTAAATTTGCTGAGCTTGGCGCGCCAGGTGGGGAGAAGGAGTTGACGTTGGAGCTTAAGCTGATTGCCGATGTCGGCCTCGTCGGCCTACCAAATGCCGGTAAGTCGACGCTATTATCAGTTATTACTTCAGCTCGTCCGAAAATCGCTGATTATGCTTTTACGACCCTGGTGCCAAATCTTGGGGTGGCGCGGTTTGATAAGACTGAGTTTGTGGTCGCCGATATACCCGGACTCATCGAAGGCGCATCGGAGGGTAAGGGCTTGGGTGACGATTTCTTGCGTCACGTTGAACGTACGCGCGTGCTCATCCATCTCGTCGACGCGACTGATCTGGATGTAGCTAAAAGCTACCAGATTATCCGGGACGAGCTGGTGGCTTATGCCCCACAGCTAGCTCATCGGCCAACACTGGTAGTGCTGTCCAAGCGGGCTTTTATTGATGACGCGACCGCCAAAGCTAAACGCAAAGCACTCGCTCGAGCGGCCAAATGCAAGATAGCTGAGGTGCTCGAATTATCCGCCCAGGAGCATCAGGGACTGCAAGAGCTGCTGGCTGCTACAGCACATACTCTGCAGGTTACTCCGGAGATTACGCCCGAGGTGGATCCAGATAAGATTATTGATGTCCCAGTTGAGTCCGTGGTCGATTGGTACCTCGAACCAGCTGGCAAAGATCGTTATATTTTGAAAGGCCGCATCGCTGAGCGCTGGGGCGATCGGACGAATTTTCAGCAATCCCAGGCTGTCGAGCGACTGCGCAGTTCGATGTCGCGAGCTGGCGTGTTTCGTCGGTTGAAGCAGCTTGATGCCCGTGAAGGTCATACAATCATAGAGGTCAATGGTCAGGAGCTGACGTGGTAAGTTTCGAGATAGCTCACACCAAAGTCGAGTGTGAAACGCGACCGGATTTGTTTTCACCAAAGGATCTCGATAAGGGGACTCGGCTGCTGTTAGAGCGGGTTGCATCGATCGACTACACACGAGCCCTGGATTGGGGCTGTGGCTGGGGCGCGATGTCGGTCTGGCTAGCGGCGCACCGTCCGAGGGCACAAGTCATTGGACTTGATAGCGATGTTGGCGCTGTGAAGGTGAGTCGTCACAACGTGTTGCATAACCAGCTCAGTAATATCGAAATTCTTGCCAGCCCAGGCTATGAAGACCTTGATGAGCAAGCAAAGTTTGATCTCATTGTTAGTAACCCGCCGACGCACCGGGGCCGCGAAGTTGTTGAATCAATGATTCGCGAGAGTCATACTCGGCTAGAACCCAGTGGTCAGCTCGTTTTTGTCGTGGAAGCTCGGCTCAAGCCTTGGGTGCAGCGCGAACTCAACGCGGTCTTTGGTAGTTCTCAAGTGCTTGCCCGAACACAGAAACACGTTGTGCTGGCAGCTGACAAATAGCAATCCAAACTGGTCTAGAGAGCTTGAAATCTCGGCTGGAAAACAATTTCGCGCAAGTTCTCGATTTCATCTTGTGGGTGAAGATATTATTGACAAATAGCCTCAAAAAGTATATTTTAACAGGGTTAGTTTTTGTACCTCTATCAAGAAAGTGGCACATTGTCCAAAACCAAAGGCTTCATGGCTGTTGCGGTGACCAAGCATCGACGCACCGTTCGCGAATTGCGGGCTGATGCTCACGAATGTGCCGCTTGCGGCGCTTCTGGTCGTACGTTGTACGATTACGTCGACGGCCTCACGGGCAATCCGGCATTCTGTAACAAGACCTGCTGGATGGATTACGAGTTCGATGGTCGTCTGCGTGACGTCTCCTCGATCGAGGAAGCACCGGCTGCCAAGTCGAAGCCGAATCCGAAGCAGACGCCATACCCCAAACGACGGGCTGCGCCCAAGCGCTCCCGCAAGGGGAAGCTCGCTCTCGTCTCCTGACCACCGCGGTCAGATGCCCCACTCCCGAAAGGGGGTGGGGTTCTACTTTTGCCTTGAAAATTCTCCGCAAATCTGGCACAATGAGGCGGTTCTATGAGGGGCTATAGCTCAGTTGGCTAGAGCGCTTGCATGGCATGCAAGAGGTCGGGAGTTCGAGTCTCCCTAGCTCCACCACGATTTAATGAACATGTCAAACAGGCACTCTATTATGGGTGCCTGTTTTCGTCATCACACATGCTCGCTTGCGAGTCAAGCCATTCTATATTCCATAGAGTCAGGCCTTGCTTCACTATACCCCCTAGGGGTATAGTGAAGATGTTAAGGTGAGTAAGGCTATGGCTGGATACAGCTCTGACAAACAGGCAATATTGAAGAGACTGTCGCGAATAGAAGGGCAGATCAGAGGCGTACGCAAGATGGTTGACGAGGATCGATACTGCATCGACGTTCTCGACCAGGTAAGTGCCGTTAACGGTGCACTCGATCGAGTAGCGCTTTCGCTTTTGCGTGACCATTTGGATCATTGCGTAGTGGATGCAGTTCGGAGTGATTCGGTAGCGGGCCGAGAAAAGCTCGATGAGGCAATAGCAGCAGTTGATCGCTTGGTGAAATCATGATGAATCACCATTCCCATGATCATCACGACGGAGCTGAACACAGCCACGATAAGCATGCAGGACATGACCCTGCTGTCTTTCGGCGCAAGTTCTGGATTTGTCTCCTGCTTACGATGCCCGCCGTGGCTTATAGTCATATGCTTCAGGAACTTCTTGGCTACACAGCCCCGATGGTTCCGGGTCATGAATGGATTGCGCCGCTTTTTGGTACAGCTGTATTTCTCTACGGCGGCCCCGTCTTCTTAAAGGGTGGGTGGCATGAGATCAAGTCCCGTCAGCCGGGAATGATGTTGCTCATCTCAATGGGGCTACTGGTTGCTTTCACGGCTTCGCTTGCAACCACTCTGGGTCTGATCGATGTCGACCTGTGGTTTGAGTTGGCGACGCTCGTAACGATCATGCTTCTTGGCCATTGGCTAGAGATGCGTGCGATTGGGCAGGCGCAAGGGGCACTATCGGCTCTTGCGGAGCTGCTGCCAGATGAAGCCGAGCGAATCGGGAAGGATGGTGAGCCCACGAAAGTGCGTATTGCGCAGCTAATAGTCGGTGATGTTGTACTCGTCCGGGCGGGGGCTCGTGTGCCAGCGGATGGCGAGATTACTGAAGGTGATGCAGCTCTGGATGAGTCGATGATAACGGGTGAGTCGAGACCGGTCTCCAAGCACATTGGCGATCGTGTTGTTGCCGGCACTGTCTCTACAGATTCGTCTATCCGAGTCCGAGTCTCCGCAGTTGGTGATGACACGGCACTGGCTGGCATCCAGCGTCTCGTGCAAGAAGCCCAGCAGTCGCAGTCCAAAGCACAGGTACTAGCGGACAGGTTTGCCGCGATGCTCTTCTATGTTGCTGTGATATCTGGCCTGGTTACTTTTGTAGTATGGACTGCGCTTGGCAACGTTGACGCGGCAATTGAGCGCACGGTCACCGTTCTTGTGATTGCCTGCCCGCATGCGCTTGGCTTGGCGATTCCTTTGACTATTGCTGTTTCAACCGCAGTGTCGGCACGGGCGGGCATCTTGGTGAAGAGTCGGCTCGCACTGGAGCGAATGAGGACAGTCGATACAGTTTTGTTTGATAAGACTGGCACTCTCACCCTGGGTGAGCACCGAGTTACCAATCTAGCAACTCATGGAATTGGCGAGAAGCAGCTTCTCAAGATCGCCTCAGCCGTAGAGGCAGAAAGTGAGCATCCACTGGCTCGAGCAATCGTTTCGAAAGCTAAGGAGATGGATGCACGAGGAAAAGCTACGCGAGTTCGCAGTCTGACCGGACGTGGGGTAGAGGCGACAGTCGATGGAGCACAGGTGGCTGTTGGTGGACCAGCCTTACTCAATGAACGGGAGCTGGTTGAACCTGCAGGACTCGCAAAGCATACAGATGCCTGGCGCGCTCGTGGAGCAGCCGTCCTGCATGTGATCCGTGGCAAGCAGATAGTCGGTGCGTTTGCACTTGAGGATGCAATTCGTCCCGAGTCGGAAAGCGCGATCAATACTCTGCGTAGCCTGGGTATCCGCTCCGCCATGATTACTGGCGACGCTAAGCAAGTAGCGGAGTCGGTCGCCAAACAGCTCGAGATCGACGAAGTGTTTGCTGAGGTGCTGCCCGATGACAAAGACCGGGCGGTGTCCGACCTTATGGGGCGTGGCCGAAAAGTCGCCATGGTGGGAGATGGTGTGAACGACGCACCGGCTCTTGCTCGCGCAGATGTCGGACTCGCTATCGGTGCAGGCACCGATGTTGCGATCGAGTCTGCCGGTGTGGTGCTCGCATCATCCGATCCTCGTGGAGTTGTAGGAGTGATCAAGCTCTCGCGGGCAAGCTACAACAAAATGGTGCAGAACCTTGTATGGGGAGCCGGGTACAACGTTATGGCAATCCCGTTGGCTGCGGGCGTGTTCGCATTTGCTGGCCTCACGTTGTCGCCCGCGGCGGGAGCAATCTTGATGAGTGCTTCCACCGTGGTCGTCGCACTGAATGCGCAATTGCTGCGCAGGGTGCAGCTGCGGCCCGAGGATCATAGTTCGTAGCAAAATGTAGATGGAGGGAGTAATTATGAATAAAGAGCAGATCTTGTTTGGAATAGTAGGTCTCATTGTTGGGGCAAGCGTGACGTTTGGTGTGATGCAGGCAACTGCAAAGTCTGAACCGCAGTCGATCGATAAGTCTCAGATGATGTATAGCGAAGGTTCGATGGATCACATGGTTGCGATGTTGCGCGATAAAGAGGGGGATGAGTTTGACAAGGAGTTCATCCGTCAGATGATTCCTCATCACGAGGGGGCGATAGAGATGGCTGAATTGATCAACGATCGTGCCAAGCATGAGGAAGTGAAGGCGCTGGGTCGTGACATTATTGCTGCTCAAACATCTGAGATTGATCGTATGGAAGCTTGGTATTCAGATTGGGGCTACGGAACTTACGATTCATCGATGATGATGGACCATTCAATGCATTAACCCCGACTCAGCCGCCTCTGCACCGTCGAAGGCGGTCGGCCGAGCCTGGCCGCAATCTCCGCGATCGTCAGCCCGGCATCCCGGAGCCATCGTGCCTCGGCCGTGGTTTCGTCGGTCCACCCCTTGTGCTTCAGCTCTCCGGCCTTGCGGAGGTGTGCCATCACGGTGGAGCGGTGGATCTTGTAGCTGACAGCCAGGTCTTTGATCTTCTCGCCGCCTCTATATCGAGCTACGAGCTCGGCCACTTCACTTGACGACAGGCGCCGATGGCGAGATGTAGAGAGTGACGGCTGGACGGCCTCGACGGACGATCCCTTGGCGCCAACCCATCTCGTGTTCGGATGAAAACCGGTTATGGTTCGGTTTTCGAGATAGGCAGCTAACCGCGAATACTGTCTCAGTACGTCCACCAGTAAGACACCAATAGAAACCCGACTTCTGACATCTTTCAGAAGCTGTAGGACAGATGATATTCAAGATGTAGGCCCTATGCAAGGGTCTATTTTCGTCTTCTCAGTTTGTGAGCTGCGCGTCAACCGCCTTTGATGCATCCCGCGGTATTCCCAAAATTGATTAAATATGGTAAAGTGTGCGGGTTCCGCTGTTCGCAAAGTACTTGCTCCTTTCCACGTCCTGCTGAGAGTCAGCATGACGTTCGGAGGAGCAAATGCCCACGATGACAGACACCCCGTCCGTTCTGTTCAATGGCTTGGCGGAGGAGGCGAAGCGTGTATTCATGAGTTACACGCTCGTTGAGGAGAACGGGGAGCGCTGGCCGCTGAACCTCGAAGACGCCGCCTACTACGCCGCCCGAGCGAAGATCGACACGATCGACGAAGCCAGAGTCATGCTGGTCGAGATGATCCGTGCCTTTCCGAACTGGGCCGAGCTGTCCATGGAGAGTGAAGGCATGATCCGCGAAGCCTCAGGTTGGGTCATGTTGGCCCAGGACCTGTTCGTGGCGTTCTGCCAGGAAGCTCTCATGCAGCAACCCGCCGTCAAGCGCGAGGCTGATAAGCGCTCACGGCAGCGGAAGCGAACCGGCGCTGAGCTCGCCAAAGTCAAGCGCGTGCTAAAGATCTGACACGATGCCTTGGGCTGCGCCTCTAGGCACACGGGTCCTCGAAAGCGAGGGCCCTTTTCTATTTAATTCTGGTTCAGCCGTCTCTGGACCGTCGACGGTGGTCGTCCAAGTCTGGCTGCGACCTCCACGATCGTTAGGCCGGCAGCTCTGAGCTTCCTGGCTTCGGCCGTTGTTTCGTCGGTCCAGCCCTTGTGCTTCAGCTCCCCAGCTCTGCGGAGGTGCGCCATCACCGTGGAGCGGTGAATCTTGTAGCTGGCAGCTAGATCCTTGATCTTCTCTCCACTTCGGTATCGAGCTACAAGCTCTGCGGCCTCATTTGACGACAAGTGCCGATGGCGAGATGTAGAGAGGGTGTGTACCGCAGAACCACCCTCGACAGACGATCCCTTCGCCCCGATCCATCTCACGTTCGTATTGAATCCGGTTATGGTTCGCCTTTCCAGATGCAACCGTGACCGCGAATACTGACTCACAAGGTCCACCAAAGTAAAAGACCAGCTCAGCGCTGGCCTTTTACTTTGGTAAATCGGGGTGTGAGAACTGCCGTGGAGTTCGGCGGACGAGTAGCGCAGGCAAGGCTGATGCTTGCCTCATGTCATGCCGAGCAACGCAGGGGGAAGGGCGTAGCCCGCTGTCTCCCTAGCTCCACCGGCAATTATTGAACACATCAAATAGGCACTCTTGCGGGTGTCTATTCTTGTCTTCGCTGTTTGTGAGTCCGTTGTCAATACCGTTCAATGTGCATAGAACGGTCACATCAATGAGGCAACTGCTTGGCTACAATTGTCACTCCTTTGCAGCTATGAGAGAATCTGGTTATGTTTAAGCGTCTTCAACAGTAGTGCGTACTTGGCGACTAATAGTAACTGGACTTACCGTAGCTGCACTAGCAGTAGTAGTCCCATGTAAGGCGCTAGCTGCGCCGAATGATATTACGGAGTATCCGATATCTACGCCGAACGCAATGCCAACAGGTATTGTAGCTGGACCCGACGGTAATACGTGGTTCACAGAGGCGGGAGGCAACAATGTTGGTCGCATCACCCCAAGTGGTGATATTACAGAGTATGCAATACCGACCCCAGGCTCATTATCGAGATTTATCACCATAGGACCCGATGGAAACCTCTGGTTCACAGAGGCGGGAGGCAATAATGTTGGTCGCATCACCCCAAGTGGTGATATTACAGAATTCTCGATATTAACCCCTAACAGTGAGCCACTTGGTATCACCATAGGACCCGATGGAAACCTCTGGTTCACAGAAACAGCGGGAAACAATATTGGTCGGATTACAACTTCTGGCGTAATCACCGAATTCCCGATACCAACACAGTTGAGCAGTCCATTCGGGATTATCGCTGGCTCTGACGGCAATCTATGGTTCACAGAAGCGGAAGGAAGCAATATTGGTCGCATTACTCCTGCAGGCAGTATTACAGAATTCCCAACGCCAACACTCACTAGTTTCCCAGCTGGTATAACGAGTGGCTCTGACGGCAATCTATGGTTCACAGAGAATACTGGCAATAATATTGGACGTATAACACCAGCCGGCACAATCACTGAGTATCCTGTGCCTACATCGAGCTCTGCTCCAGGATTTATAACTACCGGAATTGATGGTAATATGTGGTTCGCGGAAATTATTGGCAATAATGTAGGTCGTATTAACGCAGCTGGAGTCATTACCGAATACTCGATACCAAGCCCCGGTAGCTCGACCTTTGTTGTTGCCGCCGGCCAAGACAATATCTGGTTCGCTGAAGCGGGAACTAACAACATCGGCCGCCTCGAACTTCCCATCACCACCAAGACGGTGAATCAGCCAGGTGGCTCGCCAGACATCCAGCTGCAGACAGGGGATGGTACGAGTATTACAGCTCTGAGTGCCACGGCAGCTAGCTCGCTACCCAAGACAGATACTGGTCAGATGTATCCACTTGGCCTGGTGAACTTCACCATGACTGCGCCCACGGGCTCGACGCAGGTGGTCAATCTCACCTTTGAGACTGATCTGCTCCCGAACCAAGTGACAGCCCGGAAGTATCACTCGAGTGTTCAGACATTCTCAGACATTCCTGGCGCTGTTATCACCGAGACGACTCTGAACGGCCATCATGCCCTTAAGCTCACGTACTCCATCACTGATGGCGGATCCCTGGATGATGATGGTGCGGAGAACGGCATCATCGTCGATCCAGTTGGGCTGGCGACCACCGCTAGTTCGACGGGCACCGGCCTCGCGAATACCGGAGAGAACCTCTGGCTGTTCTTGGCGGCCGCACTCGCATTTACCGTCGTGCCAGCGGCCGGCATCATCCGCAATCGCACCTCACGACAGGCTACAAGGCGTACGGAAACTTTCCCAACGCCGGGTGTTCGATAGTAGTCACACTACGTCCAATCCGTAAGTAAATGGGATACCGGTTTTTGCATTCCTGATTGTCCAGTGAGACAATTCTGTTATGCTTTCTCACTTTTCTCTGAGTACGACTAAAGTCATCTCAATTTGTTTCGTGATTGCCATTATTACGGTGATTTCACCAGTTCACACACTAGCTGCACCGACCTTCTCGGAGTTTTCTGTTCCCACACCATCTTGTGGGCTAGGTATTATAACGACTGGCCCCGATGGTAATTTGTGGTTTACGGAAAGTAATGGCAATCAGATAGGGCGTGTCACATCTTCAGGGTTGATGACTGAATTCTCGCTACCCACTAATAGCAGCTATCCAATAACTATAGTGACTGGCCCCGATGGTAATTTGTGGTTTACGGAAGGGAATGGCAATAACATTGGTCGCATCACAACTAGCGGTGTTGTCACAGAGTTTCCTGTCTTAACTCCAAATAGCACTCCAGTTGGGTTGGTAGTCGGCCCTGACGGGAATCTGTGGTTTACCGAGCAGGCTGGAAACATCGGTCGCATTACCACGGCCGGAGTTGTAACCGAATATCCTATTCCTACTTCAGGCGGGATACCATCCGTTATTACCTCAGGTCCTGATGGGAATTTATGGTTTTCGGAATATCTTGGCAATAACATTGGTCGCATCACAACTAGCGGTGTTGTCACAGAGTTTCCGATCTCTACTCCTGGTGCGAACCCTGCAGGTATTACAGCTGGCTCTGATGGCAACTTGTGGTTTACCGAAACTTCGAGTAACAGTATTGGTCGGATTACCACGAGCGGAGTAGTGACTGAGTTCCCCATCCCGACCGCGAATAGCGCATCTTTCTATATCGCGTTAGGTCCTGATGATAACTTATGGTTTACACAGTCAAATGGTAATAACGTCGCACGCATAACGACATCAGGCGTGATTACTGAGTACTCGATCCCTACAAATGCTAGTTTGCCGAATGGTATTGTAGCTGGACTAGATGATAATATTTGGTTTGTCGAAGGTGATGGGAATGCAATTGGTCGACTGAGCGGAATCGTTTCGCCACCTGTTTCTTCCGGCAACCCCACAGCAGGCCCATCGGTTATTCCGGCTTCTGGGCAATTGCCCCGGGTTGGGAGTAGTGGCGGTTTTATCTTTCTAAGAGGATTACTTGCTATGGGCTCTTTCTTAATTATGGTATGGCTATTTCGATGGAAAGTTCGTAATAGATAGGTTTAACCTAAGATAATTGATATGAGACAATTCACTTATGTTATCTAGTCGCATTGACTTTCTTACTCAACTCCGAAAAATATCATTACTGTTTGATTCTATTGCTATGTTAATTATCGTAGTATTTCCGATAAGGGTATAGGCGGCGATAGGCGACATTACTTACGGATTTCAGTGGGGAGCCAGTGGATCGGGAAATGGCCAATTTGCAGGCCCAGCTCATCTCGATGGTTGAATGAACTATCAAACAGTAGAAAGGTGACTCCAAAATAGTTTGAAAACAGTATACTAATACTATGAACATTCGCCTCAGAAACTATCTATCATGCTTCGGGCCGCAATTTGTGGCCGGGATTGGTGTGCTTGCAGAGAAGTCCGGCTACGAACGGCGAGCCTTTCGGGCGCTGACGAGACCGTATCTGAACTTCTTTGAGCTCGACAGGCTCCAGAAGCCACATAGTCGTCAGGCTCGTGATATCCGCTCGGCTGTCTGGGGTGCGATAGTGATCGCTTGGATAGTTATGATTGCGATGTTAGCGATGCTGAGGATTCCGCTGGCGGTCTGGCTGGTGATAGCGATTCTTGTCAGCGTTATCGCTCCGCGCAGTCTACTCGGTATCGCGGCGCTGTGTTTACCCAAAGCTCCAGGCCCGAAAAAGTCCGCGTCGCAGCGATGATTCCGCTATAATCTGAGTATATGAGCGCGCAACCACGTTTGGGGGTATTGATCGGTGGTCCGTCGCGTGAGCATGATGTCTCGCGGGCCAGTGCTGATTATGCTCTCTCAGTTCTCGATCCGAATCGATACACCATTACGCCTATTCTCGTTACGGCTGATTCGATGTGGCAACTTCACAGTTCGACACAAGACTATCAGTCGGGCCGACCAACTATCGAATTCCCTCATGCGGAGGCAGTTGGGCGATTACCGTATTTAATTGATGCAGCCCTGATCATGATGCATGGTGAGTTTGGCGAGGACGGTCAGTTGCAGCGCATTCTTGATCAGGCGACGATACCCTATCAGGGGAGTGGCGTGCGGGCCAGTCGCTTGGCGTTCGATAAGCACCGCTCGATGCAGGTATTTAAACGACTCGGACTGGCGGTACCTGACTATACGATTGTGAATCGCGCCCAGTGGGTCAGTGCCCGAGCCCGACTCATTCGGCAAATCATAGCGGCCTATGGTTTTCCGGTAGTGGTGAAGCCAAATGCCGCCGGCAGCTCGATCGGAGTAAAAATCTGTTTTTCAGCCGCGCAACTAGCTGAAGCGCTGGAAAGCGCGAGTGTGGAGTATGATCAGCTCATCGTCCAGCGTTTTGTGCAAGGCGTGGAGTTGACCTGCGGTGTGCTAGAGGACGAACAGGGAGCATTTGCTCTGCCGCCGACGATGATTCGACCGCGTGAGGCAAAGTTTTTTGATTACTTAGCAAAATACACACCGGATGCGACTGAGGAGATAACACCCGCGCCGTTGAGTGAATCGGTTAGCGCGGCGGTGCAGCGAGCAGCTTTGGCCGCGCATCGGGCACTTGGCTGTCGTGATTATAGCCGGACTGATTTTATTCTGGGCCGAAACCGGCTATGGGTACTGGAGACAAATACTTTACCTGGCTTAACTGGCGTCAGTCTCTTGCCGCAAGCTGCAGCGGCCATCGGCTATGACTATGCGGCATTGATCGAACACCTCGCGCAGCGCGCATTTTCACGGCCCGAGGTGGTAGAATTACATACATATGAATCAGGTCATTACGAATGATTAAGCGCCTCGCCAGCCGAGTCGTCGTGGCGCGCTTAAGGAAATACGTCCGTCAGTTACTGGCATCGCGTGATTTGATGATTATCACGGTGACCGGCACGGTAGGAAAGACCAGTACTAAGGTGGCGATTGGTACACTATTGGAAGCGGCCGGCAAGAAAGTCGGCTATTCTGAGGATAGTTACAACACCGAGACTGGTGTGCCGCTGGCGATATTCGGTCTCAAGTCACCAGATCGGAACACCAGTCCAGCGGCGTGGCGCAAGATCTTTGCCGATATTAAGCTCAGTCTGGCTGACTATCCGTATGATGTCTTAGTGATCGAAATAGCTGAAGACGAACGGGCGATGATGACGCCTTGGGTTGAGCTACTCAAGCCGACACTGTGCGTTTTGACTGGTGTCAGCCCAGCCCATATGGAGCGCTTTGCATCGGTCGAGCAATTGCGCGATGATGCTGTGGCTTTGGCATCGTTGGCTGACACCGTTCTGTATAATGCCGATTTTGAGCTGGTCCGGAGCGTGATGGAGCGCAAAAAGCAGACACACGGTTTTGGTTTGCAGCATGGTTTTGTCCGTGCCGAACGTGTGACGCGGACGCCAGCCGGCTACCTGACCTTCGACCTAGTGCTCGATCGGAAGAAACTACCGATTAAGACACGCCTGATAGCACAGCATGGTTTGAGTGCGGTCCTGGCTGCCGCTACCGTTGGTCGTGAGCTCGGATTGTCCGACAAGGTGATAACGCGCGGGTTGCAGGCGATTGAGTCACCGGTCGGTCGGATGCGCCGCCTGCCAGCTGTCAACGACGCAGTGCTACTCGACGATAGCTATAACTCAAGTCCAGCCGCAGTCAAAGCCGCGCTCGACACGCTGCAGCAGTTGCCGGCACGTAGTCGGGTAGCGGTGCTGGGAAGCATGAATGAGCTTGGTGATTTTAGCGCCGATTTGCATCGTGAGATTGGCAGATATGCAGCCAAGAGCCAGCTCGACATGTTAGTGACCGTTGGTAAGGTAGCTGGTCAGTATTTGGCACCAGCGGCGATCGAGGCTGGCATGGACAAGCCCAAGGTGAAGATTTTTCGCACCCCTTACGAGGCCGGACACTATCTCAAGAAGCACGTTCAGGCGAATGACTACATACTCGTCAAAGGCTCGCAAAATGGCGTCTTTACTGAGGAAACAAGCCGAATCTTGCTGGCACCTGGGCACCACCCGGGCCGAGAGCTGGTTCGTCAGTCGAAGGCTTGGAAGCGCAAAAAGAAAAAATCATTTGGTATATGAGCGATATTCGTTTACAGCTCAAGCACTCCTGGCAGGAAGATCCTGAACTCTTAAGCGTACACCTGATGGAGCCACGGCAACGTTGCGGTCTCGCTAGTCTCGAGATGATTCTAGAATATTTTCTGAGTCACGGCATTCCGGCTGAAGAAATATTTCGGCGAGCTGAGAGCTACCATGCGATCAACGATCACAATGATTGGTGGCACCCCGGACAGGTCCGGGTGCTGACGAGTTATGGCTTGTTGGCCTGGCGTCGTAATTGGACAGCGCCCTCTCAGGACCCGCAGTATTTTGCCGAACATGAAGGCTATAGTGACTTGCAGATGCATTTAGTACGTAGCCAGATTGATGCCGAAAAAAATATCCGCGAGAATTCTGAGAAGCTGCTTCTCGCCCTCCGCACGTCTTTACAGGGTCAATCGCCGGTGCTGCTGAGTGTGCGCAGTGGGTTTTCGAAAAATAGCGAGAATCACCAGGTGGTTATTGCTGGCTGGTTAGCGGCAACACGGCAATTTTTAGTTCATGATCCGGTACATACCACTGGCCCCGATCTCGTCGACGAGGCGAAATTATTAGAATACGCCAATTATTGGGCGATCTTCACGCGACTCGATCATTAACTGGCGTAAGTGATCTGTTTCGGGTAGCATAAGGGCTATGAGGGCAAGTCGCCAAACTTTACCAAAAAAGTCCCAGCCAGTCCCAGCCAGTCGTAAAAAAATTCCAATTCCGCGCTTTCGTGCACTTACGGCGTTGATATGCATAGTGTTGGCATTGCTAGTCGGTTCACTTGTGCTTACTTCCCGGGCCGGTTCGGCAACCTATACGTGGAATCCTGCAACTGGCGCCCAAGCAGGTCGGTTGTTTTCGGCAGATTCACCACTCAATCAGGCAATTCCTGCCGATGTGCAATATCGCGCTGATGGACAGACTCGCATACAGGCCGCAGGTCCGCCCGCCAATCTTTCCCAACTAACTTGGTCAGTGCCAGTATTTGATGTGGATGGAAGCTCGCCGAAAGTTAAGGTCTTTTGCTATGTCTACACCTGCGATGAGATCACCAATACACTCGTCCCGATCCCTTATGGTGTGTACGGTCAACAGGGGAGTGATGGTCATGTCACCATCATCGATCATAGTACCCGCAAAGTTTATGATTATTGGATATGGAAGGATTGCTCGTGGGTTGTGAATTTTGTGAATGCGAATTACTGCCCGGCATCAGCCGGTATTGCGAGCTTGGACGGTAATGGTGTTGGTGGCGGAACAAACGTAGCTGGACTAGCCGGAGGGATGATCCGTACCTATGAGGTGGAAGCTGGCGTGATTGATCACGCGCTGACCTTCGCCACTGGTACCACTTGCCAGGGAGTTCCTTTCTACCCGGCACTTTATAGTGATGGAGTAACTACAAATCAATCGACCTGCATGCCGATAGGTTCGCGCATACAGCTTGATCCTGCGGTCAATGTCGATGCACTCCCAGGCATTACGGCTTTTGAGAAGATGGTGGCGAAAGCTCTGCAGAAATATGGTGCTTACGCCAACGACACCTCGCTCACCTTTGGCTTTGGCATGGAATTTGACCGGACTGGCCGCAATGTTTATACGCGGGCGGGATTACCAGCTGGCGATTATTCGAGCATGACGCATATACCATGGGATCGAATTAAGATGATTCAGCCACAATGGAATACTGATGGCACAAAAGCCTACAGTTGGGGCAATACAGCATCAACTGTGCCGCCTGTGGCACCAGTTCCAATTGCACCCGCCCCCACCGGACCCGGCACAAATGGCACCAGTGCGGCCGCCAATAGTACGCCAACTAGTCGCACCGTTACACCCACCAATCCGAAGGCTGCTCAGCCTAGCACGAGCGGTTCGAGCAGGACAGGTGAGGCTGCTCAAGCATCGCCATCGGCCACTCCGACTGCTACCCCTTCGTTCAACGATAGTGTTGATCTTAAATCGCGTCGAACTGCTGGTAGCCAGAAGGCAGCAATTAGTAGCTCGGTAGTAGGCTCATTTCTCTTTATTAATCGCTCACTGGTAAGCTGGCAGCCAGTTGAGGGGGCAGTTAAATACCGGGTCCGTGTCAATAGCGGCTTTGATCGTACAACCACCACTACCAGCACGACTATCTGGCACCTCGCGACGGGTCAGCAGAAAATCTACATTCAGCCACTGACTGCTGATGGGCGCAATGCTGGGGATGCTATCCAACTCACCATAAGTACCACCTGTACTTGGTATGGTGTGTGTAAGTAAACCGGAAAGAATTACGTTCGACAACTTCGTGACTAGTCAGTAATCTGCGAGCTTATTTGCAGCCGGTTGGTATCGCGCGCCAGTACAATAACGACCCACCCAGATCGCTTCACTCCTGATAATCGGGTATAATACGCGCATGAGTGATGGACAGAAATACGACCCGAATATTGCCGAGCCAAAATGGCAGGCGGTTTGGGCGAAGACGGGAATTTACAAGACGCCGACGGCGCCGAAAGATCCCTATTATAATCTCGTGATGTTCCCGTACCCATCGGGCAATTTGCATGTTGGTCACTGGTATAATTTTGCTCCGGCTGATACCCTGGGCCGATTTGCCCGGATGCGTGGTCGGGATGTCTTGCAGCCACTTGGGTACGATGCTTTTGGTCTGCCGGCGGAAAATGCCGCCATCAAGAATGGTATCCCAGCCGATGAATGGACCGCCAAGAACGTCGCCAACTTTCATGACGAGTATGTACGTATGGGCGGTATGTATGATCTAGAGCGTGAGATTAATACCTCGAGTCCTGAGTATTATCGCTGGACGCAGTGGTTATTTTTGCAGCTCTATAAGGCCGGCAAGGCGGTGCATCGGGATGGCCTCGTTAATTGGTGTCCAAGCTGTCAAACTGTGCTCGCTAACGAGCAGGTCGTACATGGTGAGTGTGAGCGCTGCGGAACAACTGTCGAGCGCAAGAAGCTCAAGCAGTGGTATTTTACGATTACCGATTACGCTGATCGGCTCTTGAATGATCTTGATCAGCTCGATTGGCCTGAGCGCGTCAAGCAACAGCAGCGCAATTGGATAGGGCGCAGCGAGGGTGCCAAGCTGATGTTTAAGGTGTATGGTGCGACCAAACATACCCTTGAGGTTTTTACGACTCGTCCCGATACGGTATTTGGGGCAACTTTCATGGTAATTGCGCCAGAGCATCCGCTCGTTGCTGAGTTAACTACCCAAGACCAGCAACTGGCGGTCGAACAGTATGTCGAATGGGCTGGCACCCGAACTGACGTAGCGCGCATGGAAGCCAAAGAAAAGACGGGCGTTTTCACCGGTAGTTATGTGGTGAATCCAGCCAGTGGGCAGAAGGTGCCGGTTTGGATCGCCGATTATGTGCTGATGGGTTATGGTACGGGGGCCATCATGGCGGTACCAGCGCATGATGAGCGAGATTGGGCCTTTGCCAAGAAGTATGATTTACCGATCGTTGAAGTGATTTCTGGTGGTGACGTACACGAAGCTGCCTACGTTGGTGGCGGTCGACTGGTGAATTCCGGACAGTTTGATAGCTTGTCGGTTAAACAAGCTCAGCAAGATATTATTGCCTGGTTACAGCAAGCCAAACTCGGCCAAGCGACGATCAATTATCGTTTGCGTGATTGGCTGATATCCCGTCAACGTTATTGGGGGGCTCCGATCCCAATGATTTATTGTGAAGAGTGTGGCGTTGTACCGGTAGCCGAATCGGATCTGCCGGTTATTCTGCCAACTGGTCAAGCCTTTGATAAAACTGGTCGGTCGCCACTGCTGACGCATCCGGATTTCGTGCGCGTCGATTGCCCGCAATGTGGCTCTGCCAAAGCCCGCCGTGAGACCGATACGATGGATACATTTGTTGATTCGAGCTGGTACTTCTTACGCTATCCTAACCCTAGCTATGATAAAGGGCCGTTTGATCCCGAAGCGGTGAAGACATGGTTGCCAGTTGATCGTTATATGGGGGGTGTTGAACATGCGATTCTACACCTGTTGTACGCCCGCTTTGTGACGAAATTCTTGCATGATCAGAAGCTTATTCAGTTCGAGGAGCCGTTCACGAAGCTCATCAATCAGGGCATGATTTTGGGGCCGGATGGCAATAAGATGAGTAAGTCGAAAGGGAATGTGGTCAATCCGGAGCAGTATGTTGAGAAATATGGCGCTGATGCTGTCCGGTTGTACCTGATGTTCATGGGGCCTTGGGAAGACGGTGGCCCATGGGATCCGCGCCGCTTTGAAGGTACCTATAGGTTTATGCTGAAGGCCGTTGCAACTTTTGGGAGCCCGTATACGCCGGCTCAGCTTGATGCGGCCCGGGGAGCGGCCTTGACGGGCAGCCTACATCGCTTGGTGCGCAAAGTCGGTGATGATTTGTCGGCGGCTAAGTTTAATACGGCGATTTCGGCGATGATGGAATTTGTGAATCAAGCTGCCATAGATAGTCGAGAGGGTGTGATTGAGCCTGATGAGTGGCAAGCGGCAGCACTGACGTTTGCACGCGTGTTTGCGCCGTTTGCGCCGCACGCCGCTGAGGAAATATGGCAGGCTTTAGGGCAGACCGAAAGCGTGCACCTAGAGCGCTGGCCTACTTATCAAGAAAAATTGGCCGCTGAAAGTGTGGTAACTATTGCTGTCCAGGTGAATGGTAAGTTGCGCGGTGAGTTTGTTTACGAGGCCGGCAAACTGCCAGGCGCCCTTGAAGAAGAGGCTCGGCGACAGGATGATCAGCACGGCTGGACCCAGGGGCTGAGAATTATCAAGGTCATCACGGTACCTGACCGATTGGTAAATTTTGTTGTGACTGATTAGCTTCAGCGAAGCTATTGATTTTATTTCAGTGTTATGGTATAACAATTTGGTCTTGCACCTCCGCATGAACCTGCACGAAAGGGGACGCCATGTCGTCCGTCACACAAGATCCTCCCGCCCCCAGCAAGGGTGGGTCGACTTCCGGCAAGTCGCCGCTCAAGAGCCGTGCGCAGCCGATTGAGGACACCCCTCGTTCCGGCAAGCTGTGGCGAGGGCTGATCGTTCTCGCGCTCATCGTCTTCACGGCCGTGATGTTCATCTTCTTCATCGATGGACGTCCCAGCGAGGTGAAGCATGCCGAGGACATCAGTGCGGTCTACGACCACACGATCATCCTTCAGGCACGCCAGGGCGACACGCTCGAGACTGCCGCACTCGCGGTGTTCCCGAACACGCTGCTCGAGACTCGCATCCGTGAGGACAAGCTCAGCGATGACGCCAAGGCTCTCGAGCTGGCGCGCTATCAGGCCGAGTGGCTGCGACTTTCACGGCTCCTCACCGCCACCACCGGCACCCAGTTGGCACCTGGCGAGTTCTTCGCCGTGCCGGCCAAGTCGGGGGAACCCGGGGCCATCGAGGTCAGTAAGGCCTCGTCGGAGATCCAGCGTCTCACCAAGGCCTACGCCGAAGCGTCGGATTCTCCCCCTGCTGGCGGCTGACCTAGCTGGTCGACCGCTCACGTCCGCGTATTTCTACTTCTTCGGAGGTAGAGAGCGCGGGCGTTCTTTTTTCAATTATCACCCTTGCCAATCCTCCTCTAATCTGTTACAATTACCCGGAACATGCGAATGCATTAACGGACAAAAAGTTTGTTTTGAAGGCTATCTGGCCTAACTTTGCGACCTAACAGCACGTTTTCATGCACGCGTGGAATACCACTAATTTCACTTCACAAGGAGAGAATCGGAATATGGCAGTACCCAAGAAGCGTACGTCGAAGGCCACGAAAGGTCAGCGCCGCAGTCACGATGCCCTCAAAAGCACCCAGCTCATCACCGAGCCAGAAAGTGGCCTGACAATCCCGCGCCGGCTCTACAAAGCCGCCCAAAAAGGGGTCGCGCGAATCGGCTCAACACGCTAAACTATTACATAAGCACATTTAAGGTCACCACTCGCACCACACCATGTCTTCCAACCGTCATCTAGCCCGCGTCATTGCCCTGCAAACGCTCTACGAATACGAGTTTCGTACCCGTTCGGGTATTGAAGGTTTGACCGCAGATTTAGACGAGATTCTCGAGCGCAATCTGGCAGTCTATAAAGATACGATGGAAGATGATAGCTTCACACGAGATCTCGTGCAAGGCGCTCATAAGCACCAGGCCGAGGCCGACGCGCTGATTACTCCAGCTGCGCCCGAGTGGCCACTCGAGCAAATTGCGAAGATGGATCTTGCGATCTTGCGCCTGGCGATCTACGAGCTTCACATTAAGCGTGAAGTTCCACCGAAGGTAGTGATCAATGAGGCCGTCGAGCTCGCCAAGAGCTTCGGTGGTGACAACTCCAGCCGTTTTATCAACGGTGTGCTTGGTACCATTTACCGACAAAGCGAATTTTATGACCCAACCGAAGACCACAAAGTCCAGCGAGAGCAGTCAGCCAGCACAGGCCAAAAAGCCAAAACGCCTGCACAACGGAAGGCGCCGGTCGCGCCGCCGCAAGTCGACTCAGTCGATAGCGTCGACGACCACGAATCCGACCCAGACAGCCACTCGTCCGACAACTAATCAGGCTCAATCGCCAAAGACGCAGCCGCGCTCACAAACGCGCGGTCGTAACGGCGATGGTGGCAGGCGAAAGAATAATAAAGCCGTCCGTGAATACTCGGCCGGTGGCGTTGTCTTTCGCAGTACCGATAAGGGTGTAGAGTTTCTTTTAATCGAAGATCTCAAGGGGCGCTGGAGTGTTCCGAAAGGCCACGTCGAAAGTGGCGAAACATTGGAGCAAACTGCCTTGCGCGAAATCGGTGAAGAAACTGGTCTGCATAATACGCGCATTCACGAAAAGCTTGATAAAGTGCATTTTTTCTATCGTTTTGAGGGTAAGCTCATCTTTATGACAACCTATATATTTTTGATCGAAGCCAATGACCCCGAAGAGCCAATCGTCGTCGAAGAAAGTGAAGGTATCGTTGGCGCCCGCTGGTTCCCGGCAAAAACTGCCCAACAAGTGCTCGAATATAAGGATTTGAAGAACCTGATGGAGCGTTCGCTTGCTATAATCGAACAGAGACAACTCGCATGACCATAACTTTACGTGACCGCGCGGCCATAGAAGCCATCCTTGAGCTTAAGTTTGATAACGAAGAGCTGTATCGTGAAGCCTTTACTCACCGCAGCTATATCAACGAGCATAAGAAACACCAGATTAATCATAATGAGCGTCTGGAATTTCTTGGTGATGCTGTGCTTGAGCTCGTCGTGACTGATTATTTGTTCCGCAATTTTGATAACCCCGAAGGGGAGATGACGGCCTGGCGCAGCGCATTGGTGAAAACCGAGAGTTTAGCGGATGTGGCTGAACGGCTTGATATTGGTCAGTACCTGCTGATGAGTCGCGGTGAAGCCAAGAGCGGTGGTCGAACCCGCATGGCGCTGCTGGCGAACATGGTTGAAGCGATTATCGGCGCGATCTATATGGATAAGGGTTACGATGCGGCGGCGGCGTTTATTACCAAGCACATCATCTCTCAGCTTGAGCAAATTCTCGAAAATGGCAGCTACATTGATGCCAAGAGTCGTTTCCAAGAACTGGCGCAGGAGAAAGATGGTGTAACCCCGCACTACGAGCTCTTGAGCGAAGAAGGCCCCGATCACGAGAAAATTTTCACGATCGGTGTGTATATCGGTACCAAACTCTGTGGCAAAGGTCAGGGTAACTCCAAACAAAACGCTCAGCAGGCGGCGGCGACTGAAGCTCTCAAAAGCTACAAGCCGCGTAAGCGGTAGTTTCTGATGCTGGAATCTGACAGGCAGCAGCCAGAAGTATCAGATAATAAGCTTGATGGGGCTGCAGAAACTCAAGATGATTTACGGACTTTAGCCGAGCGTCAGTCAGGCTATCAAGAGCTACTTGGTAAAGTCCAGGCATGGGAGCACAAATCGGGCCAGAAAGTAGATGCGGATACGAGTGAACACGGTTATCCAGTTCTTGATTTGAGATCGAGTGATCCTGAGCAGACCTATAGCTTACTGAAGTTACTCGATCTAGAGGGAAAATATGTATACCACGGTATGCAAGATAATGAATACCGTCGTGATGCCGGAATGCCAGATGTGGATGCATGGGATGCGCTCGACCCACAGTATTCACATCAAGAAGAAAGCCGCAAGCGGGTTTATGCCACTACACGCCTGAAAGGTGGATTGACTCATGCATTGATCGAGCACCGTTTTCGTGACGCCAACCCGAATGGGGGACAGACCTATGCCCTTAAACCGTTTCGCAGCGAAGATGGACGGACAGTCGAGTTCTCACCAGCTCTGACTGAAGCCATGGCGCGGGGAGAGGTGCCTTTTACGGATAGCTTGCTATATATACTTCCGGCTCATGAGTTCGAAGCTAATCCCGACAGTGATCATGAGGTGGTGGCAAATAAGTCGGTTCATCCAGTGGCAGTTGTGCGAGTTGGGGCTGAACTTGGGCTCATCGTGGTGCAGCCGGATGACATCGAGCGACAGCCCTAGCCTTGCTCCTGGCCTCCAGGTAGCCGTACAATAGAGCGTAAGTACTAATGAGGGTGAGTTATTGTATTTGCGCCGTTTAGAAATCGCCGGCTTTAAATCGTTTGCCGGCCGGGTGAAGTTTGATTTTAAGCCCGGCGTGGTGGCGATTGTCGGTCCGAATGGCTCCGGCAAGAGCAATGTGGCCGAAGCCATTCAGTGGGTTTTGGGCGCGCAAAATAGTCGTGACCTGCGGGCACGCAAGAGTGAAGAGCTAATTTACTCCGGTAGTGAGGGCGGCAAAGCCAAGGCCAGTATGGCTGAAGTAGTTATGACCCTGGAAGGTAAGACTGGCGAGACTGAACTCGGCGTTGATCAACTGATCGTCTCGCGTCGACTCTATCGGTCAGGTGAAACTGAATATCGCCTAGGCGGACGCAAAGTCTTAGTGAAGGATCTGATGAAGATTCTCGCACAGGCGGGCTTCGGTGCCTCTAGTTACACGGTGATTGGTCAGGGTATGATTGATTCGTTAATTATCGCCAGTCCGGCAGAACGTAAACTATTGTTCGAAGAGGCAAGTGGCATTCGAGCTTTTGAGCTTGAGCGAGCCGATACGCTGCGTAAGTTGGCTCGAGCTGAGGAGCGCGCTACGGCTTTGCGCGATGAGGTAGGTCAATTGATGCCTGAGCGGGATGCCCTGGCGCTGCAAGTCGATCGCTTGGCCCGGCATGCTCAGCTAACGGCGCAACTGCGAGCCTTGCGATCACAATATATTGGCAGCCAGCTGCAGCGCTTACGGACTGATCGGGCGGCTGCCAAGCAGAGCCAAAAAGAGTGGCAGCAGAAATTACGTCAGTCAGAGAAAACCTTGAAACAGCGCCAGGCCGAGGCTCAGGCTTTAGCGAGCAGCTCGGCTGATAACTCCGCCAAACAAGCCCAGCTGCTCGAGCAATTGAGCCAGATCGATAGCGAACGGACGGCACTCGCCGAACAAATCGCCACCATCCAAGCTCAGCTGCAGATGCTGGACCAGCTCCAGCGCCAGCAAGGCACCCGCCCGGTGGAGCTAAAGGATCAGCTCAAGCAAATTGACAGTCGGTTGGCGGAGTTTCGGAAAAAACTCATTAAGCAAGTTGCGGCCAGTGAGCAATACGCCGATCGGATCGCCGCCCATAACAAGAATATTGAAGGCTTTACGAAGCAGCTGACACGCTTACGTGCCAAACTACGTTCAAATCAGCGGAATTCGTATTTAGCGCAAGCGCTGGGGTTAGCTCGTCTGCTGGTTCAGGATTTGCAGTCCGATAAGCCGTTACAGCCGGCGGCGATGCGTCTAGCTCTACACAAGTTGATTCGTTCGGTAAAGCTAGCCAGTGAATCCGACTTGACGGCAGTCCCGCTGGAAATTGCCAAATTGCAGCAGCAAATTAGCCGTGAGATTGCTCGGCGCGAAGACATCGTTGAGCAGCAAACGACAGAAATTATTAAGGTGCGGTCGATTGAGTTAGACATTCATGCTCTCGAGCGCGAGGAGATTGAGCTGCAAGCTCGACTCGCTGAAACTCGTGAGGCCCACCAGGATTCGCCCCAGGAGCGCAGCAAACACGTGGCCGAGCTGCGAGGACTCACGAAGCGTCGCGATGCCCTTGATGGCCAGGCAGTGACACTGCGCGCTGAGCTAACGGAGCTCACGGCTGGTGGGACTACCGATGAGCAGGTGGCCTTGGCGCATGCGGTTGATGCTGCCGCGCGCGTAGTGGAGGACGCTCAGGCGGAGTTGGCTGGTTTAGAAAACGCGTTTCAGGAGAACGAGCGGGCTGAGCAAGCGCTGCGTGATCAGGCGGCGGCTTGGCACGTCGCCGCACGAGCCAGCGATCAGGTGGAAGTAGTTGATGAGCGTGATATTACCCGAGTTGAAGCCGAAATCGAGGTAATTGGCGAAGTCGATGAGGCGCTAGTCCAAGCCCATACTGAACTTGCCGATCGAGTGAGCTATCTCGAGGCTCAAGCCACTGATATGGAAGTGGGAGTCAAGAATCTACGTAAAGTGTTGACTGAGCTCGAGCGTCGGATCCAAACTACGTTTGAGAAGAATTTTGCGCGGATTAATGCTGAGTACGCTAAGCAATTTGCCCGGCTCTTTCGAGGTGGTACCGCTGCCTTGGAGCTGACCCGGTATGAGGATGATGAATATGGCATCGAGATTACCGCCAAACCACCGGGTAAGCGAGTAGAGTTACTCAGCTCGCTCTCGGGCGGTGAGCGGGCTCTCGCGGCGATTGCGCTGCTAGCCGCGATACTGTCGGTCAATCCAAGCCC
Organism: Candidatus Saccharimonadota bacterium; assembly: GCA_046350755.1. GTDB lineage: Bacteria > Patescibacteriota > Saccharimonadia > CAILAD01 > CAZDEK01. Next base: position 288,567 of record JAXLZV010000001.1, on the reverse strand, counting down.
GTTTGTAGTTCTCGATGAGGTTGATGCCGCGCTTGATGATGCGAATGCTCAACTCTTTACGGAGACGCTCAAGCAGTTAGCGCGTCACTCGCAGCTCTTGGTGATCACCCATAATCACGAGACGATGCTGAGTGCTGATGCGCTGTACGGTATTACAACGACACCCAAGGCAGCTTCGACGGTTATCGCTGTTGATTTGCAGGCGGCTGAAGCCCTGACGGTCAGGTAATATACTGAACGTCTAATCTGTTGACAATCTGAGCAGAAACCTGTAAACTAAAGTCCATTCGCACTGTATTCAAGCAGTGTATTGCGTCACAAGACATACTAATACTAATCAGAGAAGTTAATTTTTCATGCTCGTAATCCGCTTGGCCCGCACCGGCCGCTCAAAACACGCTACCTACCGCATCGTTGCTGCCGAAAAAGCTCGGGCTGCGACCGGTAAGTTTGTCGAAGTTCTCGGCCACTATGACCCACACACCAAGACCTTAGTGATGGACAAAGAGGGAATCACTCGTCGTGTCGGGCAGGGTGCTCAGCCATCGAACACGGTCCTCAAGCTGATGGTGCGCGAAGGCATTGAACTTCCAGCTTGGGCTAAGGTTGCCCAGAAACAGCGAGCACCAAAGAAAGAGCCTGAAGTGAAAGAAGCAGCTACAGCTGAAGTTGCAGAAGAAGCAGCTGATCAGGCCGAAGCCGCCGCACCAGCCGAAGCTACGCCTGATGCGCCAGCTCAAGAAGCTGCCGCCGATGCGGCCGAAGCGGCGACTCAAGCCGAAGCCTAAGCTAAGCATCTCAACACATGATAACGCCTCTCACTGGGGGCGTTTTGTTTTGGCAAATCTGACGTAAGGCTGTACAATGCAGCATAAGCGGTACTTACAGTAACACAGCCGCGCTAGGAGGATTCAGATATGGCCGAACATGATCAGCAATTCATAGAGTATGTCGTAAAAAATATTGTCGATCACCCAGATGAAGTTGTGATAGAGCGCACTGTTGATGAGCGGGGCGTTTTACTAAAGCTGACAGTAAACCAAGAAGATATGGGTAAGATTATCGGCAAAGGTGGCGCCACCGCGAAGGCGATTCGGACTCTCTTACGCGTTCTCGGCGCCAAGGATGACGCTCGGTATAATCTGAAGATAGTCGATGTTGAAGGTGAGGAAGATGGTAGCTCGCCAGTCACTCCCCCTGAGCCAAAAGCTGTGGCCGATGCTGAAGCCGTCGATGAGCCTGAAGCCTCGACCTCGTCCAAACCCGATGAAGACGTCGAGGCGATCAAAGCCAAGGCTCGCGAGGGGCTTGATGACCTCGATATGGATCTCTAGTACAGCGACGCGCAATAAAAATAAAGGAGGCCGGTCCTATAAAAGTAGGACCGGCGGAGATTATGGTAGCTGACGCTTGGCGCGTTGTTCGCTGGGTGAAAGTTGATTCCATTTGCGTTGACATTGTTCCCGAACTGGTCGGGGAATGGTCAGCCAGGCTTGCAGCCAGCGGCAGTCGGCTGCGTGGTATTTTGCGATTGGTGGGTGGTGAGTTCGGTTGGGTGTCTGGCAGGCGGGGCAGCGCACGACCCACTTCGCCTCGCCTGTCGGTTGGTATTCAAGTGCTACCATGGCCTCCAGGTGCTTGAGCCAACGCCGATATTCGCGTGACTGTTCGGGGGTGAACTTACTGCGGGCCTGTGACACGGAACGACTCCTAGGTACGTGGACAGAATGTGCGTATTATGCTAAAATTTTACAGATTTGTCAATGTAATGACTTGATATTAAATGCTATGAAAATCGATATTATCACTCTCTTTCCCGAAGTGTTTGAGCAGATGCTTGATCATTCGATGCTGCATAAGGCTCGCGAGGCTGGTGCGGTCGAGTTTCGGGTAGTGAATTTGCGCGACTTTGGCATTGGCCCGCGCCAGCAAGTTGACGATACACCCTACGGTGGCGGTGCTGGGATGCTCTTAAAGCCAGAGCCAATGTTTGCAGCTGTCGAGCAGTGCAAGCTATCGAATCCGGCAGCTAAGGTGCTGATGATGACGCCACGCGGTAAGCGGTACGCCCAAGTCGATGCGAAGCGCTTGGCTCGCGAGTCGGGCCTAATTATTCTTTGTGGTCACTACGAGGGCTTTGATGAGCGCATTTTGTCGATAGTTGATGAAGAAATATCACTCGGTGATTTTGTTATGACCGGTGGCGAAATACCAGCCATGGCAATCGCCGACAGTGTGGTGCGCTTGCTACCGGGAGTGCTGGGTGATGCCCGGTCGAGTGAAGATGAAAGCTTCTCTCAGGGTCTGCTGGAGTACGCACACTATACGCGGCCTCAGGAATTTCGCGGGATGACAGTACCGGAAGAGTTGCTAGGCGGGAATCACGCCAAGATTCGAGATTGGCGCCGTCAGAGCTCGATTGAAAAAACTGCCGAAAATCGTCCCGACCTCACTGAGTTTTAGTATGGCTGAGTTCTATGATTTGCCACCTGAGAGGATTGCTCAGGAGCCGCCGAAAAAACGTGGCGCATCACGCTTACTGGTTGTTGATCGAGCAACTGGTGAACTTGCCGATCGACGGTATACAGATTTGATTGATTATTTACACGCCGGTGATGTGCTAGTGCTGAATACAACTAAAGTCTTGCCGGCCCGGCTCAAGGCTAAGCTGCCGGATGGTCGGCAGCGCGAATTAATGCTGACCGAACGTCACGCCCACACATTGCCAAGCGGGCAAGCCCAGGTCGTTTATCGCGGCAAACTGAGGGTCGGCGACAAGCTGACTATTGGTCAGCATGAGCTGCGGGTAGCGCAAATTATTGACGGCGGACAGGCGATTGTATCGAGCCCGCAACCGCTGGAGGCGATAGCTATTGAGTATGGAGCCACGCCACTACCACCCTATATTCGGCGGGCAGCCAGTCGGGCCGATCGTGAACGTTACCAGACAGTGTTTGCAGCCAATACCGGCTCGGTCGCGGCCCCGACCGCGTCGCTCAATCTCACCGAAGAGTTACTCGAAAAGATCCATGCCAAAGGCGTGAAGGTCGTGTCACTTACGCTCCACGTCGGACGCGGTACGTTTCTGCCAATTCGGACTGACGATGTTGCAGCGCACAAGATGCATGAGGAGTATTATGACATCCCGGTAGCCACCGGTCATGAGATCCAGCAGGCTAAACTAGAAGGTCGACGAGTTGTGGCGGTTGGCACGACTGTCACTCGGGCGTTAGAATATGCGGCTCAGGATATCCAGCAGGCTATAACGCAGAATCTTACTGGTGAAGCCGACATCTTTATACATCCCGGCTACAAATTTAAGCTCGTCGATGTGCTACTCACGAATTTTCACGCGCCAGACTCCACAGTTATTCAGCTGGCCGCGGCTTTTACTGGCCAGGATTTGCTACTTCTCAGCTATCGTCACGCTTTGAAAGGCGAGTATCGCTTCCTGTCCTATGGCGATTCGATGCTGATAGTTTAGCTACTTAGTCTTTTGATAATTCGAATTAATCATCAAGAATTCTTGCGTATTGTAGACATTATTCCTGTCATTCGTCAGAACTGAGGTTGTGCCCCAGCGATTCCAGCGCGGATCAAGCATATTGGCATTATGTTCCGGGCTGGCCTTGTAGGTGTCGAATAATTTTTGAGCCGCAGCCTCAGGAGTTGGATAGCTAGCCGCTAGCGGTACCCAACCAACATTTTCACCAAGGGCGAAGCCAAAGCTACCGAGGTTTGCGCAGAAAAATACGGCAGTATCGGTATACGATTGCACTGTCGAAATGTGTCGTAGACCGTAGCGATCAGCCATACTCTGTGACCACCAGAGCGACATATTGAGCAAACAAGTTTGTTCCCAGGCAACCTGTTTAGAATTTTGGGCACGGTATTCGCCGACCAAAGCTTTCAGCTTGGCGTCAAAAGCCTGAGTCCAGGGGTCTTGAATCGCCGCATGTGCGGTTGGGATAATCAGCCGACTAATCGCTTCAGGTGATGCAGTTGGTACGTCTGGCTTTTGATTAAAGCTGGGCTTACCAGCTCGCTTCATTGGCTTATTGGCATTTGTGCAAGCTTTTTCTAGACTATTCTTCAGCTTTCCGAGCGAATTATTGATATTCGTTACATCTTTAGTAACAACAGTTTGAAGTGGCCCGCCGTCGGCTGTGCGGAAGCTGGCGGTCTGAGTCGCTACAACGGCATCAGTTTGCGCTTCAGGTAGTTGGATAGGCGCTTGTTGGGCTAAAAAGGCTTTGAGGTCCTTAAGTTTAGCGGTGGGTAATTGCCCAGTTTGTCCCTCAGTTGCATTAGCAGGCAGGCAGTAGATAGTCCCATCGGTTGTAACGTCAATTGTCTGTGGGGCGAGCGAAAAACTTGGCTCAGCCCCGAGTGGAGCTGATAGTACCACTGGCTGACTCGTATCCTCGAAGCTTATCAGGACTTTGTCTTGAGCTATCCGGCCTTGAGTTTGGGTTGCCGCTTGCGAAAAAGCCACCACAAACCCACCAACGACAAACAGGGCGATACCTGTCAGGATATGCCACGGCTTGAGCTTAAATGACTTAAGGCTACCAGTTTTTGACTGTGGAGTGCGTGATGATTTTGTTAGAGTTTTCTTTTTCTTGGGCATTATAAGACCTATTAGGTTACTTGGCTTGATACTAGCACAAGCAATTTATAAAGTAAAAAATTTGGGGATCTCGACGTATCGAAATCCCCAATGGTTTAGCTGGGACTCGTGAGCTCCGACTCGCGAATTGTCACCAGCTGACGTCGCTGCAGCGCCTTGATCACTACCCAACCCAGGTCAAGCTCACCCGGCTGGAGGGCGAAAGTCGGTGATTCGGGCTGTGCATGGTGGTTGTTATGGTAACCCTCCCCAGCTGTGGCAAAGGCGAGGGGCGGCAGGTTCCAGCTCGTGTCCGGCGTGTCGAAGTTGCGATAACCGAAGCGCTGAGCTATCCGCCACAGAACGCGTGACCGGAGATTCTGCTGCTTCATCGTGACAGCGTCCATGCCGGCGTGTCCGACGCCATTCACGCTGGCACTCTGGCCGATGTAAACCGGCCAATGGACCAGTGAGATGATCAGGCCTGGAATTGGCCCAAAGACAACGATTGCGGTGCCGATACCGATGGCCAGCCCGCGACCACCACTCAACCAGTCGAGCTGGCCGGGATTGTTCTTGGTCAAAACTTGAAGCCGTCGTTGGACATCCGGAGTGTCCTTGGCTTCCTTATAGAGACGAACGTTATGGGCTTGCACCTCATAGAGTCCCTCGATGAGTGGTGAGTGGGGATCACCCGGCTCATCCGTATGGGCGTGGTGCTGCTGATGGATGGCCGCCCATTCGAGCGGGACCATGCCGGTCGAACAGCGAACGATCAGCTCGCAGGTGCGCGCCAACCGTGGATCGAGCTCGAGGGCACGATGAGCCAACTGGCGATGCAAGTAGATGGTGGTGGCGAGATTGGCGACTTGTGACACACCAAGGCCGATAAGTACGGCGGTACCAGGCCGAACGCGACTACGCGCGGCCTGACGTATGAAGGTACGAAGCCTCATGATTTCTCCTCCAGAGTCGAAGCTGTGGCTTATTATGCCAGATTCAATCTGGGAGAGCTAGACCGCACTAGTATTTCCGTTCGGGCCGGCGTAGGATGGCCGTAACGCTTTCGTGTAACCCAAGCGCGTACTTCAAAATCCAAACCCGAGACTCGGAAAGGGGGAATCGTGTCCGAGTCAGCAGCTACTCCACTCGAAAACACCACGGTTGTGATCTACATGGGTACATTCTGCCCTCAGCTAGCGGCTTGCGTGTACCGGCCGCTGGCACGAGTCTTTGAGGCTCGCGGCTATGACGTTGTCATCTTAGCAATTCCCAAGCTTGGTCTCGGCCATCTGGAGGATGCTTCGGACGAGCTGGCTACTAAGGTGTTTCTGCCGAATCCAGAACGGCGCTATATCTTGGTCGGCCACAGCCAGGGTGCCTTGCATGCCCTGCATCACGGCAAGTATTTCTCTGGGCTGGTCGTGGCGGTGATTGCCTTCGGTGCACCATTTCATGGCACCCGGCTGGCAAATCTCGGTCAGATTCTGAGTTGGTTGCCGGCGATTCGTACGATGGCTGCTCACTCGCGCTATCTGCATGAGCTGCGTGAGGATCAGTCGTTCACGGCCGATAACGTCTACTCACTTTTCTCGGTGATGGACGAGCTGGTGGTGCCGTGGTTCGCCTCGACGGTGTCCGGCGCCCACAACGTCGTACTGGCACCAGCCTTTCTCCACCGCTTGCTCATTCGGGCTGGCCTGACGCGCAGCCATGGCATCGAGCTAGTCGATGGTTGGGCTGAGCACCTGGGGGTCATCTGGCATCGAGCGCTGCACAGATATGTCGATGGTGTTCTCGACCAGCTCGAGTCGGGACCGCATCTCACGCTCGCCGCCTAATGAGCGGATGATACAAGCCCCCGCACAGCGTTGTGCGGGGGCAATCTCTTGGATAAATACCTGGTCAAATGTCACTAAATCAGGTATAATTTCTCGGTACAAATTGAAAAAAATCGAGCTCTGAAAAAACTGAATAACTATTGGGATGTGGCCAAGTGGTAAGGCGCCTGTTTCTGGCACAGGAGATCGTAGGTTCGAATCCTACCATCCCAGCCAATGTTAAAGCCCAGTGAAAGCTGGGTTTTAACATTGGCCTAGCGCTTGAGGGTATTCGAACCGTAACCGCGCAGAAACTTGTTTCGAGCAGCTGCGAGCGGAGGAGGCGAAGTCGCTATCCCACTATCCCAGCCATTTTTAATTGTTTGATCATCTTGTATGGGTTTAGAGATTGAGTAAGCCCGAGGCGACGAAGCCGGTACCGGCCAGAATCAGCATCCAGCTCAGGATACTGATCCAGTCGAGCTGGGCCACGCGGTCGGATGAGGATTTCACGCGCTGGAAGACATGTGGGAAGTAGGCTTGAAGTGAGGCAATCAGCAAAAATGGGAAGATCGAAATCACCATGAAGCCAATCAGAGCCATAGCCTGCCAGACATTGCCGGTAATATAACTTTCAATAAACTGCACGCCAATCAGAATCGCAGCGATACTACTCAGGCTGGTTGCCATCTTAATGAGGCCGAAGGCAAAGAGAGCTTTTGGGCTCATGAGTTTGTGGGGTTGTTCGGCCTCAGCCGCTGCACGCTGAGCTTGGCGGGGTCGACGTAAGCGCAGGCCGGCTACAAGGAGCAGTGCGCCAGCCAGGACATCGATGAAAGGCAAGCTAGCAATGGTAGTTCGTGGTGACGGTAGTTGGAAGGTCGTGATTTGGTCGACAAACAGATAGGCTAGAGCCCCATAAATAACAATCGGCACTAAAATACCGCTTATCAGGGCGGCCGAATCAAGAATTGGCCGCTTTGAGCGCGTTAAGATCGCAACTTGCGTCAGAATCAGTGTCGGGCTAAAAGCTACAATAATACCCAGGATGATCAGGCCGAAGATGACAATGGCTAGCAGAACGATTGGACCCATACTGTCAGTATAGTCCGAAAATCTGCAGAGTGGATAATGGCTATCAGTCTAGCGAAAAGCGTAGGCTGGCTGCGCCAGCTGCTGGAAAGTCAGCTGAGCCAATAGGTTTCCATACGTATAGTCATTAAAAACAAAGATAATATCATCAATGATTTCTGCCAGTCGTTGCTGGCGGTTCTTGGTGGCATTACGGCAATTGGTACGGTTCAGGTCGGCGTCGGTAAAGTCGGCGATGGCGATACTGTCGCGGATGATGCGTTCGATATCATTGAGCTGGGGATTCATGCCGTATGAGACGCCTAGCTGTTTATGATGGTGTTCGGCAATGGCTCGACAGACCGGAGTAGGTAGATGATGAGCTCGTGCGATAGTATAGCCAGCTTGAACATGATGCATCATCTGCTCTCGGTCGGCGTCGGTCCACTCAAGGCCACGATTACTTTTGGTGATCAACGACTGAGGTATGTGAGTTTTGCCGATATCGTGCAGGATAGCCGCTGACCAAACGTAGCTGAGGTTCACGGGCTGCGAGTAGAATTGACTGTAGATTTGAGCAACTTTGAGGGCCAGCGGGAGAGCCTGCAAGCACTCTTTGGCGGTTTTTTGGTCGTGCTGATGGAGCTGGGCGAGGAGCTGGAAGACTGTCTCCTGAAGCGACTGAGGGACATCTAGTCTGCGAGCGATACTTTTGGACTGCTGTAAAAGGGTAGCGTAATCTTGCTCCGCCAGCTGGGAAGTAGCAAGCTGGTCGACTGCGTGGGAATAATCAGGACTGAATTGAGTAGTCATATATCTGTGTCGATGGTTCGACTTTGGCTCTCTTTGAGATTGAATTATGGTTTTTCCATGTAAAAATGAGTGCATTACTATTATAGTCCTCAGCGTCAAGTGAGTCTGTATGCTTTGCGCGTGATCGTGGTAGGGTCTTTGTAATCTGGAGCTAATCTGGGATAATATAGTCCGTTCTTGTACCTACTATGAATGGAGTCGACATGACGAGCTACGCCTCTCGCCGACGGGAGTTGCAGACCCGCCTCGAGCAGTTCAACTCTCAAGCGGTCTACCCGTTGCTCGCTGAGCTAGGCAGTCGCCATACGACTGGGCCGCTGTTGCCGATGGGTTTCGATCCATCAAAACCCTATCATCGGCTGACTACGGCGATGGTTCCTAGCGTGGCGGTTTCGAATCGCGATCTGGCTCCCTTTGGGCCGAAGGCTCACAAGAATTTTCGAGTCATTCCAGAAGCTTGGCGCCAGCACAGCGACATGATGCGATTCATGGCAGGGGAGATGCTGCGGGGCCGGACTAACTTTACGCTCATCACCAATCACAGCAACATCATCGACATCGCTTTGGTGGCGGGTGCCTTGCGATTGGAGATCGAGCGCTGGTTGAGCGCCCTTGAGTTCACGCAGCGGACCGCCCTGGTAATCAGTCGTGGCATCACGACGACCCAGCTCTACATCCGCGAAGACGAGTTTTTCATGCCGGCTGTCGAGGCTATTCAGATGTTCGCCAACGTGGCTTTGAGTTTTCCGACTACGCCGACGGTTCGCAACAAGAAATTTCCGGATGACTTGGTGCGCACCAGTAATGAGCTGACCAAGCTGGAGTTGGCCGAGTTTCTCGAACCAGGTGGACGGCTGCTGGCTATCGCCCCCAGCGCGTCGCGCGACATCTTCTACAGCGAGCGCATCCATATGCAGCCGCTGAAGGCCGGCACCATGCAGTTGATGCGTGGTTGGGTCATCCCAGTGGCCGTCAACCTCGATGGTGACGAGCCGCCGGCTTGTACCATCCTGGGGCCGACTTTCATAGAGACCGATGACGACTGTCATGCCGTCATGCATGAGATTGCTCACGAGTGTCACCGACAGACGCTCGTGCCGCATACCTATCACGAGAAGCCACACGCCCTCGAACGCGCTTTGGATCGTTTGCGTCGTGACTAATATTTCCTACCCATAGCTTTATCGCTGTGGGTATTTCTTTTCGTGCATTTCATCAATTAAGCATAAGTAGGTTACAATCATCACAGTTGGCAACTTAGCCAACCGCACCTCAGTTGAAAGGCCTTGTGATGAGGATCCGAATCCCGGCAATCATGATAATGATGGTGCTCTTTGCGGCCTGTGCTAGCGCGCCACCTACAAGCGGGCCAGCCTCAAGCCCACTCAATCAGACCATTGCTGCCGTTTGGGAGCCTGCATCGATTCCTCGGGGGAACAATGTCACCTGGCATGTGGGGACCCCGCCGGTTGGATATGCCGCTTTCACTAGCTGGACATGTGTCGTTGTGTGTAGCTTCGATATCGTAGTTGACTCTGCCTATGTCACAAACCAACAGATCATCGGTCACGAAGGTGGGCACGTTATCTGTATGAGTCTGTACTATGACGGCTCAGAGGCCTGCGCAGACGCCAATAACCCTCGCGCCTAGCATTGTCGACTCGATTGCGGCTCACTAGCTCGTAAAATCTAATTAATTCCGCCTTGTAGCAACCCTGCTGCGGGCGTTTTTCTTGGTAGAATGACGGTGAGTCATAATTAATGCAGTGATCCACTGCGCTATGGAGTACAGCATGAACCCAGATACATTACGCGAACAAGCCCAGAGCCAACGTCAGCGGGCTGATGAGCTCGATCGTCAGGCGAGTGAACTCGAGGCTCAGATTCGTAACATGCGCGAGGATGCACAAAAGGCCCGAACTGATGCCGACAAACTCGATAACGATGCAGCGAACCTGCAACGCAGTCTCGATGAAGCATCGGCCGCTCAATAGCCCAAAAGGTCATTTATAAGCTCTCGCAGCTAGCCCGCATCTTGACATAGTTGCTTAATGTATGTAACGTAGTCATGCTTGGTTACTCGACCAATCCGCACCTTCCAGCCCGATCCGAAAGGTTTCGATATGAGTTCACTCATGAAGCATCGTTGGCTGTTCGTCATGATGGTGACAGTCCTACTGGCGATGTTCGCCACAGCCTGTATGACATCGCCATCGATAACTGGATCATCCACGACCCTCACAACGACACCGCCAGAGCTGACTTGTTCAATCCCTGGCCCTCGGGTCGTCATCTACGCTGGCGATTCACTGGTTGGTCAGTGGCCGCAATACATGCAGTTGCCGATTGGTTCTATCGCCTACAACACTGCAAAGGGCGGTGCTGGATTCACGGCAGTCAACCCGGAATACAACATCGGCGCCCGTCTTTTGCGGCAGCTAGACGTTTGTGATAACAACGTCGGTATGGTCATAGTGTCGGGTGGAATCAATGATTTGGCAGTCGACCAGCCGGTTCAGGGATTGATCGACGCTGTTGCGAGCTTGAGCGCCGAACTGGCGAGCAGGGGTGTACGCGTCGTCTGGCTGCCCATCACGCCCTTCGCACTATACCCACCCAGCCTGTCTTACGACCATCGATATGACAGCCGACTGGAGTACAACGCCTGGCTCTCATCAGGCGGCGTGGTCGGTGACATCATCGATTGCAATCCGTCACTCAGAGATGCGTACAGCGCGGTTGAGGCCCTCAACCCCAATTATTGGAGTTACACTCCAGGTGTCGATCGGTGGCATCCCAATCAAGCTGGCTACCGAGCTTTCGCCAGTTGCTTGAGTCCTGCGATAGCAGCTTTGCCATAAGTACCTCCACCCCTGACGGAAGATGATGTCATGACATCGTCATCTGTCGGGGGTTTTCTTATTTCTGTAATTTGTTGTAGAAAATACTTGTGCATTGTTCTAGTTATGGTATCCTGGGAATAAGAGAATATAAAAAGGATGGTATAACGTGGAAGTATTAGGAATTGGTCTCCCGGAATTAATCTTGATCGTGTTGGTTTTGCTTCTGCTTTTTGGCGCGAGCAAATTGCCTGAGCTAGGTCGGAGTATTGGGACCTTTGGTAAGGAAGTCAAAAAGGGCTTTGGTGAGGAAGAAGAGCCAAAGAAATCTGCTAAGAAATCTTCGACCAAAAAGTAAGTGTTAATTGCCTGACCAGCTTCGGTCCAACAAGAAAAATCAACGTAAATATATCTAACATGACACACGAACAGCAAACGTTTCGAGAACATCTTCAGGAACTGAGCAAGCGACTCCGCATACCGGCCGCTTTGTTTGCTGTTGGTATGTTAGCTGGCTTCATCTGGTATAAGCCGTTTTCTCATTTGCTGACCAAGCCACTGGGCGAGACACTGTATTTTACTTCGCCAACCGGCGGCTTAAACTACATGATGTTTATTAGTCTGGTGTTGGGCTTGGCAGTTGCTTTACCAGCTGCGGTTTACCAGCTGGTGCAATTTATTCGGCCGGTTCATCGCAAGATCACGACTCGCTCGGCAGTCATGATTATGCTAGCGTCACTAGGTATGGCGGCTCTCGGCATCGTCTATGCTTACCTGATTAGTTTGCCGAGCGCTTTGCACTTCCTCTTGGATCTGGGCGGTAGTGATGTGCGTGCACTGATTACGACCAATGAGTACATTTCATTCCTGTCAGCCTATCTCCTCGGTACTGCTGCCATCTTCCAGTTGCCGGTGATTCTTTTCTTTATTGACCACATTCGGCCAATACCACCTGGAACCCTCAAGAAAGCTCAAAAGCCAATCATTGCAGCGAGTTTTATCATTGGCGCAATGATTACGCCAACCCCTGATCCTTATAATCAACTGATGATTACGGGACCAATGCTGATACTTTTTGAAGGCAGTGTGGCGTTAATCTATCTGCAACGTCTGCGGCGCCAACGACGACCGCACGCCAGCCGCACCGTCGAGGCTCCACGACCAAAGCCAGCTATCAGTCAGCCATTGGCTCCCGCCCGCGAATCAGCTCGGCAGCCATTCGTTGCTACTCAGCTTGATTCTCGCGCATTTATGCCGGTCGCAGATTTGGCGCCTGCGACTCTCAGCCAGCCCAAGCGGGGCTTCACACGCAGTGAGTTATCTTCACCTCAGGCGAAAACCGCTCAAGATCACGTGATTGATCTGTCGACGGCTCGCGTCACCCACGTTGTTCGCCGGGGACCAAAACGGCGTTATCAATTGCCAACAGCAACCCGTCCGATTATCGATATCCACTCGCCCGGAACAGCATAAGCGGCGTATAATACAACTATATGTCTCGCAAGAACCCAATAGATGACTTGCTCAATAAGAAGATGAGCCGGAAAGATTTTCTGGCGCACATTGGTTTGGCGGCGGCAGGTGTGGTCGGTGTCTCGGCGGCTATGAAGAATTTGTCTGAGCTTGGTCAAAAAAAGTCGCGACCCAAGCGTCAGCCGGAGTCTAGCCCGCGTGGTTTTGGTGGCGGAAAGTATGGTGCTTAAGTAATCAACTTGACCAGCAAAACAAACCATGCGCTTTCACGAAAAATCCAAACGATCATTACTTAAAGCCGTCACTTTTCGGCTCGTGGTTCTGACGTCGGATTTTCTGGTGATTCTGTTTATTACCCGACGCTTTGATGCCACGCTGACTCTTGTGATTTTTACGAATCTGGCCAGTACTCTGCTGTATTATGGCCATGAGCGAGTCTGGAACCGGATTCATTGGGGGCGTACGCGGGTGCATCGGAGTGGGCGAAAGAAACGGTTAGCCACCAAGACTTCTAGAAAGTAGGTTTTCAAGGGGGTCCCTGAGTACAAAAAAAAGACCCAGCCGGGTCTTTTTTTTGAGAATTTGTGTTTGGTTAGGCTTTTTTCTTGCCTTTAGCCAGTTCGTCTTGCCAGTGTTTGGTCTGGATACCAAGCGCGATCGAGACAGGGCCAGCGATCAAGCCGTAGATACCGAGCACCCAAGCAAAGGCGATACCGCCGGTCTGGGGGTGACGGAGTACGAATACACCAGCTACCGCCGTGATGATACCCACCACGATCAGAAGGGCACGCATCGAGCCATGGAAGTCGAAAGCCGCAATGAATTCAAACAATCCACGCACGACCAGTACGAAACCAATCACGAGGATGAGCACAGCCAGCGTGATAGCTGGGCGCTGGGCGATGTAAGCACCAGCTGCTACCTGGACGATACCAAGCAGCATAGTTAGCCACCAAGTGTTATTTTTACGGATGCTCATGATTGAGGTCACGATGTCGATGACACCAGAGATCAAAATATAGAGCGCGAATACCACAGCTGCTGTCAGGAGGGTAAGTCCTGGCCAGAGCAAGATCGCAATCCCGAAGAGGGTCGCAATGATACCGCGGATGATCAGTAGCCACCAAGCGGTGTCTCGAACTGATTCCATCTCAACGACGGTTACTTCGTTCATTATGATTTCCTTTCACTTACTTTTCTGCTGACTGCAAAATAACCCTATTCTCCGAGAAAAGCAAGCATGCAAAGGAGGCAAGCAGTTTGTGCCAAATCGTTACGAGCGGACCGAATCAATGTAGTGTCTGAGCCCTTCAATATGGATGAAGTATTTTTGTCGTCCGGCTTTGCGGATGTAGCCTTTCTTCTCAAGAGATTGAATCGCGGCTGCCGTCGTTTCGCGGGCTAAGCCGAGTGCGTCGCTCATCTCTTGGTGAGATAGGCCGACCACAATTTTAGACCAGCCATCTGTATCGGGCGGGTCGGCGACTCGTTCTGAAAGATACTCGAAGAAGTATGCGACTTTATCTTCGGCTCGACTCTGAATAACAGTCTCGATTCGAAGCTTGGTATGATGGACGCGATCGTCCTGAGCGATGAGGAGGGCGATTAGGGCATCTGGCACTTGTGTGAGTATGGCACGAAATTGGGCTGGCTGGATGCGGGCGAGTATGACTCGATCATAGGCCGCGTAGTGATAGCGCATTGGACGGCTGGGGTCGGCGAGCCAGCCAGATGGCACCATATCATAGCGATGCGCTGAGAAGAGACGACGTTCGATGCCTAGCCGATCGCAAATATATATCTTGACGATGCCGTCCAGTACGATGTAGCCGTGTTTTGCCACTTCACCTAGCCGAAATATCGCCTGACCTTTTTCAAAGACTTCTTGTGGAAATTGCCTGAGAACTTTATCGAGTTGCATCGCGTACCCCTTATTCATATCGTACTTTTGTGCGGCGGCAAGGCGTCGTGCAGGTAGATCACTATTTGCAAAAGCCGCCCAACTACATAGCTTGATGAGCTATTATCAGCTTGTCTTTCTCTAGCTATGAACTGTATATAATCATACAATATAGACAAGTATAAGCACATTATTCGGAGGGTGTTTGGGTTTTTGCATGAGGAAACTGAATATATCTATCCAGCTGGTGGATAGGGTATGACCGAACAGCGTTTGCCAACAGTCAATGGTGATGATGGTGTATGGGGAGATATTCTCAATCAATTTCTCCAAAAGGAACACTATGATACCGGTACCGATAATGCGGCCAATGGTGGTCATAAAACTATTACCATTCGCGCTGGCACCGCCACCGCCGGTACCGCTCCGCTAAAATTCACTTCTGGCACCCTGCTCTCGAGCGCTGAAGCTGGGGCGCTGGAGTTCAATAGTGATACGCTCTACTTTACGATTACCACCGGCACGATTCGCAAGACGATCGCCATGTATGATGATGCCTCGGGGGCGACAGGGGATATCTATTACCGCAATAGTTCAGGGGCATTTACGCGCCTGCCGATTGGTTCGACGAATGATGTACTGAAAGTCACCGGTGGTTTGCCGAGCTGGGGCGCGGGAGGTAGTGGTTCGCCGGGCGGCTCGACCAAACAGCTGCAATATAATAACGGTGGCAGTTTTGCTGGCGCGACCGGCTTTGAGTATCAGGCTAGTGTTGACCCCACGGTAAAAATTACGGCCCAGGGCGACTATAACGCTTTATTATTGAAGGGGAGCCCGTCGCAGGCCAACCCGCTTTTTAGGCTGGAGAGTGATAGCGGCACTGACTATATCGATTTTGGTCTCGGTGGTTTTCAACTGAATGGTGATGTTGCGCTTGTGCGGGAAGCTGCTGACACGTTCGCTATGAACGGTCGATTCCATATTGTCGCGGGCACAACGGAGACTACTCCTAAGATCTCGCTTGATGGCAGTAGCTCGGGGACAGTGACATTACAGGCTGCGGCAGCTGCTGGGACTTGGTCGATGACATTACCGACTACCGACGGGAACGCTAATGAGTTTTTGCAAACCAATGGATCCGGCGTAACGACCTGGGCACCTGCCACATCTCTTAGCTGGACTACGGTGACTGGTACCTCGCAGGCGGCCGCGGTTAACACGGGCTACATCACCAATAACGCATCGCTGGTGACGGTGACCTTACCGACCACGGCAGCGGTTGGTGATACGGTAGCGATTGCTGGTCAGGGAGCTGGAGGCTGGAAACTGGCCCAGAACGCTAGTGAGGTCATTTACTTTGGGAACGCAACTACCACCACTGGGACTGGCGGTTATCTGGCTTCGACGCATCGACGTGATTCGGTGGTGTTGGTCTGCATCACAGCCGATACAGAATGGGAAGTTTATAGCTCTATAGGGAGTATTACCTACGTCTAATGGCACGATTGCTGACAATTGGCTTTGAAGTTAATAATGCTGCGACGAACTACGAAATGGACTCGCTGGCGACACCTCAGAGTACCGTGATCGGCATGACGACAGGGCGCTCTGGGGCCGATTCGCGAGCGATGTATTTTCAAACTTTTATTTTTGGCGGGCCGACAGCCTCTCGGCGTTTTTTAGCGAGCCCAACCCGAGGCAAATACTTTGTACGCTTTTATCTCAAGACCAATACAGCCCCGACCGGTTATGGAACGAATATTTGTACGCTCGGTACGACTTCCGGATCAAATTACATCGCCGTAACCTTGCAGGCTGCACTAACGATCAACGTTGGTGTCGCGGGCGGCTCGGGCACGTCAGTGACTTCATCGACGGCTCTTGTCGCAAATCGTTGGTATATGGTTGAGTTTTCGGCCGACATGACCGATGGGGTGAATTGTGTTGGTGATTTGAGAATTGACGGACGACTTCAAGGTTCGTATCGTTCCACGATCGCCAACGGCCTGAATGTACTGGGAATCGGTTCGAACTGTTCTGATAATGGTCATGTGGCCTACTTTGATGACATCGCAATCAACGATGACTCTGGCAACTATCAAAATCATTTTCCAGGACCGGGACAGATCAAGCTCCTGCAGCCAACTGCTAACGGCCAATCGGTGGCTTGGTCACGAACCGGCGGGCCGACAGCGAATTGGGACTGCGTCGATGAAAATGGCCCGGTCACGGGTGACTATGTATCCTCGAGTACAGTCGGCCAGACAGACTGGTACGCGTTTGGCAATTTAGCAACTGGTACAGCCAATAAGATCAATGTGGTTGAGGTATTGGCTGGCCTCTATGGCAACGGTGGCAGTGGGGCGACGATAAAATTTCAGCTTCAGACGCAGGATAGCGGTACGGTCTTGCAGTCTGCCTCAATCACGCCAAATGCAAACTATATGTTCAACTCCACCTCGTATCCCCGTGATGCACCTATCGTTAGTTACACCGATCCGCAGGACGGCAGCCCCTGGACAGAGAGTAAGGTGAATAATATCCAGGCTGGTCAGACGGTGATTTCAACCAACGTCAGCTTTACCTTAGTATTTGCCTATTATTTGCAAGTTGAGATTACCGAGCCAGCATTACATGGTGTATCATCTATAAGTAATATTAGCAGCATTGCGATTAGTTAGGATGGGTGAATAATGGCTACACAAAATGCAGCAGGTCAGGATTATCTTAATAACGCCGATGGCTGGCAGCTGGGCGGCGGCACCACTAAGCGCACCCTGACACTGACAGCGGGAAGCGTGACGATCACTGGTGGCACGTCCACCTTGTCCCTGGCTGGTAATCTGACGACATCCGGCACTTCAGCGATCACCATTACCTCGACCGGTACGACGAATGTCACGCTGCCGACGAGCGGTGTGCTGGAGGCTGTGGCCAAGGCGACGCGAGTCGATACGACTGGTTCGTATACCCTCACAACTGCGAATGTTATCGCTCTCGCCAACTGTGCTGGCGGTACGATTACCTATACCTTGCCCGCGGCTTCTGGTAAAGGCGGTCAACGCTATTACATTAAAAAAACTGACTCCAGCGCCAATGCTGTGACGATTAACCGGGCTGGTGCTGACACCATCGATGGTCAAACGAGCCAGGTGATTCGGATCCAATATCAGTGTCTTATGCTGGTGTCGGATGGTACGAGTGCGTGGTATATAATTTAAGTATTGAGCGAACCATACGATGAGTTATATACCAGTTAATTTCGGCATGAGTACGGGCGGTAATACGTCCGGTACTTCGGGTACCGTTTCGAATCAGGTCGTTTTTGTCGGCGGGAACAACATTACTCTTAGCCAATCGACGACGGCTGGCTCGGCCACTATTTCGATTTCTGGTGGTGCCGGTGGCGCTGGCCTGTCGGCTGGTATCTCGACTGGCGGTAACAGCGCTGGAACCAGCGGCACGGTTACGAATCAGCTGATATTTGCCGGTGGTAATAATGTCACGCTCTCGCAGTCTACCGGGGCGGGCGGGAATACGATTACCATCTCGGCCGGAGCCGGCGGTGCGGGCGGTTCGAATAGCTTTGGTATGAGCAACCTCGGGAATACTAGTGGTACCAGTGGTACCATCAATGGCTCAGCCGTGCAGTTGGCTTTCGCTGGTGGCAATAATGTCACGCTCTCGCAGTCGATTAATGCGTCGAGTGCGACTATCACCATCTCGGCTGGCGGTGGCGGTGGCGGCTTCACCGGCGGGATGAGCAACATCGGCAATACCTCGGGTACTACGGGCCCCGTTCAGAGTCAGCTGGTGCTGGCTGGCGGTAATAATGTCACGCTCTCGCAGTCGGTCAATGGCCAGTCGGCGACGGTGACGATTTCAGCTGGTGCCGGAGGTGGTGCTGAGCAAACTCTGAGCCGCTATCAAAACATGGATCGTGGTACTTCGGCGACTTTGGCTGTGCCGGTCAGAACGCTCTTTTTTCAGCGCTTGAATCAAGAAAATGATCTTTTTGCTGGTAACATGACCGCTTCGACGTGGCTGATGAATATCTCCGGTACGGCCTCAAGCGGCGCCTCATCTACGCAGACGCTGGCGGCCCACACTACTACGGTTTCAATCGGTATCTACCAGCCGGTCGCGACTGCTAATACGGTGCTGACACTTGTCAACTCAGCCACGACGACATTTGGGTCAAATACTACGATGAGTCTTTATCCGCATTACTTCGGTAATCGCTGGATGTCGTTCCATTCCAGCCAGTGGTCCAGTGCTCCAGCCTTCTCGCAGGGTGAGGATTATGTCTTTGCAGTGCTCGTCAATACGTCGGGCGCATCGACGGCGATGTCATTTATCGGTCAGAGCTATATGAATAGCCAAGTGCGATCGGGCTACTGGGGGGTCTCGACTACCAGCGGTAATACCTCTATGCCACATGGTAACTACTGGAATGCAATCTACTCAGCTACAACCACAGCCCTGCCGAATAATATATCGGGCGGACAAGTCAACCGAGCTAACGCCACCGCCGTTTTTATCCCGCATATCATCATGAATAATCAATATACCTACTAGGTGTGATAAGGTGGGGGTTATGAAGCCGCAGATAGTTTTACCGCATTATGAGGGAGCGCATAACGGCAGCGATGCGACGGTCGGCCGGCTCGAGAAAGGCAAAACCTATCAGGACTTGTCGACGATCATCATTTGCCCCACCCGCGGGCAGATCCCGGCGAAAGTCGTGCAGAGCTGGATGAATATGATGCGGCCGATGAATCAAAAAGTGATCGGACCGATGTTTGCGATCGGGCTCGAGGTCGGCGCCGCCTATAACTCCATGATTGAGCAGATCTTGCAAAACCCAGATCTCGCCCAGTGGAAATATATCCTGACGGTCGAAGAAGATAATATGCCGCCACCCGACGGGCTGCTGCGCTTGTATGAAAATATGGATAAGTATGACGTCATCGGTGGGTTATATTGGACGAAAGGTGAGGAGGGTCAGCCGATGATCTATGGAGATCCGGCAGTGATGCCGAAGAACTTTATCCCACAGATTCCTCGGCCTGATACAGTGCAGCCAGCGAATGGCCTGGGTATGGGCTTTAATCTCTGGAAGCTCGATATCTTCAAAGATGATCGTCTTGATAAGGGGAAATGGTTCAAAACCGAGCAGAGTTATGAGCCGGGGCGTGGCTCGCGAGTCTACACACAGGATCTACATTTTTTTGAAAAAGCTGGCGCGCTAGGATATAAATTTGCCTGCGATACTCGTGTTAAAGTTGGTCACTATGATGTCGTGAATGACATAGTTTGGTAGGATAGACAGATATGACGACAAATACATCTTCGAAAAAAGCGCCCAAAGTCCTGAAGCTCGATATCGCCTGCGGACAGAATAAACGTGAAGGCTTTACCGGCGTCGATATCGCGCCTGGCAAGGGTGTCGATATTGTTCATGACCTGGAGGTATTTCCGTGGCCCTTCAAGAACAACTCGGTTGATGAAGCTCATGTCAGTCATTATATCGAGCATACCTCCGACCTAATTGCTTTTATGAATGAGCTGCATCGCATCATGAAACCGGGCGCGCAGTGTATGATCATCGCGCCATACTACTCAAGTATGCGGGCCTGGCAGGATCCGACGCACACACGAGCCATCTCTGAAGCGACTTTTCTGTATTTTAACCAACAGTGGTTGCGCGACAATGGGCTCGATCATTATAGAGTGACGGCCGACTTTGATTTCTCGTATGGGTACGCCTTCGCGCCCGAGTGGGCCAGTCGCAGCGAAGAGGCTCGGGCTTTTGCGGTTCGCCATTACATTAATGTCATAAGTGACATCCAAGTAACGCTGACAAAACGCGAGGCTTGATGCGCCGTCTCACCTGGCTGCTGCTGATTGCTGGGCTGGCGCTTGTGCCGATGCAGTCGCGGGCGGCCGATGAGAGTTTGCGAGTGCTGCCATTGCGCACTCGTCCGGTGATTACGCCCGGCGAAACCAAGGCCGATAAGCTTGAGATTCGTAATTCGGGTACGCGGCCACTGACTATTCGCCTCAGTGCCGAGCAGTTTGCGGTGACGAACGAGCAGTATGACTATCGATTTGAGCAAGGGGAGAAGACGGATTGGGTGCGCTTTAGTGAACCTGAGCTGGTACTTGGTCCGGGTGAGCAGCGTGAAGCCGCCTATTCGATTGCGATTCCGAATAACGCCTCGCCCGGAGGTTACTATTTCGCACTCTTCGTTGCTGGTGAACCGGCCGAAAATAGCGACGTGATTCGTGAGGTCAAGCGGGTCGCCTCGCTGGTGTACCTCGAGGTGGCTGGTGAAATCAAGCGCAGCGGTAAGGTGTTGGGGGTAGAGATGGTGGGCCTGAGCTTAGATCGATCAGTTAATTATGATTTGCGTCTAATCAATCAAGGCAATTCACATTATGATGTCGATACCCGACTCAAGCTGCAAAATGTGCTGACTCGCCAGGAGCTGAGTACCCAGCTCACAGGGCTATTGTTGCCCGGGACGATTCGCACTCTATCGAAGCAATTCGAGCTGCCGCCCTGGCCTGGGTTATATCAAGTCGCAGGGCAGGCTAGTTTTCCTGGCATGGTTCAAGCAGTACCAACGCGGTACGTGGTATATCTCCCGGTGTGGGCAATGCTGGGGTTGGTTGGGGTAATCATACTGCTCGGCGTACTCATCTACCGACGACGTCACCGGGGTATTAAAGCCCGCTCATTGCGCTAGTCAGTTTGTGGGACGGCAGTATAGGTCACCGTCGAGGTGTAATTACCGGCTGGCTTACTATTATCTACCTTGACCCCATAAGTGACAGTTGTATTGTCCCCACCGCTATAGGGGCCAGTGGCGGTTTTGATCAGTGCATTCGCGAGGCTCATCCCGACAAAGTTACTAGATCCATCAGTGTTATAGCCCCAGGTATTGGTGGCAAGTGCGGCTGGTGAGCCATTGGCACTAGCCGGTAAGGTGGCAGCACCATTGACCATATTAGTACTAGATTCGGCTTTAACGTAGAGTTTGTAGCCGACGACATCGGTTGAAGTAACCGTGACGATGCTCGAGCCGGTGCCGAGCGTGCCGGTCTCGACGGGTGTGATAGGTATTGTGACATTACCGTTGGTTGCGATTGTTAAGCTGGTTTGGCTGCCATACGGAACATTTGCACCATACACCCCTTTGCCATAAGGCTGGGCAAGCGCATTTCCCAGGCTCATACCGATCATCATTATGCTGATGCTGAGTCGGACAAATGATTTCATGACTTACAGTATACTATTTGCTTCTACTTTTGTGCTTATGTTAGAATTCTCACAGTAGCATAACTAGCATGAACAGAAACAGACACTATCAATCGAGACCATTCATGCAAATCGCTTTAGCGATACTGGTTGCTGTTTTTGCTATTGGTATGCCGCGGGTAGCTGAAGCGGCGCAGATTACCGGTCGCTCGATTACACTCTCCAGTTCGGCTGGCGCTGCCACTGGTGTGACGTATAGTCTGGCAGCGGCGGCCTTGCCTACCACTGGTACAGCTGTCAAATCAGTTGGCGTGCAGATGTGTACGGCGGCTTCTGGAGCATGCTCAACGCCAAGTGGGTTTTCAGCCAGTTCATCAACGCTTAGTTCGCAGCCGACCGGACTCGGAGCTGCCTCTGGCTGGACGGTAAGCACTGGTACGGCTGGCGAATTACGTATCGTCAATGCCGCCAATGCCACCACGCCATCGGGCGCTGTGGCGATTGTTTGGGGTGGGGTGGCTAATCCAACGGCAAATAATACGACCTTTTACGCGCGGATCACGACGTATTCAGACGCCGGGTGGACGACCGCGCTCGATAGCGGCACGGTGGCGCTCTCTACGGCGCAGCAAATAACGGTGACAGCTTCAGTCGATGAGACGCTTACTTTCTGTACGGGGACTTCGATCACTGGCCAAAACTGTGGCACGGTAGCTGGTACATCGGTAGCTCTTGGTACTTT
Source organism: Candidatus Saccharimonadota bacterium (assembly GCA_046350755.1). Taxonomy (GTDB): domain Bacteria; phylum Patescibacteriota; class Saccharimonadia; order CAILAD01; genus CAZDEK01. The sequence goes on along the minus strand of JAXLZV010000001.1, from coordinate 266,035 downwards.
GTCGACCACTACCACTGGTAGCGGTACTTCAGTCATGGCAGCTTCCACCAATGCTTCGACTGGCTACACGATAACCATTAACGGTACTACTTTGACATCTGGTGGAAATACCATTGATGCCATTACCACCGGCGGCGGCGCGACATCATCACAGGGCTCTGAACAGTTTGGGATTAACTTGCGCGATAATGCGACACCAAATATTGGTGCAGATCCGAGTGGTGCAGCTGGCTATACCTATGGTACTGGGTACGGCACGGTTGATTCGTTTAAATTTGTGACCGGTAACACTGTCGTTTCTCAAGCGGCAGCGGCCAACGCTTCTACCTACACGGTAAGCTACATCGCCAATATTGCCGGCACCACCGAGCCAGGCTCATACTCGGCAACTTTTACCTACATCGCTACTGCCAATTTCTAGCCCAATAACTCGATGCGGTATACTACTATTATGAAGCGGGTACAGCGTCAGTTTTTGGCAGTGGTTTTTACGGTCCTATTCATCGCGAGTGCTCTATTGAGTCCGCTACCGGTTCAAGCCGCTGAAGCCAATGGCCAGGGGATTACGGTTTCCCCGGTGTTGGTTGAGCTGAATGCTGAACGGGGAAAAAGCTATACTATCGACATTAAGGTCACTAACGTCACGGCTGGCGATTTGATTTTATTAAGTGATGCGAATGACTTTAAGGCCAAAGATGATACTGGAACTCCAGATGTCTTATTTGATGAAGACAATGGCACCTACTCGATGCGGAAGTGGATCGAGAAGCCTGAAAAAGTTCGGTTAAAGTCAAAGGAAACGAAAGTCGTTAAGGCGATCGTGCGGGTGCCAGCCAATGCTGAGCCGGGTGGCCATTATGGGGTGGTGCGTTTTTCAGGGGTTGCACCTGAGCTCGAAGACACGGGAGTAGCCTTGTCGGCTAGTGTCGGCACCCTAATATTAGCTCGAGTTGCTGGTGATACGCGTGAAGCACTGACGCTGTCGAATTTTTACTTTGCTCAAGGCGACAATAAGTCCTGGTGGTTTGAGCAAACGCCAGTCCAGGCTATTGAGCGTATAAATAATACCGGCACGGTCCATGTTAAGCCGGTGGGCACACTTGAGCTGAAGGATATCTTTGGGCGCACGGCTGTGAAAACTGATGTCAATGCCGAGCAGCGCAATGTTTTGCCAGGTAGTGCACGACGGTTTGAGCAGGCAATTACCAAGGCCTGGTTGATTGGACCATATTCGGCCAAACTCGAGTTAGCCTATGGTACTCAGGGGCAGGTTTTGCAGGGCCAAACTACGATATGGTTTATTCCTTGGCGCGCTATTTTGCTGTTGATCCTTATCCTCGTGATCCTTTTCTTCGGTGGTCGTTGGGTCTTAAGGCGCTATAATCAGCGGGTTTTGCGCAAAGCTGGGCATCACGGCCCGCGCAGACGCTAATAATATTAGTTGTTATGCAGCAAAAGAAAAAACCTCAAAAAATCCATCATCGTTCGAAGCGATTGCATTTAGCCCGACATCATCACTCAGGTAGACGTCTACCACATGGGATGACTTCCTATCCAGCGCTTGTGGTGATGGTGTTGATGCTTGGTGTAGTCATGTTGACAGCAGCGGTGAGTGCCCGGGCGGCGACTGTTACCGAGAGTGGAAATATCACCGTTGGCGCGATTGTGCCGGGTACACCACCAGTCACGCCGGCTGTCATCGATAACCCCACCAATGGGCAGCGTTTTAGTACGACGCCGATTGAAGTATCGGGTAGCTGTGGGGCGAATTTATTGGTCAAAATCTTCAAGAATAACCTTTTGGCGGGGAGTACCTATTGTTCAAATTTGGGTCGTTTTAGCTTAAATATTGATCTTTTACTGGGGCGCAATGATCTGACGGCCAAAAACTATGATTCACTCGACCAGTCGGGGCCGGATTCGCCGATGGTGACCGTGTACTATGAGCCAGCACCAGCTGGTGGGGGACGATCTACGCCGACTTCACCAGGCAAACCAAAGCTCGAGCTGGGTGTGACCCCGAACATACCTAGCCAGCAGCTTGTCTTTCAGACTGATTATCGCTTCAAGGGGTTGAAGCCGAACGTAAGTTTTAGTTGGGATTTGATTATCTCTGGTGGCGATGCACCGTATGCAGTTTCGATTGATTGGGGCGATGGTCAAACAACGGTACTGTCAGCCGCACAGGCGGGAACAATTCGACCTGAACATACGTACGCCCAGCCGGGACGCTACAAGATTATGATTCGTGGGACGGATGTGACTGGCCATACCGCTTATCTCGAGCTAGCGGCGGTGGTTGATGGTGTGGTGCCGACGCTGGTTGGGCCGATCGATACGAGCTCTAGCGAAGGGCAGTTTTACGCCCGGGCGGTAGCTCTGCTCCCGGTCTATATGGCTCTGGTCGCTCTTTTGGTGTCCTTCTGGCTGGGAGAAAAATACGCGCTGTCATTCACGAAGCGCGGTCGACCGATTCAAAAGGCTTGAGCTGGCTTGGTATATCTGGTAAACTCGGTCGGTTATGAAACGATCTGAGAAAAATATTTGGCCAGCCCTGCGCCAGCTTGATCGACCAATTGCCGCCTTGGCGCCAATGGATGATGTGACTGACGTTGTTTTTCGTCAGCTGGTTCATGAAGTCGCTCCGGCGGATCTGTATTTCACAGAGTTTGCCAGCGTCGAGGGGTTTTGTTCACCTGGTCGCCCGGCGATCGAGCGTCGTTTACTGCTTGACCCTGTCGAAGGGCCTGTCATCGCCCAGATATGGGGCACGACGCCAGATGCCTATCGCGAAATGGCACGAGAGTTGGCCGGCCGTGGCTTTGTCGGCATCGACATTAATATGGGCTGTCCGGTGCGCGATATTATTAAGAACGGGGCCTGCTCGGCACTGATTAAGACGCCGGAACTGGCGGCGCAGATCATTGCCGCTACGAAGGAAGGGGCGGGTGATCTCCCGGTCAGCGTCAAGACCCGGATCGGTTGGAACGCGCCGGAGCTTGACGACTGGCTAGGGTTTTTACTCCAGCAGGACATCGCGGCGCTGACGGTACACTTGCGGACGGTCAAAGAGCAAAGTAAGGTTCCTGCACACTGGGAGCTGATGTCGGCGATTGTTGCCCTGCGCGACAGTTTGGCGCCTGATACGGTACTGCTTGGCAATGGTGACGTGCAAGATCGTCTCGTAGCTGAAGCTCAGGTCGACCAATTTGGTGGGGATGGGGTGATGATTGGCCGTGGGATTTTTCATAATCCCTGGGCGTTCGCTCGTGAGCCGCGCGATCATACAGTTGGCGAGCGATTGGCGCTATTATCACGCCATTTGGATATCTTTGAGGCGACGTGGCAGCAGGCTGAGAAACGCTATGAGCCACTCAAGAAATTTTTCAAAATCTACATCCAGGGGTTTGATGGGGCAGCTCATCTGCGAGCTGAACTGATGGCGACAAAAACTATCGAGCAAGCCCGGACGATCATCGATAAATATACCCCTGACGAATAGTCAGGGGTTTTGGGGTGTGCCCTTCTCGTGAATGTAGCGGTCGAGGGCGCGACGAAATTGTCTGCCGTCAAGGACGGTCAGGCCGGCCAGTTGGACCTCAACGATCGTCAGTGGCCGAGGTTTCTTCAGGAGGTTTTCGATCAGTCGATCGGTCGACGCATCAAGACTATAGGTCAGGATAAGGGTACCGGCTGAACGAAATCGATCGAGCTCGGCGGTATCAAGCACGGCGCAGGTCGTTGCGCTGCAGATCGGGCAATCGCGAAACAGATAGTACTCGCGGTTCTCCAGGCGACTAAAGATCAGAATGATGAGTTCTTTCGGGTGGACCTCGACTAGCTGCCCGCAGTTATACTGACTGCAGGTAAAGTGATAGCGATTCATGATGCTCACCTCATGCAGGAAGGTACGATGCGGCTATTATACGGCTGACTCTTATCTGATACAATGCTACTGAAAGAAGGAATACATGCGCTTTTCAGAACTTTTTACTCGTACGTCAAAAACGGTTTCAGAGGAAACCGAGTCGATTAACGCTCGCTTGCTGACGCGGGCTGGGTTTATCTATCAAGAGATAGCCGGAGTTTACACATTTTTGCCACTTGGCTTACGGGTGCTGCGCAAGATCGAGGAGATTGTACGTGAAGAAATGGATACAGTGGCAACCGAAATGTTGATGCCGACACTGACTAGTCCAGAGCGTTGGCGGGATACTGATCGCTATGAGTCAGTTGATGTCCTATTTAAAGCCTTAGGAGCAAACGAGCCAAGTCGCTTGAAAAATGACGCTGAGTACGTCGTCAATCCGACCCATGAAGACGTTGTGACGCCGATTGCTCGCCATTTTCGTACCAGCTATAAGGATTTGCCATTTCAGGTATATCAGATACAGACAAAGTTCCGGAACGAGCCACGTGCCAAGTCCGGTCTGCTGCGGGGTCGCGAATTTCGGATGAAAGATATGTACTCATTTCACGCCGACGAGGTTACGCTCAAGGAGTTTTATGAGCAGACGAAGGATCTGTACGCCCGTATCTACGAGCGGCTCGGTCTTGGCGAGGATACTTTTTTGACGCTGGCTTCGGGTGGTGATTTTACTGAAGATTACAGCCATGAGTTTCAGACCCTATTGCCCTCGGGCGAGGATACTATCTACCTCGATCGGGAAAAGAACATCGCCTATAACAAGGAGGTCACTACGCCGGCTGATGCCAAGAAGCTGGGGGTGAACTTCGCCGAGCTCGAAGTCGTCACCGCCAGTGAAGTTGGTAATATTTTTCCGCTCGGGACCAAGTACTCAAAAGCTCTCGGCTACGAATATGTGACGGCCGATAATCAGCGCCAGCTGGTTTGGATGGGCAGTTATGGGATTGGTACCAGCCGCTTAATGGGTGTCATCGCCGAGAAGTTTGCTGACGAGAAGGGGCTGGTATGGCCCGAGCAGTTGGCGCCATTTCGCTATCACTTGGTGGTAGTTGGTGAGGACGAGGCGGTGCGTTCGGCGGCCGAAAGTCTGTATACAGAACTGGCGGGAGAGGTACTGATGGATGATCGCAGTGGCGTGACAGCTGGAGAGAAGTTTGCCGATGCTGAGTTGATTGGCTGTCCGATCCGACTCGTGGTGTCAGGCAAGAACCTGGCGTCGCACGAGGTCGAGGTCTCTAGTCGGGTAGGTACATTTGATGATACAAGGATAGCACTGTCGCATGCCAAGCAAGCCCTCGCCAAACTCAACACCTGAAGTGAAGCCCGGTGTCTATGAGCACTATAAGGGGCAACGGTATCTCGTACTCATGACGGCTTTTCTGGAATCAGACCTGCAGCCGTATGTCGTGTACGTGCCACTGTATACGAGCAGTGACCGACTAGGGCACGCCTGGCTGCGTTCCGTCGATGACTTTATGTCATCGGTGACGGTACACGGCCTGATTCGACCGCGCTTTCGCTACGTCGGGGCAGCCTAGGCCTTGCCTATCTGGGGTAACCTAGAGCATAATACTGCTCAAGCTTAACCAAATAATCAGGAGGAGATATGCCAACTGTACAAATTAATCTCTGGGGAGTGATTGCCGCCGCCGCTTTTGCCATGGTGATTGGAGCGCTCTGGTACTCAGATCTACTCTTTGGACGTCAGTGGGGAAAGCTGGTTGGCAAGAAGCGTGAGGCGATGATGAAGCGCGCTGGACAAGCCTATTTATTGACGGCGATTCTCTGGTTGTTGGCTGGCTATGTGCTGGCGATCATGGTGCAGGTAGTGGCAGCCGATCAGTGGATGGAAGGGGCGGTCACGGCCTTCTATTTGTGGACTGGCTTTGTCTTTTCAGTTGGCCTGATCCACACTTTGTTTGACGGCCGCTCAAAGCGATTGTTCGCGATCAACGCTGGCTACACTCTGATCTCCCTGCTGGGGATGGGGATTATCCTGGTTCTGCTTCCAAATTAGCGCGTAAGGAGCACTAGCTTCATTCGGCAAGACACAAAACTATGAGTTATCACTTCGCAACCCCCGGCTACAATCTTTTTCGCTATCTGAAGAATCGCGAATTGGACGAGCTGTATTTGGCGATGTTTATCAAAACGCTGGCGCGCAGCTTGATTTTGGTATTCATCCCGATTTATCTGGCGAGCTTAGGGTTTTCGATTCGTTTTATTGCGTTGTTTTACTTGCTCGAATTTATTGGTATGGCTGCGGCGACGCCAATCGGCCTGTGGCTCAATAGTAAAATTGGGGTCAAGAAAACCATGGTGTTTGCCGATGTGTTCTTCGTGGGCTATATGGTGGCGGTGAATGCAATTTCGGCAACTGGCTGGTATATCATTTTGCCAACCTTAATGTTCGCTATTTCTGGTGGGCTCTTCTGGGCGGGTTACCACGTTGATTTTACGAAGAATGCCGACATCAAAGATGAAGGCAAGGAGATTTCGTTTGTAAAATCATTGGTAGTGCTTGGTTCGGCGCTGGGGCCGTTGTTGGGTTCGCTGTTGATTGTCGGGGCATCCTATACGGCATCGTTTATCGCCGCTGCGGTTTTAATATCTTTGGGTGCTCTGCCGCTGCTGCTCTCGAAGGACTTTAAGACTCCTCAGCCGCGGTTTTCTTGGCCGCGGCTGAAGCGCGCCGATGACGCCGACAAGGCGCGCAGTTACATCGCCTTTGGTGTGATGCAGCTGACAAACGAAACCTTTTGGCCATTATTTATCTTCTTGGCTCTCCGTAGCGTGTTGGATGTCGGGCTGGTGTTTACCTTAACTTCGCTACTCATTATCGTAGCCCTCATTTGGTTTGGTCGACGAGTTGACGCTCGACCACGCCAGAGCCTCATTGCGGGTGTGTGGCTACATGCTCCTAGTTGGATCGCTCGCATATTCTTTTTATCGCCGCTTGGGTTTTTTCTGTCAAACACTTATGGGCAATTGAGTTATCAGCTGATGGATACGGCTTTTGAAAAAGTGGTGTATAGCGAAGCCAAAGCTAGTCACGATGTGGCTAATTACTTTTTATTTCGGCAGATCTTCATTGGTATCGGTCGCTTTCTGGTCTGTGGCCTGGTGTTCCTTACAGGCAGCTTGGAACTGGCTTTTGTTTTTACCGGTATCGTATTGTTTGCTCATCTGTCGCTGGCCAAGCGACTATCGATTCGGGCTGACGTGTGAGATTTTTCACTGTTTCTTCTCAGCTTTCTGATGCATACTAAGCTCACGGTAAGACGAAAGGAGGCCTTTATGAAAAAGACAATCCGTCGTATCCGTAGAGCACCAAAAAATCTCGCACACGACATGCGCACAATCGATGAGCTGTTGGACGAGATGGCGACAAAATGGGCGGTGAAAGCAGAGCGGCTAAATAGCTTGCAGCTGAACCGACACCAATCGGCTCACTAACACAAGAGTGCCTCGCGATCGGACTGGGAACTTAGCAGCTTGCAGTCCGCGCGGAATTCATACACATCTTTCCTAAATTTGAAATAGACGTATAGTCACCCCGATTGGGGTGACTATTTTTGTTGCATGCTCCTAGTTAATCTGCTAATATTTTGGTCATGAATCGAGCGTATCGCATTCTTGTCGACATGAAGCACGTCCTCCTCTCTGAGGCGGTTCTTTCGACGCGAGTATGTGACTAGATTCTACAATTACTCTCGAGATCAGAACCGCTTCGCCAGAGGCGGTTTTGCATTTTCGGAGTCAGCACCTTAAGCAACCCAAAGGGGGAGTCATGTACACCATGAGACTTGAGCCCAAGCGAACTACTCGGTTGGCACTCGGTCGCGATGTTCTGCCGGCCGATGTCAAATTCCACGCCCAAAATGCCCGTGTCAGGGATGATCGTTTTACCGTAGAAGTCGACGCTGGTGGCCTGATGGTGCGTTGTGCCCACCGGCCACTTATTGATCTACTCCATGGTCGCCTGTCGGAGCTGTATTTCACCGGCCCGGTTGAGACAGCTGGCTTCGAGCGCCGTCGCGCGCGGGTGGGTTGATACTTCGCCAGAGGCAGTGGTGACGCGATTGGCGGACGGGCGAGCCACAAACCTCAGACGACGTCCTCCGGGGAAACCCGGAGGACGCATTCTTTTTACTGCTGTATACTGGACTGCATGACAACGAAGATTTACTCCTGGAATGTAAACGGCATACGCGCCGTACTGAAAAAAGAGGTCTTTTTACCCTTTATCGATCAGCATCAGCCGGACATTCTCTGTCTGCAAGAGACCAAGGCCCAACCTGGCCAGGCAGTGATTGATCTGCCTGACTATGAAGAAATTTGGAATTCGGCCGAACGAAAGGGTTATTCTGGAACCGCTATATTTACGAAGCTCAAGCCGCTGTCGGTGGCAAAGGGTTTCCCGACAGACATCGCCAAAAAGTATCAGTTTAATGATAGCTATGGTGATTCTGAGACAGAAGGCCGAGTCTTAGTCGCCGAATTTGAAAAATTTTACGTTGTGACGGTGTACACACCAAATGCCAAAGATGATTTGTCGCGTATCCCATTGCGCCATGAGCATTGGGATCCGGCCTTTCTAGCCTATTGCCAGCAGCTGGAGCAACACAAGCCAGTGGTCTTTTGTGGCGACCTGAATGTTGCGCATACCGAGGATGATCTAGCGCGGCCGAAACCGAATGTCGGCAAGAAAGGCTTTACCGACGAAGAGCGAGCCGGTTTTCAGGCGTTCGTTGACGCTGGTTTCGTCGATACATTGCGTATGTTTAAGGAAGGAAATGGTTTTTACACCTGGTGGAGTCATTTTGGGGGGGCTCGCGCACGTAACGTCGGTTGGCGCATCGACTACGTCTTGGTCTCCGAATCAATCAAGTCACACGTTAAGGCGGCCGACATTCATCCCGATGTGATGGGCTCAGATCACTGTCCGGTCAGTGTGACTCTAGACATCTAGGCACAGATCTGATAGAATCGTAAATCGTTATGGCAAAGAAACAAGCCCGCACAATCGTTGTACTCAAGAACCCGGACACCGGGTCTTTGTACTACACGAAGAAAAGTGCCCACAATACTCCTGATAAGTTAGAGATGAAGAAGTACGATCCGAAGATTCGGAAAGTCGCAACTTTCGTCGAGAGCAAAGTCAAGCTCGGCGGATAATCATCTCGGACTACTTAAAAAGCCCCTTCTCGCTAAGGGGCTTTTTGCTTGACTCTCGGTTGGCAACCAGTTAATCTAACAAGCATAAGCAAGGTATCACAATGTCTTCAAAACTTAAGTACACATTAGTAGGCTGTTTGGTAGCAGTCTTTGCAGTTGCCCAAACAGGAGCCGCCTTGGCCCGCGGTGATGATGATGGCAGTCGTACTCGCGAGGCCTCGACAACGACTTCAGCCTCGCCGTCAGCTACATCGGTCAGTCCTGAGGTAAAAGAGTCAGCCAAGCGTAAAGCCGATGAAATCCGCGAGGAAGCTCGCAAAAAGCGCGATGAGCTCAAGGCACAGGTGAAAACCCAGAAAGATGATGCTCGTATCGCTCGCTGTGAAGCGAAGCAAACCAAGTTGAAGGAAAAATATGCCAGCACTAGCGGCCGCGCCGAGAAGTTGATTGCACGTATCGACTCACGACTAGCCCGGGTGCAGGCATTTGTAGCCAAGAAGTCAGTCACACTCGAAAATAGTGCAGAGCTACTGGCGAATATCGAGATGAAGAAACAAGCTGCCGTCGCTGCAGCCGATAATCTCAAGACGGTCGCTGACGGCTTTGACTGTAAGAATGATGATGCGAAAGCTCAGGCTGCCTTAATCAAAACTGAAGTCGAAGCTTTTAAGACAGCCGTGAAAGCTTATCGTGATGCTGTGCGCGATTACTTCAAGGCGGTGGTGCAGGCTTTCGCTAAGAGTCGGACCGAATCACCTAGCCCAAGCAGTACGGATAGTGGTAGCCCGAGTCCCACCACGACTGAGAGTCCAAGTACGACAAGCACGATAACTCCAAGCCCAGAAGGAGCTAACTAATGATGCACAAAATGAAGCAGCGACCCGGTTTTGGCGCGATTGAAATTCTCATCATTGCAGCTGTGATGATAGTAATTGGTGGCTTGGCCTACTATGCTTTGGCGCCGAAGCCCTCGAAGACCAATGTGCAATCGCAAACCAGCCCTAGCACCAAGGCGATTGACAGCGTTGAAGAGGTGAAGACAGAGCAAGCCCAGCTCGAGAAGGAAGATGGGACTGAGGTGCAAACCGAACTCGATGCCCTGACTGCCGATCTTAATTCGCTCTAGTCGTTCACCATCTGTATCTGATACAATCGAGGTATGAAAAAATACCTTTTCCCGATTCTCTTTACTGTTATTGTTATCGCCTTATTAGTTTTTGCCGTGCGAGCTTCGGTTTCGAGCTCTAATGATGCGAAGTCGAGCTCGACGAGCCCATCATCGACAGCATTGTCTGACGAGCAAAAAGGCCAGCTCAAAGAGGGGCAATCTACCGGCAATAAAGACGCTAAGGTAGTAGTGACAGAATTTGCTGACTTCCAGTGCCCGGCCTGTAAGGTCTTTGAGCCAACGATGAAGACGGTGCGAGAGCAATATCCAGATGACGTACTCGTCGTCTTTAAGCATTTCCCGCTGTATCCGCAGCCGCATAAGAATGCTCAAGTGGCATCGATAGCCAGCGAGGCCGCTGCGGCACAAGGTAAATTCTGGCCATACCACGACATATTGTATGAAAAGCAGGACGATTGGGCGGAGCTCGATGATCCGAAAGGTAAATTTGCCGAGTATGCACAGACGGTTGGTCTCGATGTAGAGAAGTTTAAAAAAGACCTCGATGCAGAGATTAATCTCAAGGTCATCGAAGCCGACAAGAAGTTTGGCACCGAGATTGGTATCAAGGGGACTCCAACCATCTATATCAATGGTGTGGTCTTCAATCCTCAGACCGGTGGTGGCGCGGAAGGCTTCCTCGCGCAGGTAAAAGCGGCGGTTGATCAGGCCAAGAGCAGTGGCCAGTAAGTCCGATTATCAGCCATTTCGTGATCCGTATATCTATCTCTTTGGTTTGCTCTCAATTGGCGGCCTCTATGATGCAATCTTGCTGACGGTCGAACACTACACGCGTAAGGGCTTACCATGTAGCTTTACGGGCGGCTGTGAACGAGTGCTGACGAGTAAGTATTCGGAAATCCTTGGTCAGCCAATCTCTTGGCTGGGCGTAGTCTTCTATGGCGTCGTATTGTTTTTGGTGGTGCACGCCATCTTTAATCGACAGCGTCTTCCGAAGACGTTTCTTTTGGGCTGGGGGCTGATTGGCTTTCTGAGCTCACTCGGCTTGACGGCTATTCAGGCGTTTATCATCAAGGCTTGGTGTCAGTATTGTCTGTTGTCAGCGCTGACAAGTACGCTGATTTTCGTAGTGGCTATTATCTATTTTCTTGCTCGCCGCAATAATCATGAACCTAAGGAGATCGCAGATGAAGAAGCTTGATACAGTTATAGAATTTTACGGTGAAACTTGCCCGCATTGTATTTCGATGCGCCCAGTTGTAGCGCAACTCGAGAAAGAAATGGGCGTTGAGATAACGAAGCTTGAAGTCTGGGCGCACCCTGATAACGAAGCCAAGATGAAGGAATATGAAGAAGCCATCTCAGAAGCCTGTGGTGGTTTTGCTGCCGTACCGAGCTTTGTCAACACCGAGACCGGCCAGGCTTTGTGCGGGGCTCATGATCCTGAGGATATCAAGACTCTCATAGAGGGCAGTGATTGCAAAGGAAGCGTCTGTAAGCCTCATACCAAACTGACTGAGAAAAAGTCTTAAGCTGGTCGCTGGCTTGAGCCAATGGCTGCTTCCCCGTACAATAGAAGCATAAGCTTTTACTAAACAGGGAATCATCATCTATGACACGAGTCGCAATTAATGGGTTCGGACGCATTGGTCGGAACGCTTTTAAAATCGCTTTTGCCCGTCCTGATCTTCACATCGTCGCAATTAACGACTTAACCAATACCAAAACCTTAGCTCACCTGCTGAAGCATGATTCAAACTATGGCACCTATCATCACGAGGTCGGTTCGGATGATACACACATTATCGTCGACGGCAAAAAGATCTTGATCACTGCCGAACCAGATCCAGCCAAGCTCCCCTGGAAGAAGCTCGATGTCGATATTGTAATCGAATCAACCGGTCGGTTCGTCAAGGGTGAAGACGCTAGTCTGCACGTGAAGGCAGGCGCAAAAAAAGTCGTCATTTCGGCACCGGCCAAGGGTGATGATAGTGTTGTGGCGACCCACGTGATTGGTGTGAACGAAGATAAGATCGATGTGAAGGGCACAAAGGTTTACTCTAATGCCAGCTGCACCACCAACTGCATCACGCCAGTTGCAGCGATTATCGAAGAAGCTTTCGGTATCGAGAAGGCGATGATGACCACGACTCACAGTTATACCGCAAGCCAAGCCCTTCAGGACGCTCCGGCTAAAGATTTGCGTGAGGGACGTAATGCGGCCGAGAACATCGTGCCGACATCGACTGGTGCCACGATTGCCGCTGCTAAAGCACTACCAGCTCTAGAAGGTGTCTTCGGTGGCCTGTCGGTGCGCGTACCTACCCCGGTCGTCTCGCTATCAGACTTTACCTTCTTGACGAAGCGGAATGCCACTATCGAAGAGGTCAATGAAGCGATTAAGAAAGCCGCTAATAGCCCACGCTTTAAGCATATCTTGTCATGGACTGAAGAAGAGTTGGTGAGCTCCGACTTCATAGGTGACTCACATAGCTCGATTGCTGACCTCAAGCTGACGAATGTGGTTGGTGGCAATATGGTGAAGGTTGTGGCCTGGTATGATAATGAGTGGGGATACTCCAACCGCTTAGTAGAGCTGGTGGCGTTAATCGGTAAGAAACTGAAATAATTTAGACACTGGAGGCGCAAGCTACGATGGGGGATTTTCGACCAACACAGGTATTTATCGCCGCTGATCATGGTGGTTTTGCAGCCAAGCAAGCGCTTGTCGGTGCCTTATCTCAGGATTTTACAGTACACGATCTGGGGCCTGATGCGCTTGATCCAAATGATGATTTTGCCCCGCAAGCTGAAGCGGTCGGGCGGGCCGTCGTACAATCGCCGGGCAGCATGGGGATACTCGTATGTCGATCTGGTGAAGGGATGGTGATGGCGGCAAATAAGATCGATGGCGTGCGAGCTGCCTTGGCTTGGAATGAAGCAGTGGCGCACGAAACCCGTGCTGATAATGATAGCAATGTGCTGAGTTTGCCAGCTGATCATGCTACGCAGCAAGAACTCGAGTCAATCGCCCGGGCGTGGTTAACTACGCCTTTTTCGGGCGCTGAGCGTCATCTGCGACGCGTCGATGAGATTACTCAACTTGAGGAGTCAAACTAGTGGCCAAAGTTATCCCTGCTATTCTCGAGCATGAGCTGAGTGCCTATCGTAAGAAAGTAAATCTCGTGCGCCAACTGACGGATCGCTTTCAGTTAGATGTGATCGATGGCGAACTGATTGATAATAAAACCATCCAGCCTCAGCAGATCGAGCCACCCGCTGGACTTAAGGTTGATATCCATCTAATGGTCAAGCGACCGATGGAGTACATCATGCCCTGTGTGAAGCTTAGGCCATACACTATCATCGTGCAGTATGAAGGGGCGGAGAATGTGATTGGTGCGCTTGAGAAAATCCACAAAAATGGTATTCGGTGCGGCCTGGCGATCAACCCTGAAACCTCACTATCAGAGGTTGCGCCATTGCTAGAGCTCGTCAAGCACGTGTTAATCATGGCGTATCCGGCAGGCTTTGCCGGACAAAAATTGCAGCCCGAAGTTTTTACTAAGGCGCATGAGCTGCGCGAAATGAAGCCCGATATCGAGATCGGCCTAGATGGTGGAGTCGCGGCGGGTAGCCTGAAGCAGATTGCCGCCGCGGGCTTTGATGTAGTCAACACGAACAGCTTTTTATTTGGGGCCGAGAGTCCGCTATCTCGCTATCATGAATTAATCGGAGCACTCGCACTGGTATGAAACACAGTGTCAAAGAGTTGGAGCTCAAGGCCAACTCAATTCGTCAGGATATCATCGAAATGTTAGTCGCAGCTGGCTCGGGTCATTCCGCTGGACCACTTGGTATGGCTGATGTCTTTACGGCGCTCTACTTCGAGGTGATGCAGATTGATCCGAAGCAGCCGGATTGGCCAGAGCGGGATCTAATACTGTTGTCGAACGGGCACATTGTGCCAGTCCAGTATGCCACGATGGCTGAGGCTGGCTATTTTCCAAAATCTGAGCTCAAAACTCTTCGGCATTTTGGTTCGCGCCTGCAGGGTCACCCTGAGCGATTGCGATTACCTGGCATTGAGACGACTTCTGGTCCACTTGGTAGTGGATTGTCGCAGGGTGCGGGGATGGCATTGGGGCTCAAGCTCGACGGCAAGAAGAATCGGGTATTTGTCTTAACTGGCGATGGCGAACTTGACGAAGGTAATGTGTGGGAAGCGGCGATGTTTATCGGGGCGCGCAAGCTTTCCAATATTACCGCCATCATTGATCGCAATAATATTCAAATTGATGGTTTTACAGAGACGGTCATGCCGCTCGAGCCACTGGCTATGAAGTGGCAGGCTTTTGGCTGGCACGTCATCGAGATCGATGGGCATAATATGGAGCAGATCGTTGCCGCTTGCGATCAGGCCGCCGCGATTTTCGAACGCCCGACCGTGATTATCGCTCACACTATTCCGGGTAGAGGCGTAGATTATATGGAGCGTGAGCCGATTTGGCATGGTATGCCACCAGGCACGAAAGACGTCGCGGGTGATCCGCCGAAGGCCGAACAGGCGAAGGTCGCTTTGGCCGAATTGCGCACGCTACGTGGTCGGATCAGGAGTGAACATGAGTAAATACGCCAGCCATCTGTCGCGCCAGCTGTTTACTGATACTATCGAGCACCTGCCAACCCGCAAGGGATTTGGTGAAGGCTTAGCGTTGGCAGGTGAAGCCGATAAGCGAGTCGTCGCGCTGTGTGCTGATCTGACGGAGTCGACGCAGATGGAGGCGTTTGCGAAGAAATTTCCCGAGCGTTATTTTGAGGTGGGCGTTGCTGAACAAAACTTAGTGACCGTGGCTTCAGGGTTAGCTGCAACCGGTAAAATACCGTTTACCAGCTCCTATGCGGCTTTTTCACCTGGTCGAAATTGGGAACAAATTCGCACAACGATTTGCCTCAACGAACAGCCGGTTAAGGTCGTCGGTTCGCACGCCGGCGTGTCAGTTGGGCCGGATGGCGCAACTCACCAGATGCTAGAAGACATTGCCCTGATGCGGGTGTTGCCACATATGAATGTCGTGGTGCCAGCTGATACCCATGAAGCTCTTAAGGCCACTCTGGCCCTAGCGCGATTACCACAGCCAGCGTACTTGCGGCTGGCGCGCGAAAAAACTCCGGTCGTCACGACTGTCGATAGCCCGTTTGAGCTTGGGAAGGCCCAGCTATGGCGTGAGGGAGCTGACGTGACGCTCATCGTAGCCGGCCCCTTAGCTTACGAGACGCTCAAAGCGGCGGAAGCTTTAGCCAAAGACGGTATCGAGGCGACAGTGATTAATTCGCCCAGTGTTAAGCCGCTTGATGAAACAACTATTTTGCACGCCGCCCGAGCCACTGGTGCCGTCGTGACTATCGAGGAAGCCCAAATCAATGGTGGGCTTGGTGGCGCGGTTGCTGAGCTGTTAAGCGAAAAACATCCTGTACCGCTGGCGCGCATTGGGGTGCGCGACTGTTTTGGTCAGTCGGGCACGATCGCCGAACTGTGGGATCATTATCAACTGACGGCTCCCTATATCGTCAAGGCTGCTCAAGCTGTCATCAAGAAAAAAGGATAAATCAGTTCGTGAAATATGATGTATTAACTGTCGGTACAGCGACTCGCGATGTCTTCTTGATCTCAAAGGACTTTGCGGCCTACGAAGAGGCTGATCAGCCCATTTTAATCATCCCAGCCGCAACCAAAATCGACATGCCAGACATTGCTAATGATATCGGCGGTGGTGCCCCAAACGCTGCCGTGACATTTGCACGCGTCGGTCTCAAGACGGCCTGCTTGTCGAAGATCGGAGTTGATAGCTCGGGTCGCGAAGTTGAGAACTTAGTCGAGAAGGAGGGGATCAAGAGCCTGCTGGTAAAAGACAAAAGTCATCAGACTGGTTTGTCGGTGATTCTTAAGGGGCCGAACGGTGAGGATACGATGTTTATTCACCGGGGGGCCGGCTATGAGTATCGACCAAAGGATTTTGCGCTCGAGGGCTTGCACGCGGGGTGGGTGTATATTACTTCACTCGGGGGAGACCTGACGGCGCTTACGCGGCTAGTGAAATGGGGCGTCAACGAGGGCGTGCGCATGGCGGTGAATCCTGGGGCGCTGGAGATTGCCAAGGGTCGTCGATTGCTGCGTATTCTCAAGCAGGTCGACGTGGTGCTGCTCAATCGCCATGAAGCCGAAAGCCTGTTTGGTCAGACCGATACCGAGGCGATCTTTCAGTCAGCTCGTGCCGCCGGTCTGCATACCGTAGTGGTGACCAACTCTGACAAAGGGGCTGACATTCTTGATGGTAGCTACATGTATTCGACCGGGGTGTATAAGCCGGTGGCAGTGGTTGATCGAACCGGAGCCGGCTATGCGTACGGCGCCGGCTTGATTGCAGCGATCGCCAAAGGTCGCTCCATGCAGCAGGCGATGAGCTTCGCGGCGGCGAATGCCACATCTGTTATTTCCTACTTAGGCGCCCGGGTAGGTATCCTTTCGAACATGGATGTGGATATAATGAAGGTAACCATAAGAGTTTTTCACGAGGAGGATCATGACACATCGCATTGACGTACTTTCGGTCGGAGACATCGTCTCGGACGCCTTTATTCGGCTGTTGCCAGCCGAGGCTGAGATTGATAAGGATCCGAAAGACAAGCATCCGCTCCTGTGTATGACCTACGGCTCGAAAGTTCCTTTCGAGTATGCTGTCACTATCCACGGTGTCGGCAATAGTCCAAATGCGGCCGTTAGCTTCGCTCGCTTGGGCCTCAAGTCATCGCTCTATTCTAATATTGGCTCGGACGAAATCGGCCAGCAGATGCTCGCCGCGCTCAAGCGCAACAAAGTCCAGACCCAGTACGTCCATGTGCATCCCGGCAAGGTCAGTAATTTTCATTACGTGCTGTGGTACGACTCAGATCGTACGATTCTCATCAAGCACGAAGAGTATCAGTACAAGTGGCCGCGGATCCCCAAAGAGGACACCCCGCGGTGGATATATTTGAGCTCGCTCGGCGAGGCTGGTTGGGGAATGCACGCCGAGATCGCGGAGTATCTAGAGGAGCATCCTGAGGTGAAGCTGGCCTTCCAGCCGGGTACTTTTCAGATGCGCAAGGGCTTCGCCAAGCTCAAGGGACTGATGAAGCACTGCGAGATCTTTGCCGTGAATAAAGAAGAAGCTCAGTCGATGACTGGTTTGAAGACTGACAATATCGCTGAGCTGGCGAAGCCAATTCACGCCGAGGGGGCGAAGAACGTTGTGATTACCGATGGGCCGAAGGGGAGCTACGCATCGGATGGCACGACAGTCTGGGCGATGCGCAATTATCCCGATCCGAAGCCACCGTTCGAGCGCACCGGGGCTGGTGATGCTTACACCAGCACGTTTGTCGCGGCAATGATCGTCACGCGCGACCTTAAACAAGCCATGCAGTGGGGACCGATCAACTCGATGAGTGTGGTGCAAGAAGTTGGTGCGCAAGCTGGCCTGCTGTCGCGATCGAAGCTCGAGAAATTGCTCGACGATGCGCCAAAGGACTATGTGCCGAAGGAGTATAAGGGCTAGAACATGCCGGGACCTAATGGGCCAATCTCATTACCTTTGGAAATCACAATTGTGATTTATACCCTATATGTACTGGCGGTTGGCTTATTCTTGCTATTGATATGGATAATAATAAATGCCCTGAAGAAGCCAGATGCAGAAGTATCTATGAAGAGAAATGGCAAGCGCTTGAACAAAAGCGTATCTTCCAAAAGTTCGAAGAGGGAGAAGCCTTAGAACATGCCGGGACCTGATGGACCAATTGCAATAGGAAGTTTTTTTGGTGGCGGTATACCACTCATTATCCAGGCTGTACTGGTGATCCTTTTCATGTTTACTGCCTTTGTATTATCCGTTTTTTTCATCAATAAGTTCATATTGAAATATCAGAAAAGAAAACGCAGATTACAGTGATCTATCTTAAAGAGTATAAAGGGTAGTAGATGGACTTACTGCGAACTTTGTTAAGCTGGGTTGCTTTACTGCTTTTGTGGTCAGCCCCGTTTAGAGCTCGCAAGCAAGGTGCGAATTTTTGGCAGACAGGGTTTGTTTGGAAATTTGGACTTTACTTCGTCCTGGCCTTTGTCTTTCAAGCTTTGATTCTCTATATTTTTGGCGCGGCGGTAGGAGTCTTAGGTCAGGATCCAGGTCTTGATGTATTATATGCGGCTCTCGCGAGCTTCACGTTCTTTGAATGCTGCATTGTTGCTTGGCTGATTTATAAACGCTAATCGTGCTAAACTGCTTATGATATGGAAAGTACGGTGACTCCGGATATAGATACGAAGCCAGTGGCAGGAGCGCAAGTGGGCGCAACACCAGCGGCTGAGACTGTACCGCCGAACGCGCGGCATGATGTGATTATCATCGGCGGCGGACCGGCCGGTATGACAGCGGCGATTTATTGTGCTCGTAAAAAGCTCAAAGTCCTATTGCTCACCAAAGATCTCGGCGGACAAGCGGCCTGGAGTTCGGATGTCGAGAATTATCTCGGTTTCTCGATGATATCGGGCACTGATCTGGTGAAGCACTTCCAGGATCATATGCAGGAATTCGCTGACGACATCACGCTGAAGCTGATGAATGACGGCGTCAAGTCGGTTGCTGCGGAGCCAGGTGGTTTTGCGGTGAAGCTGGCGGATGGTTCGGTCGATCACGGACGGGCAGTCATCATCGCCAGCGGCAAGGTACCAAAGAAGCTCGGCATCGACGGCGAGACGGAATTCCTCAATCGCGGCGTGACCTACTGTGCCTGGTGTGACGGCCCGCTTTTCAAGGGTAAAACCGTTGCTATCATCGGTGGAGGAAACTCAGCGCTCGATGCTGCGCTATCGGTTCAGAAGCTGGCTAAACAAATCTACATCGTCAATAATGCCGACGAATTAACCGGCGATGAGGTGATGATCGAAAAGGTCATGGCAGCGCATAATGTGCGGGTCTTAAATCATGCTCAAGCCCTTACTATCACTGGTGACAAGCTACTTCGCGGCTTGACGATTCGTGACGCCGAGACAGGGCTTGATAAGGAGCTGGCGGTCGAAGGGGTGTTCGTCGAAATTGGCTCAATACCGTCATCGGACTATCTGAAGGATGTGGTAAATCTGAATCAGCATGGCGAAGTTATCATCGATAAGCGTAATATGACTTCGCAGCCTGGGATTTTTGCCGCTGGCGATGTGACTGAGGTAATTGAGAAGCAAATCATCATCGCTGCCGGCGAGGGCAGTAAAGCGGCTATCCAGACGGCGCAATGGTTGTCGCGGCAGCCGTAGTGTGTGGCATAAACGACTAGACACCACATCTAGATAAATAGTATACTTGTTAAGTATTAGGAGGACTCAAATATATGAGCGACAAACACGACTCGGGCGAAGCTAAGGTAACTGTCTACAGCACTCCGACCTGCGTATTCTGCAAGCACGTCAAAGCCTACTTTGACGAAAAGGGCATCGATTACCAGGAGGTCAATGTGCTGGCCGATGCCAATAAGGCTCAGGAGATGATCGATAAGTCTGGCCAAATGGGAGTACCAGTCACGGACTTCAAAGGTGAGATTATCGTTGGCTTTGATAAGGCTAAGCTCGACGCTGTTACTGCGGCATAGCGCTTCACACAACAAAAAAAGCACCCCAAGGAGGGGTGCTTTTTTTTTTACCAGTGACTGGTGTACACTCAAGCATAAGTATTTATCACATAAACCAATAGGAAAAACATGGCTCAACGATCCATCAAAACCACCAGCAAACCGTCTGCCAAGAAAAAACCGAAGAAAATCGACGTCAAATATAATTGGAAGATTGCTATCTTGACGAGCATCCTCGTGGTGCTTTCAGCTTATGTCTATATGCAATTTAGTAACGCTGCTCGGCCAACTGGCGAGGCAATCTATGAGACGCAAAAGCTCAATGTGACTGAAGCACGTCGGGCTCAGGGCTTACGTAAAGTCAAGAAAAACGCCTCTCATCCTTGTGCTGGGGCCTATGAGGTCCAGGGGCGGCGTGACATCAAGGGCAATATTATCTGCACAACTCCCGGCGAGGGCTTAACAACTGGTGGTTCGACCGCGACTACCCAGAAGCTGCAAGCAAAAGCCCGTAGTCTGGCGCCAATCAGTAACCAGTCGATGATAGACAGCTTGAAGTCCACTGGTACGCCGCCGGCTGACCCAGCGATTGCTAGCGAATATACCGCCGTTGGCTCGGCCTCAGCGAGCGTCGCCGAACAAGGCGCTTCACCAGTAGTGCCATCGACGCCGAATTGTTATGGCACCGGCATGGATGGTAAGCGAATCGTCATTATTGCAGCTGGGACAAAAGATAAGCCAATTACCGATCAAGACAAGACCTTGATTCAGACGGCAGTTGGGCAGATGGAGTCTACCTTGATCTGGAATTCGTATACCCAAAATCCCGATAAGGTGATGCACTGGCGGTTTTTCCAAGGCAGCGACTGTAAGCCGATTATCATCACCGCCACACAAGCGGCGGACTACTACAATGACTTGTCAGTGTTTACCTATGCTTCTTTGCACCAGGATTCGGGGATTGCAGCCGCGGCCAACAGTGCCCGCCAAATGGCCGATGGTCAGGGGCTTACGCCGCACTTCTTGGTCTTCACCCGCAGTGGCGCAAACGCTTGCGGACAGTCTGACTTTAATACCGGCGGTGGTCTAGAAAATGCTTCAGCGTTCTCCTTCGTATACGGAGCCACGCCAACTGACAGGTCGGGTACTCAGTGCTGGAATGGCTTTGTAGCTTTGCACGAAACGATGCACGCCAAAGGAGCGGTCGACTTTACTGCCCCTCACACGACTCTCTTCGGCCACTGCTACGATGAGAAAGACTTGATGTGCTATGACGACCGCGGTGGACAGGTGCCGATGCAAAATATTTGTCCAGCGACGTCATTTGATGACTGGCGAGCGGACTACCTACTCGACTGTAACGCCGATGACTACTTTAGCGTGAAGCCAAATGCCGACGCGGTGTTTAATCCAAATTGGTGGCTCGGACAGACAGGCTTTGCTCGCTACAACACCGCCAAGAGTGGCTTTATGACAAATCTAGCTGGACAGACATCGATTACTCAACCAGATCGAACGGCACCAGCTGGTCCAACGACTTTGAACGCGGCAAACTACGGCAGTACACAGATCAATCTAAGCTGGCCGGCAGCTACCGATAACGTCGGCGTTACCCAGTACATCCTCTATCGTGATGGCGTGCAGATCTATGCTGGTACCAACTTAAGCTTTAGTAACACCGGCTTAACACCCGGTACGAGCTACACCTACCAGGTTAAGGCGAAGGATGCTGCAAATAATCTCTCAACCGGCGCTACGGCAACTGTTGCTTTGCCGCAGGTGGCTTCAAATACTACGACACCAACGAGCACTTCAGTGCCGCCAACTACGACCGTATTACCAGTACAAAACCCAGCCGCCAAAAATAAGGGCTAAGACTTCAATCATAGGTCGATCGCCAGCGTGAGTTGTGAGT
Source organism: Candidatus Saccharimonadota bacterium (assembly GCA_046350755.1). Taxonomy (GTDB): domain Bacteria; phylum Patescibacteriota; class Saccharimonadia; order CAILAD01; genus CAZDEK01. Next base: position 244,225 of record JAXLZV010000001.1, on the reverse strand, counting down.
AGGCGCTGATTCTCGATTGCTGTATGATTGAGCGTAAGCAGAATAAGCTATGAGTCGACCGCCAAAGAAAAAATCAACCAAGTCATTCACTCAGCGTGCCAGCTCTTGGATGCAAGCGCATCCGTACTGGGCTAGCTATCTGATTGGTTTTGCCTATTTTGCAGGGGTGATCTCATGGATGTTTACGATCAAGACGGCCGAGATAGCTCAGGGTATCGCGATCAAGCTGGTGGCTTTAGCGTCTGGCATCATTATGGTGAGTTCGCTGGCGCTTGGTTTTGTGATCTTTGTGTGGCTGGCGCGCCAGCTACGCATTAAGCTGTCAGAATCGCGAGCTGTTTGGCAATTGCCGATGCTGTGGGTGGTATCCGAGTACGCCCGTGCCGTGATCTTCTCTGTGATCAGCCTAGGGCCTGATGGACGTATTGGTCCGTATTGGACATTTGGTGATCTTGGTTATTACTTGGCTGGCACGCCGCTGGCTTTTATGGCTCGATTCGGCGGCTTGTATCTCCTGAGCGCGGTTGTTATCGCCCTCGCGGTAGCAGGATATCAAAGTTGGCATCGACGTAGCTGGCTGCCAATCACGCCGTTAGTCGGTGGTCTGGCGATATTATCGTTAATTGGCTGGACACTGTACCTTCCGGCGAATGGGCAAAGCATCACGGTCGGTGCTGTGAATTATCCCACCAAAGACACGCCGACTACTAATTCGAGCGATACTTATCCGATATTTGCCAATATGCCCGGTCGCTCGCTTGATACGCTGGTTCTACCAGAATACTCACATTACTATGAAGACAATATGGCCTCTGATAAGCTGCTCATTCAGTCGCTGATGAAGTATGACGATGGCTTGGTCATCCACAGCGCGCGCGAGGGCGGTGAAGGCCTCGGGCATAATATGCTGACTTTCCAGACGGCTGGAGGGGAAGTCTTAAACCAACAGAAAAAATGGTTCGTCATCCCAGCTGGTGAGTATGTACCTTATCTTTATCAAGTCATATTAGCGTATGCCGGCCAAGAGCGTTTACTGATGAATTTTAACGCCCAAAAGAGCGTGAACCGTGGCGAGGAGATCGAGCAGCCCTATACCTACAAGGGGATTCGCTACGGCGCGCACGCTTGCTCAGGCGTGATTGCACCGGACTTTTATAATCAGCTCGCCATGCAGGGAGCGGATATTTTTACGAACTCAGCCGCACTCGATACGATGGGTATCTCGCCGCTTTTTCACCTCGAAGGTGAGCAGATGAATCGACTGGCTGCCGTGGCGCACGCCAAGCCGTTTGTGCAGTCGGCCAAGGGCGGTCCGGCCTACATTATTGATAAGGATGGTCGTCGGCTGGCAAAAACTTACACACCCAATGGTGGGGTCGTGATGGCCGACGTGCAAACTAATCAAACGAAGACACTTTACGGCTGGCTAGGTGACTGGATTGTTTATGTCTCGATCGTCGGCACGGCCTACTTATTTATTCGCCAGTTCTTGACTCGCCAGCGTCGACCCGTTAGCAAAAGCGGCAAGAACCCTCGGCGGTAAAGCTCTTTGCTAGATTAATCAAGAATATCTCCCCAAGGCTATGGGTCACGGAGATCAATATAATTCTGACGTGCCGCTGGCAGCCGTTATTGGCTATGTTGACCTCGATGAAGTGTATCGTAATTAGTCACCTATTCTGGCCTGCCGAAGAGATAAGACGACACAGTGCTATGTAAGACTGTCCTCAACGAGGCAGCCTTCTTCCTATATAATGAAAGTCTATGGCCTTTAATCTGCGATCGAAATACCAGCCGTCCGGTGATCAGCCCGATGCGATAGCCAAGCTCTATGATGGGCTGCGTTCGGGTACGCGCGAGCAGACGCTGCTGGGTGTGACGGGATCCGGCAAGACGTTTACGATGGCCAATCTCATTGCCAAAGTGAACCGGCCAACCCTCGTTCTCTCACATAATAAAACTCTCGCGGCCCAGCTCTACGCCGAGTTTAAAGAATTCTTTCCCGACAACGCAGTCCATTATTTTGTCAGTTACTTCGACTACTACCAGCCAGAAGCCTACATCGCTCGTAGCGATACATATATCGAAAAAGACTCAGCAATCAATGAAGAGATCGATCGACTGCGATTGGCGGCTACCTCGGCGCTGCTGGAGCGGCAAGATACGCTCATCATCGCGTCGGTCAGCTGTATCTATGGCATTGGTCGGGTTGAGGATTTTACGGCTATGTCGATTCCGGTGGTGGTTGGTGAGCTCAAAAAGCGCGACAAATTCTTGCGGCTGCTCTCTGACATCCAGTACACGCGCAATGATCAGAATTTCCAACGGGGGACCTTCCGAGTCCGTGGCGAGAATATTGACGTTATCCCGGCTGACGGCGAAGAGGCCTATCGAATTCAATTCTTTGGCGACACGGTGGAAGCCATCACGAAGCTCACGCCGTTGACTGGCGAGGTGATCGATCGACCGAACAAGATCACTATCTTTCCCGCCAAGCACTATGTGACTCCAAAGGAGCAGCTCGCAGGGGCGATGGAGAAAATTCGAGTCGAAGCTGAAGAGCGCGTGAAGTGGTTTAAGAGTCAGGACATGCACCTCGAGGCTCAGCGGATCGAGCAGCGCGTTAAGTATGATCTGGAGATTCTGCAGCAGACTGGCTACGTGAAGGGGATCGAGAACTATTCGCGTTATCTGACCAACCGCGCACCGGGTGAGCAGCCCGCCACGCTGATGGACTATTTCCCCGACGATTTTCTGATGATGATTGATGAGAGTCATATAACTGTGCCGCAGGTGCGCGGTATGTATAACGGCGACCGGGCGCGCAAGGAGATCTTGGTCGAGCATGGCTTCCGGTTGCCGAGTGCGCTGGATAACCGACCGTTGCGGTTTGAAGAGTTTGATCGGCATATTAATCAGGTAATCTACGTTTCGGCCACGCCGGCTGAGTATGAGTTGTCGCGCTCTGAGCAGGTGGTCGAGCAGATCATCCGCCCGACTGGCTTATTGGATCCAGTGATCGAGGTGCGGCCAGTGGAGCATCAGGTTGATGACCTGATCGCCGAGATTCGTGATCGTGTCAAGAAAGGTCAGCGGGTACTGGTTACGACTCTGACCAAACGCATGTCTGAGGATTTGACTGAGTATTTGGCGGATATCGGCATTAAAGTCCAGTATCTGCATAGCGAAGTGCACACCTTGGAGCGGACAGATATCCTGCGCGATTTGCGGCTTGGCGTTTATGACGTACTGGTGGGGATCAACCTGCTCCGCGAGGGATTGGATTTACCAGAAGTGTCACTCGTGGCAATCGTTGATGCTGACAAGGAAGGTTTCTTGCGATCGACCTCGGCACTGGTGCAGACGATCGGACGGGCCGCTCGCCACGTTGAAGGGAAAGTGATCATGTATGCTGATCGCATTACAGGCTCGATGCAAGTAGCGATCGATGAGACCAATCGCCGACGCGAGCGACAAGAGGCGTATAACGTCGAGCATGGCATTACACCTGAGGGGATCCAAAAAGCCATCGCCGAGCGCATGCATGAGGAAAAGGAGACAGAGCTGGCGGATGTTAATCTGGTGAATCTTGAGAAGGTGCCAAAGGATGAGCTGAAGTTCCTGATGAAACAGCTCAATGAGCAGATGGAGATGGCGTCAGCGCAATTACAGTTTGAAAAAGCCGCCGAGATCCGCGATCAAATAGCCGAGATCCGCGATTTTCAGGCCGGGAAGAGGATACGAAAGAAATGATTCCTGAAGGCCAGCACGATCCACAAGAAGATATCGAAGCAACGCGCCCAAATCCTGCTAAGCGGGCCGAGCAGGCTCGACTCAGTGAAGAGTTGCGAGATATTGCAGCTCAAACACATGCCGCGCCAGCTGAAGCGACTAGCCAGGCTGATCCCGAGCGAGCCCGGGCCGAGCGCATAGCTCGCCACGAGGATGATTTTTTTGCCGAGGGCGGAATATCCGGACATGCCTCCGGGCGGATGTGGTTTGTTGAGAATGCGGCTGGTCAATACATGTCATTTGCGTCGTCAGAAGCAGCTTTTGCAGCCCAAAAAGCCTCTGATGAGCGGCGACAGCGCGCCGCAGTAGCACAGACTGCAGAAGCGGCTCAGCCGCCCCAAATGCAACAATCCGAGGCTGGTGAAGCGCAAGCTCCAGAGAATAAATCAGTCGCCGAGTCCGAATCATCACCCGAGACTGAAGCTGCTCGGCTCCAGCGCGAAAAGACGGAAGATCTTATTCTTGGTTCAGCGGCGCGCCAAATCGGTCGAACTATTACTGGCGGAATCTCCGTCCGCGCCAATGGTGAGATATTGACCTACAAAACTCCAGAAGAATATGACCAGGCGCGACAGAGATATGTTCAGCGTAAGCAAGCTAAGATTCAGACCGCACAGGGTCAAATTGATACCAGTTGGGCGCCAGATGCAGAATTGCGTGAAGCCCCACCTTCAGAACCTAGGGCAGCAGATACGACAGTCGCTGCCGATGCGCCACCTGCTCCCGAGGCTACACCGGAAGCTGTTATTACGCCTGAGCAAGCCGAAGAGCAACGACAAAAACAAGAGTCAATCAATCGACTCAATAGCCTGGATCGCTTGATGTTAGGTCTGCGAAACGCTGCCGATCGAGAGCTTCAGCCCTTGGAGATTCGACTCAGGGATGTTCAGGACGGATCGAGCTCGGCCGTCTTTCATTCGCGTGAGGCTTTCACTCAAGAATTGAATCGAGCCAATCAAGACTTGCAAGCAGCTCGGGCTCGAGCCGGGGCTGATCCTAACCCAGCGAACGTGCAGGCCCTCATTGAGCAGACAAAGACTCAGGCCCAAGCCGTCGATAGGGCATATGACAGTCTCTTTAATAGCTTGACCCAGATTATGTATCCCATGCCGGCCAACAGTCGGATTCGGAGCGAGATGCAGGCCTTTCTCCAGCGGAGCTATCAGGCTAAGCGTACGCTACAACAGCTCTCACACTAGTAGGCTTGTGCTGAGAATAGTAGCAAAGCGAGGTGAATCACCAGACTAGCGCAGTAAAAACCGGTCGTGGTATACTGCTAGCAAAGTAAGCTAAAGAGGGATGAGTTTATATGGAAGGCCAACCAGCACCCCACGCTGAAGAACATCACGAAAAAGGTGGCATTTTCAGTAAATTATTTGGTAAACACGAGGCGCCAGCTGCTGATCAAGCGACCGCAGCAGCGATGCCTGAGACTACTCAGCATGAGGTAGCTCCAGCAGCCGTTGCCGGTGATGTCGCGGCCGTTGCCCCTGGTCAGAATGAACCACTCAATCTCTCGGGCGTCGAGCTGCACCCGGCGGTGGATGAGGCTGAGCATCATGAGCCAGCTGAAGCGGTCGAGCCGGCTGCTACCGGTGTGCCGGTTATGCCAGAAGAAGCGCCAGTTACGACTGTAGAAACGAGTGCTTCAGAGACTGGCGAAACTACCGAATCTGTGAATGTAGCGTTGCCTGACTCATCAGAAGCTGACAAGGATGAAAATCCAGAGGAAAAAATGCTGCGTGATATGCAGCAAGCTGCTGCTGAATCAGAAGTTACAACCACAGGGTCGCAGGAGGGTGAGCCTGTGGTCGAAGCGAGTGAAGAGACTGGCGTGCCAGTGTCAGTTGAGCATAGTGAGTCAGAAGACGCAGTCAAGGTCGAGCCAGGGCTTGGTGGTGATGCAAATATCTTTGCCCAAGCTGCCAAAACCGATGGTGTGTCGGCGGCTTCGGAGACAGAAGCACATCCAGAAGCACCAGAGACGGTCGCTGCCGATGCTGCGGTTGAAGCCGAAGGTGTTGAAACCACAGCGGAAGGCTCTGATGATGACGCAGCGCAAGTTCAGGAAGCTCAGGCGGTTGAGGCTACAGCTGAGGAAGCAGAGCATGAGGCGCAACCCAGTGTCATTCATCCAGAGGCGGTCACAGAAAACTCTGAAGCTACGAGCGCCGTTGATGACACGCCGATGCCAGACATGCCCATCGAGCCGCAAGCCGACGTATCGCCCGACTTACATGAGTCAGCCCTGCCGAAGCTAGCTGGTAGCGACCAGGTAGCTGAAGAGGTGGGTGAAATGGTGGCCGAGGTCGGTAAGGATGTGGTGCCTGAATCGGGCGCCGGTACGGAAGCCGGATCTGAGTCTGCGCTCCAGCCCGAGGAAGCACCCGAAGCACAAGAAAAAACTGCCGAGGTGGTCAGCATCACAGCCGCACGCGAAGCTGTCGAGCAAGCCCAAGCGGCATTGGCTAAGGCGAAAGAAGCTCTTGACCAAGCGGCATAGGATTTAGTAACTGAGCATAGCTCATAAATAATGACCTCTGACGAGGTCATTATTTATTGGTTGCGTTATTGCTTTCAGGGTTTATTGTAGGGCTTCGTGAGTGGTTACAACCCGATCAATCTGTTGACCGATCTGCTGCAACTCATCGACAGGGAGGTCGCGTAGGCTGTCGGGTAGGGCTTTTCTGAGGGCTTGATCAGCACTGGCGCGCAGCGCATCGAGGTCGGTGGTAGATTCTGGACTAGCAGCAGTGGCGGCCTCAGCGTCGAGCTTGTCGGGAGCTAATGCGCCATATTCGATGGGTGTTTTCGGCGCAGCCATACCTTCCCAGTCGGGCGTTGGTGCGGCGGGTGCGGGAGCCACCTGGCTGGCTGGTACCTCGACAAGCTGGGGTGATGGCGCGACTGGTGGAGCTGGAGCCTTGTCGGTGATTGCGCCAGCTGTTTGTAATCCGGGGAAGGTTGGGCTTTCGGCAGGAGCCGCTGGGGGGGTTATAGGTGCAGCTGCCGGCTGAGGAGCGAAGTTTTGGCTAATTGGGGCGGCAGCTGGCGCTTCCGGTCCTGAAATAGGCGTCACGGGGACGCTAACGGGTGGGGCTGAAGCTTCGGGTGACGGAGCAATCCCTAAGTCGGTTGGCAGCGCAGGCATCAGTTGATCGCCTAGTGCAGGGACGTTTGCAGGCTGTTCTGGCGGTCGATTAGCCTCTAGGACCACGGCATTGGCGGCGTCTTTACTGTTGTTTGGTCCGAGATGCGGTTCTGATGGAGCTTGCACTGGTGGCATGAAGATATTCCTTGCTTCTTAATCCTTATGATTATACCGCAGACTGGTTATGCTGCAAACGGGGCGCTGACTCGGGGGATTGAAAAAACTCGCAAAATCCCGTATAATTCTCGGCTAGTTTGATAGTAGATAATCTGGTTCTAACACCTGGGCAAAGGGGCTCCTATGCACGATAAGCTGGTCATCCGTGGCGCACGCGAACACAACTTGAAAAATATTGATCTCGAAATCCCCCGTGATCAGCTGGTGACGATCACTGGCTTGTCGGGATCTGGTAAGTCTAGTCTGGCCTTTGACACGATATATGCCGAGGGTCAGCGACGCTATGTCGAGTCGTTGTCTGCCTATGCTCGCCAATTTCTCGGCCTGATGGAGAAGCCTGACGTTGACCAGATCGATGGTCTTTCGCCCGCTATCTCGATCGACCAAAAATCAACCAGCCGCAATCCGCGCTCGACCGTTGCCACAGTGACGGAGATCTATGATTATTTGCGCCTCCTCTTCGCTCGTATCGGCATCCCGCATGACCCGAAGACCGGCGAAGTGTTAACGCGTCAAACCTCGGCTCAGATCATCGATGCTATCGAAAGTTATCCCGATGATACCCGTCTAGTCATCATGGCGCCGGTTGTAACCGCCAAGAAGGGTGAGCACCGGCATGTCATGGCCGAGCTGGTTCGGGCTGGCTATCTGCGGGCACGAGTAGATGGCGTGATGATCGATCTCGATGAAGATATGGAGTTGGAAAAGCAGAAGAAGCACACGATCGAAGTGATTGTCGATCGCTTAGTGATTCAGCCAGAAGCCCATCAGCGGTTGGCCGAAGCTGTCGAGCAAGCTCTCAAGCTCGGCGAAGGTGTTTTGATCGTGCAGGAGCACGAGACTGAAAAGGAGCACGTCTACTCGGAGCACTACACGACGACTGATTCGGGCTTTTCACTCTCGGAAATCGAACCTCGGCTGTTTTCGTTTAATGCCCCACAGGGAGCTTGCCCGAATTGTACCGGCCTTGGTTCATTGCGGGTGGTGGATTCTGAGCTTGTACTGCCGAATAAGCGCTTGAGCATTAATGAGGGTGCGATTCGGCCATGGAGTCGTACCACCAGTCGAATGACCTGGTATGGCAAGTTACTGCAGGCGGTGGCTGACACCCATAAATTCTCACTTGATGAGCCAGTTGGTGAGCTGACTCACGAACAGCTGCTGATTGTGCTCTACGGTACGGAGAACGAGATTATTCAGGTACCAGGACCGGGCGGGCGAACCTATAAGACTAAGTTTGAGGGCGTAATTCCGAATCTTGAGCGCCGTTACCGCGAGAGTGATAGCGATTTTGTCAAAGGCGAGATTGAGCGCTATATGACGCATATGACCTGCCCCAGCTGTCATGGCCGACGGTTGAAGCCGGAAGTGCTGGCCATTACCATCGATGGCAAGTCAGTGGCTGATGTGACTGAGATGTCGGTCGATACGGCGTTGCGATACTTTATGGAATTAAAGCTCAATGAGACCGAGACCCAGATCGCTCACCAGATTCTCAAGGAGATTCGCGAGCGGCTGACATTTCTCAATGACGTTGGTTTGGCGTATCTGACACTCGATCGCTCTGCCAACACCCTGGCGGGTGGTGAAGCCCAGCGCATCCGGCTGGCTACACAGATCGGTAGCTCGCTGATGGGCGTTTTGTACATTCTCGATGAGCCATCGATCGGCTTGCACCAGCGCGATAATGATCGTTTGATTGAGACACTCAAGCGCCTGAAAAGTCTGGGTAATACGGTCATTGTCGTCGAGCATGATGAAGATACCATTCGAGCCTCAGATTATGTGATCGACATCGGTCCGGCCGCCGGCGAGCACGGTGGCGAAGTTGTAGCAGTCGGTACGCCCGATGAAGTTGCCGCCAATGAGCAATCAATTACCGGTCAGTATCTGTCTGGAAAAAAATCTATTCCGGTGCCGCAACGCCGCCGCCAAGGGAATGGCAAGACGCTGAAGATAATCGGTGCGACTGAACATAATCTGCAAAACATCGATGTGGCGATTCCGCTCGGCATGATGACGGTTGTCTCCGGAGTGTCGGGTTCGGGTAAGTCCAGCTTGATTAACGATATTTTGGCGCGCCAATTATCCCAAGAATATCATCGAGCTCAGGTCCCGGCCGGTAAACATTCCCGGATTGAAGGGGTGGAAAATCTTGATAAGGTCATCGACATCGATCAGAGTCCGATTGGTCGAACCCCTCGCTCAAACCCAGCGACCTACACGGGAGCCTTCACTGATATCCGCGATCTCTTTGCTCAAACGCCTGAGGCCAAGATCCGCGGTTATTCGGCCGGTCGGTTTAGTTTTAATGTCAAAGGTGGTCGCTGTGAGACCTGTAAGGGTGACGGAATCATTAAGATCGAGATGCACTTTTTGCCGGATGTCTATGTGACTTGCGAAACTTGTCACGGCAAGCGCTACAATCGGGAGGCGCTGGAGATTACCTATAAAGATAAGACTATTGCGGATGTGCTGGGCATGACAGTTGAAGAAGCGACACAGTTCTTCGAAAACATCCCCACGGTTTATCGTAAGCTGAATACTCTCTGCGAAGTTGGACTCGGTTATATCCGACTGGGCCAATCAGCCACCACGCTGTCGGGTGGAGAGGCGCAACGCATTAAGCTGGCGTCCGAGCTGGCGCGTCGTGCAACCGGTAAAACGATGTATATTCTCGATGAGCCGACAACCGGTTTGCACTTTGATGATGTGCGTAAGCTGTTGGAGGTCTTGCACCAGCTCGTTGAGATGGGCAATAGCGTACTGATTATTGAGCACAATCTGGATATCATCAAAAGTGCCGACTGGGTGATCGATCTAGGGCCTGAGGGTGGTTCGGGTGGCGGTACGATCGTCGGCGAAGGCACCCCAGAGACCATCGCCAAAATCAAGGCGAGTCATACTGGCCGCTACCTGTCTCGCTTGATCGCTTGAGGTTGCCTCCAGCTGGGGTTACGGCTATCATAAGCAGTAATGGAGACGCCCGCCGAAAAATCACATCCGTCGACGAGCCCGCTCTGGTTGCTGCTGCGACTCTTAGGCATGATCTTATTGCAAGCTGCCGCCTTATGGTTGGTTGCTAAAATATTCCCAAGCGTGCCCTGCAATGAGGCGATTTCGGGCAAAGGCTGTCTGGCAGCACCGACCTTTAGTCAGCAGTTGGTCTCAGCCTTGGTAGGTGTGATTTTTGTGCCTTTCGCCGTTGGGACGTTACTGGAATTATGGCAGGCGGTACGGACCATCCGTCCAATTGCTCGTTGGTTGGCGGCAATCGCTGGATTTGCTATGACGCTCTGGATAGCTTGGTCATCATTGGTCGTATTGATCGCCCTGATATCACGATTCTTCACGAATTGACCATGGCAAAACATCCCATATCTAAATCGGCCACTAAACGTACGGCTTTGCGGTCTCCGCTGGTACGCGTTCGACAGCTCCCGCATTGGTCACGGCTGACGGCACTCATTGTGGGAGGCATTTTAGTGCCTATCTCGGCGATTTTGATGCTCAGCTCGCAGGCCGCGAGTTATCCGAATGCTTTAGTCGCCATTGCTGATGTGAACGGCGGTTTTTACAATGGCTTTTCGGCAGTTGATGCGGATACGGGTAAGGTCGTTGGTAGCGTCGCAGCTGACTTGCCGCAACTCGCTGGCTGCTCAACCGCTCAACCGCGAGCCTATATGTCAGATTTTGTATTTGAAGCCAGCAGCCAGCAGATTCTGGCGAGCGTGAAGGCCTGTGCTGGGGGAACTTTACCCGCCAATCAGTCTATCGTGCGACTCAATACCACGACTTTTCAGGTGGCCGGGTATTATGCGGGCCCTGGTTCGGATGCTAAGTTGCTGGCCAATCCGGCGCGCCGACAGTTGCTGGCATTATCGGCTGATGGCTTGAAATTACAGACCCTAGAAGCCAGCACTGGTCGACTACTCAATGAGCAGACGTTTAGCTCGGGTGAACGGATCACGCGTTGGGCGATCAACCCGAACAATAATGCCTTTCTGCTCACTCAAGGTGGAACCTTAATCCACCTCGACTTGGGTAGCTTCGCTCGCCAAAATCTGGCGAATACTGGTGTCAGTTTCTCGAGCTCCAGCATCACGCCGGATATCGCCAGAATTGCCGTCACTCCCAGCGCTGGCTATGCCTTGGGTAAACAGAATGGCAACCCAGTGCTCGTGGCGATGACGAATCTAGGTCAAATCACCACCTATCCAATCGCCAATGAGCCGATGAGCCTGACGCTGAACCCAGCGGCCGACCACGTGTTTTTATTAACTGGCTGTCCTGCCGGCTCAGCCTGTAGTGGTGTGCCGAATCGACTCTACGCTTTTAGTATCGCCAGCCAAGCTTTTGAGCAAGCCGGGCCGGATAATTTTATCCCGCTGCAGACACTGTCTCACCAGATCCGGTTTGGGCCGAGTGGTAATAAAATCTATTTTGATGGCGTGGTAGCGGGTGCGGATGGCATTGGGCAGCGGTTTGTTTTCTCACTTGACGCGCAGGGTACGGCGCCGCAAACGGCTCGGGTCGCAATCCCCGGGGTACGTTGGGAGCCGCTGAGTATTGTTCTGCCGTCGAGTGCGCCAGGCCAGGGGACGGTACCGGTACCGGGAGGCGTCCCGGCGGGTGGTGGCATTGGCGCTAATAATGGGGGCATTGCCACCAATCCAATTCCTATAGATGAGATTGAACGACAAATCGGTATGCCAATCGCGCTGATAGATTTCTCGACAATAACTGACGAGCAAATACGCGCCTATGGCTATGATCCGGCTGCCGTGCGACGCTATGTAGCACAGCTGAAGTTGCAGCAGGCGACGACTGGGGCGGGCTCGGGCGGCTCGAGTGCTGGCTGTTTTGGCGGGCTGACTCAGGAACAGGCCAAGCGGATTGAAGGAGTTATCGGCGTGCCGATTGCCAAGATTAATTTAGACACCGTGACGGATGAGCAAATACGCGCCATGGGCCTCGATGTGGCGGCGGTGCGTGAGTATGCCAAGCAGCGCAAGTCGGGGAATGATCCGTGCGCCAATGTCTTCACACAAGAGGCCTTTGTTACCCAGCCGGGAAGTGCTACTGGTGTGGCGGCGGGTAGCGCGACTAATTTGACGGTTCAGCCGGTATTTGATTTGTTAGCTGGTGGCTGGCTGATGGAGATGCGTTGGCAGGCACCAGGCGGCGCAGCAAAGTTCTTGATCTATGGTCGCGATAATAAGGCGCACCAGCTGGAGTCGCAACTTGCAATGATTGGCTCGCTGGAGCGTAAGGCCCGCTTTGGCGGCTTTGGTCGCGTAGGCTTGGCACCCGTCAGTGATGCGACCTACGTTTTGTCAGTGGTTCCGCAGCAGGCTGACGGCACGTTGGGTTCGCCGGCGGCGCTGAAGGTGCGGACGCGTTGTTTTGTAGTCTGGTGTACGGTCAACTCAGTCAAATAGCCGCGAGCATGAGAAAGCTCCCTGACCGAAACGATGGGTCAGGGAGCTAGAGGTCTGGGGGAGTGCTGGTCATGCTGGCTCCTTGGTGGATACGATGGTGGGGTGATTCCGGAGGAAGTCTCGAAAGTCTTCTTCGTTGTCCCAGATCACCTCGATGGCATCCGCCGTGAGGCCGTGCATGAGCCGGAGCTGCATGCCGATATCTTGAGCCTGTTCGATCAGGATCTCGTCTTCGGCAGCTAGCCGGCTGAGGTCCTGCTCCCGCCAGATTTCCAGCAGTCGAGTGATCAAGTCACGCAATTGCTGGTTGTCATGGTGGACAGCGAGGAACTTTCGCACATCATACATGTTTCACCTCCTTCAAGAGGTAGTAGGTACAGGTGCGCGCATGATACAATAAAAGTCTAGAATTAGCAAGCAAAAACATTACATATGCCAGCGCCAAAACATTTACAAGCTCGTCTCGCTGAACTCCCGGCTGATCCGGGGGTGTATTTGTACAAGGATGAGGCGGGGCACATCATCTATGTTGGTAAGGCGTCGGTATTGAAGCGGCGGGTGCGGTCGTATTTTACAAAAAAACATCCAGATATTAAAACGCCGATTTTGGTGCAGAATATCAGCTCGATTGACTGGATCATCTGCGCAAGTGAGGTTGAAGCCTTGTTTCTTGAGGCTGAGCTGATCAAGCGCTACAAGCCGATCTATAATGTGCGCGATAAAGATGATAAGAATTTTATCTATGTGAAGGTTACGACCCAGGAGGATTTTCCGAAAGTCAGCGTCGTGCGTCGTCCGGCCGACGATAAAGCTCGGTATTATGGACCATTTATGTCGGCCAGTATGGTGCGAGAGGCCTTACGTTACTTGCGACGAATTTTTCCCTATTTCTCGAGCTCTCGACTGGTGGCTAGCTCAGCCCTTGAGCATCAGATCGGTGTGGCTCCGCACCCAGATATCCCAAAAGCTCAATATCGGACGAATATTCGGCGTCTTACCATGGTGCTCGAAGGGAAAAGTCAGGCCCTTACTAAGGAACTAGAGCGAGATATGGAGCGAGCTGCCAAACATAAGGATTTCGAAGCGGCGGCACAACTACGCGATCAGTATCTGGCACTCAAATCACTGTCGCGAAAAGTGATTTTTGGCAACCAAGAAACTTTTGATATCACGATGGATCAGGCTCTGACAGGTCTAGCCGATCGGTTGGGTTTGACGCAGATTCCGCGGCGACTGGAGTGCTATGATATCTCAAATTTTCAGGGTGGTGACGCAGTCTCGAGCATGGTGGTGTTTACCAATGGAGTCCCAAGTCACGGAGAATATCGGAAGTTTAAAATGAAGACTAAGGGGCCGGATGACTTTGCGATGATGGCTGAGACGATGCGTCGTCGGTTTTCGGGTCGGCACACTGATTGGCCTAAGCCGGACTTGATAATCATCGATGGCGGTAAGGGTCAACTTGCCGCCGCAGCGACGGTGCTGGACGAGCTGAAGGTTCGGGTGCCGGCAGTCGGGCTCGCTAAGCGGCATGAGCAGATCGTACAACGCCTGACAGATGCCCCTGAGAGTCGCGGCAGCCGGACAGAGGATTTTGTGGATGGTGAGTTTCGTATTATTGCGCTGCCGCATTCGAGCAAAGTGCTACAGTTGTTGCAGCGGATTCGCGACGAAGCTCATCGCTTCGCGGTGAGCTACCATACTTCGGTGCGCGATAAGCGTGTTCGCGCTAGCGTACTCGACGGTGTGCCGGGCGTGGGGCCGACGACACGTAAAAAATTGATTCGGGCGTTTGGCAGTGTGGCTGGCGTCAAGCAGGCCGGGCTACCGGAATTGTCGGCTATAGTTGGCGCTGCTAAGGCGCGTGTCATTAAGGAGTATATCTAGGATGGCTGTCTCAAAATCACGTATGGCTCGTGAAATCGCCAAGGCTGAAGCTCGTGATCGCAAACGGCGGGCCGAGAAGCGTATGAAAGTCTCCGGTAAGAGCGTTTTTACTCTGGCGCGACTATCGCAATCGAGTCCCAAAAAGCCGCGTAAAAAGCGCTAATATGCTATACTAGGTTCCGTTATGCTGCGGCGTATTTTGTTTGCGTGGTTGGTCAATTTTATTGGCCTGTGGATATCTGCCCAGCTCTTTGCAGGGCGGATAAGTTACGATGAAAGCCTATGGGTTCTGGTGATCGCAGCATTGATATTCGGTGTCGTCAACGCCTTGATACGACCACTGGTTGTGCTACTCAGTCTGCCAGCCATCACCGCCACACTTGGTATCTTCATGCTATTTGTTAACGCGGCCATGCTCTATTTGACCAGCTTCTTTTTTCCGGCATTTCAGGTGACAAAAATCACCACTGCGATAGGCACTGTTATTATTATCTGGTTAGTAAACTATCTCTTTAGTTTATTATTCCAACCAAAGGAGTCCACATAAATGTTATCTATCTTAAATTTCGTCATTGGTTTGTCATCGGTTCTGCTGATTATTGTTGTATTGATGCAGAATCAGGGCAGCGGCTTGGGCGACGCTTTTGGCGGCAGCGCGGCGACAAACACCTATCGGTCAAAGCGCGGCCTTGAACGCGGCTTGTTTATCATGACGATTGTGTTGGCAATTGTGCTCGTGGCGGGCTCGTTGGCCCGGATCGTCGTCTCTTAAGCGAATCTCGGATATATGGCATCCTACTTTTCATTTCGTTGGCACCATTCACGGCGTAGAGTCACCCGCGACGCCCACACTTTGCGAGTGTGGTTGGGTAATTATATAAATCGGCATGTTTATGGGGCTTGGCAGAAGTTAGGTCTGATGCGCTGGCAATTCGCCGCCTGGGTCATGATTATTATTATCAGTCTCGTCGGAGTCTACCAGGGGATGGATAGACTCAATGCCCAATGGCAACAGTCGGTGCCGGCGGCTGGTGGCACCTACCGTGAGGGGTTGATTGGTCGAGTTCGGCTAGTGAACCCTCTCTATATCGAGAATTCGGCTACCAGTGATGTTGCCAGCTTAGTTTTTTCTAAGCTTATTTTAACCAATGATGGGCAGACTATCCGACCAGATCTGGCGAATGAATGGACGGTCTCGCCCGACAAGCGGACATACACGCTCAAGCTGCGCCCAGATATCTACTGGCATGATGGGGTGAAGATCACGTCTCAGGATGTGGCGTTCACATTTAAGCTAATTCAAAATCCCGATACGCGATCAACGCTTGCGAGTAACTGGGATAAGGTAGCTGTCAATGCGGTCGATGACTCAACCGTAGTCTTTCAGCTGCCGGCAAGTTATAGTGGTTTTTGGTCGGCACTTGCACAGGTTGGTATCGTGCCTCAGCATTCGTTGCAGGATGTTCAGCCGAGCTTGATGCGACTGGATGAATTTAATCAACGCCCTATCGGTAGTGGCCCATTTATACTCGATTATCTTGATGTAAGTAGCGAGAAGATTAATTTGCGTCGGTATGATCAGTATTATGCTGGTGCGCCGAAGCTCGATGGTATGCAGTTGGTGCAATTTGATGATAGTAATGGGCTGATTGATGCCTATGCGAAGCGACGACTTGATGGTTTGTCGAGGGTCGATCCGGCCCAGCTTGATAAGGTCGAAGACTTTGACAGCTTGAAGGTTGAGCGATACGGCTTACCGGCTTACGTTGGTGCATTCTTCAATAATACGGCGCCAGTTCTTACTGACGTCAAGATTCGCACTGCTCTTGGGCAGGCGGTGGACCGACGCCAAATGGTGGCAGATGTCTTGAAAGGCGAGGGGAATGTAACACATTATCCGATCCCTGCCGGTTACACTGGATTTAACCCAGCGGCCAAACGTATCGACTACGATGCCTCCGCCGCGAAAGCCACATTAGAAGGTAAATTTAGTAAGCCATTACGCCTGGTGACTTCCAATAGCGGTGAGTATCCAGCCACGGCACAGAAACTCGCTGATGCCTGGCGAGCGGCCGGAGTGCCGATCGAAGTCATCGCGGTTGATAGCTTCACCTTACAACAAAACTACATTCGTCCACGTCAGTATGATGTCCTCGTCTATGGTCAAGATATCGGTGCTGATAGTGATGTATATGGCTTTTGGCACTCTAGCCAGGCAGCTGATCCGGGATTGAACCTTTCAGCGTATAAAAACGCTACGGCCGATCAACTGCTCGAGCAGGCTCGGTTTGGCAAAGATGTGGCTTTTAGAGATGCTAAATACAAGGAATTTGTACGTATTTGGGCCGAAGATGTGCCAGCGCTCTTGCTTTATTCCCCTCGCTACCTGTATGCTCATACCGTTGAATTAACAGGTTTGCAGGCACATAATCTTGTGTCACCAAGCGATCGTTTTTACAATGTGCAGGATTGGGCGATACGTCAGCGGATCGCACCAAGAAAAAATTAGTGAGCTGGCAGATTTGTTGAGTAGAGTACTTTAGTCAATTGCGGCTCATTCTGCGGATGTGGTGAAACTGGTATACACGCTACGTTCAGGTCGTAGTGGGGGCAACCCCGTGGAGGTTCGAGTCCTCTCATCCGCACCAAAGTAATTGACCCCAGACATGGGGTCAATTACTTTGGTGATAGAAGGCTCGAAGCCGAGTTTAGGTGGAATCGTGATTTCGTTCGTCGGCTTGTAGAAGAGTATTGCAGCCGGCTATTTCGTGACGAACCAGAAATCAACTTCGTCATCGGTAGCTCGATCCCAGGTGTAGTAGGGAGTAAAGAATTGCCAAAGATTGTGGTAATAATTTTTGGCCGCGAGTTGGTTTTCATAAGTCTTGTCAGCCTGGCGCTCGACATTGTTATTGGTTTTTGACAGACGTGCACCATTTGGTAGGCCATCAATAACTCGCACGCAATACGCTTGTCCAGCCGGCAACTCGAATGAGTAGACCCCGCCTGAGCCAGTCGTAGTCGTAACCCCATCGACGCAGGTAATCAGCTTGATGTTTGGGGTGAGCTTGCCGTCAATATAGACTCGACCTTGAACTTTTACATTATAGGCATTTTTCGCTGGCGGCGGCGGAGTAGTGGGCTGTCCTTGACCAAGCTTTGGCAGCTGGAGCGGTACGATGCCTAAGGGTCGCGCGGCCAGCTCTTCAGTTCGCCAGCAGCGGTAGCTGGAATTCCACGGCTGGCTACCGCGGCGCGCAAAGGTGTTGTAAAAGGCCGTGTCCTGGACTTCTGGGGGTGCTTGCGCTGGATTTGGGTATTGCGCTGCTAGTTCGGGGCCAACTGCGCCTCGCCAGGTGCGAACGTCAAACTGATAGGCACCAAAATTACCGGCGCCGTTAGCGGCCGTGTAGCGTGGTTGGCTATTTGGCCCGGCTCCAGATTCACAGCCGGCGATTCGGGCCCGCCAGAACTCAGCATTGGTGTTCACGACCGGGGTAGAGCTGGCCAGTGAGGCATAAATGAAGATCGAGCCAGCCACAATAAACAGGCCAAGAGCTACAAAGAGGGCTGGTTGACGAAATTTTTTCGTTTGGCTGAGTACAGCAGCCGGCGATGACGGTTTTTTCTTTGTCGAGTATTTAGCCATATGCTTCTTATGCTACGTTCATCTGGTCAATCTGTCAAAAATATCCAATACGCTTGGCAGCGGTGGCACAAAACTGTTATGCTACAACTAGATATGCGAACGTTTCTCGACCAGTTGCGCAGCCGAATTACCGGCGAGGTTTCGACCGAGCGGGATACCCGTGATTTCTTCTCAACCGATGGAAGTGTCTTTCGGGTCGTACCTTCGGCGGTAGTCTACCCGCAGAACGAAGCCGATGTTGTGGAGACGGTGGCTATGACCGCGCAGCAGGCCGCAGCCGGCAATCAGATTTCGATTACGTCGCGTGGTAAAGGTACTGATCAGGGTGGCGCGGCGCTTGGCTCGGGGTTAATGCTTGTGATGCCAGCCCATATGAACCACTTTTATGAAATCAACAAATCTACCATCACGGTTCAACCAGGTATGGTCTACAAAGATTTGCAGCATCTACTGCACAGCCATGGTCGTTTTTTGCCACCTTACCCAGCCAGCATTGATTTTGCGACGATTGGTGGCGCGGTCGCCAATAATTCAGCCGGTGAAAAGACCGTTAAATACGGTTCGACACGTGATTATGTAGAGCGGCTACGTGTCGTACTTGCTAATGGCGACGTGATTACCACCAGTCGGCTGAGCGCAAAGGAGCTTCGGCAAAAGCAAAAGCAAACTGACTTTGAAGGCCATATCTATCGTAATGTTGATTATTTAATCGAAGAAAATTGGGATCAATTAGCTGACGCCTATCCACGCGTGAGTAAAAACTCTGCTGGCTACGACCTATGGCATGTGAAGGCCCCAGATGGGAGCTTTGATCTCGGTCAACTGATCGTTGGTTCGCAGGGAACGCTCGGTGTCGTGACAGAGGTCACGATGCGGCACGTTGAATACAATCCGCAGACGCATCTGATAGTGGGTTATTTTGAGGGGATGGAGCAAGCTGCACAAGCTGTTGAGCTCTTGATGCCATTAAAGCCTTCGGCACTGGAAGTCGTGGATCATAACTTACTCGAGTTTTTGAAGGAGCATGACCCAGCTCAGCTGAAAGGCGTCATGCCCGACAAGATGCCAGGCATTGTCCTGCTCGTCCAGTTTGATGATGCCAAGCAGCGCTTACAGAAAGCGAAGACCAAGAAGACAGTCAAAGTATTTGAAAAATTGGCTTTTGAGTATCGCGTCGCCACTGATCTAGACGAGCAGACCAAGCTTTGGAAGATTCGCCGGGGAGCGGCAGCCATTATTTGGAAGTTTAAGGGGGCGAAGAAGGCTTTGCCGATCATTGAGGATGGCGTCGTACCTCTCGAGCAGATGCCGCGTTTTCTTGAACAGGTGTATAAGTTATTTGAGAAGTATAATCTCGATATTGCCGTCTGGGGTCACGCGGGCAACGCCAACTTCCACCTCCAGCCATTTATGAATCTTGGTTCACAGGTTGATCGGAAGCGTATGTTTGAGCTAATGAATGAGTTTTACAAGATGGTTATCGAAATGGGTGGTTCGACCTGCGGTGAGCACAATGATGGTCGCTTACGAGCGCCGTACCTCAAGCGCCTTTATGGTGAGCATCTGTATGGAGTGTTTGAAGACGTCAAGAAAGTCTTTGATCCGTTGAATATTCTCAATCCAGGAGTCAAGATTGGTGTGAGCCTCCAAGATTTGCCTAAGCAATTGCGGAAAGAGTATTCGATGAAGCACCTGGCTGAGCATTTGCCCAATAACTACAACAATTAGGAGGAATTATGGCGCGTAAGATACAAAGAACTGACGACTGGGGGCGCCTGGCGGCATTAGTTATCTTCGTTTGGTTTTTGCTGCTGACATTTATGGGTAATATGTTTGGGCAACTTGGTCTCGGTGTTTTGCTGATTGTCGGTGGCATCTGGACGTTAGCTCGCAGTAAGGCTATATGGACGCAGTATCGAGCTGATTGGAAAAAGCTACCAAAGTCACAGAAGACGATCTGGAATGAGCCGAAAGAAGTGTATTACTATTTCAATATGGTTGTGCTCGTGCCGTTGGCGATTGCTATGGGCCTGGCCTTGGTAGTCACACCGTACATCAATCTGTGGGGCTGACAGGTACCGGCTTTTCTGATAGAATAAGCGCTGTTTTGCGTGAATTGACGCATAGCAGCTAACTACGTGCGGACGTGGTGGAACTGGTAGACACGCCAGCTTGAGGGGCTGGTGCCCGTTTAGGGCGTGGAAGTTCGAGTCTTCTCGTCCGCACCAATGAAAAAGCACCCAAATAGGGTGTTTTTTCATTGGGATTAGGAGTATTAGGCCTTGCGAAGCTGGCGATACAAGTAAGTGTAGCCGGCTAATGTCACGGGTAAGGTGATCACGAGCCCGACTACGAAGAAGAGTAGACCGACGAGGTTTAAGAGAAACATCACCAGCCAGTAGCCGAAGAGATCCCATTCATAACCTTCGACAAGTTTAGCCGATTCTTCAAATGAATCCATGATGCTCAGCTTTTTATCTATCACTAGATATGTGGCGAATTGATACTTGAGTCCCCAGTAGATGCCTGGCACGATGAACAGGAAGAGTCCGCCGATAAACATGAATAGATACAGTAGGGCGGCGCCCATGTAGCGGAAGAACATATGCATGCGAAAGAGCTCTTTGATGGTCGGCTCTTCTTTTTTGTCGATGCTGCGGAGAGTTGTGCGGACGATTCCGAGTGTCAGCATCGCGATCAGGACAATGAAGATACCTTGAATGACCGGGGTGTAGATGCTGTTGTCAAAGAAAGACGAAAATACCGGCGGCAGGAGACTAAACAGCACAATCAAGAGGACGAAAGTAATATAGAAGCCAATGTACTTCGAAGTCGCTTCCCAGCCGTGCTGGAGGGCGTGTGTGATGGAGAGGTTGGCTTTCTTACGTGACATGTTGCTGGATATTTCTTATGCTTAAGTCTAGACTGTACCACGATTTTTTGCAATTGCCCCAACTCGTTTGGGCTTGAGTAAAGCTAAGATATTCGCTACTATGGTGAGTCCGTGTACCTTATGTGAAAGGCAGAAATGTCTCATTCAGAACCCCAGAATGGAATCGAGCAACCATGTTGTCATGAAGACTGCGCATTGCGCGCCAAGCGTCAAATCGTTGAGCTTGAGCGGCGTCTCGATGCAGGACATACTCGTTTTCTCGAGGTTCAGTCGCAGCTGCACGCCGCTAATGTCCGGCATCGACATAAGGATCGGCGCATAGCCGAGCTTGAAGACTTGGTTGGTGAGCTGACAGACCGGCTCAGCCGAGTCGAGACACGCCGGACAATCATTGTCACGGGTGGCGCTGTTGCTGCCATGGATCCGCGCGACTAGCTCGTTTCTTTACGACCATGCCCCAGGCCTCATCGAGGTCTGGGGCATATTCATAAGTATGGTGGGCGAGGTGGGACTCGAACCCACAAGCCTTGCGGCAACGGATTTTAAGTCCGTCGTGTATACCAATTCCACCACTCGCCCGAGATAGCGGGAACGCCACTATGATACACTATTCTCGAAGAAAAGGAGAGTCTTACTATGAACCCAGAACAATCACAGCCAGGCAACGGAGAAGGTCAGCTCAAAGATAAGCGAGAGCACATCGGACTAGCTGATCGACTTAAGAAGATGATGTTAGGCGAAAGGGCTGCAACCCCGGCCGAACTAGCACAAGCTAAGGCGGAGGATGATGTCGCGATGAAGGCCCGTCAGGAAGCCCGCGTGCAGGATCTTCAGACGCGAGCCGATAGTGGGGAGGTCCCGGTAGTGCCGGCGGCTGAGCGGTATGAGACGGGGCAAACGCCAGTTGTTTCACCAGCAGAAAACCCAGATACTCAGCAGAAATCGTAAAAAAAAGAGCCCCGCAAGGGGCACTTTTTATGGTGGGTGATGAGGGACTCGAACCCCCGACCCTCTCGGTGTAAACGAGATGCTCTAGCCAGCTGAGCTAATCACCCAAGTCGACATATTATAACCTGAAATAATCGAGATTTCAACGGTGGTGGAGCTAGGGAGATTCAAACTCCCGACCTCTGCAATGCGAATGCAGCGCTCTATCAGCTGAGCTATAGCCCCGTGGTGGGTAATACAGGACTCGAACCTGTGACCTCTGCAATGTGAATGCAGCGCTCTAACCAGCTGAGCTAATTACCCAAGTTGCCTACTACCGAGTGATTATACCTTGACCAGCCATGAGTATAAAGTAGAAGACCCCAAGGGCGCCGAAGCGCCCCAGGGGCCTTATGAAACAGGACAGAAGCTTAGCCAACCACGACGGTCAGCTGGAAGGGTGCGGTCGGGTTCGCGAAGTACGCGTTCCCGGCGTCTGGCAGTGACAGCCAGGCGTAGCCCTTCTGGGTGCCGACCGAAGCCGTCACCAAGACGAGCGGGCGCCAGAGGTGCCACTTGGGAGCACTCAGCGATGGACCGAACGGGTCGGACGGGAGAGTCCAGAGACCGTTCGTAGCACTGGTACCGGCCATGATGGCGGTTGGCGTCACCTTGTAGGCGAACCAATCCACCGGGTAGACCGACACTGTCGCGTTGGGAACCAGGTTGCCGCTGGAATTCACCACCTTGACCCGATAGGTTGCAGGCAGCGAGTTCATGACGACTCGGTCGTCATTGTACACCGTCGTCGCCGAAGCGTTGACGATGTTCCTGGTGTACTGATCCCAGAGCTGCTGCTCGGGGAGGTACCACAGATTCATCCAGCTGGCCGGTGGCACATAGGCTGCACCATTGACGGGATTGTTCACCCCATCGACTCGCAGTCCATACATGTCGATACCGCCTCGCGCGTGACCCAGTTCGTGGATCAGCGAGGAGGCACCGTACTGTCCGAAGACACCACCGTCGGTCGGAAGCCAATTGATGATGATCGAGTAGATCCATGGCCGCCAACCACCATTCTCGGGCACCGGTTGTTCGGTGTAGGTGAGGGAGTAGTTGGCCCCATTTGTCCCGAGCTGAGCTTGGGTCAATGCGGATCCAGAGTAGACCACCAGGTCCTTGACGATCCAACGGATGGGCTTGTCGAAGCCAGCGTAGTGCTGGTTCACGGTGACGAGCTGTTGGTCGACCTTGGCGCGGACGCCAGTCAGGCCACCGTACTTGGTGACCATGTCAGAAGTCACGCTGACGTGCAGCGTGAAATCCCACGTGGTTGGGTTCTCCCAGGTGGGAGGGGATGGTGCGGCACAGGCGGCCGATGTCAGCCCGAGGGCCAGCATCAGAACCAGCATGAGCCGACTCAGCATCTTCTTGTTCAGGTTCATTTTCACCCTCCTAGGGCGGATCCAGAGTGGACGCGCCTTCAGGTGAAGACGGCTATCTGCTATCTGTTGGACAGATTAGTATCAGATAAGTGTTTCCTAGTTGATTCCAGGAGAGATACCAGATAGCCGCCTTCTCAAGGTGAGGCTCATATTATAGCATAAAAGGTATAAAAAAGCAATATATTTAAACCCTGTTCTACTTAAGGTTCTAAGCAAATTTGCTGGCTGATATACTAAGGATAAGTATTATGACAAAAAGACATATTCATTTTGTGTGTCGGGGGAATATCTACCGCAGTCGCTTGGCCTTACTCTACGCCCAGACGCTCAAGCTGAAAAACGTTGAGTTTTCGTGCAGTGGCATTGAAGCTTCCAAGCATTACCCTCATCGTCACACTATTTCACCGCTGGTTGCTCACATCGCGCAGCATCACAAGCTAGATCTCAGGCTGTCGCCAGTGAGGATTCAGACCACTCATGAGAGCCTATCTCGGCCGGACCTTATTATTTTTATGCAAACTGACATTCTACGTGATGCGAAAAAACGATTCGAGTTTAACCATCATAAAGCCAAAAGCTGGCATATCGATGATTGGTATGAGTTTGGTCATAAGCATCGGCTCAACCTCGCGGATCACCGCGCGCAGGACGATATTGCAGAGCGAACATACAGAACGATTACTCAGCGCGTTGATGAGCTCGTGCGTGAGGTCACGCAGTTGGGCTGGGTTGATATCGTAGATCGGGATGACCGGGAGCTTGGTTATCAGCTGCCAATATCATGGGCCAGTGCGGATCCAGACTTATGGCACAGATCTTGTCATGCCATCATTACGACTCCAGCTGGCTTTGTCGTGGAGAAACGCTCACCACAAATTATTCTGTCGCCAGGCCGACTAGACATTTCGGTCGGTGGAGCGGTTGATGGTGGT
This sequence comes from Candidatus Saccharimonadota bacterium, assembly GCA_046350755.1. Classification (GTDB taxonomy): domain Bacteria; phylum Patescibacteriota; class Saccharimonadia; order CAILAD01; genus CAZDEK01. Next base: position 219,928 of record JAXLZV010000001.1, on the reverse strand, counting down.
GAGACGCCGGAGCGGGCGATGCGGCGGGAAATAGCCGAAGAACTCGGCATAGAGGTCAAAACTGATGCGATGCGGCTACTCGAGCGGCGGCGTTGGAACCACTCCCATCCACAATTCCGTCGCTACTCAAAAACTCATCTTTGGTCATACCACATTCACCTCGATAGTACACCAAACTTTGTGATTCAGCCTGCTGAACTAGCGGAAGTACGTGTACTCTCACCCGCTCAGGTGCGTTATCTGCTGTTAAAGCATGGACTGCCAGGCTTCGGAAAGCTGAATTACCCATATGCGTATTACCGCAAGATGATTAAGCTTAGTCAGCAAAGTTTCTCATAAATAGTCTCGGTTGTTGGCTTAACTGATTTCTAAGAGGCGCAAGACTGCCTGTTCGTCGCGACTCATGTATTTTTTAGGGCGCATCTTTTCCATGGCGACTTTGATTTTCTCCAGTCGGGTTGATTCGGTGTAGGCTTCAATCACGCGTGGATCGATGTAGCTACCGCGGGCGACGGCTGGGGTATTACCGAGTCGCTCGGCGACATTACGTACGACCTCAACCACCTGGCGCTGTCGATCGGCTCGGTGGCGAAAGCGCTCGCAGGCTAGGAGTTCACTGGTGGCGAGTAGTGTACCGCCCCAGGTTCGAAAATCCTTGGCGCTGAATTCTTCGCCCATGTATTGCTTGATGTACTCATTGACGTCGGCGCTATCGATGTCGTGTAGCTTACCTTCGTGATCGATATAGCGAAAAACCTCATAGCCAGGGAGCTCATCGAGCTGCTTGACGATCCGCGCCACCTGCTTATCGGTGATGGACTTAATGTGTTGCTTGCCGCTTTTGCCGATAAAATCAAACGTCACAGTGCTGCCGGTTACGTCGGTGTGCTTAGAGCGTAGGGTAGTGATGCCATAGCTGTGGTTTTCACGGGCGTATTTTTCGTTGCCGACGCGGAAATAGGCTTCATCGATGAGCCGTACGATACAGGCTAATACTTTTTCTTTGACTAAGCGCTTGCGACTCAGGTCGGTATTGATTTGACGGCGCAGGCGAGGCAGAGCATCGGCAAAGCGGAGAATGCGGTCAAACTTTAGCTTTTCCTGCCGAGCGCGAAACTTTGGGTTGTATATCGACTGTGAGCGTCCAGCTGCGTCTTGGCCGGTGGCGAGAACCTTGGCATTTGGTGAACTGGAGATCGTTACCGCATCCCAAGCCGGCGGAATGGCGAGCGACTCGATATAGGCCAGTGTCTTTTTGTTGCGCACCTCACCATCTTTGCCAATGTAGACGAATTTTCGACCCTTTTTGATGCGTGAGATGGCGTTGTAGTGGCGCATTTGTGCTTAAGTATAGATAAAAGTTGCAAAAGTTGCGAATAAGATTATGCTTTTAGCTTCAGGGACCAGCTATAATGACGTCATGAAAGCCTCATTACGCGCTATGACTCCGCGCCAAGCCCTGTTTCGTGAGATGGTGTTCGGCACGCTGGTGTATGCCGTCGTGCTCGGCTTCTTTAATGACTACACGAATATTCTCACTACTCGTTCATATTCGACGACCTTTCTGGTCGCGCTCGTTATGCAGGTTCTAACTTACCTGACTCTGCGTTTTAAAAAAAGCTTCGCCAGCTGGGTACAACAGCTGACGAAAGCGCCGAAGAACGCTGGCTTCTGGTTCGGCAGCTGGCTAGTGCTCTTCGGCTCGAAGTTTGTGTTTCTCTGGGTGATTGAGCTAGTGTTTGGCGGGGCAGTGGAGGTGAGTGGCTTCGTCGGCTTGCTCGTAATCATCATCACTATGACGGTAGTCAAAGAGTCGCTGGATTATGTATTCGTGCAGCTGGCGGAGTAGGTGACTATTTCTCGGTTCGCCACATGTTCTGAGTGATGGGACCATCCTTCGAAAGGTCAGTAATGTGATCGTAGGAAGCTTGAATGATCTGCTCGAGGATCGGTAGCTCGATGTCGCTGAGCCGCTTGAAATAAATGCAGTAGCCGGTAATCATGTGCTTCCCGAGTTTGGCGAGGAGCTGTGCGTGACGTGTCGTGCCATCCATGAGATAAACGGTAATTTTACCTTTCCTAGGGTAGAAGGCGAGGGTGTGGGCTTCACCCTTGCGGCCACTCTCGTAATGATATTTGTAGACACCGAAGCCTATCGTGCCGTAGCCGTACAGTTGAGACTTTTCGCCACTGATGCGCTGCATGATCTCGGCGATAGTTAGCGCGTCGTTTTGCAGCGTTGCATCTTCGAGAGAGGCAATGTACTGCTCGACAGTGATGTCATTCCGTTCGTCGGCCTTACTCATAGCAGGAGTATAGCAAATAAAAAGACCCGCGCAGGGTCTAATGAAAAAAACTGGTGCGGGTACCGGGACTCAAACCCGGGGCCTCTTCCTTGGCAAGGAAGCGCTCTATCAGCTGAGCTACACCCGCGTGCAAAAATATTCTGGTGGCACCTGTAGGAATCGAACCTACGACGCACGGCTCTTCAGGCCGTCGCTCTACCAACTGAGCTAAGGTGCCTCGTCAAAACAGAAGGTGCGAACTGCATAATAGTAGCCGATTTTCAGATAAATTTCAATGTTTCCCACCTGATAAGGTATAATGTCAACGCGCTTCGGCACCTTGGCGGAGTGGTTACGCAGCGGTCTGCAAAACCGCGTACACCGGTTCAATTCCGGTAGGTGCCTCCAGGATCTGGTCGGCGTGCTGGTCATATCCTGGGGTAAATAGGTCGATGAGCTGTAGAAATTCTCTAGTAGTGGCTTGTCGGTTGCGTTACAATGAAAGCAATCTAGTAAGGAGTTATCAATGGTCATTATTTATATCGTTTTAGCACTGGTCGTAGTGATCGCGATTTGGTTGTGGGCGACCTACAATGGTCTCGTCAAGGCACACACCCGAGTCGATGAGGCGCTGTCAGACATCACCGTTCAGATGAAGCGTCGACTCGATCTGATTCCAAACATTGTCGAGACCGTGAAGGGCTATGCCAAGCACGAAAAAGAAGTTCTCGAGAATGTGACAAAGGCTCGTAATCAGGCGATTGCAGCTCCAGAGGGCGATCTGGCCAAGCAAGCCGAGGCTGATAATATGCTGTCTGGGACGCTCAAAAGTTTGTTTGCGGTAGCTGAAAACTACCCAGACCTGAAGGCTAATCAGAACTTCCTACAGCTACAGCAAGAGCTGGTCGACACTGAGGATAAGATCCAGGCTTCGCGTCGCTTCTATAATGGCAACGTGCGTGACTTCAATATTAAGCTGAAGGTCTTCCCGACGAATATGATCGCTAACTCACTCGGCTTCCATACCTACGAATTCTTCGAAGTTGCTGCTGACGAGAAGGCCGCGGTCGAAAAGCCAGTTGATGTGAAGTTTGACGATACGACACCAAAAGCATAGATTAAACGATCCAAACCTAAAAAGTCCCCTGCTGAGCGGGGGCTTTTTAGTGCTCGCTTAAGCTGATGACATCCCCATCTCAAGCGAGAAAACGGTATAATAGTAGTATGTACACTGAGGTCGCGCGCAACAAACGTAATTCTACGTTCTTGGTTATTGCCTTTTTACTGATTACGGTCGGTATCGGCTGGGTATTTTCGCGGGCTACCGGAAACCCAGCGATTTTGTATTTTGCAGTTGGTTCATCAATCCTGTATACCTGGATTAGCTACTATAACTCCGACAAGATGGTGCTGGCGGCGTCGGGCGCTAAGCAAGTTGATAAAAAGTCCGCGCCGGAGCTGTATCGAATCGTCGAGAATTTGGCAATCACGGCCGGTTTGCCGACACCACGGGTCTATATTATCGATGACACAGCGCCCAATGCCTTCGCGACTGGTCGTGATCCGCAACATGCAGTTATCTGTGTGACGTCAGGGTTGCTCACCAAGCTGAGTAAAACAGAACTCGAAGGCGTTATCGCTCACGAGCTTTCGCACGTCGGTAACTATGATATTCGATTGATGAGCTTGATTGCAGTTCTAGTGTCGGTGATCGCATTGCTGTCGGATTTATTTTTGCGCTGGGGCTGGATGTTTGGCGGCGGCGACGACGGTGATGGTGGTGGCGGCGGTAATAATAACGCGCTGTTTATGTTTGTAGCCCTGGCCTTGGCGATTGTGGCGCCAATCATTGGGGTTTTGATTCAGCTGGCAGTAAGCCGTAAACGTGAATTTCTTGCGGACGCTTCGGGTGCATTGTTGACGCGCTATCCAGAAGGGCTTGCCAATGCCCTGAAGAAAATATCCGCCGATACTGAGCCGCTAGAAGCAGCCAATAAAGCCACGGCCAATATGTACATCATCAACCCTTTGCGCGACAATGTGAAGGCTAAGGACCAGCGCGGCTTTGCGGCAAAGCTTTTTTCAACACATCCACCAACCACCGAACGCATCCAACGACTGGAAGAAATGGGCAAACACGCATGAGTACAAAAAAACTGACCAGAAAAACTAGCGTCCTGCGCGGCACGATTCGCGAAACTCTCGCCAGCTATTGGCGAATTTGGCGAACAATGCTACTCGCCACTTTGCCGCCGGTTATTTTGATAGCGGTGTTGCGCCTGTTGACTGACGACTCGACCGGCGATCAGTACAATACACTCATCGCCCTGATCTCAATCTTTACTACGGCGCTGGTGGTACGTATTTCAGTAGCCGGCTGGAATCGCAAACAAATTCGGACGATTCCGTATTATAGCGGCGTGATGATGCGCCTTTTATCAGTGATTGGTTTGGTAGCGATATATGTGATGGCCAGTCTGCCTGCCTTAGCTGGTTTTGTGCTGGTTGGCCTGGTTCTTGTGCGGGAGATAGCCGTCGGTTGGATCGTGGTCGCGCTGCCGATTTTTGGTTTCGGTGTCGCCCTGATGTTGACGTTGAGCCTCGCGCTGTACGCATTGATGGATGATATGTCGCTGACTGTGGCACAGGCTTTCCGAGTTTCGTTGCGCCTCACGCGCCGCTACTTTTGGCAGGTGGTACGTTTTTGGTTGCTGATGCTGGCGATAGCCGGGGGGATAATCGGAGTCTTCATTATTGTGTCAGGCTATACACCGCTGGCTATGCAGGATTTACGGCTGCAAGTACTTCTCGATGGCTTAGTGAGTTGGATTGTGACGCCGTTTATCCTCTATATCGGTTCGGTCGTCTACAAGCGTTTGGTCGAGGATTATGAATAAGACTGCCGCCACGCAGCGGGCCCAACAGCTACGCGCTCAGCTCGAAAAATATCGTCATAGTTATTACGCGCTCGATAGTCCGGAAGTTGAGGACGCGGTCTATGATTCGCTGAATAATGAACTCAAGGTGCTGGAGGCGCAATATCCTGAGCTGGTAGCACCGGATTCGCCGACCCAGAAAGTTGGCGGCGAGGCATCAGCTGCTTTTTCAAAAGTGGCCCACGTACGACCGATGCTGTCTTTGCAGGACGTATTTTCGGCCGAGGAGGTGCTGAGTTGGGAGAAGCGGATCGAAAAACTATTAGGTAGCCAACCACATGACTATTCAGCCGAGCTCAAGATGGACGGCTTAGCGATGAGTTTGGTGTATCAAAATGGGGAATTTGTCCAGGCGGTCACGCGGGGTGATGGTCGCATCGGAGAAGATGTGACGCACACGGTACGTACGATTCGTGATATTCCGCACCAGCTGCCAAAGGTGCAGGGCATTCCAGCAGCGGTCTACACGGGGCGGTTTGAGATCCGTGGTGAAGTGATAATGCCGAAGCGGGAATTTGCGCGCATTAATGCCGAGCGTGAAAAGCTCGGCCAGCCGCTATTTGCAAACCCTCGAAACGCCGGAGCTGGTTCGATCCGGCAGCTTGATGCTGGAGTGACCGCCAAGCGTCGGTTGGAATTTATTACGTATGGGATTGAGGGTGATTATCCCGAATTAACTCATCACTTACAGGTTTTTGAATGGGCTGAATTACTCGGTTTTCGCATTGCGCCACATCACGCGCTGATTCACTCACTTGATCAGCTGGAGGACTATATTGCCAAAGTGGCGCAGCTGCGAGATACGTTGGCTTTTGGTATTGATGGTCTGGTCGTTCGCGTGAATGATCGGGCGGCGTTTGCCGAGCTCGGCACGGTTGGTAAGGCACCGCGTGGCGCAGTGGCCTACAAATTCCCCGCCGAACAGGCTACCACTAAGCTAGAGGATATTCGTGTCTCGATTGGCCGCACAGGGGCGGTAACGCCGTACGCGGTCTTAACTCCCATCAAAATCGCTGGCAGTACCGTCAGTCGGGCGACCCTTCACAATGAGGATGAGGTACGTCGTAAGGATCTAAAAATCGGCGATACTGTCGTCATTCAAAAGGCCGGTGATGTGATTCCCGAAGTGGTTCGCTCGTTGCCGGATTTGCGGACTGGTCAGGAGAAAAACTGGCAGATGCCGCAGCAAATAGATGGTGTGGCAGTGGTACGTGAGCCGGGTGAAGCAGTGGCGCGGTTAGCGGATCTGACGGTTGGTGAAGTCCGGTGGCAGCAGCTGATTCATTTTGTCAGTAAAGCCGCTTTTAATATTGATGGCTTGGGTGAGAAAACTATGGCACAACTTCTCGAGGTGGGTCTCGTCAAGGAGCCGGCTGATATATTTAAGCTTCGTCAAGAAGATCTCGAGGATCTTGAGGGCTTTGCAGTACTGTCAGCTCAGAACTTGATTGACGCCATCGAGGCTGCCAAAATCGTCAGCCTGGGCCGCTTCTTGTTTGCGTTGGGGGTGCGTCACGTTGGCGCCAAAACCGCTCAAGATATCGCCCAGCACTTTCATACACTCGAGGCTCTGCGACAGGCCGATCGACCGGCTCTCGAAGCTGTACCCGGCATTGGTGCAGTGGTGACTGAGAGCCTAATGGGCTGGCTCAATTCAGCCGCCGATCAGGCCGTAGTCAATAATCTACTTGCGGCGGGGGTTACAATTCAGCCAGCGGCAGCACCGGCAGCCGGAAAATATTCTGGTACGAGTTGGGTGCTGACGGGTGCGCTTGAGAACATGACGCGCGATCAGGCCGCCGCATTGATTGAATCAGTTGGCGGGAAGGTGGTTGGTTCGGTGTCGAAGCAAATCGACTATGTGGTGGCTGGTTCTGAAGCTGGTTCTAAGCTAGCCAAAGCTGAAGCGCTTGGTCTGCGTATACTCTCGAAGGCGGAATTTCTCAGTTTGCTCCATCAAGCTTGAACCCAGCGCCGTAGCAGCGTAGCATAAGGGTAATGAATACGTCTGGTGCGGACGAGCCGCAGCATAAACCAATTCTCGAGGATGAGCTTGGCCTCGAGGATACGCCTCAGGCTGAATCGGCCGAGACCGATGCTGTATCCCCACCGGAAACGAATGCGCCTCAAGCGGCTGAACTGACCGATGGCATGGAGAAGCCAAAGAAGACTGATTTGCGGCCCTGGTATAAACGACCAAAAGTGTGGGGCATTATATTAGGAGTGGTATCGGTCTTGATTGCACTTGCCATCGTGGGGCTGTGGCTACGCAATCGTCAGCTCGCCCAGGACTACATGAGCTCCGATTGGCGACGACTTGCGGCGGCGGCTGATCGAGTTGCGGTCGAAGCTGAGAAGGCTACCTATGATAGTTTTGGTGCCGTAGAAAATAGTCTTGGTGATATGCAGGATCGGCTTGATGATAGTCTCGATGCCGAAGCAAAATTACCAAAATTATTTACCGATGCGGCGGCTTTGCGGCAATATAGCGCGACGGTGACTGAGCTCAAGGAGTATACCGTTGCCTCGCGTAAGTTAGCTGGTGATCTGAGTCAGGCCAGCGAATCCAACCTTGATGAACTCAAAAGTCTGGCCACGAAGACGAAGCTGACTGTCGATGATGCGAAGCAAGAAATATCGGTTCTGAAGGAGAATTTTCCCGATAGTTATTTCACCCTGTCAGAACGTATGACGACAGTGATATCAGCTCACAAATCAACGCTTAGCGAAGCTGACGCTAAGGCGGAAGCCGAGAAGACTGCAGCTGATCAGCAGAAGCAAAACCAAGCCAATGCTGAAGAGGCGATGGCCAGCTGGACCCAGGCCTTTATCGCAGGGAATACGACAGAAATGCGCAAGTATATGACGACAGCCTTCGCCGCCGAATATGATTTCGGTCAAGTCAGTCCCTCGGCTCGAAAATTCAATTATCCAACAACCTATCGCCGGGTAAATACCGAGAAGAAAGGCGATCAGTATGAGATCATCGAAACCGTGACATTTGTGACAAAGTCAGACTACGCTCCGGATACCACCTACACGCAAAATTACATCCTGCTGATAGCGCAAGACAGCTCGACAAAGAAATGGCTGGTCAATTCGCAGCGCTACGGCCAATAGCCGGCTCGAATCATATCGTCAGAATTGGTATACTATAATCTGATGAGTAGACTAACTGAAGCTGATGTGGCGCGAATTGCTCGCTTGGCAAGAGTTCGCGTTGAGGACAATACTTTACCAGCCCTCACAAAAGAGCTGAGTGAAGTGGTCGGTTTTGTTGATCAATTGCAGTCAGTTGAAACTGAGGGGGTGGCCGAAACCAGCCAGGTGACGGGCTTGGTAGATGTCTTGCGGCCAGACGAGGTGGTAGCATGCTCTATTCCCAGAGAGGAATTATTGCAGCGAGCGCCCTTGCACGTCGACGGCTATATTCAGGTTCCGAGGGTATTGAAGTGAACCAGCCTGCGACGATTCATGAAGCGCTGGCGGGACTGGCCGCCGGTGAGATTACAGCCGAACAACTTGTCCGCGACCATTTAGACCGGATTGATGCGGTCGATGATGGTTTGCAGACCGTACTGACGCGACTGGATGAGGCGGCGCTTGAAGCAGCTCGTGACATTGACCGCCGTCGAGCAGCCGGCGATAAGTTGGGTGTGTTAGCGGGGATTCCATTCACGGCGAAAGATATGTTTTTAGTGGCTGGTACGCGCACTACTGCAGCTAGTAAAATCCTCGATGAATTCATTGCTCCCTACACGGGAACGGCGATGCAGGCTTTGCTCGCAGAGGACGCGGTTTTAATTGCTAAGGTGAATCAGGATGAGTTTGCTCACGGTGGCTCTACCGAGTATTCAGCCTATGGGCCGAGTAAAAATCCACATGAGCTAGGACATGTGCCAGGGGGTAGCTCTGGCGGCTCAGCAGCGGCAGTAGCGGCTGGGATCGGACTCTTTTCGCTGGGTACTGATACAGGTGGCAGCATTCGTCAGCCGGCGGCTTATTGTGGCGTGGTTGGAGTCAAGCCGACCTACGGTGCCGTCAGTCGCTACGGAGTGGTGGCGATGGCCAGCTCGCTCGATGTGGTTGGGCCACTGGCGCGGACTGTCGCTGATGCGGCGCTGGTAACGGAGATTATTGCTGGTCGGGATACCCACGATGCCACAACTATCGACCTTGAGTCGACGGATTTTTCATCAGCTGCCCGGCCGAAAAAAGTCGGCCTGATTGAGGAGTATATGAACGGCCTCGAGGAGTCGGTGCGCCTGCGCTATGAGGCGGTTTTAGCAGAGTTGCGTCAAGCTGGTTGGGCGATTGAAACTGTATCATTACCGCGTTTGGTTGACGCTTTGCCTTGTTATTACATCGTTACTCCGTCGGAGATTTCTTCCAATCTCGAACGCTATGACGGCATTCGCTATGGTTCGAGTGAACGCAATGTAGATAGCCTAGAGGAAGTCTATCGTCAGACGCGCGGTCGTCATTTAGGCCCTGAAGTGCAGCGTCGCGTATTGACTGGTACATACACTCTTTCGGCTGGCTACTATGACGCCTACTATAAGAAAGCGATGCAGGTACGAACGCTAATTATTGAGGACTTTAGGCGGGCGTTTGGTGAGTTTGATATTCTGATTGGTCCAACCACCCCCGACTCGGCTTTTGCATTTGGTGCCAATACTCACGATCCTGTGCAGATGTATTTAGCTGATGTCATGACAGTCGGGGCAAATCTGGCGGGAGTGCCAGCGATTTCTCTGCCAATTGCAGGAGTAAAGACTTTACCGCTGGGGCTGCAGCTAATCGCTCCACAGAAAGGTGAGACAGCATTGTTTGCCGCTGCCCGCGATGCGGAGTCAATTCTCAACACTCGACTCGAGGTAACGGCAGTATGACATTTGTTTCATTAATTCTGGCGACTCTCGTGATCGGTGGCTTATTGATGTACATGCGTGGACAGAATCCAAAATCAAGTCGGTCAAGCGAATTTGAAGCTCCGCCGTCTCAAACTCAGTCAGGACTGGATCTCGATCTAGTGCACCAGCGCTGGGCTGAGATCCAGGCGATGCAGACGCAGGGTGGAGCTGGTTTACGCAACGCGCTCTTAGAGGCCGACAAGCTGCTCGATTACATCATGCAGGCTAAGGGGTTTCAGGGCGACACTATGGGTGATCGACTGAAGCTCAACGGTGATCGTTTCTCGGATCTGAATGGTATTTGGACAGCTCATAAATTGCGCAACCAGATCGCTCACGAGGTCGCGATTGATATCGTCAAATCACAGGTCGAAGATGCCGTACGAAAACTTGGTCGTGGCATACAGGATCTCGGAGTAACGCTGTCATGAGTACTCACTATACGCCGACCATTGGTATTGAGATCCATGTCCAGCTGGCCACCCAGTCAAAGATGTTTTGTGCCTGTGACAACAACTCGATTGCGGCCGCTCCAAACACACACGTTTGTCCGGTGTGTTTGGGCTACCCGGGAACACTGCCCTTGCCGAACGCGCGAGCTGTTGAGCTGGCCATTCGACTTGGCAAGGGACTGAACGCTCGGGTCCGCGAAGATACGAAGTTTGATAGAAAAAATTATTTTTATCCGGATAATCCAAAAGGCTATCAGATCACGCAGTTCGATAAGCCAATTCTCGAAGATGGCTGGGTGGAAATCTTTCTGAATGGTGAGTTTCGCCGCATTGGCATTGAACGAGCTCATTTGGAAGAGGACGCTGGCAAACTGATTCATCCAGCTGGCAAATCCTATTCTTTAGTAGATCTGAATCGAGCTGGTACACCGCTGCTTGAGATTGTGTCGCGCCCTGATATGCATACTCCGCAGGAAGCCAAGCGCTATTTGCAGGAAATATATGCGATTGCTACGACGCTGGGCGTCACTCTTGGCGATATGCAGCACGGTAATATGAAATTTGACTTGAACGTGTCGGTCTCGGCTTCGGATGAGCTTGGAACCCGGACTGAGACAAAGAATCTCAATAGCTTCCGTAACGCCGAGCGGGCCGTGGCCTACGAAATCGAGCGACAGATTGCGGTGCTTGAGAAGGGTGGGGTAATCGACCAAGAGACTCGTGGCTGGGATGATGCCAAAGGCAAGACCTTCTCACAGCGTTCGAAAGAAGAAGCACATGATTATCGTTACTTTCCAGAACCCGATATTCCGCCGCTCGTAATCACGCAAGATATGCGTGATGCTCAAGACAAGTATGTCGGTGTATTGCCGATTGTCGTTCGCCGCGAGCTGGTTGAGCTTGGTCTCAATGTCGACGAGCAAGATGTGCTCATTGGCCAGCGTCTGACGAGCCAGCTTTTTGCCGAAGCTCGCGAATTATTGCCAGCCGAAAGTGTGAAGCGGTTAGTAAATTGGCTGGTGGGCGACTATCAGGCTTGGCTCAAGACGCAAACTGGCGGCGAGGATGACTTTGCGGCTGCCAGCATCGCACCAAAATTTACCTCGGAGCAACTAGCAGCGCTGATCGACAAGCAGCATTCTGGCGAATTGTTTTCCACCCAGGCTAAGGAAGTCTTCATGGTAATGTGCGAGACTGGCGAAGACCCGCAGTCAATCATCGAAGCTCGCGGCATGAAGCAGATTTCGGATACCGGAGAGCTGGAGGCGATTATTCAGCGAATTGTTGCAGCTCATCCGCAAGCGGTAGCCGATTATCGATCTGGTAATGCCAAGGCGCTCGGGTTTTTTGTTGGTCAGGTGATGAAAGAGACGCGCGGCCAAGCTAATCCGCAGATCGTCAATAACATTCTGCGGACTACCCTAGAAAAAGCATAAGCTGTATGATGTTGGTATGAATCCAGCCACGAATGCGACTGCAACCTCAATCACTCAGACGATGACACAATCGGTGAGCTCCTGGCTGGGTGGTACGGTGCCGAGTCTGCCGAAGGCGATTATCCTGGTCATCGTCGGGATTATTACGATTCGGATCGTCTCAAAGATCATGGTTCGAGTCTTGGGGGTCGCTCGTTTGCCAAAGGCGACCATTAAGGTAACGGTTAAGCTGGTCGATATTGTACTGTGGATGCTGCTGATCATCGCCTTCCTGCAGCTAGCTGGGCTGTCGAATGTAGCATTTGCGATCTCAGGCGCCTTTGCTGTCTTGGCGCTGGCCTTTTCAAATGGCTTTTCGGCCACGGTCGGCGATACGATATCGGGCATTAATCTGTCTCGCGATCGTCATTTTCGCATCGGTGATCGCGTAAAAGTTGGCGTTGATCAAAAGGTCGAAGGCATCATTATTGACATGGACGTGCGGAAGACACGACTCAAGGACGAGGCGGGCGTAATATTTGTGGTGCCAAACAGTTTGATCGATAAGAATACCTTTGAGCTAATTGAGCGCGGGCATCACGGTAAGCCGCCAGAGAGTCGAATAGCCACCGCTCGTGCCAAAGCCGCTTCCGTTGTATCGCGCAAACCTGCTACAATGCGAACAAAGAAAGGGAAGTAATTATGGAAGTGACACTGTTTATTCTGATTATTGTACTGTCGGTTGCAGTGCTTGTGCTGCTCGGAATTATGATTGCCTTCTTCATTGGTGCCAATAAGCTGATGAAGACGATTCAAAATATTGCCGAGATTGCCCAAGATGGCACGAAGACAGCGGCCGATATCGTGCATGAAGTGAAAGAAAAGATTATTAACCCGATGACAATGAGTGCAATTTTTGCGCAGATCATGCGCGATAATACGCGACGTCGCGGGAGGAGAAAGTAAGATGGCAAAAAAAGGCGGATTTATTAAGGGGTTAGGTATCGGAGCCGCTATTGCTGGTGCTGGAGCTTTGCTCTTTGCCCCAAAAAGCGGCAAGGAAACGCGAGAAGACATACATCATACCTTTGACGATGTGAAGACTCAGCTCGGTAAGGGTCTGGATCGAGTAAAGGAAGCTAGCGTACGCGTGAAAGACGAGTCGGTAGTTGAAACCAAGGAGCTCATCAAGCGAGCCGAAAAGCTCAAGGATCAGATGAATGCGACTGCGCTCAAGCTCTCCAGCTCGGGTTCAGAGACAAAGGCCGAACTCACCGAAGAAGCGAAAAAGCTGATCGACGAAGGTCGAGCTGTGCTTGCCGAGCTAGAAGTTGTGGCCAAGAAAGTCGGAGCAAGTACTCAGCGCGAAGTGAAGCAGGTCTCGAAGCAAGTTACCAAGTCGGCTGAGCAGGTGGCAACCTCTGCCAAGAAGATCGCCCAGCCAAAGTCAACTGCAAAGAAGCCGGCGGCGAAATCGACTACGAAGAAGACTCCAGCAAAGAAGACAACTCCTCGTGGCGGCGCGAAAAAGTAAGCCACAATCGACGCGCGAACAGCAGCTCGATGCCAGTCGGGCAGCGGCTAGCCTCGTAGGTGCCGAAGAGTTTATGGAATTACTCAATGACCGCTGGCGTTTTGCTTGGTTAAACTTTCGAGCTGGCATTTATCGCGGTATTGGTCTGACCATCGGTGTGGCACTTATTATCGTCGCTTTAGGGTGGGCGGTGACAGTTTTTGGTGGTCTGCCATATATCGGTGACTTCTTCCGCTCAATTGAGCAAAACGCCACCACGCAAACCGTAAAATAAGTTTATTAAAGACATAATGAGGGGCGAGTACCGTGATGGTACCCGCCCTGAGAGGTTGTGTGAGAATGATCAGCCGAAGAGTCCACCACCATGCCCCGGTACGTGGCCGGGGATGTCACGCTCGGTGATGAGTCTGACACCGGCTTGTGGTTGCGTCAGCGGCGGATCGAGCTGGCTCGGCCAGCCGTAGGTTTGGCCAGGCAAGAGCCTCAACACGCCAGCTCCAGCCATCACCGCTTGCAAACCTGCGAATGATGACACACCTGGCGAGACCGCCAATGGCACGTCTGGGACTTCGAGGCCGTCTTGCTGGAAGCGCTCCTCGACGCAGACCTCAAGGAGTTCTGCTGGCATATCTGGCTCGAAGACCAACTCCGCTGCCAGGCAGGCGACGAGATGGTTGTCGGCTGGACTGCGTCCGTAGACCCCAACTGCCCCCAGCACCTGCTTGGCGGCTGTCTGAATGGTGGCAGCTCCCTGCTCGATGCAGTGCGGGCGCAATGCGGCTTGGGCCGCCTGATTGGCATCCTGCGGTGCAGGGCCCATGGCGTTGTCGCCACGGATTGCCAGAACGGCATGGCCGTTGCGGTCGGTCCAGACGATGGCGAGCTGTGGCAGCCAGTCATCGAGCTGGCGCCGTCTGAGCCATCCCTTGAGGGCATAGAAGCTCGACAGAGCTTCGTTCAGGCTGCAGGAGCGCGTCGATGCGGCTCCCGGCTGTCGTTTGGTGGGTTCGGTTGGTGTATCCACAGTGCTCCTTGTAAGGTACGAATGTTCGGGCGAACAGTAAAAATATATTACAATCATAAGGGTTTAAAGTCAATAGATTCATGACGCTGAATAAAAAGAAAACCGGAGCCCAAAGGGCTCCGGCGAAACAACTAGAGAGAAAGGATCAGACGCTACCGCGGCGGCGCTGTCTCGATCCGAGGATCGAGACCACCACGAACTCGCGAGCGTAGCTGTCTGCGTAGTCGTGGAGGAGCTCTCGGCTGTCGACCGGGAACATCAGCAACGACAGCGCCTGCAGCACGATCCACTCCTGCAGCTGCAAGACGTACGTGTCGGCGTGCTCGACGAGCAAGAACACCGGGTGACGCACGTTGATGTAGATCATCGCCGACGCTGCGTCGATCTCCCACAGTCGGTCGGAACCGGGCAGGATCTCGTGGCAGATGGAGATACCGGTCGAGCTGTCGCGCACCACCTTGCGGTGCTGGCCCTCGGGGCCAACCGAGACACCCGGCTTGTCGCCGGTCCGTTCGGGCTGCTTGGGCTTCGACGGATCACGTGGCTTGGTCTGACCATTGCGGTTGCGGGGCTTGCCCGTGCCGCCCTGACCAGAGCGCAAACCACGCTCATCCATGTCCCCCGAGCTGGGGAGCTCGTTGTGCCCACTGCCGATCGAGCCGACATGCAGGCTTTCGATGATCTTGCGCAGGTGTTCCGACTCTTCCAGCTTGAGGAGATCCTTCAGCCGGTCGAGCGTCTGCACGCCCAGGCGCTGGAGGCGAGCCTCCTCTTCCTGGACCTGCTCATCGGTGTAGAGCTTGTGCCCGATGTCTTCGAACCACTGTTCGATGGCGATGCAGAGCCCGACAACCGCGTCATTCCAGACGAACTTGCGGCGGTTGGGATGCAGCTCCACCTTCTTGGCTCGAATGATGCCCTCAAAGTAGCCGGAGCTGAGAGCCTTCTTCACGTCGTCGCCGAGGAAGGCGTGAGCCTGCCGCTTGAACTCGGTGAAGGTGATCGGGTATGGGGCATCCGCTTCCGAGAGACTCACCATGCCCTGACGACCCTTGGTCGTCTTGCGGGCGCGGTAGAGCTCGAACTCCACTTCGCCCGCGTCGGGCTCGGTGTAGATCGTGATCTCGAAAGGCTCACCGGTGAAGTCGGTCGGCTTGATCGTCTTCTGGACGACCTCGCCGTCTGGGCCACCGAAGTGCAGCCGGCAGGTCACACCGCGCTTGCGCATGGTGGGTCCCAGCTTGGACTGCACGAATTCCTCGACGCGTTCAGCCGTCATTGCGGCCGTCTGCGAGTCGGAGGTGTAGCGGTGGATGCGCACGATGGTATTCCACTCAGCGCCAGCGTGACGCTTGGCACCAGCCCGAGGGATGTCGACTTCGTCGGCCATCGCCTCGATCTCACCGGCCCGGAAGGTCCAGCACCACCCCTTCGACTCGCCGGGAAGCCAGGAGCTGAAGGTGTAGTAGTCGCACTTATCGAGCGGCGAGATGAGGCCGAGGCCGAAGCGTCCGAGTGAGCCGGGATCCTTGATCCCATGCCCAACGGAGCCAAGGGCCTCGTGGAACTTCTCCAGAGTCACGCCACCGCCGTTGTCGGCAACGACGATGCTGCGCCGCTTCTCATCGACAGCGATGTCGATGACGGTTGCACCGGCGTCGAGTGCGTTCTGGACGCACTCAGCGATCACCTGGATCAACGTGGTGTAGGTCGACTTGGCAAGGTGCATGATGACCTTGCCCTGGTTGAACGACACCTTATCCCGAATGGGCTGAGGTGTCGCCGGGGTCGCGGGGGCCTTACGGCCACCCTGGGTTGGACGGGGACGTCGACGGCGGGTCATGCCGTACTCCTTGGGGTGTTGGGTTAAATGGACTGGGTGTACGAACGTGCCTTGGTGCCGGAGAGGCGGGTCAGGGCGTTCGTGAGCTTGAAGAACTGGTCTTCACCGATCAGCGCCCGAAGGCGTTCACGGTCGGCATTACTGAAGTCATCGGCTTCCACGCGCTTGGCGAGTGGGTAGACCGCTGACAACAATGCTGCCAAATTCTCGATGATCTGGTCGCTCGAGTCGAACGACAACGGAATGACGTTTGCGGGGGATTGCTCCGCCACGGTTGTCGTACCGAGAAATTCTGCGGCGATCAGTCTTCGTGAGCGATCGCCATCGACTGCATCCAGCCAGTCTTGCAGGAGCTCTAGGGCTTTGGGCAGCGGCTGTGTGTCGCTACGGATCCAACCCCAGAGCTGCTGATCAGACTTGGAGGTAGAGCCCATCACCTTCATGGCCTCTTGAGAGCTCACATAGTCGTGAGCCACCAGAACGGCAAGGAGAATGATGTCGGGTTCGGTCTTGAGCAACTCTGCTGGCGCTAGCTGCTGTTCGAGTAGGTAGACGAAGAGTCTACACTGTGTGATGCCCTTCGGGTTGGTACCCTTGAGCCACGATCTCACGGTCTTGCTAGCAACATTACAGAAATTGCGCACATCCTTGATCTTCTCGGGCTGCTGCTCGAGATATTCTCGGAGCAACTCACCTGAAGACTTCATGGCGTCCTCTTTCTCTAGGTTGTGAAGGTTATCCATGCGATTACATAGAACTCGCGCACGATATCATAAATGAGCATAAAAGTCAAGATTAAAACGCTCGCGTTCTTGGCGTACAATGGTAAGTGATATGACACGTGCGGCGGCGACAGAGCAGGGGAAGGCTACGACTGTGAAAAAACAGTCGGTACCTTTTGTACACCTACATAATCACACCCATTATTCGCTACTCGATGGCTTACAGAAGATTCCCGATATGCTGGATTGGGTACAAGAGCTGGGCCAAACAGCAGTCGCGATTACCGATCACGGTACGTTGTCGGGAGCAATTGAGTTCTACACACAGTGCAAGAAGCGCGATATTAAGCCGATTATTGGCATGGAGGCCTACGTCGCACCACGCAAACACACTGATAAGAGTACGCGCGAAGACCGCAGTCCCTATCACCTCACGCTTCTAGCCATGAATGAAACAGGCTACAAGAATCTTATGCAGCTGTCTACTATCGCAAACCTCGAGGGCTTTTACTACAAGCCACGGATCGATCGTGAGCTGATCGAGAAGTATCACGAAGGCCTCATTGCCCTTACCGGTTGTATTGGTGGCGAGGTTGGCACCCATTTGCTAGCGGATAATTATGCAGAAGCCAAGCTGGCGGCCGAGTGGTATGCACAGACTTTCGGGAAGGATAATTATTATCTGGAAATGCAGCCACATATTGGCTGGGAGCCGCAGGATAAGGTAAACGCTGGCTTACGAAAGCTTGCCCAGGAGCTGGGACTCGGCAAGGTCGTTACCGGTGATGCTCACTACTCAAAAGAATCGCAACACTACGCCCATGACATTTTACTGTGCGTGCAAACCGGTTCAACTATTGAGGACCCGAACCGCTTCAAGCTTGACCAAGACCTGTCGATCCACTCCGGCGACTCGATTGCCGAACGTTTTCCCGATGATCTGGATGCACTCGAGAATACCGTCAAGATCGCTGAGCGATGCAATCTTGAAATTGAGCTCGGCAAGATTTTGATTCCGAAGTTTGAAGTGCCAGAAGGTCGAACCGAGCGTGAATATTTGCGCGAGTTGGTCTATCAGGGCGCGATGTGGCGGTACGGCAACATACCCAAGGAAGACATCAGTCATTATGGCGAGAAAACTGCTCGCCCGAAGTTGCCGAAAGAAGTCGTCGAACGAATCGAGTATGAGCTTGAGGTCATTGCGCGCATGGGCTACGACGGCTACTTCCTCATTGTTGCTGATCTGTTGAACTGGTCAAAGAATCAAGGCATCGTCTGTGGGCCGGGTCGGGGCTCGGCGGCTGGTTCGATCGTGGCCTATGTGACGAATATTACTGATCTGGATCCATTGAAGTATGAACTACTATTCGAGCGCTTCTTGAATCCAGATCGCATCTCTATGCCCGATATCGACATGGACTTTGCTGACGACCGACGCGAAGAGGTGATCGCCTATGCCACTGAGAAGTATGGGCAGGAGAAAGTCGCCCAGATCATCACCTTCGGCGTAATGGCGGCGCGAAACGCTGTGCGCGATACGGGTCGTGTGCTCGCGATGCCATACGGTGAGGTTGACGCGATCGCCAAGCTGATTCCAGCGCCGATTCAGGGTCGCCATATTCCGCTCAAGAAGTCGATCGTCGATGATCCAGACCTGAAGAAAGAATATGATACGAATCCGCGTACCAAGCGCTTGATCGATATCGCTATGCAGCTCGAGGGGACAATTCGCAACGCCGGGACTCACGCTGCTGGGGTGGTGATTGCGCCCGAACCGCTAGTGGAGTATGTGCCATTAACTCGCGCCTCAAAGGGTGGCGTGTCGACGCAGTACATTGGCACAACCATGGAGGATTTGGGCCTGTTGAAGTTCGACTTTTTGGGGCTGTCGAACTTGACGATCATCAAGAATGCCCTGCGCATCATCAAGCGTGTGTATGGCAAGACGATCGATGTCGGGGAGATTCCAATTGATGATACGGCAACGTATGAACTCTTAGCCCGCGGCGATACTACCGGTGTCTTCCAGTTGGAATCAGCTGGCATGAAGCGCTATATTCGCGAACTCAAGCCTGATCGCTTCGAGGATATTATCGCTATGGTGGCGCTGTATCGCCCAGGTCCAATGCAGTGGATCGAAGACTTCATTGGTCGTAAGCACCACCCGGAGCGCATACATTTTGACCACCCAAAGATGGAAGCGGCCCTCAAGGAAACCTACGGCATCATCGTTTATCAAGAGCAGGTTATGCAGATTTCAAAAGATCTCTGCGGCTTTACTGGTGGCCAGGCCGACACCTTGCGTAAAGGAATTGGCAAGAAGATCCCTGAAGTCATCGCCAAGATGAAAAAGGATTTTATTGAAGGGGCGATTAAACACTCTGATGCCGATCGGAGTTTTGTCGAACAGCTATGGGGCTCGATCGAAGACTTTGCGGCCTATTGTTTTAATAAGAGCCATGCGGCTTGTTACGCCTTGATCGCCGTGCAAACCGCCTATCTTAAGGCACACTATCCGGCCGCTTTTATGGCGGCTCTGTTGACCTCTGATCATGGCAATTTAGATCGCGTGGCTATTGAGGTCTCGGAATGTCGCAAGATGGGCATGGAGGTTTTGCCACCAGATGTCAATGAGTCATTCGCGGAATTTGCGGTCGTCAAAGACTCGAGTGGAGAGGGCAAGGACGTGATTCGCTTTGGTCTCGCGGCGATTAAAAATGTCGGAGTCGGTCCAGTCAACGCCATTCTGGCAGCGCGTGAGGAAGGTGGGTCATTTACTTCGATTGAGGACTTTGTCCGGCGGGTTGATGCCCGGGAGATTAATAAAAAAGCCATTGAAGCACTCATGAAGGTGGGGGCCTTTGACTCGATCGGCGATCGCGCCACGCTGTTTGCGAACCTCGATAAGATCGTTATCTATATGAGTAAAGTGCAGAAGAATGCCTTATCGGGCCAGATCGATATCTTTGGCAGCATGGGGGCGACCGAAGATGTGCCGTCATTGCCGCTTGATGCTCCGAGCGAAATCCTTGGGGAGCGAGAATTCTTGCAGTGGGAGAAAGAACTGCTTGGGTTGTATCTCTCCAGTCATCCATTGCGCGAAGTCGAAGCGTGGCTGCGCGAAAAGACTACGCCAGCGGTAGCGCTTAAGCCAGGTATGGACGGTGAAAAGGTAACCGTCGGCGGCGTCATCACCACCGTTCGTAAGATCGTGACCAAGAAAGGTGATGCGATGGCGTTCGTTGGCCTTGAGACGATACAAGGTGATATCGAGCTGATCGTGTTCCCACGGGCCTATGATGCTACGCCGGATCTCTGGGTGGCAGATCAGCTGGTAGTGGTGCAGGGTAAGGTCAACGCTAAAGATCGCGACGGCAAGACCACTGAAGACATCAAGGTTATGGCTGACAAAGCCAAGAAGATTGATGCTAGCGTACTCAAGCACTATATCGCTACCGGTGAAGCTCTAGTGCCCGAGCTTGATCCGTCAGCTGCCCAGGAAGCGGCGCGAATTGTTATCACGCTTCAGGATCTCAAAGATCAAGTCGTGCTGCTCCGACTCAAGACGGTTCTGCAGGCTGCACCTGGACAAACTGAAACTATGGTCCAGCTGGCCTCGACCGGACAAAAGATTCGCTTACCCTTCAAAGTCGCGGTGTCCGAAAAGCTCAAAAGTCAATTAGCCGACGTCGTTGCCGAAGACGCCTTGCTTGTCGAGTAAGCTTGCGCCAAAACGCTTCGGGCCGATATAATCCCCGGTAATCGTACCTTATACGCAAATGAGGGAAGAAGGCTATGACTTCGCACATTTTCTGTATCTCTGGGCCGGAAGGTGTCGGCAAGGACACGCTGATGAAGTACCTCATGAAGCAGTTCCCGCAACTGATTGTCGGCCGCAAGGCGACGACGCGCCAACCGCGCGAAGACGACTATGACGACGCCGGCAATTCGAAGTACGTCTATCTGTCGGTCGAAGACTTCATGCGCGAACGCGCGGCCGGCAGTATCGTCGAGCACTCGCAGAATGCCACTGGCGGCTACTACGGCTCCTACGTCAATCCGAGCACGCCAGGCATCGAGTTGCGAGATCTCGATGTCAATGGCGCCCTCCAGCTATTCGCCAAGTCAATGTTGGTGGAGAATTTCCCGGCCGTTCATCTGATCGGCATCCTGCCGCCCTGTCTGACGCCAGCCGGAACGAGTCGGCTGCAGGAAGCCCAGCGTCTAGCATTGCTTGACGATGGGCAGGGTCGCTACTGGTTCGCCATTGCCGGATCGATCATCGTTCAGACCGAAATGCTGGGAGCGCTCGAAATGCGCTTGGTCGGTCGCGGAGACGAGGAGACGGTCATCGAGCAAAAACTCATGCGCGCCAGGTGGGAGATCCCGGAGATCCTTGGCACATGGCCTCATGTAGTCATCAACGATCGGCTGGATGAGGCTGCTGATGAGCTCTGTGGAATCGTGTCGGATTGTCTGGATGAAGCAGTTCAGATCGAGACGCTTGGTCATCACGGCCGCTGATTTTCGTCAGTAATAATAAGCCCGCTACCGTTGTATTCGGTAGCGGGTGAAGTTTTTTACCCAATGGTGCCGGGTGGATGTTGGCGTCGTGGGATTGGTGCGTCTGGATCGGGAAAACCGAAATCATCATCGGCTTCGTAGTCGTGATCGGGCGCGAGTGTGTCTCGCCCGAGTTCGCCTGAGTGCGGAACTGGTTCCGGCGGCGGCCAACTGGTAGCCTGAATGCCTTGTGCGAGCGCTGCGTGAAGCACATTCAGGTAGTGTGCTAGCGCCATCCGCTCGCCCCATGTAGTGAAGTGTTCGGGTAGGTCTCGCCAGTCCAGCTCCAGCTTGGCGCCGCACTTGCATTCGACAGTGGCTAT
The DNA here is from genome assembly GCA_046350755.1 of Candidatus Saccharimonadota bacterium. Classification (GTDB taxonomy): domain Bacteria; phylum Patescibacteriota; class Saccharimonadia; order CAILAD01; genus CAZDEK01. The sequence continues at coordinate 197,918 of JAXLZV010000001.1, read as the reverse complement.
TCGCTCGACCCGAAACCAACGTCCGGTTGGTGTCGCCGAGGCGTAGCTGTGCACGCGATGGCCGAGAATACCCTTATTGAGCGAGAAGGAAAGGTCCATCTCAGCCACCGAGCCGTTCGCCGTCATCGGCATCTGATCCGGCCAGCAACTCGCCACCACCGCTGAAGCTTGCTTCCGTCAGGGCTTCGTTGAGAACCATGACGTAATGCGTGAGGCGGGCTCGTTCATACTCAGCGGTGATCTCGTCACCGATCACACCGGTGACTTCGACGCGCTCGCCACAACTGCACTCCGCGAAGTGTCGGATAAGCGGAACCGTGCCTTGCTTCTGTGGCACCATGAGCCGCTTGACCGTGTGGCCGCAGATGAAAAGTCCTTCAGGGAAGATGAAACCGGGCATAACAATTCCTCCAGGAGGGTCGTAGGTACTGCCGTGATTAAAACATAGATATCATGCGTGATCAATAACAATGCCCGCAACCAAATGAATGGTTGCGGGCGGGTGACTAGTGAAGTCACACAGATGGGGCGGTCGCATCAGAAGCGAGGTCGACCCTGGCCTTCTTCGCCAGCGCCAGGTCGTGCTCGATGGCACGCTGGGCCTTGGTGCCATGCAGGCGCCGCCACCTGCCCTTCACACAGATCTCGATGCGGTAGTAGTTCACCCCGTGGTGGCGAGTGATCTCAACGCCCTGGGCACCGGACATGGAAAGGAGCATGGGCTCTTGGGAATGGCCAGGAAGGAGCTCGATGGCGCTGAGAACGCGTTCCTCGAGCTCCATGGGGTGATCGATGCCGGTGGCATTCAGGACTTCGACGTCCTCCCGATCACCGAAGATGACCGGTCGCTTGCCGTTGAGGCGGACGTAGGCGTTGCCGTAGATCCGCTTGATGGTGCGGATGTGGGTGACGTGCTGCTGAGGCATGCAATAGCCTTTCGTAGAGGTACAAGGTTCAATATTATGATAAAAAATATCCTTGATGTCAATAATTAGGATATGTTGCGTAAGTAGTCTTGATATTCCGGAGTAAACCTGATAGAATACTCGAGTTATGCAAGCCAATGTTATGCAAAAGTCGCAGCTCAAAGCCAAGCTGCCCGTGATTAAGCCAGGTGACACCGTCCGGGTTCACCAGATTATTCGCGAAGGAAATAAGACCCGTACTCAGGTATTTGAAGGCCTGGTTATCCGCTACCGCAAGCCGAATGAAGGCAATGCCTACTTGACCGTACGCAAGATTGCTTCGGGTGTTGGTGTTGAGAAGAGCTGGTTTGTGCACTCGCCAAACGTTGAAAAGATTGAAGTCATGCGTCGAGCTAAAGTGCGTCGTGCCTTTCTTTCGTATATGCGTGGTTTGCGCGGTAAGAAGGCTCGCTTGGTTGAGCAGGATTTTGATAAGGCGGGAGCTAATGAAGCTGATCATCGTACAACCGATGAGATTGCTGCCCTCGAAGCTGAAGTCGCTGCCAACGAAGCTGATATTACCGACAACGAAGATGCCGTTGTTGAATCAACCGAAGATCTGGCCAAAGAAGAGACCAAAGCAGTAGAAGCCGACACCGACTCGGCTGATGGCGATGACGAAAAAGCCTTGCCAGCTGACGAAACGCAATCAGGTCTTGATAAGGCTGACGCCGAAGACGATAAAAGCCAAGCCAAGAAGTAGACTTACTACTCACTCAACTACGCCCGTTCAGGGCGTTTTTGTTATGCTTGAAAATTGAGTCAAAAAGTGGCAGAATAGGCGAGTTCTTGTACCTACGAACCGAAAGACATCGAGATGACTATTCGAATCGAAATGCCGATACCGGACGATTGGCACGTCCACCTGCGCGACGGCATTCTCATGGAACGGGTCGTGGATCTATCCGGACATCAGTTCTTGAACAATCTGGTGATGCCGAACCTGACACCGCCAGTGACGACCGCCGAGGCGGTGGCCGACTATTACGGTCGGCTGGTTGGCCACTCGCGTGCGCTCAACTCGATTGGGACGCGGATGGCCCTGTATCTCACGCCCGACACGACGGCGTCGGATATCGAGGCCGCCCATCCGCTGGCTATTGCCGCCAAGTATTATCCGCATGGTGGTACGACCAACTCGGGCAGCGGCCTATCTTCGCCGCGTGATCTTCAGCCAGAGGTTCTGGCTGCGATGCAAGACGTTGGCATGGTGTTGTGTCTTCACGCTGAGCTGACACCTGACGTGGAGTCGGATCCTCAAAAGCGAGAATTCGGCTTCATTCCTCATCTTCAGTGGTTGGTGGACGCCTACCCTGAGCTCAAGATCGTTGTCGAACACGTGTCCGACCGGCGCATGCTCGATTATGTGTTGACGTCGCCGGAGACGGTGGCGGCCAGCATCACGGCTCATCATCCATTCATCACCCAGATGGATGCCATACAGGATCCGCATTGCAATTGCATGCCGATCGCCAAGACGCCAGATGATCGTGACTACTTGGCGCGCATCATCCTCGAGGCGGCTGGGCGACCGAAGATCTTCTTCGGCTCAGATTCCGCGCCACATCTCATCGAACGCAAGCTCGGTGGAGCGGCCGGCGTGTGGTCGAGCCCAGTGGCAATTCCGGTGCTCTGGCAGCACTTCGACGCACAGGGCGGTGCGGAAAAGTGGGAGAATTTCTTGGCTTTCATGTGCGCAAATGGCGCGAGCTTCTATGGGGTCGGACCCTCACTCGAGCGGCGGCCCCGCATCACTCTGTGGCGCCAGCCATGGCGAGTGCCGGAGGAATACTTTGGCATGAAGCCTTGGAAGGCCGGCGAGATCCTCGATTGGCAAGTCGAATCAGTTCTCTGGTTCAGTGATCTTGGTAATAACGCTGATTGATCTGGTACATAGCCGGTTTGGAGTTTTTTCTCCAGACCGGTTCTTTTTATGCTTGAGATATTATCAATAGTCTTGCAGAATAACCCGGACCGAATGTACCTTTTACGAAAGTAGCTAACATGACGATCAAGCTTGCAGGTATGGAACTTGAGCACCCCATCATGGTTGCTCCCGGCATGGTCAAGACCCTCGCAGAGTTCGAAGCGGCAGTCAACTCGTCTGCCAGCGCTATTGTGCTTGGGTCGCTGACCGGTACGTATAGCGAGCGGGTAGGAAATCCAGAGCCGCGCTCGTATTACGACCATGAGCTTGGCTATATGCTCAATGCCATGGGCTTGCCTGATCCTGGCCTTGATTACTACGACTATTGGCATTCGCGTTGGCTGATGCTGCTGGGTATGGCTCGCGAAGCTGGCAAGCGGGTGATTCTCTCGTTTGCTCCGATGGAATACCCGGTTGGTTGGTATGGGCTCCTGAAGCACTTCAAGGACTGGCAGCTGGATGCAATCGAGCTGAATCTCGGCTGTCCGAACGTTTGGTCAGAACGGCAGCAAAAGCTGATCTTGAGCTTTGACATCGAAGGGATTGAGACTCATCTCTTGGATCTCGCCACCTTCTGGAGGGGGCCGATTGGTCTAAAGGTCTCACCTTATTCAAATCCGGTAGAGCTTGCTCACGTCGCGGAGCGAATTGCTGGCTTGGCTGCTGGCACGGTTGAGAATCGGCTCTATATCGCTTCTACCAATACGTTCCCCAACGCCGTCGTCATCGACGATGGCAAGCCATATCTATCGACCAAGTATGGTGGCTTTTCCGGACCAGCCTACAAGCCGATTGCCCTCGGCCAAGTCCTGCAGTGGGTCGAAGCCTTGCGCGGCTGCGGTTCACCGATCCCGGTGGTCGGCGTCGGAGGGATCACATCGGGGAGTGATGTCTCGGAGTTTCTGGCCTGCGGTGCCGCGGCTGTACAGGTAGCAGCGAACTACTGGCAATACGGTCCGTCTAGCATGGAGCGGCTTGTGGCGCAGTGGGTCGATACATGATCAGCCCAATCAGGGTCTCGCGTGTACGTGAGGCCCGATTTTTTTAGACTAGACATTCGTATTTTGTTCGTAGTAAACTAGTTATATGGCAAGGACATGGGCGACGCATGAGGTGGAAGAAGCCGCTCGAATCGAGGGGTTTGCTCTGGTGGCCGGCGTGGATGAAGTCGGTCGCGGACCATTGGCTGGCCCAGTTTCACTTGGGCTAGTCATCTTGCCAGAGGACTTTTCTGAGCCGGTGGTGGATTCGAAGTTGTTATCAGCCAAGCAGCGTGAAGAGAAGGCGATCGTGATTCGGGCCAGCGCGACCAGTTGGGTGGTGGTGCATATCGCGCCTGAGTATATCGATCAGCATGGTTTGACCGCTAGCCTGATCGCCGCCGGTCGACAGGCTTGGTCGCAAATCGAGCTGACACCCGACGTGGTGTACCTAGATGGGCGACACAATTATTTACGTTATGATGTGCCGGTACGAACGCTTGTGAAAGGTGACCAGGTATGTGCATCTATCGCAGCAGCGTCGATTTTGGCAAAAGTCGAACGGGATAGCTACATGCGCGAGCAAGCCCTCATTTATCCGGAGTATGGCTTTGAGACGCATGTCGGCTATGGTACGCCCCGGCATTTGGCGGCGCTTCGCAAGCATGGGTTAACACCCTTGCACCGGCGGTCATTTATGAAGGGGGTGGAGTATGGCGAATACAACGGCCGTCGGGCAAGTCGCTGAAGCTCAGGCTTTAGCGTGGCTGACAACGCGCGGGTTGCAACTGGTGGAGCACAATGCTCGCAGGCGCTTTTTCGAGCTTGATCTAGTGATGCTTGATGGTGAGACGGTGGTATTCGTGGAGGTGAAGTACCGGGCAAATGCTGATTTTGGTGGCGGTGAGGCAGCGATTTCGCTTGATAAACAGCGCCGCCTGCTGGCAGGTGCTCAAGCCTGGCTGGTTGAGTATGGCTGGGAAGATCGATCGGTGCGATTTGATGTCGTGGTGGCTGGCGGCGAAATCGATAACTGCACACTTCAACATTACCCAGATTGCCTAGTACTCGATGGATAAAATTGGCACTCGCCACTTGACAGTGCTAATTGTCAGACCGTATACTAGTGAGCATACATCGAGCTGTTGTCAGAGTCGGTCGCTACATAATTAACAGCGAGCGGCTTTTTTCGACCCAAAATCGCCCACAGCACGAGCTAGACACAGTAGAATAACATTAGGAATATAAGAATCATGCAACAGAATCAATTCATTTCAGCTATCGAGCAAATTTGCGAAGAAAAAGGCATCTCTAAGGACATCGTCATGGAGACGATTGAGATGGCCCTCATTGCCGCGTATAAAAAAGACTTCGGTGATAAGGATCAGGAAGTACGAGTTGAGGTTGACCCATCGACCGGCGATCCACGTATCTTTATTACGAAGGAAGTTGTGGCTGAGGTCGAGAATCCTCATTTAGAGATTTCGGTAGGTGATGCGCAGGTTATTCGCAAGTCGGCCGCAGTCGGCGAGACGGTTGAATACGAAGATGTGAATAAGGACTTTGGTCGGGTAGCTGCCCAAACCGCCAAGCAGGTTATCATCCAGCGCATTCGCGAAGCCGAACGTGAGGTGATTTATAACGAGTATCAGGATAAAGAAGATACCATCATGAATGGCTCAGTTCAGCGCGTCGAGCACGGCAATGTCTTCGTTGATCTCGGTCGCACGACTGGCATCATGTTCCCATCTGAACAAATCCACGGCGAGCGGTACTACCCGGGTCAGCGCGTGAAGGTTTATGTTGTGCGCGTTGAGAATACCCTCAAGGGTCCACAGATTGTTGTCAGCCGCAGTCACCCGAATCTGATTCGGCGACTGTTTGAGATGGAAGTACCAGAGATTGCCACCGGTAATGTTGAAATCGTCAATATCGCTCGTGAGGCTGGTGCGCGTACGAAGATAGCAGTCAAAAGCAATGTCGAAGGCGTTGATCCCGTTGGTACGTTTGTCGGTGGACGCGGGACCCGTGTTCAGGCTGTGATGGCCAATATCGGCGATGAGAAAATCGATATTATTCCCTTTGACGAGGATATTAAGCACTATATCGCCAACGCTCTCTCACCAGCCAAAAATATCGCCGAAGTGACAGTTGATGAAACTGAGCATCGTGCATCAGTGAAAGTCCCTGAGGATCAGCTTTCCTTAGCTATCGGCCGCTCTGGACAGAATGTCCGCTTGGCTGCCAAGCTGACTGACTGGAATATCGACATCGATGGTTCGGACGCTGCTGGGATCGAAGAAGTAGCGGAAGCTGCCGCTGAGACACCCAAAAAGAAGATAAATCCTGAAGATGAGCTCATCGCCGCGGTTGAGAAGCCGTCCGCCGGTGAGTCGGCCGAAACCGATACATCTGAAGAATCTGATACTCCTGAAAGTTCTGAAATTGCTGCCACGCCGTCCGACACAGAAGAGTCGGCTTAGTACCTACGTCGGCTAATCGTCGACAGTATGGGCTTACCATAAGAGGAAAAGGAGGTCATTATGGATCAGAATCTGCCCCCACAATTTGACCGTTTCACTGAGAATGCTAAACGCAGTCTTGAGCATGCCAGTATGATTGCTGCCGGGCTCGGCTCGGTCTATGTCGGTACTGAGCATCTGCTACTTGGAGTTCTCAAGACCCAGGGTTCGATCGGCTCAAAGATCCTGGCTCAGTCAGGTGTAACGCTTGATAAACTTGAGCTGACCCTGGCGCCAACTGGTGTCGTGTCGACGCATACTCTGCAGTCTCTCTCACAGACTGCCAAAAAAACCATCGCCCTATCCTTACGCATCGCGCAAGAATTCGGCCAGCCGTATGCGGGAACGGAGCACTTACTCTACGCGATTCTGACGCAGAAGAATGCGCGCGCGAATGTATTGTTGCGGGAGATTTCTGTTAATCCAAATAATGTTCGCTCTGAACTCGAACAATATTTAAATGCTCAGACACCAGTCTATGGTGATAACGACAAGCGAGCAGGCCGGCGCAAGAATCGAGATAGCGATACACCGGCTCTTGACCACTTTGGCATCGATCTGACCGAAAAAGCCAAAGCTGGCGAGCTCGATCCGATGGTTGGTCGTAAGGTGCAGCTTGATCGGATGATTTCGATTCTGAATCGTCGTCAGAAAAATAACCCTGTCCTCATCGGTGAGCCGGGTGTGGGCAAGACGGCGATTGTTGAAGGTTTGGCGGAAAGAATAATCAATGAAGAAGTGCCCGATGTGCTGCATGGTAAGCGTATTGTGATGCTGGATATGGCGACCGTTATCGCCGGTACGAAGTATCGTGGTGAATTCGAAGAACGCTTGAAAAAGCTGATCGAAGAGGTAACTGATAATAAAGATATCATTCTCTTTATCGATGAGCTTCATACCGTCGTGGGCGCTGGCTCGGCTGAGGGAGCTATCGATGCAGCCAATATTTTGAAACCCGCTCTATCGCGGGGAATGGTGCAGGTTATCGGCGCTACTACGCTGGACGAATATCGTAAGCATATCGAAAAAGATGCCGCCCTGGAGCGTCGTTTCCAGCCGGTGATTGTGCCAGAAGCGACGGTCGATGAGACGATTGAGGTGCTCAAGGGTCTCAAGTCTCGCTACGAAGATCACCATCAAGTCGTGATTACCGACGAGGCGATTGAGGAGGCAGCTAAGCTTGCCAAGCGGTATATCTCGGATCGATTCTTGCCGGATAAAGCGATTGACCTGATTGACGAAGCTGCCTCGCTAGCTCGGATTGAACGGGGTGGTACTTCCAAGAAATTAAAGGTATTACAAGTACGACTCGAGGATGTTAACGAACAGATCGAAGAGGCAGTTTACAATCAAGACTTTGAATACGCCGCCCGTTTGAAAGCGGAGGCTAGTGTCCTCGAGGAGAAGATTGCGGCTCAAGAAAAGGTCGATACCTCACGTAAGCTGATTACCGTTGATCAGGAGCAAATCGCTCGGGTTATCTCGCAGACTACCGGCATACCGTTGACCCGTCTGGTAAAGATTGAGACTGAGCAGCTCAAGCGGCTTGATAAAACCATGAAGCGTCACGTTATTGGGCAAGATGAAGCAGTTGAGTCGATTGCAAAGGCGATTCGTCGCAGCCGTACCGGCATTGCGCACGCCGATCGGCCGATTGGCTCATTCATTTTTCTCGGGCCTACCGGAGTTGGCAAGACTGAACTAGCCCGCGTGCTGGCGCAAGAAGTTTTTCATGATAAAGATGCACTGATTAAGGTCGATATGTCTGAGTTTATGGAGCGGCACAACGTGTCCCGCCTGGTTGGGGCGCCGGCTGGTTATGTCGGTTACGAAGATGCCGGCCAGCTGACTGAGCAAGTTCGCCGTCGTCCATACAGCCTGATTTTGTTTGACGAGATCGAAAAGGCTCACCCGGACGTCTTCAATATGCTGTTGCAGATCCTCGAAGATGGGCAGCTGACCGATGCGAAAGGTCGAGCGATTGATTTTCGTAATACTATCATCATTATGACTAGTAATGTTGGGGCTAAATCGCTCTACCAAGAGGCAAAAATTGGCTTTACAACCGATACTGCCGATGAGCAAAAAGAACTCGAACGACTGCATATTGCCACTAAGAGCACCATTCAGCAGGAGCTTAAGCGCACTTTCCGTCCAGAATTCTTAAACCGAGTCGATCATATCGTGATCTTTAAGGCTCTTTCAAAGATAGATGTTCGCTCGATTATCGATCTGCAGCTCAAGGATCTCGGTAAGCGACTGCGCGAAAAAGACGTGGTACTGAAATTCGCCCCGAGCTTGAAGGCCCTGCTGATAAAGAAGGGGTACGACGTAAATAACGGCGCGCGGCCAATGCGTCGAGCTATCCAAACACTCGTGGAGGATCCGCTTGCCGAAGCGCTCCTACATGAATATATCGTTGAGGGGGATGTGGTAACCGTGAAAGCTATCAAGGGCGAAGTAAAGCTAGAGGTTAGTAATCGCGTTGCCAGCGTGAAGTAGGTTACTACGAATAAAAGCCGTACAAATCTGCCCGAGTTTCAGGTAGAATAGGGGTATATGGCTAAGTCAACAACTCAATATGTCTGCCAAACCTGCGGCGCCACATCTTCCAAGTGGGCCGGCCGCTGCACGCAGTGTGGTAGCTGGGATAGCTTTATCGAGCAGCGGTCAGCTCCGACCGCCGCCGGTCGGCGCGGTAGTGCCGTGGTCAAGCCAATTGCTTTAGCGGATGTCGAGCAAGAATCGTTGACGCGCTTCACGACTGGTGTGAGCGAACTTGATCGGGTGCTCGGTGATGGCGTGGTGCCAGGTTCGTTGGTTCTGCTGTCGGGTGATCCGGGAGTTGGTAAATCGACGCTTGTCTTGCAGGTAGCTAGTACGATTGCAGCTAAAGGCAAGGTATTGTATGTCTCTGGAGAAGAGTCAGCCCGTCAAATCAAACTGCGGGCCGATCGCATGAGCGTGGCGGCCACCGGGCTGGAGCTCATGCCGACGACTTCGGCGGCTGATGCGGCTGATATGATTCAGACGGGTGGTTATGATTTAGCGATAATTGATTCGATTCAAACGCTGAGTGCGCCAGAGTTGCCATCGGCTCCTGGCAGTCCTAGTCAGATTACGACCATAGTCAACCAGCTTATGGCGGCTGCCAAGTCGACTCATACTGCCTGTATCATTATTGGGCATGTCACCAAAGAAGGCACACTGGCGGGGCCAAAACTCCTCGAACACTTGGTCGACGTCGTGCTGTCGATGGAAGGTGATCAGTATGGTAGTTTGCGAGTGGTGAAGGCCAGTAAGAATCGCTTCGGCGCGACCAGTGATGTGGCTCTGTTGGAGATGGGTGAGCGAGGTTTTAAACAGGTTGAGAATCCATCAAAAATATTATTAGCCGAGAGGCGCGAGTTGCCGGGTAGCGCGGTGTTTGTAGCTCTCGAGGGTACACGTCCGCTGATGGTCGAAGTTCAGGCGCTAGTCTCTCCCTCAGTATTGAGCTATCCGAAGCGGGCCGCCGTGGGTGTCGACCAAAATCGCTTGAGCCTCTTAGCTGCCGTCCTCACGAAGCGGGCCGGCCTGCCTTTATCTGATCAGGACATCTATGTTAGCATTGTAGGTGGCTTAAAGATTACCGAGCCAGCTATTGATCTCGCACTTATTTTGGCAATTGCCTCGGCCTATTATGGGACGACCATCCCAGGGTCACTCGCCAGCTTTGGTGAAGTCGGGCTTGCCGGTGAAATTCGTTCCGTCCAGCTCATGGACGCGAGAGCGCGTGAGGCGCGCAAGCTAGGGTTTCATCACATCCTAGCCCCAGCTGCTTTAAAGCAGTCTGGTGTTGTTGGTATTACCGACATTGCTACAGCCCTCACTAAGATTAAGAGCTCATCATCTCGGAAGAAAGGAAATACTTAGTGCCATACTCATTTATCATTCCGATCGTAGCGATCGCAGTCCTCGTCGTCTGCTATATCGCTCTGCGCTTGATGCGTTTAAATTTTCAAAAACTCTTGCTCACGACGATTGGTTTTGTCTTTGGCGCCTTGGCTGGCGTACTGATTTCGATTCCCATCAGTAATCTACCAGATCCTTACAAAACCATCCTGCCAATCACGATCACCCTGATGGCTGCGATTGCTATGGCGGAAGTTTTTTATCAGCAACATAAATTCGTGAGTAATCTCTTTCCGCGTTTGGCTGGCGATGCCGCATCGACGAAGAAGGCTAGCACTCCAGCCGCTAAGAAGAATCAAATCTTGGTCGACACCTCCGCGATTATCGATGGTCGGATCGCCGATATTGCGGCCACTGGCTTCGTGCCAGGGAAGCTTCTCGTGCCACGTTTTGTCTTGGCTGAGTTACAGAATATCGCCGACTCTGAGGATGCCATGCGACGCAGTCGCGGGCGACGTGGCTTGGAGATGCTGAATAGTTTACGTAAGAATGAAGCGGTTGAGATCGATATCGTCGAAGACAATCCAGAGAAAGTAAAGGAAGTCGATCACAAGCTGGTGTATCTCGCCAAGAAGTTCAAGACTGATATCTTAACAACCGACTATAACTTGAACCGAGTCGCAACCATCGAATCGGTGCGAGTACTGAATATTAATGAGCTCTCTCAGGCGATTCGAGCGGTGGTATTGCCGGGTGAAGAGATGGTAGTGAAGGTTGTTCAGCCTGGTAAAGAGAAGAATCAGGGGGTTGGCTACCTAGAGGACGGCACGATGATTGTGGTAGAGGGCGGTGATAAATTGATTGGTCGAGAAGTCGCCACAGAAGTAACGCGCATCTTTCAGACGGTGGCTGGAAAGATGATTTTTGCGGCCCCCAAACAGCCAACCTCATCGGCGACGAAAAATAGCTCTGGTTCTCGCAGTAAAGCCGGTCGTGCCACAAAAAGCGCTTAAGGTGTAGTTCATCGCTAGCTGCTTGGACTGCTCGCAGCTAGTATTTTATTGAAGGCTACGGAGGAATCGATTAACGCGGTCGCTGACTGTGGCTACCACCGCTGCAGGCTGGCCCTGATAACTATTCAGGCCGACGGTCGCTGCGGTACCGATAACAGTTTCAACATTTGAAGAGCCGGTGTAGAGTACGGAGTCGACGACTTTGACTTGGATCTTAATCGGGCCTTCGATACCGGGCTTGATCGCCAGTGGGAAGACGCCACTACCACCAATCTGCTGGCTGGTGAGTTCTTGATCATTGGCGTAGTAAACGAGTTTGGTGGCGGGGTTAGTCCCGCTGGTCACGATACTGCTGACGATAAAATTTGCGCCACTGCTTGGTGTCACTGATATCGTCACTGTCGGCTTCACATCGCTGCAGTTGTGCATCGTACTCTTCTCGGTTGGGATCCCCGCCCCCGAAGCTAAACCCAAGCTACTGGCCAGTGCGGCGACTGGTGGTTGCCAACGAGGGTAGGAGATATCGGTCGAAGGAATTTCAGCGGTGATAGCATTAGCTGTCACGTCTTGGAGGGCATCGGCTGGCGTACATTCGGTCGCGAGTTTGCCGTCGAGCTTATTGATCTTGCCGGAGGCACTGGCAGGGGCGGGGACGGGCTTATACCAGGCCGCAAAAATGTCGGTTCGCTGCTTCTTTGTGCCAGCGTTTGGCAGCTTACCAGTGTCGGCGTCAAGGGTGGCCTGCTTGATCCCGCTGGGTTTGGCGAACTGTTCATTTGGTTCGGTTGCAGTGACTTGAGACATATAGTCTTGCCAGATCGGGGCCGATACGATTGACGCCGCTTGCGTCATTGGCTTGTTATTGTTGTTACCGGCCCATACTCCCGTGACGGTTTTTGTAGTGTAGCCCATAGTCCAGGCGTCTTTATAGTCTTCGGTGGTTCCGGTTTTGGCGGCGACTGTTTTGCCCTTGAGGGTCAGTGGGTTATTGCATGTAAAGACGCCAAGCGAACAGCGAGCCTGGTTATCAGAGAGAATGGAATTTATCTCGTATGAGACCTGGGGATCAAGGACTTGTTTTGGCTTATTGGTGTCAGGCGTGTTCTTTTCGATTACTTTGCCGGTTGAGTCAGTCACAGACAGAATGGTGACCTGTTTACGAATGTCGCCACCAGCCGGGAAGGCTGAAAATGCATTGACCATTTCGGTTAGCTTGACCTCGCCAGCACCTAGGGCCATCGAAAGGCCGAGGCGGCTCTGGTCTTCCTTTGTGAACGTACTGATACCGAGATCGTTGGCAGTCTGAATGGTGTTGCCGATACCGGCGATATACAGCGCTTTCACGGCCGGGATGTTGAGTGAGCTGGCTAGAGCCGTACGCACAGATTGGACACCGTAGAAACGCCCGGTGTAGTTCTTAGGTGTGTAGCCGCCACCAAAGTCGGTTTTAACGTCATACATTGTTGAGCCGGGCCCCCAATTCCCCTTAAACAATGAAGCATAGACGATGGGCTTAAAACTCGAACCGGGTTGTCGGTTTGCAGCCGCGACGTTGAAGTTTCCGACCGTTGGGTCATTGTAGTCGTAGCTACCGACCATCGACAGCATTTCGCCGGTGGCAACATCTTCTGAGACCAGCGCGGCATTACTACCGCCGTATTTGCGTACTCCGGCAATGTTCTTTTTGACGACATCTTCGGCAATTTGTTGCTTATTGATGTCGAGCGTGGTGATAACCTTCAGGCCACCTTCGTTGACGCGCTTGACGCCATATTTTTCTTCTAGCTGATCGCGCACGTATTGCACAAAATGGGGCGCGGTCACATTGGCGGCAAAGTTATTGGTCTGCATCTTAGCAATTGCGTTCTCTGTTTTCGCGGCCTCAGCCTGTTCTTTTGTGGCGTAGCCTTGCTCCACCATATAGTCGAGAGCGACGGCTTGGCGAGCGGCCAAAGCTTCACGATTTTTATTGTAGTAGCTAGGAGCTTGAGGTAGGGCGGCTAAGGTCGTGCATTCCGCGAGCGTCAGGTCTTTTGCGTTTTTATCAAAATAGGTCTTAGAGGCGGCTTGAATACCATAAGCGGTTGAGCCGTAGGGGATTTCATTGAGGTAGAGCTTGAGAATATCATCCTTTTTGTAGAGCAGCTCGATCTGAATCGCCAGAATCAGCTCTTTGAGCTTGCGGGTCGGCGTGCGCTCGCTCGTTAAAAAGGCATTCTTCACGTACTGCTGGGTGATCGTTGACCCACCACCTCGAGATGGGTCGCGAAAGATAATACCCGAAAAGGCGCGGCCAATGCCGGAAACAGAAAAGGCACCTTGCTTATAGAAATTCTTATCCTCGAGAGCAATTGTCGCATTACGACAATCTGGCGCGACTTGATCAAGCTCGACAACCGACCGATTTTTATCGCCATAGATTTCTACCAGAACGGTTTGCCCAGTGCGATCATAGAGCTTAGTGGTTTGGGCCGAGATCTTGGAGTTGATCTTATTTGGGCTGGGTAGATCTTTGGCTATCCAGAGGAAAAGTGCCAAGATAGCAAGAAAGATACCAGCGGCGGTGCCAGCGATAATCCGTCGGCCCTTCTTGGAAGAGATAGCGGCCCAGATATTTTTCGGACGTAAACGATCCCACCCCTTAGGACGAGAAGAGGTGGATAGCTTGGCCGCTTCGGGATGCGTATTGGATCCGCGGTGGACGACGCGTCGAGCTCGGCTTTTGGCAGTTCGTTTTGCCATAAATTTATAGTTCCTATTATATCAATAAGTTGGGAATATTTATATCTTTGGCTGGTTTTTGGCGGCAAGCCGGTCTCTCTGGTAAAATCAGGTTATGACAAAGCGAGAACAACAGCTGGCAGAACTTCTCACGCGAGGCGTTGAGGATGTTATTGTCCGTGAAGAGCTTGAGAAAGCGCTGAAAAGTGGTAAAAAACTACGGGTTAAGTTTGGTATTGATCCGACTGGTGACAAGATTCACATCGGGCACGCCGTGGTGTACTGGAAGTTACGCGCCTTTCAGGAGCTTGGGCACGAGGTAATTATCTTGATCGGTGATTATACTGCCATGATTGGCGATACCTCTGATAAGGACGCTGAGCGGTCGCAGTTGAAGGCCGACACTGTCCGTCAGCACATGAAGAGCTATCTGAAACAGATTGGTCAGATTATTGATCTAGAGAAGGCTGAAATTCGCTATAACTCGGAGTGGCTGAAGAAGTTGGAATTTATCGACATTATCGAGCTAGCTAGCGAATTTAAGGTTGCGCAGATGCTGGAGCGTGATAACTTCCGCTTACGCTACGAAGCTGGCAAGCCAGTCGGCTTGCAGGAATTTCTCTATCCTGTCATGCAAGGTTATGACTCGGTGGCGCTGCATGCCGATGTGGAATTGGGTGGGAATGATCAACTCTTCAATATGATGGCCGGTCGGACGCTCCAAAAACGTGCTGGCCAAAAGCCTCAGGCCGTGCTGGTGACACAACTCTTGGTTGGTACCGATGGCCGGAAGATGAGTAAAACACAACCAAACTGTGTTTTCGTGACTGATGCGCCGGTCGAGATGTACGGCAAGCTGATGGCGATTGATGACGAACTGATCCCGGAATACTACCGCTTAGCAACCGCTGTACCGATGGACGTAATCGAGTCAGTCGAAGGCGATATGGCTCGCGGGGCCAACCCGCGCGATACGAAGGCAAGCTTGGCACGTGAGATCGTCGCTCGATACCATGGCGAAAAGGTGGCCCGGGCGGCCGAAGAAGCTTGGGAGAAACAGTTCCGCGATGGCGGCATGCCTGACGATATTCCGGTCTATCGAGCCGACGATAAGGAGCTCGCAGATGTCGTCGGTCTGCTGGCGAACGCGTTTGGCGTTACCAAGTCGGAGGTTCGTCGGTTACTCGAACAGGGTGGCGTGCGGATTGACGGTGAGGTAGTCGAATCGCTGGATACGATTCGCTTGCGATCCGGTCAAATTGCTCAATTGGGCAAACGGCGATATATCAAAGTACAGGTCTAAGATGCATTTAGGGACTCAGCTGGCACGGCTCACGGGAGTCGGAGAGGTCTTACGTGCTGAACTGAAAAAACTCGGTCTCGAGACGGTTGGTGATCTGCTGAACTATTTCCCACGACGCTATGAAGATTATTCGCAAGTCAAGCCGATCGCTCAGTTACGCCCTGGCCCTGTCAGCTTAAAGGCCAAAGTTGACCATATCAGCTCGCGTCCGGCCCAACGGCGACGGCGGATGATGATTACTGAGGTGATCGTGACCGATGAGACCGGCTCCCTGAAGCTGACTTGGTTTAATTCGCCCTTTGTGGCTCAGCAGCTCACGCAAGGTGAAGAATACTTTTTTGTGGGTGAACTCAAATACTCGGCCGGGCACTTTGGGATAATTCAGCCTAGTTATGAGAAACCAGAGGCAACCGATAAAGCTGGTCGAATCGTGGCGATTTATCCAGAGTCGGCCAAAGTGCATTCAAAACTGTTGCGCGGACTAATCTCGCAGTGTTTAGGTGTGGCTACTGAGTTGGTTGACGAGCTGCCTGAGCCGGTGCGACTGCGCGAACAGTTAATGCCGCGCTCGGAAGCCGTACGAGCGCTCCATCAACCCACCGATACCACTTCACTAGAGCGAGCTCGGGAGCGAATGGCCTTTACTGAGCTTTTTTTACATATGCTAGCTAGTCGCGTCTTGCGCGAGCAGTGGATGACCGAACCTGGTTTACCAATTGTATTTGACGAGTCGCTGGCTAAAGACTTTGTGGCCAAGTTAGCGTTTACGCTAACCGATTCGCAACGAGCAGCGGCCTGGCAGATATTTGCTGATATGCGACGCAATCATCCGATGAGTCGTCTGCTCGAGGGCGACGTAGGCTCCGGTAAGACGGTAGTGGCGGCGTTTGCAGCCCTGATGTCCATTCGCGCCGGCCATCAAGTGGCGGTCATGGTGCCGACTGAAGTACTAGCGCAGCAGCACTTACAGTCGTTTCGTGACTTGCTGGCAGCTTGGCAGGTGCGGGTTGAGCTCCTGACTAGTCGGTTACCGGTGGCTCGTAAGCGATCGGTGCGTGAGGACGTATCTGCCGGCAAGGTCGATCTGGTTATTGGGACGCAAGCTTTGCTGACGAAGGGGACCGAATTTGCCAGTCTCGGGCTGGTAGTAGTCGACGAGCAACATCGCTTTGGCGTGCAGCAGCGACTGGCGCTCAAAGATAAGGCTGGTCGTTTACCGCATGTCTTAACGATGACTGCGACGCCGATTCCGCGCTCGTTGGCATTGGTGGTTTACGGTGATTTGGATATATCGATATTGCGCGAATTACCACCCGGCCGGAAGCCAATTAAGACGACAGTGGTTGCTGAAAATGACCGCGCGAAAGTCTACAAGCATATCGATCAATTGATTACTACCGGGCAGCAAGCTTATATCGTGTGCCCGATGATTGATGAGAATGATATCTCAGGCTCAAAAGCCGTCAAGGCTGAATATGAACGATTAAGTCGAACAATTTTTGCCCATCGACGCATCGGGTTGATGCATGGCAAGCTGTCGAGTGATGAAAAAGCCGAGGTGATGCAGGCCTTTGTAAATGGTGAGCTAGATATTCTCATTAGTACGACCGTCATTGAAGTCGGCGTGCACGCCGATAATGCGACAGTGATGATTGTTGAGTCGGCCGAACGGTTTGGCTTGGCAAGTCTGCATCAGTTGCGTGGTAGGGTTGGCCGGAGCGCTCATCAAGCTTACTGTTATCTTTTTATGAGTCCTGACGCCAAGGACGCTCCGGCGCGGGTGCAGGCAATGGAGCGTACGACTGATGGCTTTCGCCTAGCCCAACTTGACCTGGAAACACGTGGTCCCGGGCAGCGATTTGGACTGCGTCAATCAGGAGAGCTTGATCTACGCTTTGCGCGTATTACCGATGCTCCGGCTTTAGAGAGGGCTCAGCAGGCGGTGGCGGCTTTCCAAACAAGCGAAAGCATTGTAAAATATCCACAGACGCTTGAAGTAGTAAATCGTCTCAAAACGGTCACTTCGCTCGACTAAACTCACACTATGAACTCAGGATTTGCATCATTCGCCTCGAAAGGTCGCATCACTTGGTCTGGCACTCATCAGAAGCTGGACCGGGAGGCTTATCGTATGTTGGCCCCAATGATTAATCGGCAACGGTTTGCGCGTCGTCGAGATATTCTGAATTTTGAAGGCTATGGTGGGCCGGATGGACTGAAGGTGAAGGGTAATTATAGTACCGATCATCTGTGGGATCCCGTGAATGAGATCGGCCATCTGCCGCAGTGGATCGCGATTCATAATGATAATCTGATTGCCAGTCTCCGTAAGCGAGATTATATCGAGGCAGGTTTCCATGCTGGCTGGATGGCACATTATATTACCGACTCACTGACGCCGGCCCATCATATTAGCTATAAGCTGATTGCCGAGGAGTATGCTGATGCTTCGAAACTCACCCGTCGCTGGAAGACCTGGGGCTCGAAGGGCTGGAAGAGCTCACATGTGGCTTTTGAATCTGGTATCTCGACGGCGACGACGTTCTCGCCGTTGCGAGTGAAGTTTGACATGGCGCTGGTAGACGCAATCAAGGCTCAAGGTATCGAAGCTACGATCAAGACTGAGTCGCTCAAGATTGCACAGCTCGGCTTGTATGAAGAATTCATCGCGCATGGTTGGACGACGAAGCTAGCTAAGGCCGTGCGGGCTACGGTTGTGCCACGCATTCCCCAGATGATTGCAGCCGCCTGGTTGGCTGCTTATGAAACTGCCTGGTGTACCGAGCCGAAAAAGCAGCTTGCGCCTTTGCCAAAATCTCCCGCCGCGCCGATTGCGAAATAGTTATGGCCCAGCATACTACACGAATCACGGCAGGCGACTTTCGTTATAAGGTTCTCAAGCAGCCTGGCGAGGGTACGCGGCCAGTCTCACAAAAGGTACGTCAAGCGATTTTTAATGTCCTTGGTGATGAACTCAAGGGGCTGACGGTACTTGATCTGTATGCTGGTAGTGGGGCCCTGGGTCTCGAGGCGTTGAGCCGAGGTGCCGAACGGGTGACATTTGTTGAGCAGTCGAGTTTTGCGGTGAGTTTCTTGCGAGCAAATGTGAAGGAGCTCAAGGCTGATGCGCAGACGGCTGTCATGCAAGCCGAGGTTGCCGCTTGGCTCGCAACCAGTCAAGCGAAGTTTGATCTAGTTTTTCTTGACCCACCCTACGCTGAGTTTAGCGCTGATTTGGTGGGATCGGCTCTCACTCACGTGAGTGAAGTTGGTACGTTGGTGGTGTCGTGTGGTGGTCGAGAAAAACTACCGGCAACAGTCGCCGAGCATCAGCTTGTCAAGGTAAAGATATATGGAGGCACACAAATAGGGTATTATAAATAACGCACATATTTGCAACCTGCGGATGTGGTGGAATTGGTAGACACGCCAGCCTTAGGAGCTGGTGCCGAAAGGTGTGAAGGTTCGAGTCCTTTCATCCGCACCAAATAATGAACGCCCGAAAGGGTGTTTTTTATTTGCATAACGAGATTCGAACCTTAGCGCGCAGTATAGTATCCCGAGCACGCCGCGAGTGCACCCGTAGTAATCCTGTAAGCTGCACTTTTTAAACTATTAGCACTCCACATCACAGAGTGCTAGTTTTTTTATCCACAGTTTGGTAAAATTTGGATATTATGACTAAAGCTACCATTACCAAACGCGACAAAGCTGAGCTCGAGCTGACCGTCGTCGTCACCAAAGCCGAGCTAGCGAGCGCTAAGCAGGCTGTCCTTGAGCAGATGAAGAAGGGGCTGAAAGTACCAGGTTTCCGGCCAGGCAAAGCACCCGATGATATTGCCGAACGTCATGTTGATCAAGCGAAATTCCAGCTCGAAGTTGTTGAGAAGGTTTTGGCAGCAACTTATTCTGAAGCTATCAAGGGGCATGAAATCCGAGCCCTGGCCGAGCCAAAGGTCGACGTGACGAAGTTTGTGCCGTTTGATGAGATGGAGTACACAGCCAAGATTGCGGTTGTGCCGACGATCGACTTTGACTACAAGAAGCTCAAAGTGAAGTACGATGCCCCGAAAGTCACCGATAAGGAAGTCGATGAGGCCCTGAAAGAACTCCAGCGTCAGGCAGCTGAGCCAATAACGGTTGATCGCGCGGCGAAGCAGGGCGATGAAGTCCGCTTCGACTTTGAAGGCGTGCGCGAGGGGTCACCAGTTGAGGGCGCGGCCGGACAGAACACATTACTCGAACTGGGGAGCGGTAAGTTTATTCCAGGCTACGAGGATGAGTTGATCGGCATGAAAAAAGGTGACGAAAAGACTTTTGATATTACCTTCCCCAAGGAGTATCACGCCGAAGATCTAGCAGGCAAGGTCGTGACATTTACTGCCAAGGTTCATGAAGTGCGAGAGAAGAACCTGCCGAAACTCGATGACTCGTTTGCAAAAACTGTTGCCCAGATGGATTCACTCCAAGCGCTCAAGGATGATGTACGCAAGAATCTTGTGGCCGGAAAAGACGACGACTATAAGAAAGAGTACGAAAACGCTGTACTCGAAGAAGCAATGAAGCAAATCAAGCTCGAAGTCAGCCCAATGCTGGAGCATGATCAGGCGCACGAACTCGAGCACCAGTATGAGCACCAGATTGCGTCGAGTGGCATGAAACTCGAGGATTGGCTGAAAGTACAAGGTAAGGACGAGAAGTCATTTCATGACGAGTTGCATGTTGAGGCCCGTCGTCGGATTTCGATTGGTCTGATAATTCGCGATATCATTGAGAAGCAGAAGTTTAATGTAACAGTCGACGAAGTGCAGGATAATCTCGAGAAAATGCGCATGAGCTACTCTGATCCGCAGATTTTGAAGCAGCTCGACGCGGATGAATTTAAGAATGATCTAGCCAACCGGATGGTCACCCAAAAAGCCGTTGACTGGCTGTGTGAGCAGGCAAAAAGCTAAATTCTATCGTAGGAGGTGAAAATGGACTCAATCAACAACTCAATACTCGTGCCAACTGTCATCGAGAAGACAGCCATGGGGGAGCGAGCCTATGACATCTATTCGCGACTCCTGAAAGAGCGCATCATCTTTCTCGGTACTGGCGTGGATAACACGGTGGCCAACCTGGTCATCGCGCAGCTACTTTTTCTCCAGAGTGAGGACCCAAATGCTGATATTACGCTCTACATTAATTCGCCGGGCGGGAGTATATCAGCAGGGCTGGCCATTCTCGACACGATGAACCATATCAAGCCAGATGTTTCGACGGTCTGTGTGGGTCTAGCGGCATCAATGGGCGCGTTTCTCTTGACTATGGGCGAACCTGGTAAGCGGTTTGCGCTTCCTAACAGCAAGATTATGATCCATCAGCCATCGAGTGGATTTGAGGGAACTGCGGCCGATATCGAGATTGCTGCCAAAGAAGTCATCAAATTACGGGAGCAGCTCAACGCGATGATTGCCGAAAGTACTGGCCAAACTGTCGAGAAGATCGCTACAGACTCGGATCGTGATTTCTGGATGAATGCCACCGAGGCGAAAGAGTATGGCCTGATAGATAAAGTACTCACCAAGAAATCCAAAAAAGTCTAGACTTTCCAGCGCGCCACTTCCCAGATACAATAGATAGCTGAATGGGTAACTATAATGTATCGTGACGTTCTGCGGAATCGTCAGTTTCTCAAGCTTTGGGGCGCTCAGCTCTCCAGCCAGATTGCTGCGCAGTTACTCAACTACGCGCTCCTCATTCGCATATATGAGATCGCCTCAAAGGCAAGCTTTGCTAATAGCGCGGTGTCGCTATTGATTATCGCGATTGGGATTCCGGCGATCTTACTGGCAGTACCGGCAGGTGCGTACGTCGATCACCAAGACCGACGTAAGGTATTAATTTGGACAAATGTAGTACGAGCAGCCCTGGTGCCACTCTTTATCGTGCTCGATACACGGGTGCTGGCGGTTTACGCGATCGCCTTTATTATTTCGATCGCCTCACAGTTTTTCGTTCCAGCTGAAGGGGCAGCCTTGCCACGACTGGTAAAGAAGCGCGACCTCGTGACGGCAAATGCGCTGTTTATCTTCACGCTCAATGCAAGCTTTATTGTTGGCTACTCGATGGCAGGGCCGATTATCGCGAACTTTGGCATACACTCCGTGTATCTAGTCGTCACCGTGGCATTTTTGGTTGCAACCTTGCTTTCGGCGCTACTACCGAAGATTCCCGCCGCTCGCCAAGATCGATTCGAGCTGAAGGCAATTATCCGATCGATACGACGCGATCTCAAAGGTCACTTTTTAGAGATCGTCGGTACCCGGACACTATTGTTTCCAATCCTTATGATATCGTTGGCGCAAACGATCGTAGGTATTGTTGCTGCCCTCGCGCCAGCCATGAGTCAGGAATTATTTAGTGTTGGCTTGGCGCAGAGTAGCGTCTTTTTGGTGATTCCAGCTGGTGTTGGTTTGGTCCTGGGCTCGGTATTTGCCGGGCGATTACTGTTTAAGCGCAACAAAGTGAAGGTCATTTATGGCTCGCTGTTTGCCGCTTCGGTATTACTGGCAGCCTTGCCGCTACTCGCTCTCTTGGGTAATTCTGCTAGCTTGCGACCATCAACGGCAGTTGCTACCTTTACGCTTGGTGTACTAGATGCCATTATGCTCGTTTCGGCCCAGACCCTCTTGCAGTACGCTTCAACTGACCGCCTACGGGGGCAAATTTTTGGCACTCTCAATATGATGATCAATATCGCGGCATTATTGCCCGTCTTTATCGCCGGGATTTTGGCGGATACATTTAACGCATTGGCGGTGCTGGGTGGCATTGGGCTCCTTCTGGCCGCTTTGGGATTCTTTATACTTTTCAAATTCCGCGGAATAGCTCGCCAATACTCTTGACAATCAGGAGAAATACCCCGTAGAATAAGGGACAAGAGGATGCTTAAACTTACATACGTTAACACGTCAAGCTGCTACATTCGCGTGCGCGCGTTTTTTTGCGTTTAGATACCCCTCGTCGCCATTTCATCCAACAACTTAAATACAATACAAATCTCATACTGACTGGACGCCACATGTGGTGCCCGATAAATCATCATCACCAATAATCTATTTAGGGAGCGAATACGCATGCCAAAATCCGCTGCTGCCGAGCGAGTGTACCTCAAACAACATAAAGACATTTTACCGCTGCCGAATCTGGTTGAGATCCAGCACGCCAGCTATAACTGGTTAATCCGAGAGGGTCTGACCGAACTCTTCGAAGAAATTAGTCCAATCGAAGACTTTACGGGCAAGCTCTACGCCCTGTCATTTAAGGACTATCACTTTGAGCCAGCGAAACTAACCGAAGCTGAAGCCAAAGAGAAAAACGCAACCTATGAAGCCAGCCTCCGCGCCCAGATGGAGCTGCTCATTAAGGAAACTGGTGAAGTTCGCACGCAAGAAATCTTCTTGGGTGATTATCCGATTATGACCCGCCGTGGCACCTTTATTATCAATGGTGTTGAGCGTGTCGTCGTTTCCCAGCTGGTTCGTTCGGCTGGTGTCTTTTTTACCAACGACTCAGGTACCGGCTACTTTGGCGCTAAGATTATCCCATCGCGGGGAGCTTGGCTTGAGATCGAGACGGCTGCCAACGGCGTGATGAGTGTGAAGATCGACCGCAAGCGTAAATTACCTGTGACAACACTGTTGCGGGCTTTTGGCTATGGTACGGACTCTGATCTTTTGCAACTCTTCTCAGATGTTGATACTGGTGAGACACGTTTTATTACCGAAACCATCGCTAAAGATTCATCAAGCACGACTGCCGAAGCCTTAATGGAGGTCTATAAGCGGATTCGCCCTGGCGACTTGGCGACAGTTGAGAACTCAAAGAGCCTGATTGACTCTATGTTCTTCGACTTTAAGCGCTATGATCTCTCAAAGGTTGGTCGGTATAAGCTTAATAAACGCTTGGCACTAAACGTCAAAAATACTCGTGAAAACCGCATCCTGCGGGTCGAAGACTTTGTGGCGATCGTGAAGGAAGTCATTCGCATGACCAACGAAGGCGCACCTTCGGAAGACATCGATCACTTAGGTAACCGCCGCTTGAAGATGGTTGGTGAGCTTATCCAAGCACGCTTCCGCATTGGTATCGCTCGTATGGAGCGCATCGTCAAAGATCGTATGTCAGTGGCTGATCCAGAGACGGTCACGCCATCACTGATGATCAACGTGCGTCCGATTGTTGCCAGCGTGAAGGAATTCTTCGCCTCCCACCAACTCTCACAATTCCTGTCGCAGACCAACCCACTTGATGAAATCGTCCACAAGCGTCGCTTGAACGCGATGGGCCCTGGTGGTCTCAACCGCGAACGGGCTGGCTTTGAAGTTCGCGACGTGCACCGTACTCACTACGGCCGTATTTGTCCGATCGAAACGCCGGAAGGACCAAATATTGGTTTGGTTTCGACCATGGCGAGTTATGCCAAGGTCAACGAGTATGGCTTCATCGAAACTCCGTACCTGAAGGTGGTCAACACAGTCACGCCAGCTAAAGCCGCTGGTGAAATTGCTCGACGCCAAATCAAAGACGCCAAGGGGGCGGTGATCGTGAAGGCTGGTGACAAAATCACCGAGGCTGCCGCTAAGCAGTTGGCAAAGGCTGACATTCAAGAAATCCCAGTCAAAGCTCGGGTTACCAAGGAAGTTGTATACCTTGATGCTTTCGACGAAGAGCGGGCAGTGATTGCGCCGGCTAACATCGCGATCGACGATAACGGCTACTTTACGAGTGCAGTGGTTTCAGCTCGAGGTGTCGGTGGCGAAGCTGCCGAGCTGTCAGCTGACGACGTGAACTACCAAGATATCTCCTCAAAGCAGATTGTTGGAGTTTCAGCAGCGCTCATCCCATTCATGGAACATGATGATGCTCGTCGTGCACTGATGGGTGCAAACATGCAGAAGCAGGCCGTGGCTTTAGTGAAGCCTCAGGCTCCAATTGTAGGCACCGGTATCGAGCGCCGCGTGGCCGAAGACTCAGGTCAGGTTATCTTGGCCGAGGGTGATGGAGAAGTCACCAGCGCTACCGCTCATGCTATTACGGTGAAATATAAGAATGGCAAGACGGCTACGTATGAACTCATGAGCTTTATCCGCTCCAACCAGGGTGCGGCCATGACTCAGCGCTGTGCTGTAACGGCTGGCGATAAGGTCAAGAAGGGTGATGTGCTGGCGGACGGTATGTCGACAGTCGATGGCGAACTTGCCCTTGGACAGAACGTGCTCGTCGCCTTCATGGCTTTTGACGGTCATAACTACGAAGACGCGATCATTATTTCGGAGCGCCTGGTTCAGGATGATCGTTATAGCTCAATCCACATCGAAACGCATCAGATTGATGTCCGTGATACCAAGCTTGGTCCTGAAATCGTGACGCGGGATATCCCAAATGTTGGAGATGAAGCGCTCAAGGATCTTGATGAGGGCGGGATCGTACGCCTCGGTGCAGAAGTCGCCGCCGGTGATATTCTGGTAGGTAAGATTAGCCCGAAGGGTGAGACTGAACTCAGTTCCGAAGAGCGGCTGTTGCGCGCTATCTTTGGTGAGAAGGCCCGTGAAGTGAAGGACACTTCCTTGCGGATGCCAAATGGAAGCTCCGGTAAGATCGTCGGCGTGAAGATTCTGTCTGGCGAAAACGGCGATGATTTGCCATCGGGTGTCATGCAGCAGATTTATATCGCTGTGGCCCAGCTCCGTAAGATCTCGGTCGGTGATAAGATGGCCGGTCGTCACGGTAACAAGGGTGTGATCTCAAAGGTAATGCCAGTCGAAGATATGCCTTATCTAGAAGACGGCACGCCGGTTGATATCGTATTGAACCCACTTGGAATCGGCGCTCGTATGAATATCGGTCAGATTCTTGAAACCCACCTTGGATGGGCAGCTCAGGCGCTCGGCTACAAAGTCGCTAGCCCGGTCCTCGACGGCGTGGACATCGATACCATCAAGGCCGAATTGAAAAAAGCCGGTCTGTCCGAAGACGGTAAGGCCCAGCTTTACCACGGCTTTACCGGTGAACCATTCGACCAGAAGACGACCATTGGCTACAAGTACATGCTGAAGCTGCATCACATGGTTGATGACAAGATTCACGCGCGCTCGACTGGACCATACGCTATGGTCACACAGCAGCCACTCGGTGGTAAGGCAATGATGGGCGGACAGCGCTTTGGTGAAATGGAAGTCTGGGCACTCGAAGCCTATGGCGCAGCCCACACGCTGCAAGAAGTCCTGACGATCAAATCAGATGATGTCATCGGCCGCTCAAAAGCCTATGAGTCGATCATCAAGAACGAAGAGATCAAAGGTCCACGCGTTCCGGAGAGCTTTAACGTGCTGGTCAAAGAATTGCAGTCACTCGGTTTGGCGGTTGAGCTCGAGCAGAATCACGTCGAAGTCGACGCTGATCGTGAACTCGAATTACAGACTGAAGCCGAAGCCGTAGATATGGCCGATGAAGAATTGATCGTTGGCACTGGTCCAGAGGAAAACGCAGTTGTAGATATGTCCGAAACTGCCTCACTCGATGATTTTGAAGTTCTCGCTGAGGCTGAGGCTGTCCCTGATGAATCAAGCACTAAGGAAGAGGAGGTATAATCATGCAACACGATTTCAACACTCCGGCGATTGATTTCACCTCCATCAAATTGTCCCTGGCAAGCCCAGAGCAAGTACTTGATTGGAGTCATGGTGAAGTCACGAAGCCAGAAACTATCAACTATCGGACGCAGAAGCCGGAAAAAGACGGCCTTTTCTGCGAGAAGATTTTCGGTCCTACCAAGGACTGGCAGTGTTATTGCGGTAAGTATAAGGGCATTCGTTATAAGGGCATTGTCTGTGATAAATGTGGTGTTTTGGTCACTCGCTCCATCGTTCGTCGTGAGCGCATGGGTCATATTCACCTGGCCGTACCTGTAACTCACATCTGGTTCCTACGCGGCACCCCAAGCTCAATTGGCACCCTGCTCAACATGAGCGTGCGTGACCTTGAGCGAGTAACCTACTTTGCCAATTTCATCGTGCAGAAGGTTGATGAAGAGGCGCGGACACGTGTCCTTGAGGAGCTCTCTGCGGATTATCAAAGCCGACGCAAAGAGATTATCACCAAGCACGAAGTTAAAGATGAGACCAATCTGACAGAAGAGGCCGCTAAAGACCTATCAGATCTAGAGATCAACTACAGTACTGCGAAGAATGAATTGGAAAACCTGGCGAAGTACCAACTGCTTCCAGAGGGTACCTATCGCGAACTCAACATCAAATACGGCAATGTCTTTAAGGCTGGTATTGGTGCGGAAGCGATTCGTGATCTGTTAGCGGAAATCGATCTTGAGCAGCTCGCTAAAGACTTGCGCGAAGAAGCTGATACGACAACCGGTCAGCGGAAGCGAAAGGCCTTGAAGCGCCTGAAAGCCGTTGAAGGTATGCAGCAGGCTGACCTCAAAGCCGAGTGGATGGTTACTCAAGAGCTCCCTGTAATTCCACCCGATTTGCGTCCGATGGTCCAGCTCGATGGTGGTCGTTTTGCGGCTTCAGATCTCAATGATCTCTATCGACGCGTAATCAACCGCAACAACCGTCTCAAAAAGCTCTATGATCTCGAAGCTCCAGAAGTTATCTGCCGCAATGAAAAGCGCATGTTACAGGAAGCGGTTGACGCCTTGATCGACAACAATGCTCGTCGTGAGCGAGCTGTGACCGCAGTTGGTGGCTCTCGCAAGAAGCTCAAGAGCTTAACGGACTTGCTCAAAGGTAAGCAGGGGCGTTTCCGCCAAAACCTCTTAGGGAAGCGTGTCGACTACTCTGGTCGCTCAGTAATCGTAATCGGGCCACACCTCAAGCTCGACGAATGTGGTTTGCCGAAGATGATGGCGCTTGAACTGTTTAAGCCATTTGTTATCTCGAAACTGATTGAGAAAGAATATGCACATAATGTGAAGAGTGCAGCACGTATGATCGAACGGGCCCGAACCGAAGTATGGGATACGCTCGAAGAAGTCATTACTGGTAAGTATGTACTGCTGAATCGCGCACCGACTCTGCATCGTTTGTCGATCCAGGCTTTCCGACCAGTACTGATCGAAGGTAAGGCCATCCAGCTTCATCCGTTGGTGTGTGCTGCTTTCAACGCCGACTTCGACGGTGACCAGATGGCTGTCCATGTGCCATTGTCGGACGCTGCTCAGAAAGAAGCTCGCGAAATCATGTTGGCTTCCAAAAACCTCCTCAAACCCGCTAGTGGTGAGCCAATCATTAACCCTTCACACGAAATCGTACTCGGTTGTTTCTACATGACGAACTTCCAGTCCGGTGCTCAGGGTGAAGGCAAGATCTTTGCCGATCGCAATGAAGCGGTTATGGCCTATCAGCAGAAAGCCGTTCACTTGCGCGCTGCTGTGAAGGTCAAGATGAATGGCGAAATTGTCGATACATCAATCGGTCGATTACTCTTCAACGAAGTATTGCCTGAGGGTATGCCATACCAAAATGATGCGATGACCAAGTCAAAGCTGAAGTCAGTACTGGCGCAGGTATTCACAAACTTCGGTGGGGAAGAAACCGCCAAAGTTGCTGATGCGATTAAGGAAATTGGCTATCAGTATGCAACCGAATCTGGTTTCTCACTTGGTATGGATGACTTGCAGACGCCGAAGAAAAAGGCGCAGCTACTTGAAGAGGGTGAGAAGCGAACGCTCTCGATCACTTCACAGTATCAGCAAGGTCTGATTACCAACGATGAGCGCAAAGAGCGCACGGTAGAAACCTGGAAAGAAGTTGGTGAGCAGATTGAGGCCGAGTTGACCCAAGAGCTCGATCCGAACAGCTCGACTCTCGCCATGGATATCGAATCCGGCGCGCGAGCTACAGTTGGTCAGGCGAACCAGATGGCTGGTATGAAAGGCTTGGTACTGAACTCAACAGGCTCAACCATTGAGCTGCCAGTGAAGAGTAACTACAAAGAAGGCTTGTCCATTCTGGAGTACTTTATCTCTTCACACGGTGCTCGTAAGGGTCTGACTGATACCGCCTTAAAGACAGCCGAATCCGGCTATTTGACCCGTCGCTTAGTTGACGTGGCTCAGGACGTGATGATCGCGGCTGACGACTGTGGTGATACCGAGGGTTATACCGTCCACATGTCTGAGGCGAAAGCCGCTGGACAAGACTCGCTGGCTCCATGGATTGTCGGTCGCTATCTTGCCAAGGACGTGAAGGATGGTCGCAAGACGATCGCGAAGGCTGGTGAACTCGTCAGCGATGACGCCGCCCGCACGATCGCTGAGCTTGGGATTGAGAGCGTAACAATTCGCTCGATCCTCAAGTGTAAGCTCGCCTGGGGTATCTGTAAGCACTGTTATGGTGTTGATCTGGCCCGTGGTCAAATCGTCGAAATGGGCGAAGCGGTTGGTATTATGGCTGCGCAGTCGATCGGTGAGCCGGGCACGCAGCTCACTATGCGTACCTTCCACGCTGGTGGAGTAGCCTCGGCTGCCGACATCACACAGGGTCTGCCACGTGTTGAAGAAATCTTTGAGGCTCGCAACCCACGCGGTGAAGCTATTCTGGCCGAGATCGATGGCGTGGTGACGCTGAAGAGCACTGATAGCAAGCAGACGCTACGGATTGCTCCAGCCGACATGAAGCATACGACGTATGATCTGAAAGAAGGCATGAAGCCGGTTGTGAAGACTGGCGCCGAAGTCAGTAAAGGTGATGTCTTGGCTCAGAATGAATCCGGTAAGCGCACTGTCAAAGCTGGTGCAGACGGAACGGTTAAAGTGGCCAAGGGCAGCATTGAATTGACCCATGAAGGTGGCAATATCAAGGAATATGTCATTCCTGAATACGTTACCCTCAAGGTGGCACACGGTGATCTCGTCACGGTCGGTCAGCGCTTGACTGGCGGTTCGGTGAATCTCCAAGA
This sequence comes from Candidatus Saccharimonadota bacterium, assembly GCA_046350755.1. Lineage (GTDB taxonomy): Bacteria > Patescibacteriota > Saccharimonadia > CAILAD01 > CAZDEK01. The sequence goes on along the minus strand of JAXLZV010000001.1, from coordinate 168,628 downwards.
CATGCAGCGCCTCCTGGGCGAAGCAGCCGTTGAGCGTTACATCGTTGACGAAGTGCAGGCTATCTACTCGAGTCAGGGTCAGACAATTGCATCCAAGCACATCGAAGTGATCATTCGTCAAATGTTCAGCCGAGTGCGTATCGAAGAGCCAAATGACACTGAGTTCATCACTGGCGATGTGATTTCCAAGACCAACCTCTGGGAAACCGGACGGGCGGCCGAAGAATCTGGCAAGACTGCTCCGACTTACGAGCAGCTGTTGATGCCAATCTCAAAGATCTCGATCAGCTCGGATAGCTGGCTGTCAGCCGCATCATTCCAGGAAACTATGAAGGTGTTGATTGGCGCCGGTCTGCGAGGCAAAGTCGATAAGCTCCGCGGCCTGAAAGAGAATGTCATAATCGGTCGATTGATCCCTGTCGGGACCGGTTTTCGTACCGATGATGACGAGTAGCCACTGATCTCTCGCGCCAAATGCAGTGTTGATGTGGGAGTGGCAAGTCCTTACTTGGTCTGCCATTCTCCATCGACACCCGGCTCGCGAAATCTCGCCCTGATATCAACTCAAGTTTCCCACACCTGTTGACCCAATTAACCTAATCTGGTAAGATAATCAAGTTTTATGCCAACTATCAATCAACTCATTCGTAAACCACGGACGGCTGCTCGCAAAAAGAGTAAGTCGCCAGCTCTCGGTCGCAATCTCAATGCGCTCAAGGGTCGGACTCGTTCATTAAACGCGCCGTTTAAACGTGGTGTTTGCACGAAGGTATTTACTCAGACCCCAAAGAAGCCAAACTCGGCGCTTCGTAAGGTGGCTCGTGTACGCTTGACGAATGGTATGGAAGTTACAGCCTATATCGGTGGTATTGGACATAACCTGCAAGAACACTCAGTTGTGCTGGTGCGCGGTGGTCGTGTGAAAGACCTTCCGGGTGTGCGCTATCACGTCGTGCGTGGTTCACTCGACACGGCAGGTGTCGCCGCACGTAAGCAGGGACGCTCAAAGTATGGTGCTAAATTAGAAAAGGCCAAGGGATAAGCTATGCCACGAAAGAAGACGAAATCACTCAAGCGTGAATTGCCAGCTGATTTGCAGTACAATTCGATTCTTGTGACACGCATGATCAATAAGGTCATGAAAGATGGCAAGAAGCGCTTGGCTGAGCGCTTGGTCTACAGTGCGCTCGATGAAGCGGCTACCAAGTCTAAGAAGGACGCCATGGAGATCTTTGAAGGCGCGATTAAGAATGCTAGCCCACAAGTACAGGTGAAATCCCGTCGTGTTGGTGGCGCTAACTATCAGGTGCCGATGGAAGTGAAGCCTGATCGCCGTATTCATTACGCGATGATTTGGATGCTGGATGCCGCTCGAGCCAAAGAAGGCCGCAGCTTTGATAAGCGCTTAGCGAATGAGCTCCTAGATGCTTACAATAATCAGGGTGATGCGATTAAGAAAAAGGCAGATACGCATCAGATGGCCGAGGCTAATAAAGCCTTTGCGCACTTTGCTCGCTACTAAGCTTTGCCACTGAAGACAAGAAGAAAATCCCTCAGACGAGGGATTTTCTCGTATGAGGGATGAAGGACGGGCTAACCTAGAGCTGAGGCAGGCCTAAGCTCATGGCATGGTTGATTGTATTGAGCTGTTCGTCGCCATAGTCGATCCACCGATCGTGTACGGCAATATCGAAATCGAGGAGAGCCTTGCCAACTATATAGCCATTTTCCTCCTTCGTGCTAAATGTTCTCTCAAGGGCACAGCGCGAGCAGATCGGGAAGTAATGCTCATAGGGGACTTCCCAGCGATTGTATCGGCAGTCACTGTCGACGTAGTAGCCCATTTCGCAGACTGTTTTCATTTGCTCACGCGGGCGGATTTTCTTACAGTAAGCACACATAGCTCGTTGGTAAGCATCAAGCGCCTGGTGGATGAAGTCGCGTCGCCCGCTACGATATGCTTGCTGCAAGCTGTAAAGTTGACTACGTGCGGTCTTGACTCGTTGTTCGGCTATCTCCAGATCGGCTTGTTTGGTTTGCAGTCCGAACTGCGAGTGCTCTATCTGAGACAGTAAGCTGGTTAGCTCTGTAGCGTCTAGCATGGATCCTCCTCAAGGGATTCTTTTTGTAAGGTGCGATTACACTCTTACTATCACGCAAAGCCACAGTAACTTCTAGACGAGACGTTTTGACTCAAAGAAAATTGACAAAAATATACCGACCTCATGGACTGAGGTCGGTGGGCAGGGGGCTACTTGGCTCGCTGCAGGCGTGCAGGGAGCTTTTCCCGGACGGCAAGATCTTGAATGACAGGCCGACCATCTTACAGAACTGACGCAGTGTCAGGCCGTCATAGTACTCATTGTCGTAGTGCAGACTGCGGTTGTCACTGGTGTGGACTTGCCACCAGCCGCACAGGCCGGGCGAAAGTGTTTGACGCCGGGCGCTCCATTGGGTGAAGATTGCCAGATCGTCAGTGCACGACTCGCGGATTTCGTGAATTGTTTCAACTGCCAACGGACGAGGTCCGAAGAGCCTCATCTCGCCCCGGAGGATATTGATAAACTGTGGGAGTTCATCGATGGCGTGAGCGCGTAAGCATGCTCCGAGAGGAGTAACGCGTCGGGCGTCATCATCAGGATTGTGGTAATGCTCGCCATCCTGCTTTGGTCGCATAGTCTGCAGTTTGAAGCATGGGAAAGGAGAGCCGTTTTTACCGATGCGTTCTTGATGAAAAAACGGTGAGTGACCGTCGACAAGCATGATTACTATGGCAGCAATTGCTGAGATGACAAGGGCTGGGATGAGTAAGATGGCGGTCAGTAGCCACTCGATGATACGTTGCAAGGTGCGGCTCATGTCGAGCCCTTTCTCTGGGGAACAGTAAGTATATATTACCATAAATATAGATAAATACAATAAGCATGATGACTGATTGAAGAAGCTAATTGGTTAATCTGTCTACAGAATATTGACTCAACTTATGGTAATCTAGGGATATGCATCATATTCAGCGTACGATACTCGGGGAACTTATGCAGGGCGAGAACCTGCGGTATGCGCAAATAAAACCAAAAGGCTTGGAGAGTAATGTGTTCGCCTATCACCTCAAGTCATTGAAGGATTCGGGTTACGTTATGCGGACAAGCTGGGGAACCTATGGCCTCACCTCGGCTGGCAAACGCTATGTTGATAGCCTCAGTCTGTCGAATCTCAAGCCGCGCATACAGCCAAAGATCATTATTCTCCTCGCCTGTCATGATCGACTTGGCCGGTGGTTGCTGATGAAGCGCAAGGTTCAGCCCTTGCTTGGTAAGGTCGGATTTCCCTACGGGAAGCTGCATCGCGATGAGAAGATCGCCGAAGCTGCCGCTCGTGAGCTGTTTGAAAAGACAGGATTGCAAGCTGTTCTCCATCACCGGGGTGACGGCTATATTACCATTCGCTCGGCCGAAGATAAGGAGCCGGTGAGTGAAGTTCTCTTTCATCTCTTTACTGGTGTGGCGCCAAGTACCGATCCACACGCGCATCATCCGGCCGGGGAGCTCTTCTGGGCGACACCAGATCAGGACTGGTCAGATAACAAAATGATGCCCAGTATGCCGGATCTGATTAAGTTACTCGAAGCGCCAGCCGAAGCCCGTTTTTTCACCGAACTTGATTACACGCTGCCGGCTAACTGATTAATCCTAGGCTAGGCCATTTTTGCGGCCTATCTGATAAACCGGTATACTGTTCGAGCTATGTTACTCGAAGCCAAAATCGAAGAAAAACAGGCGGGAGCCAAGCTACTTATTCATCATGCCGACTTACAGATTCAAGCCGGCGAAGTGGTTGGCTTCGTCGGTCGCAATGGCGTCGGGAAAACGACCTTAACGCGTATTCTTACTGGTGAGGATGCGGAGTTTATTGGTCAGGTGCGTCGCAAGGCGGGGCTAATTATTCTGACGACCGAACAGGAACAATCGGTTGGCAGTCAGCAGACGACACTGGAGTATGTATTATCCGGCCTGCGTGACTACGAAGAGCTAACCCATATCATCGAAACTCACCCTGACTTGATGGGGAGTGATATGCGGAAGATCGAAGAATACACTAACGCCCTTGAGACTTATGATGAGCGCGGTTATTATCACGTGCGCGATCACGTGGTTGAAGCTCTCAAAGCCTATCAGCTGACGGAGGCCCAAATTTCTGGGCCTTTTGAGCAGCTTTCGGGTGGCGAAAAACGTTTCGCGCAGCTCGTGCAAGTTGAATTTTCTAATGCCGACCTACTCATCCTGGATGAACCGACGAATCACATGGACTATGTGGCGAAGGCAAAGTTTACTGAGTGGCTCAAGTCGACCCAATCGGCTGTGCTGGTGATCTCACACGATCGTGATGTCTTGGCTGGCGTCGATCGGATTATTGAGCTCAAGGATCGCAAGCTGTTTAATTTTCCTGGCAACTATGATGCTTATCTGAAGCAGAACGCTGTCAGTTCGACGAGCGCGATGCACCAGTATGAGATCGATATCAAAACGCTCGACAATCGCCGTGAGGCTCTTAAACAGGCCGAACAGAAGAAGTTGCGCTCGAAACAAAGTCCGAACCCATTTGTGCCATTGGTGCGTCGCTTGCAGCGGGAGATTGCTGAACTGGAAGAGCGCATCGCGAAGCCAACGATCTGGATCGATCAAGCTTCAGTTCAGGATCTCAAGCGTGGTCAGTCAGAACAGTATGAAAAGTATAAAGCTCGGTCAATTTCCTTGCGTGGTGCTCATGAAGCAAACGCGGGTCACACCTCACGGCTGGTCTCGGTTGAGCAGTTATCGCTCGGCTATGGTCAGCCGCTCTTTGCCGAGGTGAGTTTTGAGTTGCGAGCCGGCGAGCGAGTACAGATTGTTGGCCGCAACGGGGCCGGTAAAACTACCTTGGTCGATGCGCTGTGTGCCTCGGCAGCCGGACAGAAGTTAGCCACCCGGATATTTGGTGGTTTGATTGACTGCGCCCAGGGACTGAAGATTGGTCGCTATGAGCAGGAAATCGATACATCGTATCTGACGATGACGCTTGAAGAAGCAATTATCGACATTTATCGGGCAGCCGGTCGACAAGTGAATGAGGAGGTAGTCTATAAAGTCTTAGCGGAGTATCTGTTTGAAGCGAGTGACCGTGCGATACCAGTTAAACAGCTTTCGGGCGGACAAAAAGCTCGTATTCAGCTGATCGCGCTGTTTGCGGCTCGACCGAATCTGTTGATTCTCGATGAGCCGACGAACCATCTTGACCTACCATCGATCGAAGAGCTGGAAGCGGCCTTGGCTCGTTATGATGGGGCGGTGCTCTATATCTCGCACGATAGCTATTTCGCGAAACGCTTAGGCGGTCAAGTTATCGCGATCGGCGCCTCATAGCGTCGCAAGTTTGCCACACTACTCCCAGGTTGCTACCATATAAGCATGACTATTATTGACGCCGTCTCCTGGTGGTATGGCTGGGGCTGGCTCCACGTTCTTGAAGTACTCAAGCGACGCTTAGTGCGGCTCTATAATGTGTTCTCGGTTCGACAGATGCTTCGAACCTTGTTTGCGCCTTGGAAGGAAGATCGTGTGTCGGGAGCTCGGGGGCTCGATCAGATGCTGCGAGCCCTAGTGATGAACTTTGTGGCCAGATTAGTTGGCTTCAGTGTCCGCTTGATGATCGTGGCGTTCTGGGCTTTGCTGTCTGTGGTCATGATACTGGCTGGCGTTACGTTATTCGTTGCTTGGCCATTGTTACCGGCACTGATAGCTGGGCTGTTTGTCTATGGAGCGGTGCTATGAATCCAGTCGGGCCACAATCGTCGTTATCATTTCAGCCCAGTCGACGGGCGACGCGGATCGCCGGTACAGCTTGGTTTGTGCAGAAGTGGCGTCAGAATCTTATCGTCGGCCTAGCATTAGTAAGTCTCGTGGGGGCAGTATTGGCCGGACTGTTTGGCCTAGTACGAGTCGGCGCTTGGTTGGCGATAGTTGGCCTCTCACTCGCCCCGTTGGCATTTTGGGCGAAGTGGGGTATGCGGCAGTTTGCTGGTCAAACGCCGATCAATGATGGCTCGACCAACCTGTCAGATTTACTCTCGGCCGATCTGGTTCGACCACTCAAGCGAGTCAGTGACGCAACCGGCCTCTGGGCAGTCTTACGTCAGCACTGGCAAACGGGCTTTCTCGTCAGCCATCTTGGGTTGCCGCTGGAGGTGATTGATAACCAGATGGCGAAACTGAACGTTGATCAAATCTATGCGGTTGCACTTGAAGAAGCTCGTACGGCTGGTCAGCGTCATATCACGGCCGGCAGCTTGATGATTGCTTGCTCCGTGTTGATCGAAGCACAGCAACCATTCTTGGCGGCGGCTCACATTACCAGGCAAGATCTGAGCGAAGGCTTGGTCTGGCTCGAGCATTTGATTCATGACCGGCTCGAAAAACATGAGCGCAAGAATTACGGTGGCATTGGTCGTGATTTTGCGGCTGGTTACACCAATTTTCTTGATCGCTTTGGGGTAAACATGAGCGATGAGGTAGAAGCCGGTGCACCAATTTTTTCATACCTCGGTCGGGAAGAGGTGATTGATGGCTTGGTGTCAGCCTTGAACCAGCCTGCTCACCCAGCGGCAGCCCTGGTGGGACCAACCGGCTCAGGAAAAAGTACATTAGTGTATGCCTTTACTGACCAAATCTTAAATCGGGTAGACATGGGCCGACTGACGTATCGGAAGGTGATGCGTCTCTCGGCCAGCGCCTTGCTATCGGCAGCCACCCCCGAGATACCGATTGAGCGGATCATCAACGAAGTGATGGGGGATGCGGTACGGGCAAAAAATGTCGTCTTGTTTTTCGATGATGCCCAAGACTTCTTTATGAATAAGCCCGGCGCGGTTGATATTAGTGAGATTCTGGCGCCTATCTTGCAGCAAACGCGATTGCCGATGATTTTTGCTTTTACCGAAGAAGACTGGACGCATTTTGCGCAGTTACGACCTAATCTTATCGGTCAGATGACGAAGCTAACGGTAACCGAAATCGATCGACTCGGGGTGATCCGCGTTCTCGAAGATGTCGCCCTTGAGCTTGAAACGCAGACTGGTGTTGGGTCGACTTTACGAGCCCTGCAAGAAACCGCTAATCTCTCGGATCGTTATGTCACCACCAAGCAGCAGCCGGGTGCGGCGATCGATCTCTTGCGAATGGCGTTTGCGCACGCCGAAGGTGGAGTTGTGACGGAGCGTTCTGTGCAGGCTGCTATCGAAACCAGTACGGGGGTGAAGACCGGCACTGCCAACAAGGCCGAAGCTGAGCAGCTATTGAATCTAGAGGAGCTAATTCATCAGCGGATGATTAACCAAACCCAGGCTGTCAGCGCGGTGGCTGGAGCTCTGCGGCGGGCCCGGGCGGGGGTCAAAGACAGCCGTCGGCCGATTGGCAGTTTTCTGTTTCTTGGTCCAACCGGTGTTGGGAAAACTGAGCTCGCAAAATCCTTGGCGGCGGTCTACTTTGGAGGTGAAGAAAGGATGATTCGGCTGGATATGTCTGAGTATCAGCAGGCCAGTGATGTCAGTCGTTTGCTAGCCGCGGCTTCCGAGTCTGGGGCGGGGTCGAGTTTTCTCGAGCATATTCGGACGCAACCATATAGCGTGGTGTTATTGGATGAAATCGAAAAGGCCCACCCTGATATCCTGAATCTCATCTTGCAACTGCTCGATGAAGCTCGCCTTACTGACACTGCCGGCAAGCCGGTGAGTTTTAAGGATTGCATTATTATCCTGACCTCGAATGCGCTAGCCGATGATATTCGTCAGGCTGTTGGGGCCGGGCAAGACCTGGCACAGCTGCATGATAAGTTTATTGATAAACTGATATCTGAGCAGATCTTCAAGCCCGAGCTTCTCAACCGGTTTGATGAAATCGTTACATTCCGCCCACTGACGCCAGATGAGCTGGTGCAGGTGGTCACCATTATGATGCGTTCACTCAACCACAACCTAGAAGCCCAACAAATCTCAATTGAGCTGACGGATGCCGCCAAGGCCTATATCGTGGAAGTCGGTAATGACCCGCGGATGGGAGCTCGGCCGATGCGCCGGACTCTTCAGAAGTTGGTCGAAGATCGCCTGAGTAAAGGGCTCTTAACCGGTGAGATCCAGGCTGGACAGGCAATTACATTGGATCGGAAAGATTTGGAATCGGCTCCACCGAGTCACCCGGAATAGTCACCTAGCGATCATTGCTACCAGGGAATAAATATGGTAAATTAGGTGTTGATAAGCGCGGCGCGCTATTTTTTTCGTTCGCGCCCTTTCATCCAATCATTATCACTTATATAAGCAAGGACAATCATGGCTCGCGAATACTCACTCGAAAATACCCGTAATATCGGCATTATCGCCCACATTGATGCCGGTAAGACCACTGTGACCGAAGGCGTACTCTATCGCACTGGGCGCGTTCACAAGATCGGTGAAGTCCATGAAGGTGAAGCCACCATGGACTGGATGGAACAAGAACGCGAGCGCGGTATCACCATTACCTCGGCCGCCACGACCTGTTTCTGGAAAGACAAGCGCATCAATATCATCGATACACCAGGGCATATCGACTTCACCGTCGAAGTGGAGCGCTCATTGCGCGTACTTGACGGCGCTGTGACCGTATTCGATGGCAAGATGGGCGTCGAACCGCAGTCGGAGACCGTTTGGCGTCAGGCTGATAAGTATGGGGTGCCACGAATCTGCTTTATTAATAAGATCAATCAGACGGGTGGGGATTTCTACAAGAGCCTTGAGTCAATTCACGAGCGCTTGACCAAGCGGGCATATCCAATTCATCTGCCAATTGGCGAAGAACAGGCCATCAACGGCATCGTTGATCTGATTGAGATGAAGGCCTATACCTACACCGAGTACAAAGACAAAGAATTGGTTGAAGGTGAAATTCCCGAAGATATGCGCGAGAAGGCCGAGCGCTATCGTCATCATTTGATTGAAGCGGCAGTCGAAGCCGATGATGCTGTGATGGAGAAGTATCTCGAGGGCGAAGAGCTATCGGTCGACGAAATTAAGACCTGTATTCGTAAGAGCGTGCTAACTGGTACTTTCTTTATTGTTTCTGGCGGTGATGGTCGCGGTGTGATTGTCGAAAAGCTGCTCGACATTGTCGTTGACTATCTACCAAACCCACTCGACATCAACCCGCCACTGGCTGACAACCTCAAGACTGGCGAGCAAGAGTTAGTTAAGGTGGCTGATGATTCACCGTTTGTCGGCTTGGCTTTCAAGATCGCGACGGACCCATTTGTGGGTAAGCTCTGTTTTTTCCGGATCTATGCCGGAACACTCAAGTCAGGTTCATATGTCTTGAATAGCTCGACCGGAGAAAAGGAGCGCATCGGTCGCATCTTGCGGATGCACGCCAATCAGCGCGAGGAAGTGCAAGAAGTCTACGCTGGCGAAATTGCCGCCGCCGTTGGTCTTAAGGGTACCATGACTGGTCACACTCTATGTGAAGTTGGTTACGGCGTGATCTTGGAGCAGATTACGTTCCCAGAGCCGGTGATCCAGATCGCCGTTGAGCCAAAGACCAAGGCTGACCAGGAAAAGATGTCGATCGCTCTATCGCGTCTGGCGGAAGAAGACCCAACATTTCGCGTCAGCTCTGACAATGAAGCCGGTCAGACGCTCATCTCCGGAATGGGTGAGCTTCATCTGGAAGTCTTGGTTGATCGCATGAAGCGCGAGTTCAAAGTTGAAGCTAACGTTGGTCGTCCTCAAGTGGCTTACCGCGAAACTGTGCGTAAGTCGGTGCAGGTTGAAGGGAAATTTGTCCGTCAATCAGGTGGTCGTGGTCAGTATGGCCATGTTTGGCTGGAGATTTCGCCACTTATTCACGAAGAAGTTGAAGAAGGCGCTGATAAGAAAACGTTTGAATTTGAGAATGCCATCGTCGGTGGAGTTGTGCCGCGTGAGTATATCAAGCCAGTTGAAGAGGGGATCAAGGAAGCCATGGGTAATGGTGTGCTCGCTGGTTACCCAGTCGTTGATCTGAAGGCTAAGCTCTACGATGGTTCGTACCACGAAGTTGACTCCTCGGAAATGGCCTTCAAGATTGCTGGTTCGATGGCGCTTCAAGAGGGCGTTCGTAAGGCCGATCCAGTTATTCTCGAGCCAGTGATGAAGGTTGAAGTAACTACGCCGGAAGAATTTATGGGCGATGTAGTGGGCGATATCAACTCTAAGCGTGGGCGTATCGAGCAAATGAGCGATCGGGCCGGCGCGAAGATTATCGACGCTATGGTGCCACTTTCTGAGATGTTTGGTTATGCCACCACGCTTCGCTCGATGACGCAGGGCCGAGCAGCTTACTCGATGGAGTTTGATCATTACGCCGACGTGCCGCGCAATGTAGCCGAAGAATTGATCGGCAAAAAAGCCGCCGCCACTGCTGAAGGTCGCTAATCACTAACGATTCAAGCGTCAGATAAAGCCCCTTGACCAAAGGGGCTTTTTGGTGCATAGTTTTGCTGTAATTGCACCTATACATGAGGGGGAATATGTCTCTGTGGCACGAAGATGATGAGGGCCCCTTCTCGGTTGATCCGACGAGTGGTCCCTATGATTGGTCGACTGACGGACCTTCGGAGAGTTTTGAATATTGCCGAGTGATTCGGCCGAAACGGACTTGGCGGGCTCGCTATAACCAGTGGCGTTTTCAGCGCTGGCTCGATGGTGACTTCGGATTCTTAGAGAACCTACTTCAGAAGGGTCTCGTTTTTCCGGCTGGGGTGGTCGGGGTGTATGTTGTCGTCTTTCTAGTACTGGGCTTTACTGTGCCGGCTGCCGATGAGATGCGCCTGAAGTGTTTTGCTGTATTGGCAATTTGTGTTGGCTTGATCGGCTTGAAGTACTCCATGCTCTGGATGCTTAGGCTTCACATTGCCAACTTCGGCAGCCGCTACGCTGATCAGCGGTGGCTCATCACTGATTCCTATGACGAGAGCGAGACGGATGATGGCTGAGGCCAAGATATTGTCGATGACCGCAGGTCGAGAGCTGATCATGGGGAAGGTGGAGTGTAAGGTATGTGGCTGCACGGAAGTGCGGCGCGATACTGATGGACTACATCCGCATCACATCTGGCGCTGGCTTGCTGACATGCAGCAGTGTCCAGATCCAGACTGCGCGTCCCCTCATATCAAGACGACGTCGGTTCGGCCCAAATGAGCACGAGACGTTGTATTACCAGTGCTTCGAGTAACCTCGGAGCACTTTCTCTTTACAAATGGTACGCAAACCTATACAATAGGCCAGTCCTGTGTCGCATGGGGCGCTTTTTTAAGTGCCAGCTACACAACCCAAGATGAATCATCATTAATTATTCAACCAAGCAAGGAGATTTTCGTGGCAGCAGAATTCAAGCGCGATAAACCACATATTAACGTCGGTACCATGGGTCACGTCGACCACGGTAAGACCACTCTTACGGCTGCGATTACGGCAGTCTTGGCAAAGAAACTTCCATCGGACGTCAACAAGCCAGTGGCGTACGCCGATATCGACAAGGCGCCAGAAGAGCGCGAACGCGGTATTACCATCGCAACCTCACACCAAGAGTATGAAAGCGAAAAGCGTCACTACGCACACGTCGACATGCCAGGTCACGCTGACTATGTGAAGAACATGATCACCGGTGCAGCCCAGGTTGACGGTGCTATTCTCGTGGTTTCAGCCGCTGACGGCCCGATGCCTCAGACCCGTGAGCACGTTCTCTTGGCTCGTCAAGTTGGTGTACCTTCAATCTTGGTCTATATGAACAAGATGGATATGGCTGATCCAGAACTTGCCGAGCTCGTAGAAGTTGAGATTCGCGAATTGCTCGCTAAGCAGGGCTTCGACGAAAACTGCCCTATTATTAAGGGTTCGGCTCTCAAAGCTCTCGAAGGCGATGCCGCAGCTGAAGAATCAATCATGGAACTGGTTAAGGCCATGGATGAATTCCTGCCAGAGCCAAAGCGTGATCTCGACAAGCCATTCTTGATGTCTGTCGAAGACGTCTTCTCGATCAAGGGTCGTGGTACGGTTGCTACCGGACGCATCGAGACCGGTAAGGTCAAAGTCAACGAAGAAGTTGAAATTGTCGGCTTGAAAGACACTCAGAAAACCGTTGTTACTGGTGTTGAGATGTTCCGCAAGATGCTCAACGAAGGTGAAGCCGGTGATAATGTTGGTCTGCTCTTGCGTGGTATTGAGCGCACTCAGATCGAGCGTGGTCAGGTTATTACCAAGCCAGGTACGATTACTCCTCACACCGAGTTCGAAGCTGAAATTTACGTCCTCACCAAGGAAGAAGGTGGTCGCCACACTCCATTCGTAGATGGTTACAAGCCACAGTTCTACTTCCGCACCACCGATGTTACTGGTGAGGTTAAACTCCCAGAAGGCACTAAGATGGTGATGCCTGGTGATAACATCGATGCCTCGATCAAGCTGCTTGCTCCGATCGCTATGGACGAAGGTCTGCGCTTTGCTATCCGTGAAGGTGGTCGCACCGTCGGTGCTGGTGTTGTAACGAAGATCAATAAGTAAGGTCTCGTAAGGAAATCACTACACTCTCATGGTAGAAAAAACCGCCCAGCGCATCCGCATCCGCCTCAAAGCTTATGACAATAAAGTGATTGACCAGTCGGCCAAGCAGATCATCGATACTGCTGTCCGGACTGGCGCGAAAGTGGCTGGCCCAGTACCCTTGCCAACCGACCGCAACACCACGACTGTCATTCGTAGCCCGCATATCTTCAAGGATAGCCATGAGGCTTTCGAGATGCGGACGCACAAGCGGCTCATCGATATCACCGAGCCAACCCCGAAGACGATTGATTCTCTGATGAATCTCTCGTTGCCGGCCGGCGTTGATATCGAAATCAAGATGTAATTGCAGTTCGCAATAATCCAAAACGCCCCTTCTCAGGGGCGTTTTGGATATAAAAAAGCCTCCGTCACTGTGGACGGAGGTAGCTCTCTACTCACGACCTCCGGCGGAGGCGAGATCGTGCCAGTCGCGCATGCGTTGGTTCACTTTGACGATGATGGCCCGACTCATCAGGCTCAAGTCATTGATTGGTGAATTGGCGCTTTGTGGCACCAAGGCAGCGGTTGGGTGATCCTCGTAGTAGAGCTCACGGAGCTTGAAGAAGAGCTGTTCTTCCAGCTCATCTAGTGGCACGAGCCAGGTGTGGAGCATCGGTGTCGGATACGTCTCGGCGATGGCTTCTTCGATGAATTGCCATTCGAGTGCCGGCCAGTCTTGGATTTGCCATTGGCAAAGGCTGATGCCGTCCATTTCCGGTGTGTTGGGAAGGTAGGTGGAGACATCGATCGACAGTGGGAAGCCTTGCAGCTGCTTGACGACCAAGAGAACCATGTGCTGGGATGCTTGGTGCATAGGACACTCGTTTCGTGAGAGAGGTACTGGAGACTTTTATACTATGAAAACGGCTTAGAGTCAATAGTAAGGTGTGGTGCTGAGTGCATATCGTCGTTTATCTGTTGACACACCTGGTGTTTATCTGATAAACTAGTCGACGTTGACTTAATTTTCTGGCTAGTGATTAGGTCCAGGCCATCTGGATACCCATCTGCTTGCCAGCGTTTGTTTTAAGAAAGAGAGCATTTTAATCAAGTGAAAGCCATTTTGGCCAAGAAAGTGGGTATGACCCAAATCTTCGATACTGAAGGTCGTCTTCAGCCTGTCACCGTATTACAGGCTGGTCCTTGTGTAATTACTCAGCTCAAGACTCTTGAAAATGATGGCTACACAGCCGCCCAACTCGGCTTCGGTGAAGCCAAGAAAGTCGGCAAAAGCCGCGCCGGTCACCTCAAGGCCAGTGGTTCGAAGGCTCAGCATCTCGTAGAGATTCGAACTAGTGACGTTGAAGGCGAGGAGGCTCCTAAAGTTGGTGACACCATTAAGGTCGACACTTTTGAAGCTGGCGATAAGGTTGCCGTAACGGGTGTTTCAAAAGGTAAAGGCTTTGCGGGTACCATTAAGCGGCATAACTTCCATCGTGGACCGAAGACACATGGATCGCATAACTACCGCGCACCTGGCTCAATTGGCGCTGGTTATCCGCAGCACGTTATGAAGGGTATGAAGATGGCTGGCCACATGGGGCACGAACAAGTTACGACGAAAAACCTGACGATTGCCCAGATTGACACTGAGCAGAATCTGATTGCTATTCGCGGTGCGGTTCCTGGTCCTCGCAAGGGTCTCGTGATTATCAAGGGAGTAGGTCTGTGAAGGTAGCTACTTATACTAAGTCTGGAGCCAAGGCCACGACGCAAGTCGAGCTGGATAAGGCTATCTTTGCTCGTGAGGTCAGCCCGGAGCTACTGAAGTTAGCCTATAATCGCGTACTCGCTAACGCTCGGCAGGCTACTGCCAAGACAAAAACGCGCGGTGAAATCCGCGGCGGCGGCAAGAAGCCATGGCGTCAAAAGGGCACCGGTCGAGCGCGTACTGGTTCGATTCGCAACCCACTGTGGCGGGGTGGTGGTACTATTTTTGGCCCAACTGGTGAACAGAATTATTCAATTGCGATGCCCAAGAAAGCTATTCGTGCCAGCGTGGCTCACGCATTATCGGCTCAGGCCAAGCAAATCTCAGTAATTGATAGCTTCCTGATTGAGTCCGGCAAGACCAAAGATGCCGCAACCTTACTAGCCAAGCTCGGCGATGCTCACAAGACCCTCATTGTTGTCGATAAGCCACATGCTGCCACCCAGCGGGCTGTCGCCAACGTGCAGTCTGTCTTGTACGTCTCGGTAACCTCGTTGACGGCCTACGAGATCATGAATGCTGATGCTATCCTGATCGAGAAGCCAGCCCTCGATACGCTCAAGAAATGGTTGGAGAATTAGCTATGAGTAATATTATTCTCGTCCCTCGGATTACGGAAAAGACGCTCCTCAGCGCTGGTAAGGGGTTGTATACATTTACCGTGCCAATGAGTGCTAATAAGATTGAAATCGCTCGCGCTGCCAAAACGCAGTTTAAGGTAGACGCGACGGTTGTTCGGATTTCGATTATGAAGGGTAAAACCAAGAAGTTCCGCCAAGTCACTGGTCGACGAGTTGATGTAAAGAAGGCTTATGTCCAGGTTGCTCCAGGGCAGAAGATTTCCGCTTTTGATCTCGGTCAAGAGGAAGAGAAGACTGACAAAAAAGCTAAAAAAGCCGATAAGAAAGCTGAGAAGCAGAAGGCGGAGAAGAAGTAATGGCAATTCGCGTACTCAAGGCTAATACCGCGGCTCGTCGCCAGATGAGCGTCAGCACATTTGAAGAGATTACCAAGACTAAGCCGGAAAAATCACTGATCCTCAAGCGCAAGCAAAAGGCTGGTCGGAATAATCAAGGTAAGATCACTGTTCGTCATCGTGGTGGTGGTGCCAAACGAGCTATCCGGATTGTCGACTTCAAGCAGACCGGCATGATTGAAGCCACAGTTGCGGCGATCGAATATGATCCAGGTCGCTCGGCGAACATTGCCCTCTTGCGCGATGAAAAAGGACGTAAAGCCTATGTCTTGGCCGGCTCTGGTATGCAGGTTGGTTCAACGATTAAGGCCGCTGACGAGGTCGAGATCAAAGAGCATAATCGTATGCCCTTATCAGCTATCCCACTCGGTAGCACGATCTATAATATTGAATTGACTCCTGGTAAGGGTGGGCAGCTAGTACGTTCAGCTGGTACAAAAGCTCAGCTGGCCGCTAAAGAGGGCGAGATGGTGACCGTGAAGTTGCCGTCTGGCGAGATGCGTCTGGTGCGCGCCGAATGTTATGCCACGATTGGTACCGTTGGGAACGAAAGCCACAGTCTCATTAAGGTTGGTTCGGCTGGACGCAAACGCCGCCAAGGTTTTCGCCCGACCGTTCGTGGTAAGGCTATGAACCCGAATGATCACCGACACGGTGGTGGTGAGGGTAATACCTCGATTGGTCTCAAGCGACCAGTTACCCCTTGGGGCAAGCCAGCGTTGGGAGCTAAAACCCGCCGTCGCAAAGCGACTGATAAGTATATTCTCCGTCGGAGGAAAGGAAAGTAGATGAGTCGTTCACTCAAAAAAGGCCCATATGTTGATGCCAAACTCATGAAAAAAGTACTTGCTCTTGGACCAAATGACAAAGCAGTCATTAAAACGTGGGCGCGGGCTAGTTCAATTGCTCCAGAGATGGTTGGTAAAACTATTGCGGTTCATAACGGCAAGACACATCTACCAGTGTTTATTACCGAAAATATGGTCGGTCACAAACTTGGTGAATTTGCTCCTACCCGCAAGTTCCGTAGTCACGGTGGTAAACTCGCAAAGGCGCAAGGATAAGTAATATGAAGACGCAAGCAGTCGCAAAATACCTCAAGATTTCTCCTCGCAAGCTTCGGCTGAGCGCTGATTTGGTGCGCGGTCGTCGTATTGTTGAGGCCGAGAACATCCTGGCAGCTACCCCTAAGAAAGGTGCTGTGATGGTATCTGATGCGCTAAAAAGTGCAGTTGCGAACGCTGAAAATAATCACAACTTGCGCAAGAATTCATTGGCGATTGCCGAGATCCGCGTTGATGAGGGTCCAAAGCTCAAGCGTTTCCGCCCTCGTTCACGTGGTTCGGCCAGCCCAATTTTGCATCGTATGGCGCATCTCACCGTCATCGTCAGTGACGATGCTCCAGTTGAGAAAAAGACCAAGAAGTTTGTGAAAAAGGCTGAAGCCAAGCCGGTCGCCGACAAACCAGTAGCTAAGACTGAGAAATCAGTAGAAAAGAAGGAAGCCAAGTAATGGGACAGAAAATCAATCCAATCTCAATGCGCTTGCAGGCTAACCATAATTGGCGTAGTCGTTGGTTTGCGGAGCGTGAATATCGCGGCTTACTGAAAGAAGACTTACTGATTCGCGAAACCCTCCACAAGATGCTTGGTTTTCGGGCTTCGGTGGCGCGCATTGATATCGAGCGCAATACTGGTGAGGTTATCATCACGATTCACACCGCTAAACCAGGGGTGGTAATCGGTCGCGGTGGCTCAGGTACTGACGCCTTAAAGCAGGCACTCTCAAAGATTGTGACTGGTAAGATGCGTATCAATATTGAAGAAATCCGTCAGCCTGACCTCGAAGCTCAGCTGGTTGCTAATAACATCGCTGGCGCCCTCGAGCGACGCATGCCATTTCGCCGTATTCTCAAGAACTCAGTTGAGAACTCGATGAAGGCAGGCGCCTTAGGTGTCAAAGCACAGGTTGGTGGACGTCTCAACGGCGCCGACATGGCTCGTCGTGAGACGGTAGCTCAGGGCTCAATCCCATTGCACACCATTCGTGCCAACATTAGCTACGCTACGGCTGAAGCTTCAACAACGTTCGGCATCATCGGCGTGAAGGTTTGGATCTACACAGGAGAGGACAGCTAGTATGTTGTTGCCACGAAAAACTAAATTCCGCAAGGCCTTCAAGGGTAAGAATGCCGGTGTCGCATCGCGCGGTACTGAGATCTCATTTGGTCGCTACGGCTTAAAGGCACTCGAGAATGAGCGTTTGACATCTCGCCAGATCGAAGCTGCTCGTCGCGCCATGACTCGCTATATCAAACGTGGCGGTAAGGTTTGGATTCGCGTTTTCCCTCATCTTCCAGTTACCCAGAAACCGAATGAAGTTCGCATGGGTTCCGGTAAGGGTGCGGTCGATCATTATGTAGCCCGCGTGAAAGCTGGCAAGATTGTGTTTGAGCTCGATGGCGTAACCGAAGAAGTCGCCAAGGAAGCTATGCGTCTTGCTGGTCGTAAGTTGCCAATCAAGACTCGCTTCGTGGTTCGTGAAGGAGTAGGAGAATAATATGAAGATTCGTGATATGCGCGCCAAGACCGATGCTGAGTTGAGTCAGCTCGTGAATGAATCACGCGAAAAACTCGCTACTGCTCATGTTGAGCTGAAGACGAAAGAGGTTAAACACGTGCGGCAAATCCGCAACCTCAAAACCGATATCGCGCGAGCCCTGACAATTATGTCAGAGCGCGAATTGGCAGAATTGGAGAAAAGCAATGGCTAGAATACTGACTGGAAAAGTCGTTTCAAACATGATGGATAAGACGGTGGTGGTGGCGGTTGAAGGTCTCAAGACCCACCCACTCTATAAGAAGCAGTATAAAACTACGGCTCGCTTCAAGGCGCACGATGAATCGAATGCTCTCGCCGTCGGTACGTCAGTCGAGATTACTGAGACCCGTCCAATGAGTCGCGATAAGCGTTTCATAGTGACTAAGACTCTGGATGCAAAGGCGACGGCTAAGCCGGCCGCGAAAAAAGCTTCGGCTAAGCCAGCTAAGGAGTCAAAGTAATGATTCAGGCACAAACCATGCTGAAGATTGCCGACAACACTGGCGCTAAGCGCATTATGTGTATCAAAGTACTGGGTGGTTCACGTCGTCGCTACGCAGCGGTTGGTGATATCATCACGGCCTCAGTCAAACAGGCGACACCAAATGGTACGGTCAAGAAAAAGGAAGTTGTTCAGGCGGTTATCGTGCGAACAGCTAATATTTCACGGCGGGCAGATGGTAGTGCGATTCGGTTTGATGAAAACGCCGCTGTTATTATCGACAAGCAGAAGCAGCCGCGCGGCACGCGCATTTTCGGACCTGTTGCCCGAGAATTACGTGATAAAGGCTATATGAAAATTGTTTCACTTGCGCCGGAGGTCCTCTAGATGAAGTTACAACTTAAAGATAAGGTCATGGTGATAGCTGGTCGTGATAAAGGCAAAACTGGTGAAGTCATCGGTGTATTACCAAAAACGAACCAGGTAGTAGTGGCCGGTGTGAACACTGCCAAGCGCCATCAGAAGCCGACTACCCAAAACCCACGGGGAGGCATTGTCGAGCTGACCAAACCACTTGATATCTCCAAGGTACAAGTTCTCGACCCGAAAACCGGAAAGCCAGCTCGTATTGGCTTGAAGGTCGTCAAGGACGGCTCGAAAGAGCGAGTCTTCAAGGTCTCGAGCTTTACAAATAAAGGCAAAAAAGCCAAAACCAGCGATAAGCCAAATGCTAAAGCTGACAAGAAGGAGGCTAAGTAATGAATCGCCTCAAAGAACGTTATCAGACTGAGTTGATCGAAAAGCTTGAAAAAGAGCTCAAGACAACCAACGCTCATCGTGTGCCGAAGCTCACAAAGATCGTGGTCTCAGTCGGTGTTGGTCGGGCTGTGGTTGATCAAAAGTTTCTCGATAATGCAGTAGCTAGCTTGACCAAGATTACTGGTCAGAAGCCGATTGTTACCAAGGCTCGTCTCAGTGTAGCCGGTTTCAAGCTGCGTGAAGGTCAATCGATTGGCGCAAAAGTTACCTTGCGTGGTGAGCGCATGTATGACTTTTTGGATCGCTTGGTTGCTATCGTCCTGCCTCGTATCCGTGACTTCCGTGGTCTGGCGGTTAATTCCTTCGATCCACAGGGTAACTACTCAATCGGTCTCTCGGAGCAGACACTGTTTCCAGAAGTGAGCTATGAAGATGCCCAATTGACTCACGGTGTACAAGTGACGCTCGTGACCACTGCTCGGACACCACAAGAAGGTGAAGCATTATTGCGTGCACTGGGCGTGCCGCTCGAAAGAAAGGAGGCTAAATAATGGCCCGAAAAGCTCTTATCCAGCGTGAAATCAAGCGTGCCAAATTGGCCGAAAAATATGCCGTTCGTCGTGCTGAAATGAAGGCTGCCGGCGATCTCGAAGGCTTGGCAAAATTGCCTCGCAATGCAAACCCGATTCGTCAACGGAATCGCTGCGAATTAACTGGCCGAAGCCGTGGCTATATTCGTCGCTTTGGGCTGTCGCGGATTACTTTCCGGGAGCATGCCTCCAAAGGTCAGATTCCAGGCGTTCGTAAGGCAAGTTGGTAGGGAAGAAAGTAGGAAATATGATGACAACTGATCCAATTGCAGATATGTTGACCCGCATTCGAAACGCCGCCGCAGTCGGTAAGACTGAGGTAGTTTTGCCGCACTCGAAGATTAAAGTGCGGATTGCCGAGATTCTCGTCAAGAATGGGTATATCAACAGTGCAAAATCTGAAGACAAGGGCGGTTTCCGCCAGCTGGTGTTGGATATCGACCAGCAGAAGAGCAAGAAGAATATCACCGCGTTGATTCGGGTTTCTAAGCCGGGTCGTCGTATGTATGCTAAGCGTGATGAAATCCCACGCGTGCTGGGTGGTCGTGGCATCGTAATCGTCTCAACGCCAGCCGGCATGATGACTGGCTACGAAGCGCGCGCCAAGGGTCTTGGTGGTGAATTAATTTGTAAGGTCTGGTAGGTTAGAGCTATGAGTAGAATTGGACGAAATCCTATCGCTTTGCCAGAATCAGCCACGCTCGTGGTTGCCCACGGCGTAGCTACTGTCACCGGACCAAAAGGTGAGTTGACCGTTGAAGTACCGGAAAATTTTGCTATCAAGCAGGCTGACGGTCAGGTCACTCTCGAGAAGAAAGCCGAAGATCGCGTCACAAATGCTCGCTACGGCTTGGTGCGTACATTGCTTGCCAACGCTATCATTGGGGTTACGACTGGCTTCGAAAAGAAACTCGAAATGAATGGCGTGGGCTTCCGGGTCGAGAAAAAAGGTGATGGCTTGAGCTTTGCCCTTGGTTTCTCGCATAAGATTGATTTTGCCGCCCCTGCCGGCATTCAGCTTGGGGTAGAAGGTAATGTTATTACGGTCTCGGGCGCCAATAAGCAGGAAGTTGGCCAGACTGCAGCTCGCATCCGTGAACTGAAGAAGCCAGAGCCTTATAAGGGCAAGGGTATTAAATATATCGATGAGCGCATTCGCCGCAAAGCTGGTAAAGCAGCTGCAAAGGGAGCTTAAGCTATGAGTACAAATGAACTGAAATCCAAGCAAAAGAACGCGCTGCGCCGGGCTCACCGGACCCGTAGCCGATTACATGGTACGGCTGAGCGACCACGCTTGTCGGTCTTTGTATCGCTCCATAATGTTGCGGCTCAATTGATCGATGATGATGCTGGTCGGACACTGGTAGCGGTGACGACGATTGGTGAAAAGTCGGTCGCTAAGAAAACAATGACTGAAAAAGCGGCTTGGGTTGGTGCGGAAATTGCCGTAGCCGCCAAAAAAGCTAAACTAGAGCAAGCGATTTTTGACCGTGGTGCTAAGCAGTATCATGGTCGAGTGGCGGCGCTCGCTGACGCCGCGCGCGAGAAAGGACTGAAGGTATAGTTATGCCACCACGACAAGGACAAGGACAGACCCATGGTCAACGACCAGGGCAGGGACAGCGTCAAAACCGCCCAGACCGCCCCGAGTCAGACCTGACAGAGCGAATGATTTCGCTGGATCGTGTTGCGCGTGTTGTAAAAGGTGGACGTCGCTTCCGCTTCCGTGCAGTAGTAGTTGTCGGTGACGGTGCCGGACAGGTTGGTGTTGGTGTCGGCAAGGGCCGTGATGTCGCCAGTGCTATTCAGAAGGCCACGGCCGTTGGTCGTAAAAGCATGATTACTGTGCAACTGCATGGTACGACAATTGCTCATGAGACGATGGTCAAGTATGGCGGAGCGAAAGTCTTTATGAAACCAGCTCCTGAAGGAACTGGCGTGATCGCCGGTGGTGCAGTGCGCTCAGTCTTGGAAGTCGCCGGAGTGCGTGATGTCTTCACGAAGTCACTTGGCAGCACGAATAAGATCAACAATGCCCACGCTACGATTGATGCATTGGTCAGCCTACAGACCGATGAAGTGCCGGCTCCAAAAGCCAAAGTTCAGAAAAAGGTAGCGCCGAAGACTGAAGAGGTAGCCAAATGAAGATCCATGAACTCGAAGTAATCCGAAACACCGGAAAGCGCCGGCCTGGTCGGGGTATTTCGGCAGGCCGCGGTAAAACTGCTGGTCGGGGTACGAAAGGGCAAAAAGCCCGAACTGGGAAGAAGATTAAGCCAGGTTTTGAAGGTGGACAGACTAAGCTTGCCATGCGTTTGCCAAAGGCACGCGGTTTTAAACGCGCGGCGGATGTTGACTATCAGGTCGTTAATCTGGCTGATTTGGCGAAGATCTCAGGCAAAACGGTCAATGCCGCGGCTTTCCAAAAAGCCGGCTTGACGAAAAAGCTGTCTCAGCCGGTGAAGCTGTTGGGTGATGGCGAGAGCAAGCAAGCTCAGACCGTAACCGTCCAGGCCGCTACAAAGTCAGCCATT
Source organism: Candidatus Saccharimonadota bacterium (assembly GCA_046350755.1). Lineage (GTDB taxonomy): Bacteria > Patescibacteriota > Saccharimonadia > CAILAD01 > CAZDEK01. The sequence continues at coordinate 146,371 of JAXLZV010000001.1, read as the reverse complement.
GCCGCAATCGAAAAGGCTGGCGGTAGCGTAGTGATAGCGCCATTAGAAGTGAAGAAGCAATCGCGCGCGGCTGCAAACAAGGCTAAGGCAGACAAGTAAACCTGGCACTCGAGGCAACTTGAGTTATACTGGAGGGACATGAAAAAAAATCAGCTCATGATGCTCTGGAAGAATCGCGACTTGCGTTCGCGGCTCTTCGTGGTGATGGGGATTTTTGTCGTCTATAGCTTGCTGACGCACGTACCAGCTCCTGTCCCGAATGTTCAAAAGTTGCAGCTCTTTTTAACATCATTTTTTAGCCAAAGCCCAATTCTAGGGTTTGCGAATCTCTTTACCGGCGGTGCACTGGCGAACTTTTCAATCATCGCGATGGGGATTGGCCCTTACATCACGGCTTCAATTGTCGTACAACTCTTGCAGCAGGTGATTCCTAGCTGGGAGGCCTTATCAAAAGAGGGTGAACGGGGCCAGAAGAAGCTGAACCAATACATGCGCTACCTAGCGGTCCCGATGGCGGTGATTCAGTCCTTTACGGTGGTGGCTTTGGTGCGTCAGATATCGAGTCAATCAACGGGCTCTGATCTAATTGGTAACCCGAGTATTGCCCAGTGGGCCCTCTTGGTCTTGTCACTTACGGCTGGTAGTCTGTTCTTAATGTGGCTAGGGGAAATGATCACTGAACGCGGTTTTGGCAATGGTATCTCGTTAATTATCGCCGCCGGCATCATCTCTTCTTTGCCATCAACCTTTGGTCAGCAGATTGCCTTATTGCAGGGTGACAGTGGACAAGTGATTAAGCTCATCGTCCTAGCTGCCTTGTTCTTGCTCACAACGTATGGAGTCGTGATGGTCAATGAGGCGCAGCGCAATATCCCTATTTCGTATGCTCGACGAAGTGCCGCGATTGGTCAGTATGGCAGTGTTGACACGCATCTGCCCCTACGTCTGATTACGGCTGGTGTGATCCCGGTGATCTTCGCCCTGACCTTCCTGTCGGTGCCAGAGTTCCTTGGCACCTTGTTTTCCAAGGCCTCAACTCCCTGGGTAGCGAGCTTTGCCACCAATGTGAAGAACTGGTTTGCTCCCACAAGCGTCTATTACACGATATTCTATTTCTTGCTGATTTTCGTATTTACCTTCTTTTATACGTCAATTATCTTCAAGCCAAAGGAGATCGCGGAAAATCTCCAGAAGCAAGGTGGCTTTATCCCGGGAATTCGACCCGGTAAAGAGACTGCGAAATATCTGAAGGGCGTTTTGAGTCGCCTGAATCTGTCGGGAGCGACGGCTCTGGGTGTTATTGCCATCATGCCCCTCTTAGTAGAGCGCTGGCTGAACACAAGTCAGGCGGTAGCGATTGGTGGAACTAGTGTCTTTATTCTCGTTTCAGTGGCTATCGAGACGAAGCGGCAAGTCGAAAGTCGCGTAATTATGACGACATATGACAAATATTAGCCAGTTTTCAGGTAAAAAGCCTTTACATGAAGGTGAAAATCAGGTAAACTATTCAACTGTAGCGCCTATTCTATGACAAGTACAAAGGAAGTAATCGAAGTAGAGGGAACCGTCCTCGAAGCGCTCCCCAATGTCACCTTTAAGGTGGAGCTCGAGAACGGTCATGTTGTACTTGCGCATGTTTCAGGAAAGATGCGCATGCATTATATTAAGATTTTGCCGGGCGACCGAGTGACGCTGGAGATGACTCCATATGATCTCAATAAAGGTCGCATTACGTATCGGCATAAATAAGCCGTTAGGCTAGGGGATAAGCAAAGGAATACGATGAAAGTTCGCGCCGGAGTCAAGCCAATCTGCGCAAAGTGTAAGGTCGTCCGTCGTAAGGGCGTCGTTCGTGTTATTTGTGAAAACCCTAAGCATAAGCAGCGTCAAGGATAACTATTATGGCTCGTATTGCAGGTACTAACATCCCGAATGAAAAGCGCGTCGAAATTGGTTTGACGTACATTCAGGGAATTGGTCTCGTGAGCAGCCAAAAAATCTTGGCGACCCTCAAGATCAACCCAGACACTCGCGTTAAAGACTTGACCGAGGCTGAGCTGACTGCCTTACGCACCGAAATCGATACCAACTATGAAGTCGAAGCTGATCTCATGCGTAAAGTGACGCTGAATATCAAGCGCTTGAAAGAAATCAAAGCCTATCGCGGTTTGCGCCACGCAGCTAATTTGCCATCGCGAGGCCAACGTACTAAGACAAATGCTCGTACCAAGCGTGGAAAGCGCCAGACTATGGGCTCGGGTCGTAAGAAAGCTGCGTCGAAGACGTAAGCGGGAAATAATTTAGGAATATTATGGCACAACCAAGCAAATCTAAAACTCGACGCCGCAAGGTCAAGCGCAACCTCCCGAAGGGGCAGGTGCACATTCAGTCGACCTTCAATAATACGATTATTAGCGTGACTGATGAAGCGGGTAATGTCGTATCATGGGCATCATCGGGCTCGGCAGGCTTCAAGGGTTCACGTAAGAGTACCCCATACGCTGCCCAGATCGCGACCGAAAAGGCTCTTGAAAAAGCTAAGGATTTTGGCTTGAAGCAGGTCGAGGTATTGGTCCAGGGCATCGGTTCTGGTCGGGAAAGTGCCATTCGCGCCCTGCAGAACACTGGTGTGACCGTTACTGGTATTCGCGATCTTACTGGTGTACCACATAACGGTTGCCGACCACGAAAGGCGAAGAGGAACTAATATGGCTCGTAATCTTACTCCAATTGGCAAGTTGTCTCGTCGTGAAGGTGTGCAATTGCACCCGAAAGCGGCCAAAGCTCTCACGCGTCGCAACTATGCCCCCGGTCAGCACGGCCAAGCTCGTCGACCTAAGCCATCCGACTATGCTGTTCAGTTGCGTGAAAAACAGAAGGTCAAGCGCTTGTATGGCGTGATGGAAAAACAGTTTCGTCGCTATGTCACTGAGGCTGAGCGTCGTGAAGGTGTGGCCGGTGAGAATCTCTTAATGCTTCTCGAGCAGCGGCTTGATAACACTGTCTACCGACTTGGCTTAGCGCCATCGCGTCAGGCTGCTCGTCAGATGGTGACACACGCCCACATTCGGCTCAACGGCAAAAAGGTTGATGTCCCATCGATCCAGGTAAAGCCAGGCGACGAAATTACGATTAAAGAATCTAGTCTGAAAAAGCCACTGTTTGTGACGCTGACCGAAGACATTAAGAACACTGCCCCAACCATGCCCAGCTGGCTAAAGTTTGATGCTAAGAAGCTCAAGGGAGGTGTTACTAGCCACCCATTGCGCGCCGATAGCGACGACTTTATTGAAGAGCAATTAATCATCGAGTTCTACTCGCGCTAGTACGCTAGCAGTAATATTAACAAAGGAGTCATTATGGCCTTATTCGACATCAATCTACCGGAAATGAAAGAGGAAAAGATCGACGAACGAACCAGCCGGTTCACGATTGCCCCGCTGTACCCAGGGTACGGTATGACAATTGGTAACTCGCTGCGTCGGGTCATTCTCTCAAGCCTCGCAGGCGCTGCCGTTACGGCGGTTAAAATTGATGGAGTGGATCACGAATTCTCAACCATCAAGGGTGTGCGCGAGGATGTTATCAGTATCATTCTCAATATTAAGCAGCTCAAGTTGAGCTACCGTGGTACTGAGCCAACTACAATTACTTTGACGAAGTCTGGCAGGGGAGTTGTGAAGGCTGGTGATATCACGACTACTGCCGATATCGAAGTACATAATAAAGACCTCGAACTCTTCACGATTGACGACACCAAGACTAAGGTCGAGATTGAATTCAAGATCGAACAAGGTCGCGGCTACAGCCCAGTTGAGACCCGCCAGGCGGAAAAACTGCCAATCGGCTACATCGCCGTTGATGCAATTTATACCCCCATTAAGCGCGTTCGGTTTAATATCGAAAATACCCGTGTCGGGCAGATGACCAACCTTGATAGCTTGGTTATGGAAGTTGAGACCGATGGGTCAATTACCCCTGATGCGGCGATTCGTCAATCAGCCGAGATCCTGGTTGGTCACTTCCAGGTTGTTGCTGGACTCGATGTGGTCTCAGTTGGTGTCGACGGTATCTTGACTGCCGAAGCCAAGGCCGAGGCAGAGCATGGTGCAGTAGCGATCGAAGAGTTGTCACTTTCGCAGCGCACTACCAACGCACTGATCAATAACGATATTGCTACAGTTGGCGATCTGACTCAGCTGACCAAGAACGATCTCAAGTCGCTCAAGGGCTTCGGTCAGAAGGCGTTTGAAGAAGTGCTAGAAAAACTCGAAGAGATTGGAATTAAGCTCGCCGAGTAATCTCGGAGACTCACTACTATGCACGCTCACTATCACACCACCTCCAAGCTTTCCCGCAAGATCGGCCCGCGAACGGCTGTGATTAAGGGGCTTCTCGAATCACTCATCTTGTATGAAAAGATCGAGACAACTGAAGCCAAGGCTAAAGCCATTAAGCCGGTCTTTGACCGAATGGTGACAAAGGCCAAAAAAGGCGGATTGCACAATATCCGCTCAATCCACGCTACCCTTGGTTCGAAAGTGGCGGCCGAGAAGCTGACTCAAGAATTGATTTATGGCTTTGAAGGTCGGACTTCGGGCTATACTCGAACTGTCAAAACTGGCTTTCGTCGGGGTGACGCTGCTCAGATGATGCTGATTGAATTAGCTTTAGATGATGATTTTGAAGCCAAGCTCAAGAAAGTCCAGGAAGAAAAAGCTAAGCTCGAGCCGAAAAAGGCTAAATCCGCAGTGCCAAAGAAAACTGCTCAGAAAGAGGCCGTCAAATGATAAATGGTAAGACGTATCAAGCCAAGCCGCAAGAGATTACCAGTGATTGGTATGTGGTCGATGCGACCGATGTCATTCTTGGCCGCTTGTCGACAGTAATTGCTCGTAAGCTGATGGGTAAGGATAAGGCTGCTTTTAGCCCTCATGTTTTGACCGGGGATACGATCATTGTGATTAACGCTGAAAAAATCGCTGTTTCAGGCAACAAGATGATCGACAAAAAGTATTATCGCCATAGTGGCTATCCTGGCGGCATCAAGGAGATCAGCCTCCAAGATCAATTAGAAAAACACCCAACTCGGGTCATTAAGACCGCGGTTAAAGGTATGCTACCAAAGAACAAACTGGCTGCCCACATGTTGAGCCGGCTACATGTTTATGCTGGGGCTGAACACCCACATACCGCTCAGCAACCTAAAGAATTGAAGGTGAAATAATGGCTGAAAAGAAGCAAAATTACTATTACGCGGTTGGTCGTCGCAAGTCGGCCGTAGCAACGGTTCGTTTGATGAATGGTAAGGGTGCCATTACGGTCAATCAGCAGCCTGCAGGCGAGTACTTTAATAACGCAGCCTTAAACAAGCTGATCACTGCACCACTCGAGCAGGTGAGTAAGGCGAGTTCACTTGATGCTGTCGTGCGCGTATCAGGTGGCGGGAAGCGTGGTCAGGTTGATGCGATTCGTCTTGGTATTGCCCGGGCACTGGTTGAGATGAGCGATGATTTTCGTTTGAGCCTGAAGAAAGCCGGTCTTTTAACCCGAGACCCACGCGAAAAAGAGCGCAAGAAGTACGGTCTCAAGAAGGCCCGCAAAGCTCCACAGTTCTCAAAGCGTTAAATATCAACGGCAATCAGCCTCCACTACGGGGGCTTTTTGCTTTCTGGGCGCCACACGACTGACTATTTACCGTATAATGGTTATGGTGAAAGTGAGCTCATATGTTTGACCGTCGCTTATTACGGAATATTGCCTTGGCCACCGTCGGGCTAGTTTTGCTTGGTACGGTGACCTTTATGTCGACCGCTGATTTGTCATTCGGCGAGGCGATCTATCAATCATCATTCATTTTGATCGCTCACTTTGATCATTATGGCTTTCATGATCCGATGAGTCGGGCGATGGTGATGTTTTTAGCAGTCAGTTCGCTGGTGGTGATGGGATATTTGCTGAAAGTGCTTGCGGACTATATAGTGAGTTTAGGAGATGGTTTACGCCGAAAACATATGAAGCGAGTTGCGCAAAAATTAGCTGATCATTACATTGTCTGCGGTCTTGGTCGGGTCGGTGTTCAAGTTGCCGAAGAATTGGCCGATGAGGGCGTGGATTTTATTTGTATCGATAAGAATGAGGACCATGTTAAGCAAATTATTGCACACGGTCATAATGCAATCGTTGGCGATTCTACCAAAGAAGAAGTGCTGAAGCAGGCTGGGGTCGAGCGGGCACGCGGCATTGTGGCGGCGATGGGCGATGATAGCGCGAATTTGTTTGTGACCTTGGCTAGCCGCCAGTTGAACCCGAGTATATTTATTGTGGCGCGGGTCAATCGGAATGAAAATCGCGATCGTATGACACGAGCTGGGGCTGATCGAACGACGATGCCATACCAGATCGGCGGCTATCACATGGCTACTACTTTGACGCGGCCGAACGTGGTGGATTTTCTGGAAATCTTATCGACCAATAATAATAGTGAGCTCAATGTGCGTGAATTTGTTGTTAATGAGGAAGCCGGCCTAGCTGGTAAGAAATTAAGCTGGTTATATAATCACAAGCTCGGAGCGACGGTGCTTTCCTTAAATTCGGCCGACGGTTTAAGTAAGGTGAATCCATCGGGCGGTGAAACGTTGTATGCGGGTGATAAATTGGTTGTGATCGGCACTGATCAACAGCTCAAAGAAATGAGTAGCTTGATCTAATGCCGCGGGCGACGCAGCAGGGGGAGCGACGGCAAATTGTAACCGGGGTGCACGCCGGACTACGGCTTGATAAGGTGCTGGTTGACCTTTGGCCAGATGTGAGTCGGGCTTTGTGGCAGCGGGCGATACTCGACGAACAAGTCCTGCTTGATGGCGCGCCAGCGACTGCTCGGATGAAGCCAATCACCGGCTCGGTCATTACGGTTCTTGAGCTGCCACGACTAGCTGAGACCGAGTTGATTGCTGCACCGCAACCAAAGCTTCTCTATGAAGATGCAGATGTACTAGTATTTGATAAGCCAGCTGGTTTGATTACGCACCCGAAACCAGGCGCGCAGGAGCCAAGCTTAGCCGGTGCGGTGGCCAGTCTGGTGGACGATCCGGATAAGCTACGACCGGGGATTGTACATCGCCTGGATAAAGATACGTCTGGTGTGGTGATCGTGGCGAAGACTGAGGCGGCTAAAGCTCACTTACAAGCGGCTTTTCGAGCGCGGGCTGTACAAAAGCTGTACTGGGCATTGGTTTGGGGTGAGCTTGGTCGGGGTGTGCAGCGACTAAATTTTGGATTGTCCCGATCATCACGTCACCCGGGGCGCATGGAGATTGATCCGGTTGGCAAGCCAGCCGAGACGTTTGTCGAACAGCTGACGCAGGGCAGTGAGGTTGCGCTGGTAGCTGCGCGGCCGGTAACAGGTCGTACCCATCAGATCCGGGTTCATCTGGCGGCCATCAAGCACCCCATCCTCGGCGATCATGTATATGGGCGTAATGATCACATCCCGAGACAAATGCTGCACGCTCGCGAGCTAACGATTACTTTACCAAGTGGCACAAAAAAGACCTTTACCAGTAGCCTACCTGATGATTTTGTCGCTACAATGAAAGCATACTCATGCCCAACGCCAAACTAACATCAACTCACAAGTCGTCCGCTCGACCAACTCAGCTTAGTCAGGCTACGATTGTATCCTGTGTAGATTCAGCCGTTCGTGAAATGGCAGTTCAAGCAATGATTGCCGAGGAGCTTGCGATTCAGTCAGATCGGGTCATCGAGCATCCACAAGTCATCTGGATCGAACTTGAGAAATTAAGCTACGGTCGAGATATTATCGTGCAAGTATTGCATGAATTAAGCCTGGCTACATTCACACCTGGTCAAGGGCGCTACGTAGTATTTACGCAAGCTCAACGGCTGACGCCGGAGGCGGCTAACTCATTACTCAAGGTGATGGAGGAGCCCCCGCCAGACGTTCATTTTATATTGTTGGTTGATACCGTGGCGCACGTGATGCCTACCTTACGCTCGCGGTCGCACGTCCGGGTGCTACCAACTGAGCCTGAAGAGCAGACCTATGCCCTTGGACGGTATTTTATGCAAGCTGATGTGCCGGGTCGGATTGGCATGATAGCCGAGCGAAAGGAGCGTGCCGACCTGCAGCAGCTCTATGCCGCTACGCTAGAGTATGTTCGTAACCAGCGCGATTATGCATCGGCCAGTTGGTTGATGCAGTTTGCCAGCTATGTCGCCGGTAGTGGGAATATGCGTTTATTGCTTGAGGCTTTTGCTGTGAGGGCGCAAGCATGATTGCTGAAACGGCGGCCTTCTTGTTCTTAGGTGTTATTACCTGGCGGATCACTCGTTCGAGCTATAACCAGCTCGCGCATTTTCTGAACGCCGGCTTGGATAATGAGGCGATTACTCACGAGAGCCAGCTGGAGCGGCTGTTGGCCGCCGCCGCGCGTTACTACGAGGAGGCGAAGTGGCCAGCGGCTGAGAAAGCCTATTTGAAGGTGCTCAAACTCGATCATAAAAATATCGTTGCTTACCGTCGACTAGGGATGGTCTATTCGCATCTTAAGAATTATGCCGATGCGCAGGAGTGTTTTGAGATTGTTATCAAAGCAACTCCGCAAGCCGCTGATTGGCAAAACTACGCCACCGTGCTTTTTCATATCAAACGTTATGAAGCTTCGGCTGAGGCGATGCAGCGAGCACTGGATATGGAGCCGACTCTGTCACGATACTTAGCCTTGGCTCGTCTGTACGAGCTGATGGATCGGCATGCTCAACAGTTTGAAGCCTTAGCGGCCGCACACGAGGCAAGTCCACAAGATAGCTCGGTGATGTTGCTGTTAGCGCGCTGGTACGAAAAATACGGCACCGAAGCCCAGGCGGATCGTTGGCGACAGCGAGCCGTACATACGAAGACGACAGCTTCAGCAAGCTGATACATTGAAAATACTCCTGAAAACTGCTAGACTAAGCACTGTTTTTTATAGCTCATGGCTCGAGAAACATTTGCCCAAATAGCTCAGTGGTAGAGCGCTTCCATGGTAAGGAAGAGGTCCCGAGTTCAATCCTCGGTTTGGGCTCCATGCCAAAGTATGCAGGGGTAGCGAAGCGGTCAAACGCAACAGACTGTAAATCTGTCGGCTTTATGCCTTCGGGGGTTCGAATCCCTCCCCCTGCACCATTTTTTGCCCGCGTAGCTCAACTGGCAGAGCAACGGTTTTGTAAACCGTAGGTTGGGGGTTCAAGTCCTCTCGCGGGCTCCAGCACTTTTTTCTCAGCGCTTTATGAAAGCGCTTTTTTTATTTCGCAATGCTATACTGCTTGTAGATGCAGATTCCGCTCAATATGTTTCATTGGTATATCGGTATTCCGGTGGTGTTCTTCTTTGCAGTTCGTGGCTTAATGTCGGCGCACAAAACTAAGAATCGTATCACGCTCTACATGGGTATTTCAGGCCTACTATTTACCTTGTGCTTGAGTCTCTATGGTTTACCGCCACTCTTCACGACTGATTCACAGATACTTACAATTACAACAATCCTAGGCGACGTATTACAGTTCTTGGCCTTGTGGGTGATGTGGATGGCAGTGGCGCGTATTTATGCACCGAGTAGGCCATGGCTACGTCGCCTGATAGTTGGTTTGGATTTTTTGTTGGTGCTAGTCGGCGTTTGGTTCTCATTACGAGAAAATCTCACGACGCCCGTTACGCTTATTCAGCAGGCCAATGGTGCTTGGCAGATAAACTTTGGGTTTAGTTTAGGCTATGAGATTGTGACCGCTTTGCAGTTTATGAGCCTGATTTTTGTTGCGGCAAAATTTTGGAGCCAAGCCAGAGGGGTAAGTGACTCTTCCCAGATGTGGCGCTTACGCAGTATTGCGCTGGGCTTTTTCATTATCGGGGCATCCTATTTGATACGGCCCTTGACGAACTCTGGCACATATAACGTGACACTGTCAGCAATGATAGCAGTCGGTATAGTGATCTCTGGCTTATTTGTTTTTGCCACCATGTTCCTCAATAAAAAGACCGTACAACGTTAGAAGCGGTTAGCTCAGGATAGTGTCGACTTCGTTCTTGACGACGCTTTTTTTATCGACCTCCTGTACGGCTAGGGTAGGTAGAATGATCGAAAAAGTGGAGCCGATCTTGGGTGTGCTGACGAGATCAAGCTGCGCGCCAATGCGTCGAGCTAGCTTAGCTGTGATGTACAGTCCCAGGCCGGTACCACTGGTCTGACGGGTAAGTGGATCTTCAGATCGCCAGAATTTTTCATACACCCGGTCCTGCTCACTTTTCGAGATGCCGATACCGCTGTCCTTTACGCTGAGCTTGAGCTTATTGCCGTCAAGAATTTCGGCTTTGACAAGGACATCACCTTGGGGAGTGTATTTGATAGCATTTGTAATAAAGTTTTGGAGGATCTCCTTGAGATAGAGTCGTGAGGTTGTGAGGAGGGGTAGGTTTGTGGGTGACGAGACGACGAAGTGGAGACCTTTTTTCTCGGCGTCCGGGCGGTAAGTTGTCTCCAGCTCGGTTAGGATGTCGGCGGCGGAGAAGGTCTCAACTTCCATTTCTTTATCTTTGCGTTCGGCTCGTGACAAGGTCGACAGGTCGTTGACCATATCCGACAAGAAGAGGACTTGATGGTGGGCTTTTTCCATTGCTTTGGTGATCTCTTCTGGTTTGCGGTCTGGCTTTTGGGAAATGAGCTGAGCCATGGAGATGTTGGCTTCGGCTATTGTGATTGGTGTCCGCAGCTCGTGACTGACGACAGAAATAAACTCATCTCGCTCTTCATCAAGGCTTTGCTGTTGGGTGATATCACGAATCAGAAAGGTGTAGCCTTGCTGTTTAGCCAGTGGGGTAACCAACGAAGTGCGGCTGATATTGAGCTCTAAAGCTAAGCGATCATTGTCGTTGAGATCTAAGTAAATATCAGTGCGTCGGAGGATGTAATGAGTGCCGCTAGCGATCTCCATAATATCAAGGACGTTGTGGTTGACATCGTGGAGTGGCAAGATGGTTCGAATATCCTTGCCGAGCAGATCGGCATTCGTATCAAGCAAATCAAGCGCAGCGGCATTATAGATGCTGATTTTGCCTGCCGCATCAACCGCGAGGACAGCCTCGGTCATGCTGTTGATGAGGGCGACAATTCGTTCGTGTTCGTATTCAGCGTGGATCATTTTCTCAGCGAGCGCAATTCGGGCTTCTCGGTTACCAAGAATGATACGACTGAGGACGAGAATGACCGCCGTGAGCACTACGAACCACGGCAAAACTAGCCAAATCGTCTGTAGGCTCAATGGTGGTTGTTGATAGGCTGTGCCAACCAACAATGTAGCTAGTAGCATACAGAGGCTCAGAAATAGGCCTTTGAGCTGAAAATAAAATTCCGATAAATAGGCCAGCAGAATCCATGTGAGTAAAAAGTAGGACAGGGTTGGGACGATAAAAATCAACACGCTCGCCAGAGCGAGGTGATAAATCAGCAGGTATATCCCATGACGCTTAGTAAACAGGAGCTGGGGGATGAAATGAGTGAGCGAAAAGATTACCAAAATACCGACTGTAATGAGCACGAGGAGGAGATTTTGTGTGAAAGCTTGCCCCGTCACAAACGTAAATAGAATCATGACATCAAGCGTAATGACTAGCGGCGTGGCGACACCGGCATCGATCAAGTTTTCATCATAACGCTTGGTGGGGTCGGATGCTTGAGCCATAGTGCTTATAGTATACCGGTAATAGTCAGGTTAGCGCGAGCATAGAAAAACCCCAAGCTTGAATCTCGGGGGTTTTTCTTTGGCAGGGGTGGCAGGAATCGAACCCGCGGCCTTCGGTTTTGGAGACCGACGCTCTAGCCAGCTGAGCTACACCCCTCTACGCAAAATGCCTAAGCACTCGAGATTATACCAGATTACAGGTGTAATCGGTAGGCTAACCAGAGTATAATGAAGAAAAGGAAAGGAGTTTGCTATGACTGAGAATGATAAGAAAGTCTACGTTCTGAATATGGAGGAAGAGACTAAAAATAATACCAATTTTCGCACCACTCTCTGGACGGGTGAGCACACACAGCTGACAGTGATGTCGATCCCGGTCGGAGGAGAAATCGGACTTGAGGCTCACCATGATGTTGATCAATTCTTGCGAGTGGAGGCCGGAGCAGCTAAGTTGCTAACCGGTGCCGACAAAGATTCGGTGAGCGAGACAGGTGAGCTGCAGCCAGATACGGCCGCATTAATCCCAGCTGGTACTTGGCATAATGTTGTTAATATTGGCGACTCTGATCTGAAGGTCTACTCGCTTTACAGCCCGGCCGAGCACGCTCCCGGGACCGTGCACAAGACAAAGGCAGAAGCTGATGAAGCCGAAGCTGCCGAGCACGGCGTAGCCTAAGTCTCTGCCTGGTGAATTGGTTCTGGATCATTGCTTCGTTCATTGTTCTAAGCTTTGGTCTAGGAGCTTTTCTCGGTGCCCCATGGGTGCCAGCTTTTCGTCAAGATCTCGATGAGCTGCTCGATCTGGCACGGGTTGGGAAGGGGACAAAATTTGTCGATCTTGGTTGCGGAGACGGTAAAGTGTTACTCGTGGCCGCCAAGCGTGGCGCGAATGTGACGGGATTCGAGGTGAACCCAATTCTCTGGTTCATCGCTAATCTGCGACTCTTACCGTATCGCAAGCGAGCCCGTATCTACTTGCGGAGTTTTTGGACGGTGGATGTGCACAGATTTGATGTAATCTATCTGTATCTGATCGATCATCATATGCCCAAGATGCGGTCGCAGCTGACTCGTCAAGCCAATCCGAAAGCGCGTATTATCTCATATATGTTTACCATACCTGGCTTGAAACCGTCGAAAACAACGCGTAACAGTTTTTTGTATGAAGCCAGAGCATTCGATACAATAGAAGCGTAACCGAAAGGAGTGACGATGTCTGAAGTAACTACAAAACCGCTCGGTTATACCGAATTACCCGGATTAACCGCTAAGCAGCTAGCCGAGCACTATAAGCTCTATGATGGCTATGTAAAGAAGTATAACGAGCTAGCCAGTCTTGCCAAGAAGGTCGAGCCAGCTGGTAACGGCACCTACGCCGAGATCCGTGAAGTGAATCTCGAGAAGGTCTTTGCCCTCAATGCGATTAAGTTGCACGAAGCCTATTTTGGCAATCTATCGGCTGACGCTCAGTCACCAGACGGTCGGATCAAGGAATTGATCTTGGCGGAGTGGGGGAGTGTTGATGCCTGGGTGGCTGACTTTGCCGCCCTTGGACTGTCGGCTCGCGGCTGGGTCGTGCTAGCTTGGGATCATGATAACGGCCGACTCGAAAACTACATTTGTGATATGCATAATCAGGGTGGTGTATGGAATGCCAGTCCACTTTTAGTGCTTGATGTCTATGAGCACGCCTATTTTCTAGATTATGCCACCGCCCGCAAGGACTATATCGACGCCTTTATGAAGCTAGTCGATTGGAAAACCGTGAATCAGCGAACCGCGCAGATGGTTCCGGCGGTCACTTAATAACTATCACTTAAAAAAGGAGACTTATAGTATGTTACAACTTAACCAACCGGCCCCAGATTTTGCGGGGAGCGCCTATCAAAAGGGTATCAAGGATGATTATCGTGAAGTGAGCTTAAAAGATTACGCTGGCAAGTGGCTGGTACTTTTCTTTTACCCACGCGATTTCACCTTTGTTTGCCCAACTGAAATCGAAGGCTTTCAAAAGCACTACCAAGACTTTCAGGCTGCTAACTGCGAGGTCTTAGCGGCCTCGACGGATACGATCCAGAGTCACAAGGCGTGGTTCGAACGCGATCTCCAGGATGTTGAATACCCAGTTCTCGAAGACCCGGCCCACCGAGTGTCTAAGGCGTATGAGGTACTGAACGAAGAAGCCGGCGAAGCTGAACGTGGACTATTTATTATCGATCCTGAGCAAAAAATAAAATACTTTGTTGTGTCGGATGGTAATGTTGGTCGATCAGTGACGGAGACACTACGCGTTGTGAAGGCCTTGCAAACCGGCGGCCTTTGCCCAATCGACTGGCAGCCTGGTGAGAAGCTTGTCGAGAAAAAATAGCTTTATCGCGTCAAAATAGGGTAAAATTGAGGCAAGCATAAGCGCCTCTTATCAAACATGCCTCCAACTACACCCCAACAGCCCAAACCTCCATCTAACCCAGTCCCAGCCAGTGGTCAGCCGTCGGCTAATGCGCCGACTGTTGCGCCACCGCCGGGGTTTGGGGCTGGTGTTGCGGCTGCTAATCAGCAGCAGGTTGAGCAAAATCTTAAAACGACTGAAGAAAAATATAAGCGTACTAAACTCTTTCTGTATATTTCAATTGGTGTCGCCGCGATCGGTGTGCTCGCTGCAATCGGCCTTGGCATCCTATGGGGAAATGCTGAACGAGTTAATGCTACCAAATACGATAGCGGGGTGGCGGCAGGGAAAGCCGAGCAAGAGAAGATCGACCAGAATAACGCCTTGATAGCCAGTCAGGGGGATACGCGTACCTACACGGCCCCCAATACGCTTGGCGCGTTCACACTGGCTATACCGAAGACCTATAGTATCTCGACTACAACCTCTGGTAGTACGCCACTGCTTTTACTGGCTAATCCCGACCAAGTTGATGTGAATGCTAAGAATCTCGCTTTGCGGGTAACGGTAAAAAATCAAGTTTATAGTAAGACGCGTGAAGGCTACGATCGTGAAGCCAAAGAGGCTCGGAGCGGCTTAAAGGCGGGCGAAGAGATCAAGGTCTCGGATCGCAATGCTGTCCGCTATGTTGGTAAGTTTGACCGTCGCTCGACGCCGGGTACTCTCGTGCTGGTAGAATATCTCGATAAAACTATCCTGATACAGACCGACAATAATGAAGATGCTACTTTGCTCAGTGCCTACGACAAAATATTGAGCTCGGTGCGGATCCCGTAAGATTCATTCCAGTCCATGCTTGCTCTGAGCTCATGCGCCCACGTAAGCTAGACTGTATGGAAGGTGAGGACCGTCAAGCTTGGCGGGTCATTCAGGGATATGTCTCCGCACATATGCACAGCCGCCTCGCCGCGCTGGAGGGCGCGATTGAGGTTGAGGATGCACAGTTAGTTTTACAAACGGCTCGCGATTTTGTGAGTTTTAGCGAGTTGGCTCGACGCCTGCATGAGGTTATAAATGTAGGTGACAGTGAGCAGCCGTACATGGGCGCGACGCACACGATGCGATCAATACTTGAGGGGTTAGCAGATTGCTATACTATCAAAATCAAGCGACAGCGACGCTTGCCAAAGGTGTTTGGCCATGCCTCTCAACAGTTGCGGTTGGTGCAAGAAATATTAGACATAATGACACCATTACAGCTAGAGGCACGTTTTCGACAGCGTGATCAGCGGCTGGTAATGAGTCTCTCACCAATACAAGCCGAGAACGAGCTACTGCATACGTTATCTCGCCAATCAGCACTGCGTTACGCCGTTACGCACACATCTGAGGCTTCGGTGCGGGCTCTGATCTTGAGTCGTGAGTTGGCGACCGAGCAAATCGGTTTGTATATTACGAAAGATAGTTTGCATCTGAGTTTTCAAATCGCCTCACAGCTTGTCTTACCGTTTGGTGATTAAACCTACCTGATACAATGAGAGAGATGAAGACTCAAGACATACATTTGCCACGGGTTTTACTCATAGACGAAGATGCGAGCTTTGCCGCGGTGTATGAGGCTGCCTTGGTGCGGGCTGGCTTTCGACCCTCATTGGCACGTGATGCTGATTCAGCCAAGCAGGCTGTCAGTCAGTTCGACTTTGCAGTGATTGTAACTGAGGTCTTGTTGCCGGGGCGCAATGGCTTGCGACTCATCCAGGATCTCCGGCTCGATACTCGATTGGCTGAAACTCCTATTTTAATTGTCACCGTTTTAGAGGCGGCGGATGTTGGGTTGTACGCCAGTTTGCGGGAGTCATTGGGTATCAAGCATTATCTCGTCAAGCAAAAAATCCGTCCCACGCAGCTGGTTGAGGCGGTCCGCAGCGTGGTGAGCGTGAAGTGAGTCGGAATTTGCGCCTCACGGGGTATGTTTTAGCGCGGCGCAATCTTGGTGAGGCTGATCGGCTCTTGATATTTTATTCACGCGAGCAAGGTAAGCTGACGGCATCGGCACGGGGGGTACGCCGAGCTGGCGCGAAGCTCACTAGTCAGCTTGAGCCGTACGCCGAGATAAGTATGCAGTGTGTGGAGACACGCGGATTGCCGATCGTGACTGGTGCGCAGGTTATGCGTAGCCTACAGCCGGCTGGGGATTATGATGTGCTAGTAGAAGCCCAGGCGGTACTTGAGCTGACAGATTTGACGATGGACGACGGTCAAATCGATGAGATGTGGTACGAACACCTCGGGCTGGTACTGTCTACGCTGGCGGATCCGCTGTCAAGCGTTGAAGCTCGGCGATTAGCGTGGCTGAGTCTCATGGTCCATAGTCTCGATGTGCTAGGGTTGACGCCACAGCTGCCGGAGACAGAGCGTGATTATGGCCTGGACATTCGAGAGGGAAATTTTCACGCTGGACACACCGGAGCTCAGCTGACCAGTCAGGCTCTTAAGCTTTGGCGGTTTCTTTTGCGAGCTCCAGTTGGGCAGCGGTTGAGCATCAAGCAGGCCGATCAGGCAGCCAGCGAGCTGACCCCGATTATTGAGCAATTTTGGGGCTATCATACAGGCTTAACGCTGAAGAGCCGGAGCTTGGCGTAAGCCTTGTATATCTGGTATAATTTCCAGATATGAGTGACCAAAAATCTGATGATCAACGAGTAAGCTTAGAGGCGCTCACGTCCTTTGCTAAGCGACGCGGCTTCGTCTTCCAGGCCAGTGAGATTTATGGCGGCTTGGCAGGTTTTTGGGACTATGGCCCGCTTGGTGTCGAATTGGTCAATAATATCAAAGCGAGCTGGTGGCGAGAGTTCGTCAATCGGCGCCCCAATATGGTTGGATTAGACACGGCGATCATTCAAAACCCAACTCTCTGGAAGGCCAGTGGCCACGTCGATGAATTTGTTGACCCGATGGTTGACGATAAGGTTACAAAGAAGCGTTACCGGGCTGATCATTTGGCTGGCATCGACACGACTGATCTCACGAAGTTAAAAGCCGCCCTAAAGGATATGAAGAGCCCCGACGGCAACGAGTTGACCGAACCGAAGATGTTCAATCTGATGTTTACTACCAAAGTCGGAGCAGTTGAGAGCGAAGCCGCAACGACGTATCTGCGACCCGAGACTGCTGGTGGGATCTTTACGAATTTCAAGAATGTACTTGAAACCACCCGCCAACGCCTGCCATTTGGTATCGCTCAGATTGGTAAAAGCTTTCGGAATGAACTGACTCCTGGCGAATTTATTTTTCGCGTGCGAGAGTTGGAGATCATGGAGTTGGAGTTTTTCACTAAGCCAGATGAAGCCGCTCAACATTTTGATGACTTCCTGAAGGCGCAAAAGGATTGGCTGGCATCGATTGGCCTGAAGCCAGAACATCTCCATGAATACGAGCATCCAGTTGACGGCCGGGCGCATTATTCAGAGCGGACGATCGATCTAGAGTTCGAATTTCCATTTGGTACAAAAGAAATTACTGGCATCGCAAATCGCACCGACTATGATCTCACGCAGCACGCTAAGTTTTCGACCAAAGACTTGACCTATTTTGATGAGGAGACCAAAAAACACCTAGTGCCGTACGTTATCGAGCCGACCTTCGGCTTGGGTCGCATCGCCTTGGCGGTGCTTTGTGACGCTTACGACGAAGAGGAAGTGAAGGGTGAGAAGCGGGTAGTGTTGCGGTTTACCCCAGAAATTGCCCCGATCAAGGTTGCGATCTTGCCACTCTCGAAGAAGCCAGCACTTTCGAAGCTTGCACACGAAGTGTTCGGTATGGTAGCGGGTGATTGGCGGGTTGAATACGATGAGACACAGTCGATCGGACGACGCTACCGCCGCCAGGATGAAATCGGAACGCCGTATTGTGTGACGGTTGATTTTGATTCACTTGAAGATAAGGCCGTGACGGTACGTGATCGTGACTCCATGGAGCAAGCTCGCATCAGTATTGCAGAGCTGAAGGCATATCTCGCTGCCCGACTCAATCGCGCTTAGAGATTAAACCCCTTTAAAGATCACACCAACTGCAACTCCAATCATTGCCGATATTCCACCGACGATTAAGACTTGCAGTCCGCTACGGAAGATATTTTTATGGGTGAGTTTACCTTTCACGAGCCCTAGTACAAACAGGCCGATTAAGGCTGCCGTCATCGAGGCGATCAAGGCGTACTCGGGTGGAAAAATTGCAAACGGAATGATTGGCACCATTCCAGCTAAGCCATAAGACACGAACATAATCAAACCTCCGACGATCGGGCTGCTGTGAAGTTTCTTTTTGGTGAAATCTTGGTCAGTTTCTTCTGACAGAAACTCACCAGTGGCCATTGAGATGGCTTCGACGGCCACGGCTACACAACCAGCCAGCAGAATGAAGCTCGTGTCCGTGGTCGCTACCGACACACCAGCAATTAAGCCAGTTGTTGAAACCAGACTATCTTCAATCCCGAAGAAACTCGAGTGGAGGTAACTTGTGGCAATTTTGGGGCGTTTTTTATGTCGAGGCATGGTGAATATAGCTAGTATGGCAGATTCTTGTGGATAAGGTCAAAAAAGTTATGCATAGGGCGTTGACGTGGGTAGGGAAGGGGCATATAGTGATGGTAGTGGGTAAATGTGGGTGAGACACTACCGCAAACAGGAAAGACTTACACCATGGATTACTTTGAAAGAAAGCTCGACGCAAAAAACCGACTGACGATTCCGAAGGAATTACAGGCGGAGTTTGGGCCAGAAGTAGTCATCACCCGCGGCTTTGGACAGTACCTTCACCTTTATCCAAAACAAGTTTGGGATCTCGAGATGGAACCAGCCTTAACTGGTAGCATTCTCGATGAACGAACTGCCGATCTGAACATTCAGTTCCGGACCGGCAAAGTAACCGCTATGCTTGATACAAAGCAGGGACGCGTTACGCTCGAGCCCCATCATCTGGCGTATGCCCATATCGATCACGACGTTGTCGCGGTCCGGGCTGGCAAATATTTTCGCCTAAGCGCAAAAACCAGCTGAGGGGACTTGAGACTGCTCACGCGAGCACCCAAGTCAGTTCATTGAAAGAAAAATACACACAAAAATCAGGTTAGCTATTTGGCAGTCAACAGCGCTTGTTGACGCTTGAGCGTATCAAAATTAAAGCGAGTCCCTTTCTCAACAAAACTCCACCTCACAAACTTTCAACTCTTGTATACCTACGTATACAATTTCAAGGACTTATCATTACTACAATGTTAGTCCTTGCCACATCAGATCTGCATGCAGATCTAACCACCTCACAACTTTCAAAAACCAAAACCAAAAATAGACAGTTGGCTGCTAAATAGGTAACCTTGACATAGAGTTATGACTCAAAAACAACACATTCCGGTATTGGGCGATGAGGTTTTGTCCGTCTTACATCCGGCTAGAGGTGAGAAGTATCTCGACCTCACGGCGGGATTTGGTGGTCACGCTGATTCTGTCATTAAGCTGATCGGACTTGCCGGCCAAGCATGGCTGTTTGATCGCGATGCTCAGGCAATAGCCGCCCTTCACGAGCGGTTTAGCGGTCAAGACAATGTCAAGATCGTTCGCGAGAACTTTGCTCAAATTGATTGGCGCGGCATGCCCCAAGCCGATATGATCCTGTTGGATCTCGGTGTCAGCAGTGCGCAGCTTGATCAGGTTGATCGGGGCTTCACTTTTCGCGAGGATGCTTCACTAGATATGCGCATGGACGATCGCCAGACTACCACTGCCGCTGATCTGGTGAATACCCTCGAAGAGGCTCAGCTTGCAGATATTATCTTTCGCTATGGTGAGGAGCGCCGTAGTCGGATGATCGCGCGCAAGATTGTTGCCATCCGCACTGAGCTGCCAATTATGACGACTCAACAGCTGGCCGAGATCGTACGCTCAGTAGTTCCCAGTGGACGCATTGATGGCGCGACTAAAACCTTTCAGGCTTTACGCATTGCCGTTAATGGCGAACTTGATGCTTTAGAGGCGGTATTACCAGAAGCTATCAATCAGCTAGCACCAGGGGGGAGACTAGCGGTGATCAGTTTTCACTCCCTCGAAGATCGTATCGTGAAGCATTTTATGCGTGACAAAACACAACCAGTATGGGATACTATTACTGGTCAACCATTACAGGAATCGTTGTTTACTCTGGTTACCAAAAAGCCGCTTATGGCGGCAACTGAAGAAATTGCTTACAATCCACGCGCCCGGAGCGCAAAACTCCGAGCCGTTGAAAAGAAAAAATAACACAAAAAAAGGAGGTCAGATATGACCGTAGCCGTTAGAAATATGAGCCCGCGAGCCACCAAACTGAAAGTTCGCGTCATTAAGTAACTTTAGCTTGTCTAGAGTCGTTTGGCGTTCGTAAAACGCCACAAACCAAAAACAAACACAAAAACACACATCGTTCCAGGAGAAAAACCAATGTACAAAGAGCAGCGTTTATTTCGCAATCAAAATCTAACCCGCGTTGAAGCCCGTGTCCAAGCTGGCCCGATCTCGGTGTCGTTTATGCTTTTGGCTCTGGTCGCTCTCCTCTCGATGTTGTACTTGAATCAAATCTCAAAAGCCAAAACGCTAGATATTCGCTTGACGCGCTTGGAGACTAAACGTGTAGAATTGCAGTCTCAAAAGGAGCAACTTCGTATCGATGCTGCACGTTTGCAATCCATCGCTGAGGCTCGCGAGAGTCAGGTGGCGAAAGCTATGACACCAGTTGGTAATGTGAGTTACGCACAGCGTTAGCATCTTGGCGCCCAAAGGGGGATAATAGGCAAGTATGAAATCCCGTCGGACAGTTTTTGGCATGAGTAATGCTCGGCTTTACGTGTTAGCTGGGATTTTTGCTATTCCGCTGGCGGCAATTATGTGGAAGTTAGTCTATGTGCAGGTTATCAAGAGTGGTGACTATACGGCTAAGGCCACCGCTCAGCAGTCACGTCAATTTGAGATCCCAGCTAAGCGCGGTGAAATTTATCTGCAGGATAATGGCGAGCTTTACCCGGTTGCGTTGAATAATTCGTTGAAATACGCCTATGCTGACCCGAAATTGATTGAGGATCCAGCCAAGGCGGCCGAACAACTCGCTCCTCTCTTAAGTATTGATAAAAAAGCCCTCCAAGAGCAACTGACCTTCTCTGGCAAGAGTCGCTACGTTGAAATCAAGCAGCAGATCGAGAAAGATCTAGCTAAGCAAATCGCTGATTTGCGCATCAAGGGAGTTGTGCTCAAGGATCGTGACTATCGGTCGTACCCTGAGGGGAGTTTGCTGGGGCATGTTACCGGCTATGTGAATAGCGATGGGAAGGGACAATATGGCGTAGAGCAATACTTAAATGCCGAGCTTTCCGGTCAAAACGGTATGCTCAAGGCGGTTACTGATAGCCAGGGGGTGCCACTGTCGACACAGGACAATATCGTCGATGAGCCGCGGAATGGGACCTCATATGTTTTGACGATTGATCGATATTTGCAGAGTGTGGCTCAAAAGGCATTGAAGTCAGCTGTTGAGGCTAATCAAGCCAGCTCGGGCAGTGTAATCATTATGGATCCGTATACCGGAGCCATTAAAGCAATGGTGAATAATCCGGAGTATGACCCAAATACTTACGAGAAAGTTAAGGCGAATGAGTACGCGAGCTTTATTAATAGCGCGATCTCAAATCAATTTGAGCCCGGATCAGGCTTTAAGCCGCTGACGATGTCACTTGGTTTGCAGTCTGGCAAAATCAAACCGGAAACGACTTTTAATGATACTGGTAGCGTGACGATTGGTGAGTATACGATCAATAATGCTGAGAAGAAAAGTTTTGGTACGGTCGACATGAGCTTAGTGATTAAGAACTCAATTAATACCGGTATGGTGTATATTCTACGGATGTTGGGTGGAAATCCTAGCCAGATCACTCGGGCTGGCAAGGAGGCATTACATAACGGTATAATTGCCTTCGGATTTGGTAAGAAAACCGGTGTCGAGCTGGCTGGTGAAGCCAAGGGGCAAGTCAAAGATCCGAATGCCGCCGACATTGATTATGCCAATATGACCTTTGGTCAGGGGATAGGTGCGACGAGCTTGCAGATGATAACGGCGATCTCTACGATCGCGAACGGCGGCACCTTGGTTCAGCCACATGTCCTTGAGAAAAAGATCAAAGCCAACGGTGAACTTGAGGATGTGCCACACAAGCCGCAGGCCGAAAATGTTATGAGTAAAGAGACTGCCTCGCAGGTGACGAGCATGATGGTCAAGGTAGTTGAAGGTGGATCGGGTTATTTGACGCGTATGCCAGGGTACAAGATTGCTGGTAAGACGGGAACCGCTCAGGTGCCAAAGGCGAACGGTCAGGGTTATGAAGAGGATAAGAATATCGGTAGCTTCATAGGTTTCGCGCCGGCGGATGATCCGAAGTTTATCATGATGGTGCGGGTTGATTACCCGAAGACAAAGACATTTGCCGAGCGCAGTGCGGTGCCGGCGTTCGCTGAGATCGCCAAAGAGCTCTTCAAGTATTATCAGGTGCCGCCCAGCTCGTAATGCTGTATAATTGCTAACCAGGAGCTAACCATATGCAATTTGACCCACTGACGAACCAACTGCTGCCGATACTGACTTTTGCTTTTGCGGGCTTTGTACTGGCGATGCTATTTACGCCGATCTTTACTACGCTAGCCTTCAAGCATCAGTGGTGGCGTAAGCAACGGGCAACGGCCGTAACTGGTGAGAAAGCTAAGGTCTTTGCCAAGCTGCACGCCGAAAAACATAAGCGGCATATCCCAACTATGGCCGGTAGTATTGTCCTCATTGCCGTTGCGGTCATTACGTTGTTTGCTAATCTTGATCGAACGGAGACTTGGTTGCCGCTGATGGCATTAGTGCTCTTTGGTGGTCTTGGCTTGATCGATGATTTGTCGAATATTCTCGGCTTTGCAAATCGGAGCGGGGGTCTAAAAGCTAAGACCCAAGCCCTGGCCTTATTTGGTCTAGCGGCACTCTGTGCATGGTGGTTTTACTTTAAGCTTGGTTATAATCTCATTCATGTTCCGGCGGTCGGTGATTTCTCGATAGCCTGGCTCTACATCCCGCTGTTTATTTTAGTGGTATTTTCGACGGCCAAGTCGGTATCTATTACCGATGGTCTCGATGGCTTAGCTGGTGGGCTATTGGCTTTCGCCTATGGCTGCTACGCGATTATTTGTTTTTTCTCTGGCTTGACGGCACTAGCAGCTTTTTGTGCCACGATAGTCGGCGCAGTTTTAGCTTATACTTGGTTTAATATTTATCCGGCGCGATTCTTTATGGGGCAAGTCGGATCAACTGCTTTAGGGGCGACCTTGGGAGTAATTGCGATGCTGACAAATTCGGTCTTCGTGCTGCCGATTATTGGTGCGGTCTTTGTGCTCGAGGCCGGTTCAAGTGCCGTCCAAATATTTTCAAAGAAAGTGTTTGGACATAAGGTGTTTCGTTCCGCGCCCTTGCATCATCACCTTGAAGCAATTGGTTGGCCGGAAACCAAAGTCACTATGCGGTTGTGGATTATTGGTGCGATAACGGGCGTATTAGGGCTGCTCATTGGATTGATTGCCCGTGGCTGACCTGGCTCGCGCCATTCGTGAGCGGCCTCATCACCGGCCTGACTACTTTCTCGGCTTACTCATATTAGCCCTGATAGCAATCGGTATGCTGGTGATCTATTCTACTGGGGCAATTGTGAATTTTAATATCACTGGTGGGGCGAGCGATCGAAATGCATTTTTTACCAACCAATTGATTAGCTTAGCGATTGGCGTGGTTGGCTGGGTTGGTGCTTCGCGGATTCCGTACGGTTTTTGGCGCAAGGCGGCTTTCCCGATGTTGATTGGTTCGTTTTTTTTGATGTGTCTAGTCTTCATCCCAGGTATTTCGCTCAACGTTAACGGTGCTAGCCGGTGGGTTAAATTCGGGCCCTTAAGTTTTCAGCCGGCGGAATTTCTGAAGCTTTCATTGATCCTCTTTTTGGCATCTTGGCTTGAATCGAATCGTGATAAATTACGCTCTTTCACTCAGGGT
Source organism: Candidatus Saccharimonadota bacterium (assembly GCA_046350755.1). Classification (GTDB taxonomy): domain Bacteria; phylum Patescibacteriota; class Saccharimonadia; order CAILAD01; genus CAZDEK01. The sequence goes on along the minus strand of JAXLZV010000001.1, from coordinate 122,154 downwards.
CTGCTCCCGTTTTTGGGAGTGCTGGCGATAACCTTGATTCTAACGGTGATTTTCCAGCGCGATCTTGGAACCGGCATCGTCTTGATGTCGGTGGCACTAGCTATCTTGTTTGTATCAGACGCGCCAATTTGGCTATTCGGGGCCGGTTTGGGTACATTACTGGGCGCGGCGGCTTTAACCGTTGTGATCTTTCCGTATCGTTTGGCTCGGTTGGCTACCTTCCTCAATCACAAAGATGACGTGACGGGCGCCGATTATCATATTAATCAAGCCTTGATTGCACTGGGTAGTGGCGGGATACTTGGCAAAGGCCTGGGCAACAGCCTGCAGTCGTATGGCTACTTACCCGAGGCAACCAACGACTCGGTGTTTGCCATTATTGGTGAGCAGTTTGGCTTGTGGGGGACGATGATTGTCGTCGGCTTGTTTGGTTTGGTAGGTTGGCGGGGATTTCGAATCGCACGCATGGCGCCAGACCGATTTAGTCGCATGGTATCAGTCGGTATCACTGTTTGGCTATTAACCCAGGCGGCGGTCAATATCTCAGCCATGCTCAATATCATCCCGTTGACTGGTATCCCGCTGCCGTTTATCAGTTATGGCGGCACGAGTCTCTTGGCAACGATGGTTGCGGTTGGAATTTTGCAAAATATTTCTCGATATACAGAAAGGGAACAGGCTTATGCGGATAATCGTGTCGGGGGGCGGAACCGCCGGTCACGTCACACCGGTTTTGGCCCTGTGCGCGGCTCTCAAGGCGCGTAAGGGAACAGCACCGGTTATCGACTATATCGGTTCGGGCGGCAGCCTGGAGCGTGATTTAGTTGAAGCCGAAGGTATTGGTTATCATGTCATATCGAGTGGTAAATTTCGTCGCTATCGTCGTGGCTTGGTCTCTGAACTAACCGATTTTTCAACGATGCGTCAAAATGCCGGCGACAGTATGCGGATCGTGAAGGGGATACGACAGGCGCGGCGGTTATTGAAGACAATTAAGCCAGATGTAGTTTTCGTGAAGGGCGGTTTTGTTGGTCTGCCGGTCGGTCTGGCGGCTGCACAGCTAAAGATACCCCTCATCATTCACGAATCAGACACAGTTATGGGGCTGACGAATCGGGTATTAGCGCGTCGCGCTCAACTGGTAGCAACAGGTTTTCCAGTCGAAGTATTTGACGACGTGAAGCTGACTGCCCCTTTGCTGGCGACGGGTAATCCGGTGCGTGAGGATATTTTGGCTGGGCGTCGTGAGCGCGGGCGGAAGCATTTTGGCCTTGATACGGCTCGACCAACTGTCTTGATTATTGGCGGCTCGACTGGCGCGCAGGCGATTAACGAGGTGGTCTTTGGTGCGCTCGCCCAACTCACCGAATCGGTCAATATTATTCATCAGACTGGTCATCACGATATTGATGCAGCTCTTTTCCAGCGACAGCGTTTGACGCCACTGGCTCGTCGTCGTTATGTACCTCAGGCTTTTTTGCGCACTGAGCTTGCTGACGCGTATGCACTGGCCGATGTGGTAGTAACGCGCTGTGGGGCGAATGTATTGGCTGAACTGGCAGCGTTGAAAAAAGTAGCACTTCTCATCCCTTTGCCGGGCTCGGCGAATAATCATCAAGCTCATAATGCTCATTATATTGTGCGACGCGGTGCGGCTCGGTTGCTTGAGCAGTCTCGCTTAACACCGCGAACTTTGCGGGCAGAAATTGATAAATTAATTGACGAACCCAGCGACAGGCGATACTTGGAGGAGGCCATAGGGAAGTTAGCAGTACGCAATGCGGCCGAACTCTTAGCCGAAGCCGTTGTTCGCGTGGTGGAGCAAAGACGTGCCTGATTCTCGATTTCCTCCAACGCCACCTGATAGCCAGCCGCGGAAAGTCCGACGACGGGGGCAGTTTATTTATACTGGTGACTCGGTACGCGCACAAGCTCCCAAGCAGCCTATCGTTTGGCGGCAGATATTTTGGCGGATCGGTATATTTGCTGTTGCAGCCCTTGGCATCTGGGTGTTGTTTTTCTCCGGCTGGCTGAACGCTCGGGGGATTGCCGTGAAGGGGAATAGCACAATCTCGCAAGAAGCCATTACTCAAGCCGCGGATGAATATTTACGAGCCAACCCGGTGCAGCGTAATGTCTTGTTTTTAAATGCTCAAGATATGGCCCAGGCGGTCAAGACGCAAGAGCCAACCTTGGCCAACGTCAAAGTGTCGCGTACTCTTTTACTCGGGTTGAATGTCCAAGTGGTGGAGTCACAGCCCTCTTTGGTTTGGCAAACGGGTGAGCAGTCATGGTTGATCGCTGAAGATGGGCGTGTGTTGCGCCAGGCTAAGGCTGGAGAGGGTACGTTTGGTCGTATCATCGATACGGCCCAGCTAACTGTCAAGGTCGGGGACAAGGTAGCCGATAAGCAGTTTGTGGTCTTTGCGCGGGAGTTTATCAGTTTAGCTGGAAAAAAGGGTGTGGATATCGAATCCTCGGCTATCGGAGCGACTACGAGGGAGCTCAATATTCGGCTCAAGAATGGCATTGTGATTCGAACCGATACTTCGCGAGGTGCCGCCGAACAAGTTGAAGCTTATATTGCGACGATTGAAACCGCACAACAACAAAACAAAAAACCGACTGAATATGTTGATGTGCGGATACCTGGCAAAGCCTTTTATAAATAGTATTTTCTATCTGGACAACAGATAGAACTACAGTATCTTGGCTTGTTCGCACAGTGGGGTAGGGGTATATAGCGTGCTCACAATTCACCTTTATGTAGCTCGGAGCTATAAATACTATTTAAAAAGATAAATATAGTATGTCAAGACAATAAAACATAATAATTCGTATACCTGTGAAACAGATTTGTTTCACAGAGTGAATACGGCCGTGGGCTGAATTGTGGCCTAGTCTTATCTGCTTTATTGTTGCAGTTGTCTGCAAGACAAGTTGCTGTTTTGGTAAAGCTCGCTATGCAATATATGGGTGCGCCTAGATATCTAAAATGATGTAATTTATGTAAAGCATGATCAACTATGTCTGTGGGAGTTGCTGGTGCAAGTTAGGGGTATATGGAAGGCGTGATTACGGTATGTGCACAGCTTATAGAGTGAGTTTGTTGAGTGGAGCGCTGCCCCAAAGCTATTCAGATAATACGTCGCAAAATATACATTGTGCGACGTATATATTTTGACAGAGAGTTATACTAACCATCGTCTACACTCTATAAAATACTTTAGCTAAAGCACTATTCGCTCGTAGATGGGTAGGTGTGCTAACGGCTAATTTGGTCTGGCTGGTCGTTTGCGACTGCGTTTGCGTTGATTCTGCGAACGCTCAGTTGGTCGTGAGTTTGATTGCGGTTTGGCGGTAATGAGCTCGGAGTAATTCTTTGGTGCCGCTCCAGAAACCTGTAAAGACGGGCGAGAGCCAACTTGCGCGCCATGTGGCTCTTGAGTGGGCTTATCTGATGCTGTTGGTCGGCGTTCACCGGCACTCGATTCACCATCGGCGAGCTTCTCCCCGTCTGGGCGAAAGCCACTCCATTCGCGTATCACCTGTTCAGCTTCGGCGCGTGAAACATTATACTTTTCACGCGATCGAGCGATGATAGCTTGAGTCATATCTTGCTCAGGGTCAGGTACCCGGAGAGTTTTAGCTGAAAACGGAATACTCGTCTCTCCATCGATCGACATGGTGATATAGACGTTTTGGAGTGACAGATTCGTGAGATCAGTTGGCTCGAAGACCGGCTCAAAGTAACGCGCCAGTGCCGTAGCATCATCAGCCCCTACCCTGAACGTAATCATTGATCCGACATTACCAAACACCGCGTCCCTCACCTCTTGGGGCATCTGTGCGACGTATTGGTTAGCAACTGTGAGGTAGAGGCCATACTTACGGGCTTCCGACAGAATAACCGAGAACGAATCTGTTGCAAAGTTCTGGAATTCGTCGACATAGAGATAGAATGGACGACGTTCATCGAGCATGATATTGGCCCGGCTCATGGCTGCCAGCTGAATCTTAGAGATCATCAATGCACCCAGGGTGGCCGCATTATCTTCACCAAGCCGACCCCGAGACAGATCACAAATCAAGATCTTGCCTTCATCCATCATCTGGCGGATGTCAAAGCTTGATTTGCGCTGACCAATTACATTGCGGATCAGCGGGTTGGCCGTAAAGGCTCCGACTTTGTTGAGAATTGGAGCGACGGCTTCAGTCGCAAACTTGTCGTTCCAGGCCGCAAATTCATTAACCCAGAAGGAGCGCACAGTGACGTCTTCGAGCTGATCAACGATCTTTTTACGGAAGGGCTTATCGGTGAGCATACGCGTAATACCCATCAAGTTGGCATCCTCGGTTTCGAGCAGGGCTAAAAGAGTGAAGCGCAAGATGTGCTCAAGTCGTGGCCCCCAGCTCTCAGCAAACATTTTCTTCAAGACGCCGATGATCTCGGAAGCGATCGAGGCGCGCATATTCGGATCGGCATTTTCCATGGGGTTAAATGAGATGGGATTCTCGAAGTCTGAAGGGTTAAAGTAGACGACATCATCCTTCCGGTGTTCGGGGATGTAGCGCAGTACGTCCTGAGCAAAATCACCGTGTGGGTCAACGACCGCAAAACCTTGATTGTGGTAAATGTCCGACAAAGTTAGCAGGAGCAGGGCAAAACTTTTTCCTGAGCCGGATTTACCAATGATATAGAGATGTCGCTTGCGGTCATCGCGCTTGATGCCAAATTTCACATTGGTCTGACGAAAGGTTGTCGTACCGATCAGCGACAGAGCCTCTTGTGGGGTGTTTGCCAAGGTGGGTAGATTGGTCGGCGGCTCCCCTACTTTGGTGGTGGTCCAGGCGATATTTGGCGTCTCCACGCTGGTATGCGGTAAGTGGTACAGGCTAGCTAACTCTTCAACGTTGAGAATGAAGCCACCCGTTTCGAAGTAGCGCGCCCGATACTCCTGGAGAGCTTCAGGAGATGGGTCATAGCCTCCGCCAGCTAAACTATTGAGGTTAATGCTATTAAACTGCTTAAACCCGCCAAACAGGGCCTGCATGCGTTGCTTGGCGATGTCAGCACTGGCGCCGACGTAGCCGACGCGGATCTTTACTTCGTAGCCGATCTTTTCGGCCTTCGCTTCGACAGCCGCATTGACGGTAGTTTGTCCTGGCGAAAGTTCCTTCTTTTCATCTTTCTTTTCGGGGTGTACTGGTGGTGCGACGAGGGCCTTGAAGAACATGGCAGTCAATTCAATCGGCAGCGTAAAGAGTCGTTTTTGCCAACCGTCAAATAGGCCCGATCGACCACCGGTCTTTGAGTCCGTAATGAACTGCAGTGATTTGGCGTGCCAGCTATCATCGACCGGCCGCATTAAGTACTGCACCCACAACTGCTCGTTGGGCTCGAGCTTTGCCAAGACAGTCGTGATGCCGGCTAGGGGGTCGACTTCGAAAGTAGCGAAGGTGCGGATCGGGAAAATTGAATCTTTGGTAGTCTTAATTTCGCTAATGACGGTTAATGAATCTCCCAGGTCCTTTTTCGCATAATCTTCAACATCGTCGATGATCTGCACTGTTGGGTATTGGGCATAGACCTGGCTTTCGACGTAGTCTTTGAGGTGTCGCGGCACCCAAACATAAAAATTAATCACATTTTGCTCAGAGACTATCTCAAAACTGATGTGTTCCTGGAGACTCCCTTCGTGTTCGATCTCCCCTTTCGGGCGCAGAATACCGTGCAAACTGGCAAACAGCTGCTCGGCTGACAGCTCTTTTTTATCATTATCTTTCGGTACGATGATCTGGAGCATGGTGTGCTCGGTGGCTTCGACGTAGGCGACCTTGCGTCGGTTTTGGAAGATTTGCCAAATCAAGTAGCCGGCAATCAGTGTCCAGCCCCAATATTGGAAAAGTGCAATGCCGATAATTGAAAAGACGGCGCCGATGAGGTTAAAGAGTTGTTCCATTAGCTTCTATTGTACCGCACTATGCAGGGTTTCACCCAGGTGTACGGTAAGAGGGTTGGTACGGATGATGGGTCGTTGGTTAGGTAGTAGTTTTGGGCGGTCGTCCGCGACGTTTGCGCGGCTGTGGAGTAAAGCCGGCTTGCAGGGCATAAAGGCCTTTGCCGACGCGCTCAAACTGAGGCTTCTCTTGGAGATTCAGGGCAATAGTAGCGACTTTAACCTGGCGCCGAGACAGCACACGCTTGATGATTTCTTCGCGCGACAGAGGACTTTCTTCACGGAGGATTTGCTCGATAATGTCGGCGACAGTACCTGCCTGGTAGCCCCATTCGGCCAAAGCGTAGATGCCGCGACCAATCAGTACGAAACGACTATCCTTAATGAGTTCATTATGGACTGCTTGGGTGGTAACAGGCTTGGGGTTGGCTTCGAGCTTGGAGATCTTATCGGCAATCTCGGTAAAGTGCATCGGTCGACCAGCCTTTTTAAGCACTAAGTAGGTCTTATCGCGAATGCTTTTTGGATTAACTTCTGGCCAGGACGTTAAGCCCCATTGCCCATCGAGGTTAGTCAGTTTTTTTGATGCTTCGGCCAGCTCACGGAGTGCCTGTGGGCTGTGCGGCCCATCAATCGCACCAGTCAGCTTGTCGAAACGGACCGGCTTACCGTGACGCTGGGCTTCAGCAAGCAGGCTTTCGTGAAGTCCGAAGATAACTTCACGATCGTAAGGATCGGATACGACAACAATTGGCGAGAGTTCTTCGCCGTGCTCAATCAGTTCTAGATCAGGCATGATGCGCACTAAATATGCGAGATTAGGCTGTTCGGTTGGCTCAAGCTCAAGGCCAGTAGTGAGGTTTTGGAGCTGGATAATCCCGCCCTTTTCATCGAGGCGAGCTAAGATGACGCCACGAAAATCTTCGTCGGCTTGATAGTTATCGCGGATCTTGGTGAGCGCGGCTTTTTCGATTTGCCGCACTCGTTCGCGAGTAATTCCCAGTTGGCTGCCAATTTGCTCAAGCGTATGTGGCTGATTGGCTTTGAGGCCGTGGCGCTTGGCCACAACTTCGCGATCACGGTCTTTTTTGAGTACTAAAAGGCTCTCGTCGATCAGTTGCTCAACGAGTTTTTGCACATCAGTGTCTGTTGTGTTGCTGGTCATAGTTGGAGACATCAAATTCACTCACCCTCAAGAATTAGTATTGGTTGGGAGTTATTATATCATCACAACAGATATAGGTCAATGATTGTGACAAGACTTTTTTGACGTATCGTCAAGCTGGTTATGCTATGAATGATGTTGGCGTTGAGTTCGGCTGAGGCTGAAGCTCGGCTACTCAGCGTTGGCGACTTCGGCGTCAGGATTCTTCGGTTTTGTCCAAGTCGCGTAGTCACAGTCTGGGTAACGAGAGCAACCCCAGAAGCGGCGACCTTTTTTCGTCTTGCGCTCAACCACTTCACCCTCGTGGCAGGTTGGGCATTCGACACCGGTCTTTTTCAGGATGGGCTTGGCATTCTTACAGTCCGGCCAACCTGAACAGGCTAGAAACTGCCCGAAACGACCAGATTTTATCACCATCGGCTTGCCACAAAGCTCACAGATTTCATCGGTCATAATTACTGGGATCTCGGCTCGCGGGATACTCTCTTGTTTCTCTTCAATCAGTTTGTGCATCGGTTCGTAGAATTCCCGGATGACAGGTTTCCATTCGGCTTTCCCATCAGCGACATCATCCAATTTATCTTCCATATCGGCAGTGAATTCAGGTTCGGTCACGAAATCAAAGTTTTCAGCTAAGAGATCAGATACGATCATGCCGACAGGTTGTGGTACTAAGCGCTTATCCTCACTCAGAACGTATCCGCGTGAGATAATCGTGGCAATTGTCGGGGCGTAGGTACTTGGGCGACCGACACCGGCTTCTTCGAGTTTCTTGACGAGGGTGGCTTCAGAATACCGGGCTGGTGGTTGGGTGAAGTGTTGCTCCCCACGAATTTCTTGCTTGGTGAGCTTTTCTCCAGCTGTCACTCGAGGCAAAAGCGGTGTATCATCATTTTTCTGGAGCGGATAGATCCGCGTGAAACCATCAAAGACTACTACTCGCCCACTCGTGCGCAAGAGATAATCCTTATCGGCTAAGATATCGATGCGGGTTTGCTCAAATTGCGCTTCGGTCATCTGGCTCGCCAGGGCGCGCTGCCAGATTAGGCGATAGAGTCGCTCCTCGTCACTTGAACGCCCACTCAGCTCATCTGGATGTAACCCTGGGTTGGTTGGTCGAATTGCTTCGTGAGCCTCCTGGGCGCCACGACTCTTGGTCTTAAAGACGCGTGGACTGGCGGGAATATACTCTTTGCCGAGATCTTTAGTAATGGTCTCACGGATAGCCTTGATGGCATCTTTTGAGATAGTAACGGAGTCAGTTCGCATGTATGAGATGAGACCTGCTTCATACAGTCCTTGCGCTGCTCGCATGGTGCGCCGTGTCGCAAACCCCAGTCGCCGATAACCGTCCTGCTGGAGGGTACTAGTTGTGAAGGGCGCTACTGGATTGCGTTTTACGGGCTTTTTTTCCTCATCCTTTACAACGTACTCAGCCGCTTCGAGGGCTTGTACTAGGGTGTCGTTTTCGGACTGATTGTGGATCTCGGCTTTTTCAGCTTTGACTTCGAGTAGTTTAGCGGTTAAATTGCCCTTTTTGGCCTTCAGATCGACTTCGATCGACCAATACTCTTCGCTCTGGAAAGCCTCGATTTCTTTTTCACGATCAGTGATGAACTTCAGTGCGACACTTTGTACGCGACCGGCGGATAGGCCATAACGAACTTTTTTCCAGAGAATTGGTGACAATGAATAGCCAACTAAGCGGTCGAGTACGCGACGGGCCTGCTGAGCATCAACTAGATCTTGATTAATATCGCGCGGGTGAGCAACGGCGTATTCGAGGGCTGGCTTGGTAATCTCAGCGAAGGTGATGCGTTTCATCTCCTGCTCTGGCTTGAGTTCGAGAATATTCGCCAGATGCCAGGCAATCGCCTCTCCCTCGCGGTCAAGGTCGGTTGCGAGATAAATGATATCCGCACCCTCGGTGGCTTTTTTCAGCTGTTTAATCTTGGTAGCACTCCCCCTCGGGACCATATACTGTGGCTCAAAATCATGTTCAACATCTATGCCGAGCTTGGATTTTGGTAGATCCCTAACATGGCCAAAGCTGGCGACAACTTTATACCCCTTACCGAGGTAAGATTCGATAGTTTTACCTTTGGCAGGGCTTTCGACGATGAGGACAGATTTTTTCATATATATAGGATAGGCTCCAAAACTGTTATGCCGCTGAGGACGGGGTGTTGCTAAGCTCGCCGATTGTAGACGGCCGGGTGGTGTCTTGTCAAACTTTCGGCGGTTTGTTAGCCACGCAGCATCCAGAGGGCCCCACCGAGGGAGCGAATGCGGCCGCTGATTTCGAGTAAGCTCAAGGTAGCGAGAACCGTCGCAATGGGAAGCCCAAGCTCAGTCGCCAGACTTTCAGCGTCAGCTGGTCCTTGGTTTAAGCGGTCGAGTATCCCCTGCTCTATGGCGCTTGCACCGATTGGTCGGGTGATTTCGACCGCTGTGAGATTAAGGGCTGCGCACACATCGGCAGCGGAGGTTACTGGGGTTGCTCCGGCTTTGAGGAGGTTGTTTGGCCCTGATGAGCGCTCTGAGGTAATGGCTCCTGGGACAGCCATGACGCATCGATTCTCCCCTAAGGCAAGGCTGGCGGTGATAAGCGATCCGGATCGTGCGTCCGCTTCGGGGACGAGTGTGCCGAGGCTGATGCCGGCAATGATACGATTGCGAGCTGGAAAATGATGACGTAGTGGTGGTGTACCGGCATCGTACTCACTAATTACCGCTCCACCTCCAGCGACAATGTCATGCATAAGTGGTTGGTGGCTGGCCGGATAACAGCGGTCGAGCCCACAGCCAAGCACTGCGACGGTTTTCCCGCCAGCATCAAGTGCTGCGCGATGGACTATGCCATCGATACCGTATGCGAGCCCGCTTACAATACATATGCCTGATTGAGCGAGGTCTTTAGCTAATCGGTACGCAATAGTTTTTCCGTATGGTGTTGGTCGCCGTGTGCCAACAATTGCCAGCATCGGCATGTCTGGCAAACTTCCTAATATATGGAGCGTTTTGGGCGCATCGTAGATTTCTCGCAGAAGTATCGGATAAGCCTTGTGCTTTTGCGTAATAGTTTGCATAGTAGTAGTGCTTGTCATACCAGTAAGCTTTCGTGTAAACTCAAAATCCTCATGTAATTACTATTGACATGGGTAGTATATTGTGATAATATACAGCGCGTACCTCATGTAATCTGTAATTTGACCCCTTCCCTTTGGAAGTGAGCGATCTGCTATTGCGGGGCCATATCCTAAAACTCACCCTCCTTTAGGTTCAACCGCATTAGCAGATCGCTCCCTTTCATGGTCACGGCCGTATAGAATATTGGTGACGGCTGCAAAATCCTTTATGGTGACATGAAAGGGGTATATGAAAAGTCCACATTGGTTTCGACTGGTGTGGTCTTTTCATTTTCTCGCGCAACTACATCGTATAAAAAAGCCGAACAAAAAGCGAGCATGAGCAAATTACATACTTTACGTGTAGCGTTCGACGAGCTCGTTGGCTGCGGATTCAATCAGATTCGGTAAGTCTTTTTGTTCCTCGCTAGTGAATCTCTCGAGCACAAAGTCGCGCAGGGCTTTGTGTCGCAGATGATCATTGCCGACTCCAAACCGTAATCGTAAGAGGTCTCGTCCGTACGTATCCGCGATCGATCGAAGGCCGTTGTGGTGGGCGCCGGTGCGCAAGCCATCGGTCCAACGGAGGGTGCCAAATGGCAGGTCCCTGTCATCGTATACCGTGCAGACCCGATCGCCAGTAATGTCGTAGTAATGAGCAATGGCTTGGACTGCTCGGCCGGAGTCATTCATGAAGGTCGTTGGCTTGACCAGGAGAATACCCTCTCCATATTCAGCGATTTCTGCATTCCAGGCGGGTTTTTCGCGCCAATTCGCACCGGCCCGACGAGCTAACTCATCAACCACGGCAAAACCGATATTGTGCCGCGTGCCATCATAGCGAGATCCGGGGTTTCCGAGGCCGACAATGATGGTGTGCATATTACTCGTCTCCGCTTGGCTTGTACTTACTTTTAAAGATAAGCTTTATCGGCACACCGCGCAAATCGATGTGTTCGCGCAGCTGATTCTCGAGATAACGTCGATAACTAAAGTGAATGGCATCTGGATGGGTGCCAAATAGTGAAAATTCGATCGGATTTGAGCTCGTCTGGGTGATGTAGTTGAGTTTAGGTCGTAGGAGGCCCGAGCTGGCTGGCGGCCGCGACACGGTAGCTTGGGTGAGAAATTTATTGAGCTCGCGCGTCAGAAGTTTTTGTGTCAGGCGATTCCCGACTTCGCAGATCTGATCGAGGAGGACATCGAGGTTGAGGCCAGTGGTGGCGGAAACCAGGACGTAGGGTGCCCACCAGACAAATTCGAGATCGCGCGTCAGGCGTTTGTCGAGTCGTCCGCGCCGTTCATCCTCTTCGGTGACGGCATCGGATTTATTGACGGCTATGACGAGTCCTTTACCGGCTTCACGAATCATGCCGGCGATTCGTTGATCCATGGCCGTAGCAGGGTCGGTGGCGTCGAGGACTAATACACAAATGTCGGCTTGCGCGATGACTTGTTTGGTGCGAGTGAGCGAGAAATACTCGATGTCGCGGCCAATTTTGCCGGGACGGCGCATACCAGCCGTGTCGGTCAGCAGGAGCTGTGTGTCATTATGGGTGATGGTCGCCGAGACGGGGTCGCGCGTCGTGCCAGCTTCGGCGCTGACGATTGCTGAATTGGCGTGCGTAAAGGCATTCAGAAGACTCGACTTACCGACATTCGGTCGCCCCAGGAAGGCTACTCGCCACTGGTTTGGCGTGTGTTGCGGAGCCTCGTCGCTAACTGGAGCTAACGCTAGCAAATGAGTTTTTAGATCATCAATGCCAGTTGCGTGATGGGCAGAAACTTCGAGACTTGACTCAAATCCAAGAGCGCGGAAATGAGCCGTGTCACCATGCTTTTTGTCAGCTTGATTGAGAGCTAGAATCACCGGTTTGCCTGATTGGCGAACCAGGCGTGCCAAGAGGCGTTCAGCGTCTGTAATGCCGGGGCTGGTGATATCAACGACAAAAACCACCGCTGTAGCCTCATGAAGGGCGGCTTTGAGCTGAGCTTGGGCTTCGGTTTCGATCTCACTATCTGGGGAGCTGGTGAAGCCAGGGGTATCTTGAACGTAGGCAGCACGTTCTGCCCATTCGACGGGATGTAAGGTAATATCTCTCGTCGTATGAGCTTTATCGTGAATGATAACGGCCCGGTTGCCAGTCAGTCGATTGAGCAAACTGGACTTACCGGCGTTGGGGATGCCGACCAAAACAAAGCGAGGAATTGATTGAGTATTATTCATATGCTAATCCGAGGGCTAAGTCTATCATACTTCGGCTTTCTGCGAAACGGTCTGGGCTTCCGAGAATCACGGTCAGGACTTCACGCCCGTCTTTCCGTGTGAGGGTGATGAGGCATTCCCCAGCGGCCTGCGTATAGCCAGTCTTTACGCCAACCACTCCAGGTTTGTTGAGTAATTCATTCGTCGAGATGAAGGCATACGGCACTCCTTGACCACTAGTGAAACCGCCGCGGCTTAGCTTAACGACTTGGGTAATACGTGGACTTTCAAGTACGAGAGAGGTGAGCCGGGCGAGGTCATCAGCATTGGTGACGTGCCCTGTGGCATCGAGACCAGTCGGATTCTTAAAGGCGGTATTCGTGAGGCCGAGCTCTTTGGCGGTGGCGTTCATCTTATCCACAAAGGCCGGAACGCTACCGGCATCGTGTACGGCCAGACTGACCGCTGCATCATTGGCTGATGGCAGTAAGAGCGCGAGCATGAGCTGATCGACAGTGGCACTGTCGCCTGGCTTCAGGCCGATGACTACGCTACCGCCGGCCGCAACTGCTTTGACATCAGGCGGGATGATGACTTTTTCGTTACCAGTGTGGCTGCGAATGATCAGGTAGGCTGTCATGAGCTTGGTAAGGCTGGCCATCGGTAGAGCCTGGCTCGTATTTTTCGCGTAGATAGCGCGACCAGTCGCCCGATCGATGATGAGGGCTGACTTAGCTTGCACGGCGTATGTCGTCGGTGCATCAGCGGTAACCTGCGGGGCGAAGCTTGCTGCCGGCACACCGGGTGAGGGCGTCGTAGTACTGAAGGGCGCGATGGCGAGCACAACTGCTGTTAGCCCACCGAGGATAGATTGGGCCACACTATTCACGTGAGTCGCTCCGTCCGCCAATGGCCTAACTCAAGATCACCCAGCTCCCATTGGCCATGTTTGATGCGCTGGAGTTGTAAAACCGCCACACCGAGGGCTTCAAAGCTGCGGCGAATTTGACGATTCCGGCCTTCGTGGAGCGTAATCGCATACCGGCGTTTGTCGATTGGCTTGAGTGAGGCAAATTGACGCAGTTCATCGTCGAGCAATATGCCGGTTTCGGTGAGGGTTGTAGCTTGCTCGTCGGTGAGCGCCGTCGAGAGCTCAACTTGATACTCACGGACAACGTCATGGCTAGGGTGGGTCAACGCATTAGCCAGCTCTCCGTCATTTGTTAGTAGTACCAAGCCCTCGCTGTCTTTGTCGAGTCGTCCAGCGATTTTGTACTCACCCATTTCTTCTGGTAGTAAGCTAAAGATCGTTTTGGCGCTCCCCTGCCGACGGTGGGAGCAAATGTAGCCAGTTGGCTTATTGAGGGCAACCAAATGGGTCTCGGGTTTTTGTGGCTCAATGTATATTCCATCCAAAGTCACAGTGTCACCATCGTCAATGCGATCGCCCAGCGCGGCAATGGCGCCGTTGATGCGAACTCGTCCGGCCGCAATCAAGTCGTCGGCCTTGCGTCGAGCGCCTGCCGCTCCGTGAATAACGAGCCATCTATTGAGGCGCATTGGCTGGTTTTACCTTTGGTTGTGGCGGTAACTCTTTCCGACTCCGCAAGCCAAGATGTTGCCAAGCCAGGCTCGTAAGTTCGTAGCGGGGTCCGGATTCACTGCTAGCTTTGAGCTGTTGTATGAGGTCTCGGCTCATCAGAGCCCGCAGTGAGCTATCGCTAGCGACTCCGCGGATATTGTCGATATGAGCTTTGTCGACGGGCCCGTCATAGGTAATGACGGCCAAGACTTCAAGGCTCGATTGGGAGAGCTGGGGCGCGGTTTCAGTGGTGAGCTCGTTAGCGAGTGGTTGCAACTCCGGCGCGACCGCTAGCTCATAGCCGGCGTGACTTTCGATGATGGCTAGGCCACGCCCGGAGAGATCATTACGCAGCGCAGCTAGGCCTGACTGCACTGCTTTGGTCTCCACGGCTAGTATTTTGGCGAGCTTGGCTGCACTGACTGGACCGCCTTGCACGAAGAGAATCGCTTCAAGTTGAGCTGAGAGACTAGGTTGCTTGGACATAGCTCGTCTCGTTTTCTATAAATATATCGACCGCCCCTTGCTTGGCTAATTCCAGCAAGGCCAGCAGTCGCAGGGTGAGCTCTCGTCGACTAGTATGACGAAAGAGCTCGGCCAGGCGCTGGCGTTTCTCCATGCCCGTCAAAACCTGCTGCATCATCGTCGCGATGTCGTGACGGCTGATCGTGACGGTATGGGTTGGGCGAACTGACTGCGCCGCCAGCAAGCTAGCCGCTCGATATGCCGACTGGAGGACTGCGAGCGATAGATTGCGCGGTGGTAAATTGCTCTGAAGAAGACTAGTTTTTGGAGATTGAGCCCGGATCGTGAGTGGCTGGAGACGAGTAGATAGATTTTGAGCGAGCTGGCGGTACACTTTATAACGGTTCAGCTCTTGAGTTAGCTCAGCTAGATCACTCCCCTCCTCCTCTTGACTAGTTGTGACGCCAAGTGCCCGAGCCTTATAGAAGATCAGCCGCGTAGCAATATCAAGAAACCAGGATAATTCAGTATCTTTGACTTTTTCAAGAGCAGCAACCGTCGCCAAATAATCGCTCGTCACCTGGCTGACTGAGACGTCGGTCACCTCGAGCTCGCGCCGCTCAATAAGTGATAGTAGTAAATCCAGTGGACCATGGAAATTATCCAGTTCCACCGTATAAGTCTGTGTTGGCGTCATACGTTTATTATAGCGGACCGTTATGCCTTACGGCGTCAGTCGATTGATGTCCCGTGGGAAGAGGGTGGCTTCTTTGACGTTGCCGAGATTGAAAATTTTCTCAACAAAGCGATCGATACCGAAACCGCAACCGCCGTGAGGTGGCAAACCATATTCGAAGGCCTGGAGGTAGTATTTGAAGCCCGGCTCATCTGGGTTCAGGCCTTTCGCTTTCATTTGAGCAACTAGCTTGTCGTACTCGTGTTCGCGGACTGGCGCGGTAGCGATCTCGATGCCACGAAACAGCAAATCGGCGCACAAGACGGTCGTGGGGTCATCCGGATTAATCTTCTGATAGAACTTATGGGTTTCAATCGGGAATTGGGTGATAAAGACGGCTTCCGAGCCATGCTGTTTTTTAGCAAACTCACAAATCCAGCGCTCCTCATCAGGGGTTAGGTCTTTTTCGCCAGTCGTGTCGGTCTTGGTGGCTTGGGTGTAGAGCTCGTGAACTTCGGCGACGGTGAAGCGAGGGAATTGGCGGCTAAGCTTGAGTTCTGGTGCATTCCAGCGCTTCAGGTCAGCCGCGTAGCTCTTATAGATGTCGGTAGTGACAGAATAAACTAACTCTTCTAAGATACGCAGAACGTCGTCGTGGCTCTCAATGAAGCCCATCTCAATATCAAGCATTGTCAGTTCGGTCATATGTCGCGTCGTGGCACTTGGTTCGGCGCGATAGGCTGGCGCGATCTCAAAGACTCGCTCAAAGACACCAACCATCATTTGCTTATAGAACTGAGGGCTCTGCGCCAGCGTAGCTTCTTTACTAAAATAATCGAGCTCAAAGACTTCGGCTCCCCCTTCGGTCGCGCCGGCTAAAAGTTTCGGTGTCTGGATCTCGATAAATTCTCGCTCAGTCAGAAAGCTGCGAATCAAGCGGTTGACGTCGGCTCGGGCTCGAAAGATGCTTTGCTCGTGAAGGTTACGGAGGCCGATTGCTCGCGTGTCGAGTAGCGTATCGAGATGCTCGCTTTTGTGACTGAGGGGCTTATCGATCTCTATAATTGGTTCTTCGGTGACCGGCACGATGACGGTGAGTTCTGGATCATGGACTTCGATACCGCCCGGCGCTCGCTCGTCAGAGATGACGTGACCCTTGACCTTGAGCACGGTACCAACCTGCAGACCGCGCAGTTTTTCGACTTCATCTTTGGCTTCGACTAAAAATTGGGCTATCCCCGACCGATCGCGCAGGACAAAAAAGTTCAAGCCACCGAGCAGGCGGCGCTTATGCAGCCAGCCTTCGATGACAACTGTGTTGCCGATATGGTCGGAGAGTTCGCGGATGAGTGTGCGCTGTGACATTAGTCATATTTTACCAGATGAGTCTATCTGGTGCGAGCGCTACTTGGTTTCTTCGCTTGGCTTGGCCGGAGCGGCAGTGGCTTCAGCACTTGGTGCAGCCTTGGGAGTTGGAGCGCCGAGCACACGCTTGGCAGTTTCGACAACATTTTCAAGTGTCACCTGACTTTTGACGAGATACTCATCGACGCCCAGGGCTTTACCGCGATCCTTATCGCTTTGCTCAGACAGGGCTGTCATCATGATGACTTTGGTGTGGGCGGTTTCGGGTGTGGAGCGGAGGATGTCGAGTACGTCAAAGCCAGAAATCCGAGGCATCATCACATCGAGGATGATGAGGTCGGGTTTTTCTTTGACTGCGGTGGCTAGCGCTTCTTCGCCATTTGAGGCGACGGAGAGCTCATAGTTTTCCGCCTGGAAACGCGCGTAATAGATATCGCGCAGATTGACGTCGTCTTCGACGAGGAGAACTTTTGTCATAGTATGGTTTGACTCCTAAAGTAATTGCTTGTGCTTATTCTAGCCTGGTTCGGAGTCGCTCGGCAAGCCCAACCTGAGCTAGCTCACGAATTCGTGGTATCGATTGGCAGGCTGAACGAAAATGTACTCCCCCTGCCTTCTGCGGCCTCTACCCAGATTTTACCACCAAATCGTTCGACCAGGCTGCGGGCGATGTAGAGACCGAGCCCTGTGCCACCGATTTCTCGCGTAAAGCTGTTATTGACACGATAGAACTTTTGAAACAAGTGCTTTTGATCTTCTGGAGATATGCCGATGCCAGTGTCAGCTACCGAGAACGTCACAAAGTGTTTGTCGGCCTTCAAGGTGACGTCGATAGTGCCCTCCTTTGAGTATTTAATAGCATTGTCGAGCAGGTTGGCGATTACTTCACGAATCCGATCAGGATCGGCATCGACGGTAAAGGTTGGCGCTACCACCAGAGCTTTGCCGAAGCCACCGCCGCCGAAATGAGTGAGGATCTTAATATTCTTCTGACGGGATACGATTTCCATTTCGCCGACGATTTGATTGACGAGTTCAGTGAGGTTAAAACGTCGGCGATTAATGATAATTCGACCGTCTTCGATCTTGGTAACGGAGAGCAGGTCTTTGAATAGTTTGCCGAGATGCAAGCTCGCATCGTGTGCCTTGCTGATGAACGTCTTGGCACGGTCATCGATGGTGGCCAGCGTCGGATTCATCGCCATTGAGAGGTAGCCCTCGATGGCTGCCACCGGCGTGCGCATTTCGTGTGAGGCAGTTGAAATGAACTCATTGCGCTCACGAGCTAACGACTTCTGGTCGGAGATATCGTGGAAGACTGCGATCGCTCCATTTACCTGCTGCTTATTATCAAATGTCGGTGCGATCGAGATTGAAAATGAGACTTTTTGATTGTCATGATTGAGCATGAAGAAGTGATTAGTTACCAGGGGCTCGCCAGCTTTGATTGCCTGGATGAATGGGTCAGTATCCGGAGTCAGCTCAGCGTCATTTTGATCTTTGAGTTTAAAGATCAGATTATAATCCACGCCAACTGCCGACTTACTATCCCAGCCAGTTAAAGCCTGCGCTGCTTCGTTGAAGATAACTACCTTGCGATCGGTATCAACCGCCACCACCGCATCGGCGATCGCCCCCATCATCAGCTGCTGCTTGGTTTCGGCACTATCAAGCTGATTCGTCAAGGATTCGGCTACTTGCATGGTTTTGACCGTGCGGTTGACTATGCGACCGATGACGTAGGCTCCAGCTACGGCGCAAACGGTCGCCAATAGTTGGAGTGGGTGGTCTTGTGGAGCATAGCCATTCGGCTGGATGATAGCTGCATATATCCAAAAGGTAGCCGTGAATAAGGTCGCAACATAGACCGAGATAGTTCCGGCGATACCGCTACAGACGATCGCCACGAGCCAAACTAGGTACCAGTCAGAAGTCAGGCCGCCGGTACCGACGGCGGCGATCTGGATAGCTAACACAATCGGAATGACGGCGATTTGTAGGGCCAGATGAGGGCGCTTATCGTGCCACTTTTGCCAAATGAAGACATTATAGACGAGTCCTATCGCCAGAATGACGACGGCTGGGATAGAATAGTTGGGAGGAAGTTGGAGCGATGGATTGAGAAATTGTAATCCAATCGCTGCACCGATACCGATTATTTCAATCGCCGAGCTGATCCGTACCAACCCCCGGAACGTTTGCTCATCGACATATGTCCGAGTTATGTTTTGAGCCGGCTTTGGCGCTTGAGTTGGAGGGGTGGTATCAGCCATTACCATACAATTGTAGCATAAGCAAGATAGGAATCAGATATGAGCATAGCCAAAAAAGCCACGAAGAAAACCCCCATTCTCGCCGTTACGGGTTTTCTCGGCAGCGGTAAGACGACCTTCGTCAATCATTTACTGCGCGAGCCGCATGGGCTCAAGATAGGCGTGGTCGTTAATGACTTCGGCGCGATCAATATCGACTCTGAGCTCGTGGCTGGCAAGACCGACCAGAAGCTGGAGCTTTCCAATGGTTGTATCTGCTGCTCGCTGGAGACTCTGGATGTACAAGAAGCGATTGCCCAATTCGCCTATGTCGGTAGCGATATTGACCTGATCGTTATTGAGGCCTCCGGCCTGGCCGAGCCGCGGGATTTGGCTCTCAATCTCCGCGACATGATTGGTATCGGCGTACGACTTGATGCGATTGTCACACTCATTGATGCCGAGCATGTGCTGGAAAACGCCAAGAAGCACGCCAACGCTGCCGATCAAATAGAGTTTACGGACTTTGTGATTATTAATAAGACAGACATTGTGAAAACGGAGCGCATTCGTGAGATTCGTCAGCTTGTCGAGATGACCAATTCCCGGGCGCGAATTTTTGAAGCGGTCAAGGCCGACGTCGATATTCGATTACTGTCGGATCCTGATCGGATTTGGGACGACGAGCCAGATAAGCATCACGATCATGATGATCATAACCACACTCATCTACATGACAGCTTCAAGCACGTCTCGATCGAGGTTAGTGAACCGCTCCATCCAATGAAGTTTCAGGAGTTTGTGAATAGTCAGATACCAAAGACTGTCTATCGCGCGAAGGGCTTCATTGATCTGGGTACGAAGGGGCATGCGCGCAAGTACGTCTTTCAGCTCGTCGGTACCCGTTCCGAGCTGTATTGGGATAATTGGACGAAGGACGAAAAGCACCTGACCCGTATGGTATTCATCGGTACGGATTTTGATGTGAAGAAACTTGAGTCAGATTTTCGTAATTGCGTTGACCCCGAGCCTGAGTCAGAACTCGAGGGTATAGATCTGCGTCTCCCCCAGAAATGGGAGGGATAACTAGCCTCTAGCTCTACCGCTATACTATCTCCATCAGTCGCGAATAAAACCGTAAATTATGGATAGATGCCAGTTGTTGGGCCGTTGCCTGGTCAGCCCGAAAGAGTGCATGTATATACGCCCGTGAGTAGTGAGTGCACGTATGACAATCACAGTGTGGATCGATCGGGCTCGAATCCGCCTGCAGTGCCCGGTTCTTCATCGTAATGGTCTCGTAGAAATCGCTAGCTAGATCGAGCTGGCTCGGCTCACCCTTCCAGACATAGAGCTTGCGATGACGGGCTTCCCGCGTTGGGATGACGACGTCGAAGAGGTCGTAGCCCATAGCCACACATTTTACTATCTGATCCGGTGTGCCGACGCCCATGGCGTATTTGATAGCTTCAGCGGGCGTATCATCAACGACCGCTTGCAGCGTCTCGACTTGGAGCTCGTTTTGTTCGTTGATGGGAAAACCACCATACGCATAGCCGTCGAACTTGAGCTTGGCGAGCTCACTGGCGCATTTGCGACGTAGTTCCCGATCGGCCCCGCCTTGCACGATGCCGAAGATTAATGGTTTTTTCTCGAGGCCTTGCGTGACTTTATCAAAGTGGACTCGAGCCCGCTTCGCCCAACGGACCGTCCGCTCGACACTTTTGAGCTGCTCCGCCAGCGGCATGTCCGGCTTCGTGCAGTCGTCGAGGATCATGATGATATCGCTGCCGAGCTTGAGCTGGTAGTCGATGCAAGATTCGGGCGTCAGCTCAAGCTTATTGCCAGCTGCATCCTGAAAGATCACGCCGTCTTCGGTGAATTTCCCGCCAGTGTTGAATTCTCGTACCAGGCTCATGGCCTGGAAGCCACCGGAGTCAGTGATGATCGGTCGCGTCCAGCCGGTGAAGGCATGCAGACCCCCCTGCTCGGCGATAATGTCGACCAGGCCGAGGTTTGCTAAGTGATAGGTATTCATCACCATACCGGGCGTGTGTGTGGCGAGTACGGCTTGCGTGTCGACCGACTTGATCGTCGCCCGTGTCGCATCCGGGAAGAAGGCCGGCAGCTGGACCTGGCCGTGATGGGTGGTGAGTACTTTCTTCATAACCGAGACATTCTACATCAAAACGCTCCGGACGTCACGAGATGCCGGAGCGTTTGAGGATTCAAGGGCAAGCTATTTGTAGTAGTGCTTGATCTGGAAGAGCACGTACAAGCCAATGGCGGTACCGATTACCGACCAGATGATATTCATGATGACTCCTCCGGAAATACCATAGCCAATCGCATTGACGATGCCGTAAGCGAAGTAAATGATGTCAGCCCAGAAGATAATCTTCCAGGTGCTCAGCTTGCGAGCTTTCATGCCTGGGAAGGTAAAAATCAGCAGGGCAACCGAAACGAGCAATATGACGCCTGAGAACATGATCAGTGGGCTGGCGTTATAGCCAGTGGTGTTGAGAGCAACACTAACAAATCCTGCGAGGCCAATAGCGGCAAGCGCCAGCGGCAGGAAGAGAATACCAATGACGAGATTAATCCACGGAATCCAATTGACGAGATTTTTGCGCCACTCCTCGGGCATTTGCCAGGGGGCTTGTTTGGTGAAATATGGTTCGAGCATACCAATCAGTCCAGTTTCTTTTTTGGTGTGCGTTGGGTGTGCCTTTTCTTCTGGCATATGAGAACTCCTCAAAACTTTACTAATTCTAGGTGTATTGTACTCGCTCAGGCCGCAATATCAAACTTCTTGAGCTTCTTCAGATCTTTCGTGCTGGCCGTCTGCAGCTCGAGGAGCTCAGCGTAAATACCATCTTTCTTGTTTGCTAGCTGACGCGGTGAGCCTTGCTCAGCGATCTTGCCGCCTCGCAAACCAATGATCAGGTCTACGTGTGAAATCGTGCTCAAGCGATGGGCGATGATGATGGTGGTACGGTTTTCCATCAGGCGCTCGAGTGCTTGTTGGACCTGGGCTTCAGCTTTGGCGTCCAGTGAGCTGGTAGCCTCGTCGAGAATTAGGATCGGTGGATTCTTGAGAAGGGCGCGGGCGATGATGATGCGCTGCTTCTGTCCGCCCGAGAGTTTCACTCCCCGCTCGCCCACTTCAGTTTTGTAGCTTTTCGGTAACTTGGCAATAAAATCCGCCGCGTTTGCCATCTTGGCAGCGGTTTCGAGCTCGGCTTGAGTGTATTTACGTTCCAGGCCATAAGCAATGTTTTCCTCGATGGTGCCTGAGAAAAGTGACGGGTCCTGGAAGACGATGCCGACTTGCTGGCGCAAGCTGGCTTGGGTGACGGTCGAGATAGGTGTGCCATCGATCGTGATCTCGCCGGCTTTGGCCTCATAGAAACGCACGATCAAGTTGGCGATGGTCGACTTTCCTTCACCGCTCTCACCGACGAGCGCTACTTTACTATGTGCTGGGATATCAAAGCTTACTTTATTGAGGACCGTATTGCCCTTATCGTAGCTGAAGACTACGTCCTTGAAGCTCACATTCCCGCCATCGACCTTGAGCTTGCCGGCCTTTGGGGCGTCGACGATCGTCGGTTTCTTTTCCATGATCTCGAAGTAATCTTTACTATCTGACTGCGCGCGCTGGATCCCTTCAATGATGAAGCTCGAGCCAAACAGTGGGAATTGGGCTTGGTTAGCTAGAGTGATAAGCAGAACCGCCGTACCAACCGAGTATTTACCCTGCAAGGCCTGCCAGACGATGATGGCGAAGATCGCGAAGAAGACAACGCCGAGGACGAGTCGCCGGGCAGTGTCGTAGCTGTGCCACTGGATTGATTGGCTACGCGAGACCTCCTCGATCTTGCTGCGTCGCCGTCGAAAGCTAGCGACTTCACCGAGCTCGCGCACGAATGATTTGACGACGCGTATTTGCCCGATCGACTCAACAAAACGACCATTTGCCTTATCGAGGTTTTGGTTGATCTCGCCCTGTTTTTTTTGCCAAGCCTCACTCGAAAGATGCGTTATCCAGATATACGTCGGAAAGATGATCGTCAGCAGCAGTGCTACCGGCCAGGAGTATATGGCGATCGCAATCAGCGTAATGAAGGTCGTCAGGAAGAACTGAATAAAGTTATTAGCCAGGGCGTTCATCAGCTGCGACAGGCTGGCGATCGACCGCTCGAGTCGAGCTGTAATCTTCCCGGTCTGCTCGGAGTCATAGTATTCGATCGGCAAGTTCATGAGATGGTCATAGTAGCGCGTTGATAGCAAAGTATTGAGTTTGACCGCCATCCTATCACCAAGATAGCCATTGATATTTGAAAGTAAGGCAATCGTTACGCCAGCTACCAGTAGCAGCAGCAGCGGCACGATGGCGTCGGTAAATGGTATGGCCTGGCCGTTGGAAGATGACGAGATCAAGTCAACTAGCCACTTGGTCAGGAATGGATTGACGAGATTGAGTAACGCCAAAATCACCACAAAGGCGGAGATCGCGATGTAGTAACGTTTGAGCGACGATGAAAATCGCATGATTTTGAGTATGTCGCGCATAGATTTTTATTGTACGGTGTTTTTTCGCTTTGGGCTAGCCGCTGCTATAATATAGCCATGAAACACCTCCGAGCTTTTTTTCTTCAAGAGGACCAGCAGACTTTCAAGAAGGGGGCTGTGATTCTCCACCAGGGTGAAACTGGTGGTGAGGTCTCCTATATTACCGATGGTTTTGTGAAGGCCTACACCATCGCCGATGATGGTGATGAGAAGCTGATTTCGATCCTGGGCCCCGGTGACGTTATGAATCTCCAAGCCGCGTTTTTTAGCGACACCACGCATCGGTATTACTATGAGGCGATGACGGATGGTTCTTTACGGAGTATGCCGGCTGATCAGCTGGAGAAGCAGATTGAGAAAAATCCAGCTGCACTGTTTGGCCTCGTGCGCTACGTGCTCACCTGGAATGATGAATTGTCTCAGACGCTCGATAATATTCTGCAGGCCAAGGCCGACATCAAGCTCGTCAATTACCTCGCGCTGTTAGTCGAGCGATTTGGCCAGGAGGTGCGCGATGGTATCGTCACTCTCCCCTTCCCGCTCTCGCATGTGCAGCTAGCGAGTATGGTCGGCACGACCCGCGAGACGATGACGGTGCAGGTGCGCCACCTCTCCCGCAAGGGCGTGCTCAAAACCAATAAAAGCTGCTTTGAGATTAATCTCGAGAAGTTACGCGAAATGACCGACGTCGAGTAAGTACGAGTATTTATTGCTATGAAAAAAGTTATTCTCTACTACAAATTTGTGCCGGTTGCCGATCCAGTCATGACGATGCGCTGGCAGCGTGAGCTGTGTCGGCGGCTTGAGCTGAAGGGGCGGATTATCATCAGCTCGCATGGCATCAACGGTACACTCGGTGGCGACATCGAAAATGTTCGCGAGTATAAGCGCGAGATGAATCGCTCGGTGGTCTTTAAGGACATCGTCTACAAATGGAGCGATGGCAGTGGCGAAGAGTTCCCCCGTCTGAGTGTGAAGGTGCGGCCCGAGCTGGTGGCCTTTGGTGCGCCGGATGAGATCAAAGTCGACCAGCACGGCGTGGTCGGTGGCGGTAAGCACCTCAAACCGGAGCAGCTCCATGAGCTGGTGGCGACGCGCGGTGACGAAGTCGTTTTCTTCGATGGCCGGAATGCCTACGAGGCGAAGGTTGGTCGGTTTAAGAATGCCGTGGTGCCCGATACCCGCACAACGCATGATTTTCTGACCGAGATCGAGAGCGATAAGTATGATGACATCAAAGACAAGCCGGTGGTCACCTACTGTACTGGTGGCGTGCGTTGTGAGGCGCTCAGTGCGCTGATGAAAAATCGTGGCTTCAAGGAAGTCTATCAGGTCGATGGCGGGGTCGTGAAGTACGGTGAGCAGTACGGCGACGACGGACTCTGGGAGGGCGCTCTCTACATATTTGATGGCCGGATGACCCAGCGTTTTAGCGACAAGTCAGTCGATATCGGTGAGTGTGTGCACTGCGGCGGTAAGACTAGTCGGTTTATTAATTGTGAGAATGTGGAGTGCAATAAGCTGGTGCTGGTCTGTGATGCCTGCGCGGCTCAAACCAAGTGTGCTGCCTGCAGCGCGAAAAACACTACCGTCGGATAAAGCAATCTCCGAGGTTGGCTCGGAGATTGCAGGCTGCGCTGATGATTTATTGATCCCAGGGAGAAGCCAACTGGAAGTAGTTCCCATCTGGGTCAGCTAGGGTGGCGAGCATAAATTTACCATTCGGGTCGGGGCTGTAGGGTGCTTTCACGACAGTGGCGCCAGCGATCTTACAGATGCGCGCGAACTCGCCCTTCACGTCACTGGTCTCGAAGAAGTAGATGATTCGCTCGGGGTTCTGACTCTTGCCCTTCACCGCATCGTGTTGGCCGATCGAGATGAAGCAGTTGCCGGCTAGATAGCCGGTAAATGAGCCATCCTCCATGTCCGGCTTGTCTTTTTCGAGTAATTGCCCGTAAAAGTCGGCTAGCGCTTTGGGATTTTCGCTGCCGAGCATGATTGAATTCAGATTTAACATAGCTTTCTCCTGTTTACGCCATTGTACACCCGCTGTCGACTGGCTAGGAGCTATCGGGTCTACTGCTGGTTGACTTCGATTTGCACTGGCGCTTTTTCGAGTGCTTCTTGACCGACGCCAAATAGCCCACTTATCCAGGCACTGAATTGCCCAACGAGCTGGTTGATGTCGAGTGAAATATTAGTATTGGAAAACAGCTCAAACAGCAGAGCGATAATCCCGACGATGAGGATTGTGCCCAGGCCGAATAGCGCGGCCACCACGATGCCGGCCACCACGCCCAGCTTCTTCAGCTGAGGGCTGTTTTTACCAAAATATTTCGCAAGTTGAGAGACGAGCAGAATCTTTTTCAAGCTATACCTTTCGTTATATGCACCAATATAGCTTCCCTAGCTGAGTCTCGGCTGTGAAGTTTTTCACGCTGCTATTGCATTAAAAAATGAGCCCAACGAACCAGTCGCGTGCGAAAAGGTGAAGATTCAGTTACACCATCACCATGCCGGCCATCATAGCGTGCAGCCGTAACCCAGGCATTTTTCGGTGAAATGCGGTACACTACTTCCCCGTTTTCAATTTGTTTACTTGCACCATATACCGTAGCCGGGCTAGCATGCACCAAAGCGTCATGACTGTCGCTAATTTCGGTTGCTATATTACCTCCACGTAAAGTCGCCCCTGCCGTCGAGCAGGAATCAAGAATTACCTGAAACTTAGATCCTAAATGACGCCGATACGTGTTTATTTTGCCATTAACCTTCTCGCGCCCCTCTTCCGCCGCCGCGTACATATCAAGACTAATCCCCGTCTCTTCGGGACCAAGTACAATTTTCTCTGGTGTTCCATGTCCAGTGATGATGACATTTTCAACCAAATTAAACTGCTCCGGATCTCTTTTCGCGCGACGCTCTCTGTTTCCGACCGCGACTATATGCCGAGCTATTTCAGTTGCACTACCGGCCTCAAAAAAGACCGTGTTCTCTCGGGCTAGTTCGGCCCCAACCGCCTTTCCGGTTCCGCCCATTGCCGCATTCCAGTCGTCGTGCGGAGAGATGATAATGTTTCTCATGGGGTTCACCAAGCCAGGGTCATGCCAGTTAATGAGTTGATAATGGAGCTGCTCTGGTTCATAACGTCCAAAATGATGAATGCCAAAGGTATTAATAATCTCTGCCGTTTCTTCAGGGCCGTATAGTTCGACAAATTCTGTCAAATCTCCTAGTTCGCTACACAAATAATTTGCCATACTTGCAGCAATGCGTTCGGCATCATCGCCGCGGATTGCCTTGTGTTTGCTTTCGTCGAGCACCAGGGGAATTGGCTGATAGCTAGCCCACGAAGAAAATATTGCCGCCTGCTGTTCGTCGTTAAGCCCGAGTTCTTTTAGTCTTTCAGACAACAAAGGCACATCTTCTAGATTTAGTTCGTGCTGATATTCGCCAGGCCGTTCATAAAATTTTTTAGCTGGGTGCTTTTCTAGCATAGCCCTACGAATTTGGGCATTAACCTCTATTATGCGTAAGAATTCTGGTAACATCTCCACAGATTCTGGAGTTGTAATACCGATGTAATGATGTTCACTCATGCGTAAAAGTGATTTCACGTAGCTCGTCCCAAGGGTTTCGTCTAGGTGCTGAAGGTGCGCCAGCTCATCTTCGGTTAAGCCCGGGTATATCGATTGTGGATCGTGAATTTCGGCAAGATTATTGGCCTCAGATGAGCTCACCGGAACGCCAGCTTCTGTCGCATCGCGTAGTGCTGCATCCAAATATTCTTGTTTATGCTTTTCGTAATGCCTACTCGAGCGCTCGATATTTTTGTCGTAATCAATTTGGCGTTCACGCACGAATGAATCATCTTTTTGCTGCTGGCTTGAAAGCTCAGGCATGATTACTTCATCTGTCATCGTATCTAAATGCTGAGCTTTTTCTTCATCTGTTAAATCAAGTGCTCGAATTGCTTCTCGTCGGCGCTCGGTGCGCTCGAGTATGCCCTCACGACCGCGGTCGCCAATTTCCTGTAAGCTACGCGCGAGCTCTAAGCCGCCGCTCATATACTCGTGCTCCTGGCGAATGTTGGTTACGTCACGATCAAATTTTGATTCTTTTTCGCTCATAGTCGTATCTTTAAATAAAAGTATAGCATGAGCGGTTGAGTGAGCTTTTTACGCGATGAGCAAATCGTGATAGAGCTGACGTAGCTTAGCCAGCTTGGGGTTGATTACGATCTGGCAGTAGGCTTGCTCGGGGTGCTGCGCAAAGTAGTTGCGATGGTAGTCTTCGGCTGGATAAAATGCCTCGAGCGGCTGGATCTCGGTCACGATCGGCTTGTCCCAGAGCTTTTGAGCGGCATCTCGCGAAGCCTCGGCTGTGGTTTTCTGGCTCTCATCGGCGTAGAAGATGATCGATCGATACTGCGTGCCGACATCCGCCCCCTGCTGATTGAGCGTCGTCGGGTCGTGAATGGCCCAAAAGACATCCAGGATATCCTCGTAGCGGATCTGGGCCTCATCAAACTCGATCATTACCACCTCGGCATGGCCGGTTTTGCCGTCGCAGACAGCCTCGTAGCTCGGGTCCTTGGTCGTGCCACCGGCGTAGCCTGGCCTCACCTGCTTCACGCCGCGTATCATCTGGTAGGCCGCTTCCAAGCACCAGAAGCATCCACCGCCCAAAGTTGCTTTCATGTGAGTCTCCTTATCTATATATAGATATACTGACACATCCGAGCTGTATTCTGCGATGTTTTTGAAGTATTTACAGCGCAAGGGCTGGTAGGTAATTTTGCTGGCTGCGATATAATGAAATCTGAACAGGCAAATTCGAGCACTATGAATAAGAAAACGCAAAATTTTTGGTACATATGTGGCGCAATCTGTGTATTGCTCGTGCCGTTTTTGGCTGCCCTTCAGCTCACACCCATCGTTCGCACCCCGAGAGTATCACCGCTGTACTGGGTCCTCCTGCTGGGGGCGTGTGGCTTTGCGTTTCTGAGCATCTCCAAAGCCGTAGACCCTGATGTGTCGGTGAGTAGCTGGCGAGCGCTACTATTTTTTGCGACTTGGGTATTTCTCCTGGTCTTAGCTCTCGGCAAGCTGTTGCTCGGCTAGCTGATCGGGTAGGTGCTCACCCTGTCAGTATTGCGGAGTTTTTTCGCTCACTTAATGCCCACCCTCTACCATAAAGCCATCATTCCGCAATTTGTCCGCCAGCCAAGCCTCCATCGCTTCGGCTTCTTTGCGGGTTGCGATAGGATTATATTTTTCGTAAAGATCCGGCCGTAAATTACCGATTTCACAATGGCGTATCGCTCGTGATTTATGAGGCCCATGAATATGCTGCTCCCTGCGTGCCTCAGGCGATAGCGCTGTTTGCCCAACATATACATATCTGGGGTCGTCGTTGAGCTCGAATGCATAAAGGCTATACTGATATTTTGCCATTTAGATACTCAGTGCTATGAACTCATGTACGTAGTTGGCAGCATGCAAATCATTAGCAAGCAACACGCCATCGATATCGAGATAGACATTCGGTTTAGTCATCTGACTTCTGCTTCGGCTTCAGGACTTTTCGGGGCTTGGCGCCATCGGCAGGACCGACGACGAAATTATTTTCCAGGGCGTCCATGAGTCGCGCCGCTCGCGCATAACCGATCTGAAATCGGCGCTGCAGCATAGTAGCCGACGCGCTTTGCTGTTCGATCACGTATTCCTCTACTTGTGGGTACAGCGTATCATCCAAGTTCGTCTTAAACGTCATGGTTGCTTCACCTTTTTCATCCAGTAGCTGAACGGACGAATTGAAGGGGTCGTACCAGTTTTTGTCCTGGTCACTGACTTCTTCTTCGCTCAGCGCGCGATACATCACTGTTTCTTCGACGACGCCAAGGTTCCTCATCATCTCAAAGAGCTCGACGGCTTTGGCTTCTGTGATGCCGAGTACGATGCAAAACTTTTCTAAGTCATTTTTGCCAATA
Organism: Candidatus Saccharimonadota bacterium; assembly: GCA_046350755.1. Classification (GTDB taxonomy): domain Bacteria; phylum Patescibacteriota; class Saccharimonadia; order CAILAD01; genus CAZDEK01. The sequence goes on along the minus strand of JAXLZV010000001.1, from coordinate 92,788 downwards.
GCCCCACAGTCTCGCACATAGCGCACAGCGGCGTTCAGCAGGGTGTGGATCTCACGGTTGGCTTCATTCGCGTTCGTGGCTCGATCCCGCCAGACCGTGTACACGCCCTCGACGTCGGTCTCTTGTATATACCCGAGACTCTCGAGCGTCAATAGGATCTTTATGGCTGTAGTTTCTGAGACGCCAAAAGCCTCCCGGATCTGCTTGATATTCGCCTTTTGCTCCCAGATGACGAGCTGCTCGGCTCGATACATATATTCGTCTAGATCCGCCATATCAATCCCCTCCTATAGCTGTTCCGCCGCCAGGGCGATATACGCACAGTACTCACAGCCCTCAGTCGGCGGTGGCACTACTCCACTATCCAGGCACTGCTTGAGCTTCATCACCGTCGGCTCCACCCAGCTGCCACTCCCCTCATAGCTGATCAGATGCACTTCAAACTCGACCTTTTTATCAAACGCGCCCGCGTTCGGATTCCCCGTGCAGTATACCCAGTAGCCAGTATCACTCACCTTGTAGCCGTTACGCCGCAGCAGCCATTGGTAAAACTCTATCTGTCGCCTGTATTGATCATGCCAGGGAGCATCGCCCAGCTCGGTGACTGGCTCGTTTTTCGCCGTCGCCTTGTAGTCCACGACGATGTATTCGCCCTTGGAGTTTATCCACAGGTCATCGATAGCGCCGAAGAGCAAGAGGTTCGACGGCTCGTGGATATATTGTACGCCGTGGAAATTTTCGCGCCATTTATCCAGCTCTTCGTGCGGCGCAGGCTCGGCATCGATGCCGTATTGCTCCTGGATGGGGTGTTGGTGTCCATTCGCTCGATGGACGTCGAATTCTGCCTTGAGCAATGAGTCGACGGCGGAGTTGATATTAAATGGTGGCGTGCTTGGCCGCGCGATCTTCAGTACGCGGTCGAGGTAAAAGCAGCGCGGGCAGTTGGTAAAGAGCTCGACCTTCGTGCGGCTGAGTTTGTATGGCGCTGGGTTGTCGGGCTGGTAGACGCCGTTGTATGGTTTCATTCCTCTATTATATTCCAAAACTACTTCGCAGTATCTCTCTCAATCATAGTAATCTCCTCATCTGTTAATCTGTAGAGTTTGTATACTAACCGGTCAATTTCGTGGTCTAATCGCTGTATTTCATTGTCAAGTGATTGTAGTTTGGGGCGGTACTTTTCAAATAGTTGCAGAAGTTCATCTTTTTGAGTGAGCGTTAGGTTAAGGCGCAGTCTGTTTGTGAACTCTACAAAATCAAATGTCCACCATTTGTTTAATTTTGCCGGCATATTGTGCAAGCTGAACTCGGAAGAGATTAACCTATTAGTTGTATCTGTTATATAGTACAAGCTTTTTGACTTTGACATTAACTCTTCCACTGTCTGTGATACGCGTGATTGAGTCTGCTTATCCGCAATAACTATCGGGAACTTATCTAGGTCATTATTTTTTAATTGTGGTGTACTATCTGCGTTGGTAATAAAATTACTGCGATACAGCCAAGTTATTAATCTTGAGTTCAATACCGCCAGTAAGTATAGGGGCTGCACGTTATCAGTAAATGAATAAAGAAAATACAAAGACTGCTCAGGGTATAAACCAGTATTATCGTAAGTAGCGATTATCTCAGAACCGGTCTTCCGCAGTAGAACCTTTGGTGTGGCACCGAGTTTTCTCTTATCTCTAGTTCTACCCGTTATATTTTCGTCAATAAACTCAAAGAATAGTTTGTGTTTTATGACATAGCGCCCGATAGATTGACCCTTTAATATTTCTCGCTGGCCTATTGCTTCCCTGTTGCTGGTAACTAATTTTGATTTACCGCCAAAGCCAGAGGTTGTTTTTGCTATCTGCGAGACGGGTGTTCCGAGTTTAATGATTTTATTGACGAGTGCTTTGGTTTCCGCAGATCCAAATAACTTAAACTCATAAGTAGTTTTGTCGATTTCCTCATCGGTAAGCTTTACAAATTCAGAGCTCGGTGTAGCTTTAATCGCTACGACCTTATTCTTTATGTTTTGTTTTTTAATAACAAAGGTCATTGTATCGGTTACTACGTACGGGAAGTCCCATTTATAGACGACTTGTATTAGATTATATTTTTGCCAGATATTTTTGCGTAAGTTATTAAATACTCCGTTTATGCCAAAACGGTCAGGTACAATCATAGAGAAATACCCGTTTTGTTTAAGTATGCTTACTCCCAAGTTAACAAAATACTCGAACAGGTTAGGTAGATAGGTGTTGCCGTTGTATTTTTCTGTGTAGTATTTAAGTTCTTCGTTGCTTACTTTTTGGCCCTGCCTTCCACCTAAAGAAACCCACGGCGGATTGCCAATAATCACATCAAAGCCACCTTGCTCGAGTACGTCCGTAAACTGCTCATGCCAGTTAAATGCCTTACCATCTGCAATATTTGGGTCGTCTATTAAGCTATTACCGCATTTAATGTTTGCGTCTAGGGTGGTTAGCTTTTTACCCTTTTGTGCGGTTTTAAGCCAAAGAGATAACTTTGTAATTTCCACGGATTCATCATTAAGATCAACGCCATATATATTGCGAGTTAGAATGTTTTTATATGTTTCGCCAAAGTCTACCACCCCCTTGTCGAGTCCTAGGATGTTGCCTATTCTTTTATGCTCCGCAAATAAGTAATCAAAAACATACACTAAAAATGCGCCGCTACCACAGGCAGGGTCAAGCACTTTGATATTACTTAGGCGTTCATAATATTTTATGTATGCTTGCTTTTCGCGCTGTTCATAGGTTTTATCAAGAATATTGTCCTTCAATCGAAACTCTAATTTTAGTTTTTCTTCTTGCTCTCTCAGGTAAGCCCCGAGTGAGTTATCTATGATGTACCTCACAATGTAGTCAGGGGTGTAATATATGCCGTCTTTTTTACGTCGTGAGTGCGCTACAGTTTCTAGGTTCTGGCTGTCGTTGACTTTGTTCTTAATTTCTTCAAGATCACTAATGGATTGCTCAAAAATATGACCAAGAATGTTTACACTTAAATCATCGGCAAAGTTGTATGAACCTAACTCGATAACCCTACGTAGAGGTTCGTCGCTGATTTGTAGATTGTTTAACTTATCATCATGCTTAAACAGCCCACCGTTATACCCGTCGGGTATCTCCAGTTTTTCGCTACCTACGTCTATCGCCTCAAAAAAGCTTTTTAGTGTATTCCATAGACTACCGCCAAATGCAGAGCTATCAGCAGCCATAATGACGCGTTGAAGGGTATTGTCCGGCAATAAGCCTCTATCTTCAGCAAAAGCCGCGAACACAATGCGGTCAACAATCTTTTGAGCCTTCTCAATGCCTACATCTATTTTGGATCTGATGTGGTGGTTGTGTTTGTAGATATCGCGCAGTAGGTCTAACCGCGCCTCGCGGTACACTTTGTAAAACTTCTTGCTGATATTGTCTTGTTCTACGCGTATATCGCTCAGTAGGGCTTCAGTTTTGCTCGCGCCCTTGCTCGCCGTAAATTTCTCGCATCTTAAAAGCGCATACCATGTCTTAAACAGTATGTAGTCGTCCTCGGGGTTCACAAGGTCATCTAGCGTCCAAAGTTCGTAATCAAGCTGGTTGTCGTGATACAGGCGAAACTCCCAAAAGTTACAAACAATCACGAACGGGCAATTGCGATACTGAGTCTTATATTTAAAGGCCTGCTGAATTGGACTCATATTGCCTTCACGCCTTTGCGGACGATCAAGCTCGGTTGCAGCACCTTTTAGCTCGACAACAGCAGAAATGTTTTTTATATGTTTCGATGCGTCAGTGTGACTTAATACGGCATCGGGCAACTGTCCTTTATCAGTAGTGGCTTTGGGCTCCAGGCTATATGGAACAGCAGGTTTTTCTTTGTAGCCAAGAATACGAATAAAGAAGTCACGGTTATAGGCTTGTTCGCGAGAAGTTTCTTTGTCTTTCTTCAGACTGCCGTTGTGATAATCCTCACTCCATTCCTTGACTATATCGATGTACTGACGCACCGATTCAGTATCTATCTTTTCGACTAACTCTCGTAACTTGTTTTTTCCGAATAACCTTGCCATAGAGCCATCTTACCATTCGAAATGTAAACCTATAAATATATATTGCTGAATTCTGCAATATATTCATCATATGGGGAATACTGCGTGTAATTTCCTCAAGTGCTCGAAATACATTTCTGCGCGCTTTCATCATTATCCAACCCCTGCGGGGCTCAGTTCTCTGCGAGAACTACCAGGGGAATAAGGCTTATGGCCTTGCGACTGCGAGCCATGCTCCAAGCGAGCTTGTGCGCGTGGCTCTGGTCTTCGAACCCGGGTTCGAGATACTCTCGCGACTATCCACCAAGTTAAAAACCGGAGACGAGCTCCGGTCCTTAACTTGGTGATCCCACGGGGAATCGAACCCCGGTTACCAGGCTGAGAACCTGGCGTCCTAACCGCTAGACGATGGGACCACAACGGAAATAACCACAAAACTATACCACGTTTTCCGATACTTTTCCAGATGGTAATGACACGAAAAGTCGACTCGCGCAATATTTACGAAGCTCACCACAAGCGCGTATGATGAGAAGCAAGATTTGTTACTCGCGTTTGTAGATTGAGGGGTTGACAGGCGTGCGCATACGTTCGTATGATGTTCGTAAGTAATACAGTGTGCGGCGAAAGTTGGAGTCGGTTTTTACAAATTGTAGTGGATGCAGAAAATGTAGAGCATAAGGGCTTTACACGCTGCTACTACGCTATATATAGTGTTCATAGTGTAAGTTGAAACGCTATATATACACAAAACACTAATCCAGGAGGGTGAGGATGAGTTATAACCAAATAAAAAAGCGCAATGGTTCGGTAGTACCATTTGATAAGCAACGGATCGCCGACGCGATCATTAAGGCGAGCCTGTCGGTCGACGGCGAGATCGATATCGAGCGAGTGGCAGAGCTGGTTGACGCTGTGGCTGATAATCTCTCAGCTCTGCACGTCGATACGACACCGGACGTCGAGAGCATTCAGGACCTCGTCGAGCAAGAGCTGATGCGGGCTGGCTTCTACCAGACGGCGCGCAGCTACATCGTCTATCGTGAGGAGCACAAGAAGCAGCGCCAGGCTGAGCAGGAAGAGCAAGTCGCCAAGCTCGAGAGCTCGGGCCTGACCGTCATGAATGCTGCTGGTGAGTTGGAGAAATTTAATCCCACTAAGCTCAAGAAGACGATCGATCGCTTCACCAAGGGTCTGGCTGGTGTCGACGCCGAGGCCGTGCTCGAAGCTGTGAAGACTAACCTCTACGATGGCATCACTGTCGATGAGTTGTTTGAGGCCATCGTGCTGGTAGCTCGTAGCTTCATCGAGCGCGACACCGACTATACGAAGTTTGCCGCTCGCCTCCTCCTCCATAAGATGCACCAAGAGATCGCTGGTGAGAGCGAAGAAGCTGCTATCCCAGCCGCTTATCGCAAGACGTTTCAATCTAACCTCCAGCGGGCGGTCAAAGAAAAGCGCTTACAAAAGGAAATCCTCGACTTTAATCTCGAAGAGCTGGCCGAGTATATGGATCTCGATCGCGACCTGCTCTTTGACTATATGGGCTTGCAGGTCCTCTACGATCGGTACTTCTTGCGGGCCGCTGGTAGCGAGGACATCATCCTCGAGACGCCACAGGCCTTTTGGATGCGCGTCGCGATGGGTATGGCGATGAATGAAGATAAGAAGGACAAGAACGACTGGGCGAAGAAGTTTTATGACATCATGTCGACCCACCGCTACGTGCCATCGACACCGACACTCTTCCACTCCGGTACCACCTACCCGCAGCTGTCATCGTGTTACCTGAATACGGTTGAAGATAACCTCGAAAATATCTTCAAGACCTTTTCTGATAACGCTCAGCTGTCCAAATACTCTGGCGGTATCGGCACGGACTGGTCGAACATTCGCGCCACTGGTGCGCTTATCAAGACAACGAACGTCAGCTCGCAGGGCGTGGTCCCCTTCCTGAAGATCGCCAATGACACGACAGTGGCTATCAATCGCTCGGGTAAGCGGCGTGGTGCGACCTGTGCCTATCTCGAGACTTGGCACATGGACATTGAAGAATTCCTCGAATTGCGTAAGAACACCGGCGATGATCGCCGCCGCACGCATGATATGGACACGGCTAACTGGATTCCTGACCTCTTCATGAAGCGCGTGCAAGAAGGCGCGATGTGGACTCTCTTTTCGCCAGATGAGACGTCGGATCTGCACGATCTCTACGGTCGTAAGTTCGAAGAAGCTTATATCAAGTACGAAAAGCTGGCTGATGAGGGCAAGATTCAGACCTGGAAGCGGATTCCAGCCGTCGATCTCTGGCGCAAGATGCTGACTATGCTCTTCGAGACGGGTCATCCGTGGATTACCTTCAAAGACCCATCGAATGTTCGCTCGCCGCAGGATCATATCGGCGTTGTCCACAGCTCAAATCTCTGTACTGAGATCACGCTCAACACCTCAAAGGACGAGACAGCGGTCTGTAACCTCGGCTCGGTCAACCTCGGCCTGCATGTCAAAGGCGAAGTCCTCGATCACGATAAGATCAAAGAAACCGTCACGTTGGCGATGCGCATGCTCGATAACGTCATCGACCTCAACTACTACCCGACCAAAGAAGCTAAAAACAGTAATATGCAGCATCGTCCAGTTGGCCTCGGCATCATGGGCTTCCAGGACGCTCTCTACAAGCTCGATATCGACTTTGCCTCTGAGGCAGCTGTGGAATTTGCCGATGTCTCGATGGAGCTCATCTCCTACTACGCGATTACCGGTTCGGCCGAGCTGGCTGGTGAGCGTGGGGCTTATAAGAGCTACAAGGGCAGTAAGTGGGATCGCGGTATCTTCCCCGTCGATACGCTCGACCTCTTAGAAGAAGAGCGCGGCCAGAAGATTGACGTCGCCCGCACGCGCCGCCTGAATTGGAAGCCGGTCTATGATCTGGTGAAGAAGCATGGCATGCGCAACTCCAATACTATGGCGATCGCCCCAACTGCGACGATCTCCAATATCGTGGGCTGTTACCCCTGCATCGAGCCAATCTTCAAGAACCTTTACGTGAAGGCCAATATGTCCGGTGACTTTACGGTGATCAACCCTTACCTAGTCGAAGACCTCAAAGCTCATGACCTCTGGACCGACGAGATGCTCAATAAGTTGAAATTCTACGACGGCAGTGTGCAGCAGATTTCTGAGATCCCCGTGAATATCCGCGATAAGTATAAGGAAGTGTTTGAGATCTCGGCCGAGTGGCTGGTGCGAACGGCGGCCTATCGTGGCAAGTGGATCGACCAGAGTCAGAGCTTGAATATCTTCATGCGTGGTACGAACGGTAAGATGCTGGCCGATGCCTACAGCTACGCTTGGCGCATGGGTCTGAAGACTACCTACTACCTCCGCTCACTTGCGGCGAGCCAAGTCGAGAAGTCGACAGTGGATACGGCGGCCTTTGGTGACACTCACACCCGTGACTTTAGCGTTGGCTCAGCGGCCGGTGGTGGCAATATGGGCAACACGGTTGAACAAGGTGGCGTGGCGACACAAGTCGTGACTCAGACAACCACCCAGACGATGATCTCGAATGGTCAAGAAACGCTCAATGTCTGCTCGATCCTCGATCCAGACTGCGAAGCTTGCCAATAACATGACGACTTACCAACTTAACCTAGCTTTGGAGACACCATTATGCCCATAACCAAAACTAAGCAGCGGCCGGATATCAATGCTCGGCGGATCATCAATGGCGCTGACGCCGATGTGATCCAGCTGCACCCGATGAAGCATACCTTTGCTTGGGAAGCCTATAACGCCGGTAATGCCAATCACTGGCTACCGACCGAGATCACCATGATGAGCGATATCGAGCAGCTTCGCAATGGTCGTTTGACCGATGATGAAGTGAAGGCGCTAAAGACGGTGCTCGGCTTCTTCACGACGGCCGACTCGATCGCTGCTAATAACGTGGTGCTGGCGATGTACAAGCATATCTCCAGCCCGGAGTGCCGGATGTATCTCTTGCGCCAGGCCTATGAGGAAGCGATTCACACCCATGCCTATCAGTATATTGTCGAGTCATTGGGCCTCGATGGCTCAGAGATCTTCAATATGTACCGCGAGGTCGATGCGATCTATTCGAAAGCCGATTTTATCCTGAGCTTCAATGAGGGTATCTTTGATCCTGAGTTTAAAACCGGTACCTTTGAGTCAGATCAGAAGTTTCTCGAAAACCTGTGTGTGTTCTCGTTGATTCTCGAAGGCATCTTCTTCTACAGCTCATTTGCGGTGATGTTTGGTTTTCAGCGTCAGAACAAGATGGTTGGGGCCGCCGAACAGATCCAGTACATCATGCGTGACGAGACCCAGCATCTTAACTTTGGTATCAAGCTCATCAATACGATCAAGGAAGAGCAGCCGGAGTTGTGGACGCCAGAGTTTGCCCAGCACATCACCGACCTCGTCAAAGAGGCCGCCCGTCTGGAATATACTTTTGCAGCTGAAGTCTTTCCACGCGGAATCTTCGGCATGAACGCCGACGGCTTTAAGCAGTACATTGAGCACATTGCCGATCGTCGCTTGCAGCGAGTTGGTTTGGCACCGCAATTTAGCTCCGAGAATCCTTTCCCCTGGATGAGTGAAGCCATCGACCTCACCAAGGAAAAGAACTTCTTCGAAACTCGTGTGACCGAGTACCAGACTGGCGGTACGCTCAACTGGGAGTAATCAGGGCAACCCCAGCACGGCCCTCAACAGTTTTCGCGGCTTAATGCTCATGGTATAATATGCGCATATATAAGCGTACTCAAGGGGCATGCCAAAAAAATCAACATCAACACCAGAGCCACTCAGTCAATCGCCCGAAGATGCGACTACGCGTCTGGTCGCCTCTACTCCGCGCGTAGGCATAGCTGGTCGTTCGACAAAAAATAATCGTCAGGCCTTAATCACTGATACCCATCCGGCGGCCCGAGAAAAGACGCCGTGGTATAAGACACGGCGTGGTATTATCTTGCTGATTGTCGGTCTGGTGGCGCTGCTGGCAAGCGCTGGAGTGGCGTACGCCCTACTCCGTCCGAAGCCTACGAAGGTCGCTGAGTCGCCCACGCCGTCACCGCGCACCACACCGAGCGAATCGCCAAAGCCGATTACCAAGGCGAGTCTGCTCACCGGCGTCGAAATGGATCCCGTCAAAGCCGATCAGCCGGTCGTGGCCTCTATCATCGAGAATCTGAGTCCGAATGCTCGTCCGCAGTCGGGCTTATCGAGCGCTGGCGTCGTCTACGAAGCCTTATCTGAGGGCGGCATTACCCGCTACCTAGCGGTTTTTCAGGCTGATGTACCAACCGACATTGGCCCTGTGCGTAGCTTGCGTCCCGTCTTTTACGATATGGCCATGGAGTACGGCACCCCTGTCGCCCACGCCGGCGGGTCGTCCGACGGGCTAGCTTTGGCGCGCAGCGGCAAAGGCTTTAAAGATCTGGATCAGTTCTATAACGGCCGCTATTTTCGCCGGATTAATACCCGCTACAGTCCGCATAATCTGTACATTTATGGTCCGAAGTTGGTTGAGCTAGCTAAGGACAAGGGTTGGGGCGGTCCGCCGAATTTTACCGCTTGGCCACGAAAGGACGATGCACCGTCCGGGTCACCGAACGCCTCGGTGGTGACAGTAAACTTTTCAGGGGCTGATTATCGGGCTGTGTTTCGCTACGACTCAGCGACCAACAGTTATTTGCGGGAAGTGGGCGGCAAGCCAGATAAGGACGCAGCAGCGAATAATAAGCAGGTTAACCCCAAAACAGTCATCCTCCTCTATGCGACGACGGTCAGCGGTACTCAGCGCAATGGCAAACCGAAAACCGACATCACGGTCACTGGTAGCGGTAAAGGCGTCGTCTTTCAGGATGGTACAGCGACGATCGTGACTTGGAAGAAAGCCGGTGAAGTCGATCGATTGAAGTTGACTGATGAATCGGGTAATGAAGTCAAACTCAACCGCGGCCAAAGCTGGGTCAGCATTGCACCAACGACACTGCCAGCTAGTTGGCAATAAAAAAACTCTCAACACATCAAATGAGTGAGAGAGTTTTTTTATGAGCTTTTAGCGTACGCGGTTTTTGATCGCGTAGAGGGCGCCCCAAGCTACCAAGCCAGCTGCGAGAGCAGCGGCTGCGATAACGATCCAGCTGTTGGTTGCACCAGTAGCTGGTAGGGTTGCACCTGTGGCCAAAGCAACAGTAGTTGGCAGCGTACCGCCACCTTTACCGTAGGTCATGTGGTGTCTCCTTCCCGGCAAGCGGGACGACTTAAGGTATATATACATAAAAACGAGAGTGGGGCAGAAATGCTGATTTCTCAGACATTCCTGACTCACCCTCGTTTTACGAATGTATAATAACAAATATAAGCGTTATTGTCAAGGGTTTTCAATATGATTTACCAGATTTGACAGGCTAATCTCATCCAGATAGTATGAACACAAGCAGTTTTGACTCAGGAGGGGGTAAAAATGAAACTCAAACCACCAGTATGGCGGACGTGGCTTGGCATCACGCTGGTTGCCAGCGTCTATGTTGCCGGTGCGCTGTTAGCTGGGCCAATGTTTGGCAAGTATGGAGTGTTGTCTCGGCGTTTGGCGGCTCTGAGTGCTCCTTCGAGTACGCCACAGCCAGTCATTGCTCCCCCGCCAACACCGACGCAGGTAGCACCACTTACCTCGCCTCAGGCGCAGGCCACGAATCCACAACCAGCGGCCGGTAAATACGCTCCAAAAGTCGGCACTAACCCCTTCGCCGGTGAGCGGCTTTTCATCGATCCGGACTCGCCGGCCGCACAGACTCGTGCAGCCTTGGCTAGCACACGGCCGGCCGACGCGGCTCTGTTGTCCAAAATCGCCAATACTCCGGTCGCAACCTGGCTGGGCGACTGGTACGCTAATGTCGGTCAGGCCACTCGTCAGTGGATTGGTGATATGCGTGGGCAAGGTGCCCTGCCAGTCTTTGTGCTGTACAACATCCCGATTCGTGACTGTGGCAGCTATTCAGCTGGTGGAGCATCGAGCGCTGATGCCTATCGCAATTGGATATCGGCGATCAGCCAAGGTGCTAGTGGCTCGAAGGCAGTGTTTATTCTGGAGCCGGACGCGCTGGCTGGTTGGGATTGTCTGACGGAAGCGCAACGCAACGAACGCGCTAGCCTACTTCGCTACGCGATTGATACGCTCTCCGGGCCAGCTAATCATTATGTGTATCTCGATGCGGGCAATGCTCGCTGGCAGAGCCCTGAGACGATCGCCCAGCGTATCCGACAAATTGGTGCCCCTCGTCTGCAAGGTGTGGCTTTAAACGTCTCCAACTTCTTAACCACTGCAGAATCACGCAGCTACGGTCAGCGCTTAAGTAGTTTGACTGGCGGCTTGCATGTTGTAATCGATACTAGCCGAAATGGTCAGGGTCCAATGCCTGATCTCTCGTGGTGTAATCCAACCGGCCGTGGACTCGGCTTGCCTCCGTCGGCTCAGGGTGGCAATCCAGTTGATGCTTTACTATGGGTGAAATACCCGGGTGAGTCAGATGGAGCCTGTAATGGTGGGCCGACCAGTGGTCAGTGGTGGCCAGACTATGCGCTTGGATTGGCGCAGCGAGCCGCCTTCTAGCGTTTAGAAGCCCGAGTAAGGGGCAAGTTGACGACCTTGAGGGTATGTTTCAAGTAGTGCGTCATTATAGGTCGCGGCGTGTATACCACTGTCAGCAATTACTTTCAGCTGCGCTTCTAGGGCGCTGGTATCGACAGCGTATTCGCCACCATTTTCTACTTGATGGTATACCAGTACGAGCCACAGCTTATTCTGTTGTGCGTAATCTACCCAGCGTTTGACTTCGGCTGGCGTCGTATCGACTTCTACGTTCTGGACGCGAACTTGATAGCGATCATAGCCGGCAGTGTTGTAGCCGGTGTCGGTAGTACGATGGCTTTGGTAACACTGAGCAATCTTTTGGCTCACTTCATCGTTATAGACACCAAACGGGGCGGCGAAATTTGAGGCGCTACCAGTGTAGCGGTCTTGTAATACGGCCTGACTCCCCGCCACTTCGGTGTGGAGCTCAGAGGCATTTTGCTGGGTGAGCTTGGCGTGCGAGTAACTATGTGAGCCAATTTCATGGCCTTTTTTCTGCAGCGAAGTAATTTGTTCTCCGGTCATATAGGCCTTACCCTTGTCGTAATTAGCAACCACAAACTGAGTTGTTGGAATCCGATATTTCTCGAATAACGACAAGCCTTTTTCATAAATTGAACCCCAGCCATCATCAAAGGTAATACTGACGATACCACGCTGAAAGCCACTGATAGGTCGACTAGTTATCGAGTAATTAGTCGACTCGATAACACCGTTGGCAGTGAGCGCTTGGGCAATCTGGAGCTGTTTGGTACCAGGTGGTATGACGATATCGCCGCGATAGGTCATCCATTGATTATTCGTGTTCGTTAGCTGAGTAACATTCACGTAGCGCGTCTCGCCACGTTCATTAATATAAGTTGCAACGACGTCGGAATCTTGCTGGCTGCGATACTGAAAGCTTACATTCACTATCTGCCCCTCTTTGACAGCGACAGGGTCCATCAGCCATTTGGCATCACCCGCCTGATAGTCGCGGACTTCAACCCGCAAGGCATTCGCATTTGGCAGGGCGTTACGCACAAGGCTAAACGTAGTATTGCTTTGGCCATATTTATCATCTAGCCAGCCGGTCGGCTTACCATTTGTACCTAGCTCGAGAGCTTTGGGATTACTTACTAAGTTCACACCACTCGGCACTGGGGCGACGAGACGCTCGGAGTTGTTAAGCGACACATAGAGCGGGTCCGTCAGCGGATTGCCGAAGGTGAGAACATCAAAGTCACCATTTGTGCATTCGGCTTTGGCAGCCAGGGTAGCGTAGGTTGTTGGCTCAGGCTTAAAACTTGCCAGCACGCTACCAATTGGCAAGAGGTGGAGAGCCAAAAAGCCGGCCGCCATCGCATACAGAGCAAAGTTTAGAACTTTACGGGCTTTCATGAAGATGCCTCTTTGTGAATCGCGTAGCGCCGTCCGGCAGTTGACCAGCCAGTTTGCTTGGTGCGAAAACGACGCAAAATAACCACCTCAACGAAGGCGACGACGTAGAGCACCATATTGGTCACGCGCAACAGATAAAAGAGTGGGAAGGCCGAGATAACGTCGGCGCGTTTGTGGACGCCGGCCGCCATCAGCGTGGCGCCAAAAAATATACCGGCATCAATGAGGAAGGTCAGCGCCAGCGCGTAGACTCCCTTACCCTGTATTAACAGGATAGGCAGGAGTACGATGATATTAAAGTAATAGGCAAACATTTCGAGCATTTGGTAGCCGAGATAGGCATCGATACGCTGAAACTTGAGTCCGATGCGTCGATCCACCACACCCTGCCAAAAGCCACGGTACCATCGTGACACTTGCTTAACGTAGTCTTGATAATCTTTCGGGTCTTGTGTCAATGTCTTGGCGGTCGGGATGAATGCAATTTTCCCGAGTTTCTGGCGGTGAATCTGAATGGTAATATCGAAGTCTTCAGTGAGATTGTGAGTTTCAAAGTCGAGATATTTCAAGATGTCCGTCCGGAAACAGCTGGTTGGTCCGGGGATAACAGGAATCACGCCGAGCATATGTTGAATGCGGCGCATGACTTCTTGGCCAAAGGTATATTCGTAGGCCCGGTATTTTGAGATCCAACCACCCTTGAGCGATTTTACATAGCCAGTTGCGGCGACGTATTTCGTAGCATCCAGGTGCTTATTAAATTCTTCAAAATAGCGTTTCTCGAAGACTGAATCTGCATCGGCGATGTGTACCCAGGTATACCGTGAAATGATACGGAAGTGGCGAATAGCTTTCTTAACAGCTAAAGCTTTACCAGAGCGCTGAACTTTATAAACGTTGTTTTGACCAATAATGCCACGCGCTAAGTAAGCCGTCTCATCTGTTGAGGCGTCATCGACGACATAAATATCTTCAATCGATTGGCCGGCAGCCAGGGCTGACCGAATAGTATCTTCGATCACAATAGCTTCATTGTGGCCTGGTATAAGCAGCGCCAACTGGCGCTTGGGGGTTGTGTCTAATTCACTTTTCATAATCAAATCCGACTTAGTCAAGTCGTAAGGCATGATTATACCAGGCATAAGCAATATTGTCAATATATATAGTGTGAACATAAGCAGGTTCGTCTATAATGAAACTATGTTGCAGCGTCGCTCGAGACTCCGTCATGGAGTGAGTCTAGTAGAAACAATAATCGGCATTGCCTTGATGGCTATGATGTTATTGGCGCTATTTTCACTCGTCAATACTAATCTCGTCTTATTATTTAGCAGTAAAGCAAAGTCGGTTGGAGTTGCATTAGCGCAAGAAAAAATGGAAGAGCTTAAAAATCTCCCCTATGATTCGCTAGCCACTGAATATGGCACGATATATCCTGCGGGCACACTCAAGGATGAAGTGGTTCTGACTCGCAACAAATTGCGCTTTCTCGTGCGAACAGATATTCGTTACGTTGATAATCCGTATGATGGAGATATAAATGGATCAATTGTTGGCAAGCCACAGGATATTTATCCCTACGATTATAAAAAGGCTACCATAACAATTCTATCTACTGACGGTAAGCACCAATATGCACAATATTCTTCGGATATCGCCGCCAAGACAGCAGAAACATCGGGCAATACTGGAGTACTGATCGTGCGCGTTATAAATGCCAGCGGGCAACCCGTTGAGGGGGCATCGGTTATAATCACAAACAGTACGGTGAGCCCGGGGGTAAATATCCAGACTCAAACTGACGTGCAGGGGCAGGTTATTATACCTAAGCTGCCGCCTGATGCAGAAACGGATTACCATGTAGTTATCACGAAATCAGGTTTTTCTACCGATCAAACCTATGCCGCGAGTTTACAGCTCCCAGATCCGGCAAATCCTGATTTTGGCATGGTTGCTCAGCAAACAACGATCAAGACATTTTCGATAGACCAACTTTCAAATCTGGACCTTACTATCCTCAATACCTCTGGGGCACCGATCGCCAATACCAGCATTACTGTTTCCGGTCAAAAAGTGATCAATACCACACCGAGTATCAGCAAGTATAGTCAAACTCTTACGACCGACAATAACGGCAAAATATCACTAAGCCTGATTGAGTGGGATAGTTATGCAATTTCGGTAGCGGGATATACTGTGCTTGCAACATCTCCATATCAACCAGTTACGGTTGCCCCGGGAAGCAATACAACGGCTACCATTACAGGCGCCTTGAGTCCAACTTCATATCCTAAAATCGAACAAGTTACCCCATTAACAACTACCGCGACAAGCGGCGTGTTAGTTGATATTACGGGAGATAATTTTAACTCAGGCTCGACTATAACACTTCGCAAAGCTGGCGAGCCCGATCGGGTTGCAACTGGGGTAGTTTATACTGCACCCGACCTACTAAGTGCCACGTTTGATTTAACTGGAGCGGCTACCGGAGCATGGGATATCGTAGTGACAACTTCCGGGCGTTCAACCATTCAGTCGTCAGGGATCACTGTACAATGAGGCGGATACAATCGCCGAAGGGTATGAGCCTGATTGAACTTATTATCACTATGCCGCTGATCATTCTGGGCTCACTACTGCTCTATACTGCTGTATATCGTGGTTGGCAAGCTTATCTATTCGCAAGTGCACAAACGAAAGCTAATTACGCTGCGATTAATACACTCGATCGAGTAAGTCGAGTTATACGTTCAACAAATAAAATCATTGCAGCATCGGCAAATGATCTTACCATAGAATGCTATTTTTCTCCTCGCGATAGTGTTCCCGATAGGGCGAGGTATTACCTTCAGGGAGGCTTCTTGAAAGTAGACGTAATTCCTGCCAGCGGTGTTGCACCAAATTACACATATTTACCATCAGATTCAAAAACCTATACCATAACAGCAATAAAGAATAGTGGCGGTGATGCTGTTTTTCAGTATTTCAATGAGAATGAGGTAGATATTGGTACTTCGCCAGATATTTTAGCCGTTCGGCAGATCGGCATACTGCTTGTTACAAACCCCAACCCCAAGGTACTACCGAGTGATCAGCGGGTATCTACGAAAGTGCAGATAAGAAATCTCAAGACAAATCTATGAAAAAAATATGCTTACATCGATCCGGCGTTACGCTCATACAGATACTTATTACTGGGGTAGTTGTATCAACGATTGCGATAATCATGGCCACAGGTATAGTAGCTCAACAACGATTTGCGCAACGTACTGAACGCGCAATATCTTCTACCTATATCGCAGAGGCTGGGATGAATTATTACTTGTGGCACTTAAGTCACAACGTAAGCGATTATTGTGACGGTAAAGCCTGCGGTACGCTTGGTGCTTATGGCTATGGACCTTTTGACTATGACTATAAGGGTCCGGATGGCCGGGTGATCGGCAACTACTCTATTTATATCCAACCTCCAACTTCAGCCAGTGCATCTGCAACTGTGCGCTCTGTGGGTCAAGCAAAAAACGGCGCTAAGCGTACACTTCAGGCATCTATCGCTATTCCATCCTTTGCTCAATATGCAATTCTCACCAACACCGAGATTTGGATAGGGCAGAATGAAAGTGTTGATGGGCCACTGCACAGCAATATTGGGATACATTTTGATGGAGTTGGTAACGATACCATTTCCTCTGCCCAGGCTTCCTACCGCCCAAGTGCTCAGTTTGGTGGTAATGGTCAAGTGAAAAATGGTGTTTGGGGAAACGGTGGACCTCAGAGCCTGTGGAAATTCCCAGTATCACCAATTGACTTCCAGTCAGTCACAGCAGATTTACAGAAAATTAAATCTGATGCACAATCCAACGGTCACTATCTTCCACCGACCAATGCGGGAAATCCTTCGGCCAAACTCGGCTATTATTTAGAACTGAGAAGTGATGGTGGCATTGATGTCTATCGACTGACGCGCGAACAATGTTCATCAACCAACCGTACTTTTGTACAGACATTAGCTCATCCGACGAATGATTTACTCTATGTTGAGGACAATGTTTGGATTCGCAACATCCCTGGTCAGACATATCCTAGTCGTCTAACTATAGCTGCTTCGTACTTACCTTCTAACGGCAGTACCAATAAAACCATTACAATAATGGGGGATATTAAGTATGCCGCCAAAGATGGGTCTGCAGCGCTGGGGCTTATTGCCCAAAAAGATGTTAAAGTATCCCGCCAAGCGCCAAATAATCTTGAAATAAATGCAGCTATGCTCGCACAAAATGGACATGTATGGTATCAAAAAGATACTTTGGCTGGTACGAACTGTAATCAAACAGTGAAAGGCAACATAGTAGTATACGGTGCAATTGCCACAAACCAGTATTGGACATGGACATATGTCTCGGGAGGTAATCAGACGCCAGTTGATGGATATGCAACAACCCTCAATAGTTACGATAAAAAACTGAGATTTACCCCTCCACCATCCTTCCCATTGAGCGGTACGTTCAGCATTTTAAATTATCGAGAAGTACTGAATGCGCCCTAATTCCGCGCGTTCTTTGAGTTTTAGCACGTTTGCAGCTACAGAACACATAGATATTCCCTACAGTAATGATTAATAATCAATCCCACTGCTTTAATTAGCGCAGTTTGGAGGATGCAGCTGATATCCGCTGCTGGGTTTCGGTGATACCTAGTGCTTCAATGGTCTCGAAGAGTCCAGGGGCTTGAGTGCGACCAGTGATGGCTATGCGAATCGCTGAGAAAAAATCACCTGGCTTGAGGTTGAGTTCCTGAGCCCGATCTCGAAGTGCGGCCTCGATGGCGTCGTGGTCCGAGTCAATTGCTTCTAAGGCGCTATGAGCCGCCGCCAGTAATTGAGCTATCACCTCGGCTGGTTTTTTGCTCGTTAAAAGCGTAATCATAGTTTCATTGACTAACGGTGGTTGCACAAAAAAATCTACTACCAGCGGTAGTTCGGTTAGAGTCTTGATGCGATCACGCTCGAGTAGCGCCCCGGCTTCGGCCGCGGCGTTCCAAGGAAGATTGGCGCCCGTAATAGCAGCTTTAGCTAGATCTAAATACTCCGCCTGGCTGAGTTTCTCACGAATGAATAAGCCATTCATCCAATTTAGCCGCTCGAGATCAAACTTGGCGGGACTTTTCTGGATTCGCTCTAAGCTAAAGGCATCAATCAGCTCATCACGCGAAAAGATTTCTTGCTCGGTGCCATCATTCCAGCCAAGTAACGCTAAAAAATTCAGCAGCGCATCTGGCAGATAGCCTTTGTCGCGATACTGTAAGGCATCGGTATCGCCGTGTCGCTTTGAAAGCTTCGCACCATCGGCTCCTAGGATAACCGGTAGATGTGCCCAGCGTGGTCGCGTGAAGCCTAGCGCGTCATAGAGGAGGGCGTGTTTTGGTGTTGAGCTGATGAATTCGTCACCACGCAAAATATGCGAAATCTTCATTAAATGATCGTCGATGACATTTGCAAAGTTATATGTTGGGAAACCATCGGCCTTAATGAGGATAAAATCATCAATAATTGCTGATTCCACTGAAAATTCACCCCTCACCTCGTCATTCCACGTCACGGTCTGACTACCAAGCTTTTGTGTCAGAGCATCGATATCGAGGCGAATTGGTGCATTAGTTGAGCTGGCGTCGGATGGCTCCATGCTGCGGCGATACACGAATGGCTGCTTGGCATCAATTGCCGCCTGACGCTGCTGCGTAAAATCGTCTGGCGCTATGTAGCTGCGATAGGCCAGCCCTTGTTCGATGAGCTGGTCGGCCGACTGTTGATAATTTGGCAGTCGCTCGGACTGAATATATGGACCAAACTCACCACTGTGCGTATCTTCCCAATAGCCTTCATCGGGTTCGAGGCCTAGCCATTTGAGCACTTCAACAATCTGTCCGACGCCTTCTCCAACGAAGCGCTCACGGTCGGTGTCTTCGAGCCGCAAGATAAACTTACCGCCATGCTTTTTGGCATAGAGATAGTTAAAGAGGGCCGTGCGTACCCCACCGATATGCAGAAAACCAGTCGGTGATGGTGCAAAGCGGACGCGAACAGCTGAATTCTTCATAGTGAGTAGTATAGCAAAGTTACCAGCGCAACTTAGTGAGTATGCTCTTCCATCCAGGCTGTAACAGTTGGAACAGTTTTGAGAGGTTGAATCTTTGGCCAATGCGCCTCGATTTTAAGATCTGGTCCGATCAAGACGGCTGAACGGATGATACCCATAAATTTTCGTCCGTACATATTGCGCTCCCCCCAGGCTCCATAGGCCTCGATCATTGTTTTGTCGGGGTCGGATAGAACTGGAAACGGCAAGTCGTACTTAGCGGCAAATTTCTTATGGCTCTCGACTGAGTCACCTGACACGCCGAAGACTTCTACGCCCAGGCCGCGTAGTTCTTCGAGATTATCACGTAACGAGCAAGCTTGGGCGGTGCAGCCGGGGGTGTCATCTTTTGGATAAAAGTAGACTAACGTGTGCTTTCCCTTGAGCTCTGCTAAGCTATGTGCTTTACCCATCTGGTCGAGCAGACTAAAATCAGCTGCCGTATTCCCTACCTCCATATTCGGATCTCCCTTATCTACTTAATTAGTATATATGAAAACCCCGGAGAGAGGTTGTACTCTACTCCGGGGTGTGAGGTGATCAACTATTCAGCGATGCTCGCCTTGGACTTCTTGACGATCAAGAAGATACAGGTGATGCCGACTAGGCTACTGATCGACGAACCATACATCCAGGTATCCCCTTGTAGTCGCGAGGCCGCGACAATCAGGGTGAAAATGGCAGCGATGAACGTCCACAGCAGTCGCCAGCCCATGATCTTGCGCAGCAAGTTCAGGCTGGTGGTCAACAGTGGCTTGAACATCCGACCGATGTCGCTGAATGCATCACGGCCGTTGGTCTTCAGGCGGACGCTGAAGAGTACCATATTGATGATCAGCATGCCAACCAGCGCAGTTTTGACTGCCGTTACCCGAGGTGGATAAGCCAGCCAAGCGCCAATTGCACTGACGATTGCTGTCAGGTTTTGCCAGAGCATGTCATAGCTCCACTGACGACCGAACTGATCGGCCAGCAGCGCAAAGGCCAGAGCCGAGCTAGCCAACGTACCGATGAGCAAGATGCCCTCCGGGCGCTTCCACTTGCCATCGTAGAGCAGCCAGGCTGCTGCGAGAGCACACAGCCCTGCCAGGATGACAAGCGTCAACTCGCCATCCATATGAATGGGCTGCCACTCGATCGTGAACTCCTTCATGACTTTACCTCCTGGGGAGAGATTTGGATTCAAGAATTGCAGAAAATCAAGTCCGGCAGTGTTGGTACTTGAGGGTTGTCCCTCGGTAGCCGGCGTCACAGTTGACGGTTGAGGCGCTGAACATTGACGGCGCAGCTCCTCGTAGATGAGCCAGGCACCTGGTCGTTTGTCGAGCCGGCGTGGACCTAGGCCACCGTCATGAGTCATCATAATCAGCTCGCGCTGACCAGGAGTATTCATGACATACGGCGAACCATCCCACGGACCCTGCCCGGGACGCGCCTGTGAAGCATACAGTCGATTACGACCGTTATAACCGTAGTAGGCTGACTTCACGGTATCGTCGGGAGGTGCTGAATCCAATGGGGCGTCAACTTTGCCCTTGAGCAGCTGCATAGCCAGTCGTCCCTGACGAATAAATTCTTCGTCAGCAACGGGCTGTCCATCAGTATCCGGGAAGGATACGCTCCCCGATTGAACGAGTGAGTACAGCTGGAAGATACCTTGGCCATTACTCGGATTATCTCGTCCAAAGTGTTCGCGGTAGTGAATCGGCGCAATCAAAATTGCGTCAATATTTTCCGCAGTCGCGATTTGCACATACAGAGGCCAGAAAGCCCGAAAGCCTTCGGCCATCGACGGCGAAATCACACCACTGGGCTGCACTACACAGTTTGCACTGGGGATGTTGGCGGCAGCGGCTTCGAGGGAGGTAGTTGGGCTACATACGACGAAGCTACCGGCGCCGACGATGACGCACATGACATTGCGGATGTATTTCAGGGTACTGTTCACCCAGATCACCTCCTTCGAAAAGTAGATTCTGGATTTGGGTAAACCGTACTACGCTACACTAAAAGTATTTACTTGTCAATAGTTTCAGCGTGACAAACATAAGAAAAATCATTCTGCTTCTGGTACGATAGGGGTGTGAAACGTGTCCGCTCATTTATCCGTCGATATGGTCGAATTTTCTTTATAGCTAGCGTACTAGTGGTTGGCCTAGCCAGCTATGTGCTAGGTTATCGTCTGGCTGCAGAGTTTATCCTGGCAGGCGGCACCTTCATCGGCACTTTGCCGATTGCTTGGCGAATGATACGCGAAATCTTGTCCGGAAAAATCGGTATCGATATTATCGCTATCACGGCTATCGTGGCTTCACTGGCGCTTGGAGAATATTTAGCTGGTGCAGTTGTGCTACTGATGTTGACGAGTGGTGAAGCGCTGGAAGATTACGCTCAAGCTAGGGCGAAGAAAGAACTCACTGCCCTGCTCAAGCGATCGCCCAAACTGGCTCATCGGAAGCACGGCAAAAGTTATGACGATATTACCGTCGCCCAGATTGTCGTCGGCGACACGCTGATCGTTAAACCGGGTGAAGTCGTGCCGGCAGACGGTAAGGTGGTGGCTGGGAGCTCTCATCTAGACGAGGCCGCCTTGACTGGTGAAAGCTTACCGGTCTCCATCACCAAGGGCGGATTGGTGCTATCCGGAGCCGTTAACTTAGATGAGCTGATCGAAATTCAGGTATTGCGAGATAGTCGGAATAGCCAGTACGAACAAATCGTCAAACTGGTACGAGAAGCGGCTTCATCGCGTTCGCCGCTTGTCCGATTAGCCGACCAGTTTAGCATTCCGTTTACGTTAATAACGTTCATCATTGCTGGCTTAGCCTGGTATTTTACTGGACAGGCGATTCGAGCGCTGGAGGTACTGGTGGTTGCTACTCCCTGCCCGTTACTTATTGCCACCCCGGTGGCGATCGTGGCCGGTATGAGTCGAGCCGCGCGGCATGGGATTATCGTTAAGGATGGCGGCTCACTAGAGGTGCTTTCGAGGGTGCGTACTATTGCGTTTGATAAAACCGGCACTCTTACCAAAGGTCAGCCGGAAGTCAGTGAAATTCGCGGTTTTGGCATGAGTCAAGCCAATGTGCTCAAGTATGCGGCCAGTGTCGAAGCTGGCTCAGCGCATATTTTTGCGGCTGTGGTTACTAAGGCTGCTAAGGACCGTCAGATTGGGCTAGTTCAGATCAAGAATGTTGAGGAAGTCCCTGGTCGCGGAGTAATGGCGCGTGTAGGGACAAGCACAGTGTTGGTAGGCAATTACGCCTTTTTGGCTGAGCAAAAAATTCGCGGTTTAGTGAAGGTAAAGCACGTACGGGCAACTGATATTTTGGTTGCCCGCGCTGGCACACTCGCGGGAGTAATTACGTTTGCCGATGAAATCAGGCCAGAAGCCCAATCTACGGTGAGGCGTCTTGAACAGCTTGGCATCCGCAATCGCTTGATGTTAACTGGCGATAAACAGTCAGTCGCCGAACGCATCGGCCACAGTATCGGGATATCACGCATCTATGCAGAGCTCTTGCCAAAAGATAAGCTCAGTATCTTACGGAGACTCAAGCCAACTGCCCGTCCTGTGGCTATGGTCGGCGATGGTATTAACGATGCGCCGACGCTGGCTGCTGCCGATGTTGGGATTGCGCTGGGCGCGCGCGGCTCAACGGCTGCAAGTGAGTCGGCCAACGTGGTGATCATGTTAGACGATCTATCACGCGTGCCGCTGGCGGTAGAGATCTCACAACGCACAACAAAAGTAGCCATGCAGAGTATATATTTTGGGATTAGTGTCAGTGTTATCCTGATGCTGATTGCTGCGATTGGCGGCATCCGACCCGTCATTGGCGCTATCTTACAGGAGGGCTTGGATGTGGTGGTGATTTTAAACGCCCTGCGCGCGCGACATGGCGCAAAAGCTTAGTCCTTATACACCCAATAGCCAACTGCAATGCACACGCCCATCCCGAGAAAAAGTATGCCAAGTAGCACATTTACAATGGTCGCCCAGTTAGCCCTTGCTTCGACCATGATGATTGCCACCGCAATACCGATGCAGACCACGGCAATCGCGACGATTCCAAGTAGCATATCTCTTCCTGGACGCTCCATGATTACATCTGTGGCTTAAAGTAGCGCTCCCAATGATGATAGAGGTCGGCAGTAGCCTTGAGATCAAGCGCGTTGTATTGAGCGATCTCTAGATATTTCCCATCTTTGTAGGCTTGATCAACCTTATCCCCAGCCATCTCGTCAGTCTTCGGTGTATCGATTCCAAAGGCTCGGCACCAGCGGTGCAGGCTGCCACGATACATCGCTAGCCCGTTGAAAGTGAGAAGCTCCGATACATCGTAGTGGGTGGCGCTGGGAGCGGCCATGTTATTGTAGCGATTTGAGGTCAGATCCCGGGTCGGTCGTACGCCATGGATCGCCGAACGAATCATCATGTACGGCACATCACTCCGACGTCCAAAGAAGCTGATAAATTCATCATGTACTTCGGCTAATGCCCAAAACTTGGTCAACATTTCGGCCTCGGTCATAGCTACATACTTTATCTCATCAATCTCTTGATCCTCGGGCTGCGTCGAGCCGGCATCATAATAGACAGCGCCTTTTTTCGTATCTGGATCATAGACACCAATGGCAATGACTTTGCCTGTTAGCGGTGAAAAGACGAGTTTACGCTTGAGCTCGCGAAACTCGGAATCATATTTTTTCGGATCGACCGCTTTGTCTGGCAGGCTCTTCATGAGATCGGCCTGAGTCAGTTCATCCATAGCATCAAAGTCTTCGCCGACCATCTCAATATCAAATACTAATTTTTTCTTCATCATTGGAATAATATCTCGTTATAGTTAGTTAGCTTGAGGTAGTCGACGTGACCATCGTAGTGATAGCTGGTGACTCCACAGTTATGTACATCGTCGGTACGATTCAGCTCCAGTAGTTGGGCCTCGGTCAAACGCTCGAGCATCTTGCGAATCATCTGAACAACATCGGCATGAGTAACGACAAGAATGCGTTTACCGGACTGGTGTTGGTAGAGTGAGTGCAGCCAGCTATGGAGCCGCACCCCCATATCCGGATAGCTCTCGCCGCCGAGCGGTCGGTAATAGTAATCCCCTTCGAGTCGCATACGTGCGGCTTCTTGCGGATAATGCTTCTCGATACCCAGCATAGTCAACTGACTAAAGATTCCAAATTCACGCTCACGGATACGATCTTCATAATTGACCGGCATATCATAGCCAAGACCGCGTTGGATTTCGAGAAAAGTATCGCGAGTTCGGACGAAGGGCGAAACGTAGGCGATATCGATGCGGTCAAACTTAGCGGCCATCGCTTCACCGGTTTGAAAGGCCTGACGTCGACCGACATCAGTGAGGCGCACATCTGCATCGCGGATTTCTTCGACCATTATGCGGTCTTCCTCCTTGCGGGCCAGAGCAATCGCTTTGCGAACGTTTAGCTCACTCAGTCCATGTCGAATGATGATAAGTTCGCTTGGGTAGATGGGGGTTTTCGTCTCGTGCATAGCTGTATTGTATCAGATTCAGGTCACTTGCGGCGTAAACAAAAACACCCGCTGACAAAGTCGAGGGGGGTGTTGATGTGCTGAGTAAACAGCCAGGTGAATTTAGTCGCGACGATTCGTCATCGGACGGGCAATGTTGACGACGATACGACGACCGCCCATTTCAGTGCCGTCAAACTGCTTGATAGCAGCTTGCGCTTCTTCTTCTGAAGACAATTCGACAAAGCCGAAGCCTTTCGAGCGCTGAGTGTCCCGGTCGAAAATAACTTTCGCACTTTCGACGGTGCCGACACCGGCAAACATCTCACGCAATTCTTCATCTGTTGTGCTATATGGGAGTGATCCCACAAAAAGCTTAGCTGACATTCTTTCTCCTACTTCTACCGACTTACGAATCGTCTGGCACCCGTTACTGCTCTACTCTGGAATGAGAATCGCACTTCGGGAGGTTGGGAGTCTCACGTCGGCGAGTCGACACGCCACAAGGACGTGCTTCTAGATAGCACTAGTATACCACGCTTTGGTCAAAAAGCGAACTGTCGGGGCAAACAGGTGTTCGGTTCGGCCCCAGTCAGTGGTTAGGACTTTTTGAGCGGAGCCTCTTCGACCTCGATTTCGAGTCCTTTTGATTCTTTAAACACGACGTTTAGGATGAAAGCCAAAACTACACCCTGAACCCAGCCAATGACAAATGCCACCAGTGGGAACAGTAATACTGCAAAGCCTGCCACCGCGGCGCTGATGCCAAAGGCCTGCAAAAAGCCTGATGATTCAGAAAAAATGCGGGCTGCAGAACCAATCGTTACGACCAAGCCGACTACAAAGCCGATGACTGCCTGGTAAAATCCAACGACTTTGGCCACCGAGCTGACATTCAAGCGATTAATAGTAATTGTCTTCATGATGATTCTCCTTATAATTAACATCCCTACTTTGTTTGACCTCATTATTTTCTCCTACGCTAGATATGTAAAGCGTGAGCAGAATCAATCAATCATTTGCTACAATAAGGAGATGAAACATATTGCCCGGGCAACGAAAAAAACCCTCATCTTCATTATTGGCGTAGCTGTCTTTGTGGCAGGATTGCTCCTCTCCTTTCCCGGTATCCCCGGTCCCGGCATCGTTTTGATGATAGCTGGATTGGCGATCCTCGCCACCGAATTTGCCTGGGCACACCACTGGAAGCAAAAGCTTGAGACCTCGGCAAAGAATATCTCCAAAAAGCTCATCCGGCGTAAGCAGGACAAGCCCTAATGACCGATACGATTACCAACATCGTGGCCGATTTTGGCTATCTTGGGATATTCCTGGCCATGTTTATCGAGACTATTTTCCCTCCCCTTCCCTCTGAGCTGATTTTGCCGTTTGGCGGCTATGCAGCCTACCGTGGTCAGCTCAATATCTACGGTGTGATCGTCGCCGGTGCGCTTGGTTCCTTGGTGGGAGCCGGCTTATTTTATACGATCGGTAGTGCCCTCCAGGAGCATCATTTGCTAGCTTTTGTGAAAAAGTATGGGAAATATATTGGCTTGAAACCAAAAGACATTAC
This sequence comes from Candidatus Saccharimonadota bacterium, assembly GCA_046350755.1. Lineage (GTDB taxonomy): Bacteria > Patescibacteriota > Saccharimonadia > CAILAD01 > CAZDEK01. The sequence continues at coordinate 66,481 of JAXLZV010000001.1, read as the reverse complement.
TCGTTCAGCCAATTGGTTTGAGAAGCATGGCCTGTCAGCCGTGTTTTTTGCCCGCTTGCTCCCGGGAATGCGCTCGCTCATTTCTCTTCCAGCTGGACTCCATAAAATGAAGCTCATTCCTTTTCTGCTGTTGTCGTTTCTTGGAGCATTAGCCTGGAGCGCCATACTGAGTTTTGGTGGCTTTGTCCTGGGTGAACAATATGAGCTCATCGCCGCCAACATCAAGCCACTTTCCTACCTCGTCCTCGTAGGGGTGCTGATTAGCCTGGGCTACTTTATTTATCGCCGGGTTGTCGGCTCAATCGAAGATGATGACTTATCCTAACTATTGACAAAATGTCTAATAGCGTGTAGCGTAGTACGGTTTACTCAAAACCACTTCTTGTACCTCTGCGAAAGGCTCACCCATGAATCGTCCAGTGATTTGGATCCTTTTTATCGCTGTCTGTCTGGCTATGGCCTCAAATCAGACCAAGGGAGCGGAGACTACCGCTCCGGCAAAGACTCCGGCATCCGTGCAGGCTGAGCTGACGGCTCGGTCAGCTGATGATAAGCCAGTCTTGCAGACTACGACTGCGCCCGGCAATCGTAATCTCACGATGATCGGCGACTCGCTAACCGTTGGCACGAATAGCTATGTGCTCAAGTCCACTCATGGCTTCAATTGGAATCTGGATGGTAAGTCCGGACGAACCCTCAAGGAAGCAAAGCCGTTGATTGCAGCTGCCGCCCCCAAGACTGACGTCTTCGTGATCGCTCTTGGGACGAACGATTGCGCGAGCCCAGTGACCGACTCCGAGCTGGAGCGGCGCATTTTTACCGCGATGACCGCCACCGATGGATTGCCGACAAGCTTTGTCACCCTTGGCGAGCGCGGCAAGATCGCCGAATGCGCGGCGCGGTTCAATAAGCTGGTACGTTCAATCGCGGCCACCATACCAACGATGACAGTCTTGGACTGGCAGACGTACCTCGGTGATCGGATCGACGTCTACGAGCGGGATGACATTCATCTGACCGCGGATGGCTATCACGAACGAGCTGGTTGGTTCTTTAGCTACTTTCATACCGGCGCCTAGCGCGTTTGCCCAGTCGATTACTCGTCGACTGGGTTTTTTACTCTAAAAGCCCTTACTATTGACATATTATTGAAACACGTGTATAGTAGTACGGTTTACTCAAAAACGAGCTGAGCCATCTATTCGCCCCAGACCTAAGGAGTCTGCTATGCGTGTACCTTTCAAGCTCATCCTCTCTGCCCTACTTCTCACCTGCGGAATTGGTGGTTTGACCACTCCCGCCGGTGCTACCAATTCACCGACGCTGATTAGCGTCGTGAGCCAGACCAGTTGTGCTCCAGACGGTAACGTCAGCGCTGTTGCGCGGATCACAAATGTCTGGCAGCAGCCGGTCAACGTGCAAGCAGTCGAAGAAAGCACCGCCATCGAGCACCACATCATTGATTTCCCCGTTGGAGATCAGGCCAGTTTCGAATTCCCGTTGCTGGTTCCCCAGGTGGGTGATGGTGAACTCATCGTCTACGCAGCTATCCCTGGTCGCGAAGATGACGAGGCCGCCGTGCAGATTGTGTACAGCCCTTACCTGGCGCTGGACTGCCGCAACTCACACGAGCCGGCGGATACCCAGCCGGTCGAGACTTCGACCACACTGGTGCCTACAACCACCAGTTCGATTGTCCCGACTGCCACCAATCCAGTGGCCACCAGCACAACTACCTCCACTACCCTGCCGGAGCCGATGATCTCGGCCACCAGCATCGTGCGCGAGGCAGTACCGGCGACGACCAGTGTCGCTACCGAACCGGTAGCAGAGCTGGCCTACACCGGATCAGACTGGATTAGCCTCCAGGCGAAGATCGCTTGGACGGTGGTGATTGTTGGGCTGCTCTGCGTCTATATCAGCTGGTCAATGCGCAAGAATGCGTTGGCTCGCCGACAGCAGCAGCGCCGCGACAAGCTGGCCAAGCTGCGCACGAAGGACTGAGCACGCAAAACCCCCAGTGAAGAACGAGTCATTATGACTCCGACTTCACTGGGGGTTCTTCTTTTTACTTCAGATATTTAGTCGACGAACGTCAGGGCGTGACCACGATTGCCGGCTCGACCAGTGCGGCCGATACGGTGGATATAGTCATCGTAGGTCTGCGGCTGATCATAGTTAATCACGTGCGAGACCAAGGGGATATCGAGTCCACGAGCCGCGACGTCTGTGGCGACGAGTACCGATACGCGTCCGTCTTTGAAAGCTTTGAGGGCTCGCTGGCGCTGCGGCTGGCTCTTATTGCCGTGAATGGCTTCTGATGGGATGCCCGCTCGCGAGAGGGTGTCAGCTAGGCGCTGGACGCCAAATTTTGTTTCGCCGAAAACCAGTACGCGATCAAAGTCTGGCTGCGCCAAGAGCTCCTGGAGCTTAGCTAGTTTTTCATCGCGACCGCTGACTTTAACGATGTTCTGCTCGACGTGATCACTGGTTTCAGTGGTGCGTACCGAGACGGTGACGGGATCTTTGAGCATCTTGTCCAAGAGACGCGAAATCTCTGGCGTAATCGTAGCTGAGAAGCACAGCGATTGGCGCTTTTCTGGTAGCTGCTGAATCAGGAAGTTGATGTCAGGCAAGAAGCCCATATCAAGCATGCGGTCAGCTTCGTCAAGCACAAACCAACCAACCCGCGACAGGTTTAAGGCGCGCTGTTGCACGAGGTCTTTCAGGCGACCTGGGGTACCGATAATGACCTGTGGGTGGCGATTGAGCTGCTGAATTTGCTGACGAATATTCATACCACCGACACAAACGGTCGAGTAAAGCTGCAGGCCTTTTGCGAAGGCGCGAAATTCGTCATCGATCTGGGTAGCCAGCTCACGCGTCGGGGCGATGATCAGCGCCGTACGCTTGTCTTCGGTCGTCTTGAGCTGATGAATGATCGGCAGAACAAAAGCTGCCGTCTTACCGGTGCCAGTATTGGCTAGACCAATCACATCCTTACCCTCGAGTGAGGCTGGAATAGACCCGTCCTGAATAGCAGTTGGAGTTTTATACCCCTTAGTATCGAGGTTAGCTTGTAAGCCAGCGATAAAGCCAAAATCAGCAAACTGATGCTTAGATTCGTATGGGGTTTCGAGCTTGGCTTCGACGGCTGCGTTGACAAACTTTGATGGATCAATAGATTGTTTGCCATTATTACGCCGTTTTTGTCCGCCATAACGGGGGCGATGCGGTGAATTAGGGCGACCACGATGGCCGCGTCGGAATGAAGATGAATTTTGCAAAAGAAAAGAGCCTTTCTGATTGTAGTTGAACTACTTACTCGCTGATGAATTCGCGAGGCAGCTCCCCTACATGAGGTCTCAAATGAGACTCAAAAAGACCCGAAATTCATAAACGTTCTTAATTTGTAAGACTATTCTAACATGAATGATGCAATGAGGCAAGCAGTGCGCGCTACGGGGCTTGGTAATGAGTCAAAGATTCGAAAAATAGATGATTGCCGCCAGCTTGCGGGCGGGTGCGCTCGGCAAGCTTTTTAGTATTCGGCATGGAAAGCCCTAGTCGCTTAGCGAAATGATTGTATGCGATTTCAGTGCCGAGTAGTGAACTCCCACCACCCGAGATGAAGTCACTGCAAGGAAAATTAGTCGGCATCCACCCATTTGCACTAATAGCATCAAATCCAGGCTTGTCGGTCGCTAAGCCGCTTCTCGCCATCTCATCGAGCATTTGGTTCGTATAGCCAGCATTGAGTTCATAGGCTGCAACCATTCGATCTTTGTAGTCAGCGTAGAAGTTATTTGTCCCTTGGATGTAGGCTGTTTCTGCGATATTGCTCATTGGACCCAGCCCCATAAATGTATGACCCATATCTCGACAAGTCTCCGTTTCGAGGCCATTCACCCACTGTGTCGGGTAGCGCCAAAGCTCATCAACCTTACCGGTACCCCAACTCCAAGGTTTTCCGGTGTTAGCATCGGTCGGCAAAGGTGGCCGTGCGCCGTCACTGGTAAGATAAATCAGCTGAGGCATTTTCACCTTGTACCAAGCAACTGCCTTATCATAGATAGCTCTATCGTTCGTATAGACTCCAATATTCATAATAGCCTCGGTCCAGGTCATGCCACCATTCCCGTTGCCGCCGGCCGTATAGCTATTCAGGAACGGATATATGAAGCCTTTCAACCAAGTTTCAGACTGCGTAATCTGGGCCGGTGTCATAGCGCTACTGGTATAGCGAATAATCTCGGCCCCTCGAGTCATAGTCTCAGTTGACCAGCCAACTACCAGTAAATTTTGCCAATATGCCTGTGCCCCAGTTGAAGTCCTGGGCTGATCATACGGGATTTCCTTGAGAGTGGAAGTCCAAGCATTAATAATCTTGGCGGCGTTATTCGCATAGGTGATATCTCCGGTATAGGCATACATCAGCGCCTGAGTGTAAGTCGCGGCTCCATCGCGGTTCATTTCAGTGCAGCCAGCCTGTGGAAATCCTTCACCAAGCCCAACGCTCGTAGAGCACATAAGTTTTGGTACCGGACTTGGTGTGTACGTTCTACTCGCCAGCGAGTTTGATTTCATCTTATTAAAAGCACTCGTCCAGGGCTCCTGACCAGACGCGATTTTGGCCTTTACGAAATCCAGCTGTGATTGACTGACCAATACTCCTGGGTGCACAAATCCGCTCGCTGGCGTCACCGTTGTACTCGCCGTTGGCGCCAAAAACTCCAAATAGCTCCCGCCCGAGGCAGAGTTATCAGCGACCGTCTTGGTATTCCCGCCACTGGCTGGCCAAGTCTCAACTTCGGTTTGACTGGTAGCGGCTAGGACTCGCCAGACAATGATGCCACCGATAACGAGGATTAAGGCAAGAACAATAGCGAGCTGCTTACTAGAGAATTTGAAGGGAGCATTGAAGCTAGAATTGGGTTTTGACCGAGGCACATTATTCCGTGCAGAGGTCTTGCGACCTGAGGTTTTTCGGGTAGTTTTGGATGTCACAAGACTTAGTCCGGCTATGTTAGTTCTTGGTCAATACTCGCACGTAATCGACCTCGTACGTACTTGGGAAGCTGGCGCGCAATATTCCTGTGCCGTCGCAGGGTGCTGCACCGCCATAGGGCTTAAGGCACTTATTGAGATAACGACTCCAACCAAGTTCGTCATCCGGATGCCCGACGTAGTTGCCTCCGACAGCCATGTTGATTGCAATATCAAACATATGGTTCGGGTCAACTCCGTTTGTCGCATCAGTTGCCCAAGCTTTTTGGGATGGAGTGATATTAAAGAATTCAGTGCCATCTAATGTGAAAGAAAAATTAACCTTGGTTGTATCGATCATGTCAGGCTTAGTCTCAACTGCCCATGTATGCCATCCAGGTGTAGTTGTTGGAGTCTCAAAAGCCACTGTCTTCTTCGCCACATTAGAAGTGCCATCTAAATGGAGAGTTGATGAGGTTTTACCAGGAACCTGGGAGTGGAAATACTCCATCACATCGACTTCAGCTCCTAGCGGGTTGGTAGATCCGTTACGGTGACGCAACCAGAAAGCTGGCCAGAGGCCCTGGGCGTGAGGTAGCTTAGCTCGCATCTCATAACGTGCGAATTTCGGGAAGTACGTATTATTTTCACGAGTTCCCAAGAAGGCGGACGTAAAGCTGTAGTTCGTCGAAGTACCCGGACAAACAATATTCTCGCGCTTAGCGGTTATAAGAAGTGACCCATTACTTACCGTCACGTTATTAGGCGTATTACACTCTTCTTCCTTATTTCCGCTCCCATAGTTGTTATTATAAGGCTTCCAGACCAGTGTATTGAGAGAGGAACCATCAAAATTATCAAGGAATATCTGGCTGTAACCAGTAGGAATAGATAACGTTGGTGTTGGCGTTACCGTCGTACTCACCGTTGGTGCCAAAAACTCCAGATAGCTGCCACCCGAGGCAGTATTGTCAGCGACAGTCTTGGTGTTCCCACCACTGGCTGGCCAGGTCTCGACTTCAGTTTGGCTGGTGGCGGCCAGTACTCGCCAGACAATGATGCCACCGATGACGAGGATGAGGCCAATGACGATCGCTAGTTGAGTTTTGGAAAACGTAAACTTCGAGTTCAGAGCTGACTTACTTTTGGGGCGAGCGACGTTGCTCTTACGAGCGGGAGTTTTACGGGTAGTTTTAGTGGGCATATTTGTATCCTGGGTTTGTTAATACGCTAATTACTGCGGACCAGAAGTGGTTACGATTGTCGTCCATGGACCAGCAGGTGGTGAATCGACAAATCGCCAACTCACATTTAAATCTGAGTTGAATTGCCCACCTAAACACGCACCTAGTGCTGGTGATATGTCCATACCGGCACTATTGTAGGATTTATTGATTGGTCGAGCATCATTTGCACCGAACACATATACGCGATCATCATAGTGGGGGTTACCATTGCCATCATCGGCCGGGCCAGCGTCTTCGATCTGCCCATAGCACGTCTTACCATTTGCCATTACCTGAACCCATCGATTTTTCATGTAAGAGAAATTACGATTGGTGCAATTGCCTTGATAGCCAGGATCGTTAGCCCATGGGATATCGGCACAACGGGTTGCATAACCGGTGATATCGGTCGCATCGGTCGGATTATAGTCATCGTAGGGTAAATCGATATAGAAAGGATTCTCATATATTGCCTGTAGGCCCGGCGGAAAGTAGCCATTCGCTGGGGTACGAAGGCTAGCAATACTATTTACATCATCACATTTGCCGGCTGTATTTTTGAGTACAGCATCACAACCACTGACGTAGCCCGAAGTCGGTGCCTTGCAATTGTTCACTTGCGCGAGGCGGAAGAACGAATATAGCCAGTTGCTGTTATAGGCCGAGCAAACCTGGCTACCATCGGGCGTATTTTGAAAGAGCTCCCCAACCCAGTAGGTAGTGGCATTGATATTCGTATGGAGCGGATAGGTCCGAAGTTGACCGGCGGGAAGTGGTGTAGTAGTGCCTGGCGTCACCGTTGTACTCGCCGTTGGCGCCAAAAACTCCAAATAGCTCCCGCCCGAGGCGGTATTGTCAGCAACGGTCTTGGTATTTCCGCCACTAGCTGGCCAAGTCTCAACTTCGGTTTGACTGGTAGCCGCCAGTACACGCCAGACAATGATGCCACCGATGACGAGAACAAGACCAATCACGATCGCTAGTTGAGAACGCGAGAAGGTAAACTTCGCGTTCAGAGCTGACTTACTCTTGGGTCGAGCGACGTTACTCTTACGAGCGGGGGTTTTGCGGGTAGTTTTGGTAGGCATCGAGGGTTTCCTATGGCGCCCTTACTTCGTTTTTGAAGCTGGGTTCGTAACCGTCGCGCTTTGCGTGGCGACCGAAACACTTGCCCCCGTCGACACATTCCCCGCCGCATCACGGGCCACTACCTTGTACTGGTAAGTGGTGCCAGCGGTTAGGCCAGTGTCGGAGTAGCTCAAGTTGGTACCAGCACTGATCTGCACACCATTGCGAGTCAGGATATAGCTGGTGACACCGACGTTGTCAGTGGCGGCTGGCCACGACAGATTGATCTGCGTAGCCCCAGCACTGGTGGCGTTGAGGCTAGCTGGACCAACTGGTGCGGTGGTGTCGGCTGGTGGTGGCGTGACGGTTGAAGTCGGTGGTGGCGTGACGGTGGTTGTCACCGTGGTGGTTGGAGCAGCTACGATACAGTTATCTCCTGGTTCGGTGATGGGGCTGGTGGTAGTTACCCGGGTGTTACTCGGAGTGCAGGTACTGGTCGCTGCTACCATGATCAGGCGATCGACGCGCACACCGGCATCAACTCCGACGACTTTGACGGTATTACCAGTTGTAGTCAGCGTAGTCGTACCAGCGTTCACCCACTGCCAACCAGTTGTGGTGGGAGCTGGGTTAGTGACCTCAAAGCAAGTAGCCGTGCCACCCAATGGGGTGACCTCTACTCGTGACTTGACGGCTAGAGCTGAGGCGGCCGAGACACGGATCCAGACCTTGTAGCTACCAGCGGCTGGAGCGGTTACTGCATTATTGGTGAGAGTCGCCATACCGGTACCTGGTACACAGCTAGCCGCCTTAGCGTGACTACCAGAAAAAACAAAAGCCACCAGGGCAAACGCCACTGCTGGGATAATTTTAACGAATGATTTGATGTTCATGGGGAGCCATTATATATATTGATGTTATAACTATGTACTATCTACTATCTACTATCTACTATCTGTCAAAAGAATAAACTTAAGAGGTATAGAAGTCAAGCGGGTGAGCATAGTGATGATCGGTCCTTTTAGTTGGAGACGTTAGGTCCTGTGGAGTATTGGGGGGATGTTGGCTACCAGGCGTAAAAAGCGATGTTTTCGTACTTCCAGTTTGTATCCTTGAGCAATACTTGATACTCAGCATAATCCGTCGTGTAGAAGTGTGAGTTGTGAAACTTCTGACTCCAGAAACGGTAGACCGGCTTGTTCCCACTGGCTGACGCGGCATCGGCGCAGAAGGACACGCCCTCATATTTCCAATTACTATCCTTGAGGAGTGTTTGATACTCGGCCGTGTTGGCTGTGTAGAAGTGTGCGTTCATAAACTTCGGACTCCAGAACCGATGCACCGACTGCTTGGTACCACTCTTACAATCGTCGACTGAAAAGCTTCGGCCTTCGTATACCCAGTTGGAATCTGATAGGAGCGTATTATACTCAGCCGTATCAAGCGTGAAAAAATGTTCATTATCAAATTTCGGACTCCAGAAACGGTAAAGCTGGGATTTGCCGTTTGATGGCGTGGTGGTGGTTACCGGGATACAGTTATCACCAGGCTCGACGATAGGATTAGAGCTCGTCACCCGCGTGTTACTTGGCGTACAGGTGGTGGTCGCGGCAACTATCAAGAAGCGATCAACTCGAAAACCAGCATCAACGCCGACGATTTTTACGGTATTACCACTGGCGGTAAAATTGGTTGTGCCGACATTCACCCACTGCCAACCAGTTGAGTTGGGCGATGGATTGGTCGCATCAAAGCACGTCGGGCTGCCTCCCGAAGGCGTTACTTCAACCCGAGATTTCACCGCCGAAGGCGTAGCCGATGCGACACGCAACCAGACTTTATAGCTGCCAGCTGCAGGCGCGGTAATGGATGTGTTGGTGAGGGTAGCCATGCCGGTACCAGGTACACACGCAGCAGCATCCGCATGATTATTTCCGAGAACAAAGGCAAGTAAAAAAACAGCATCGCGGGCAGAATGCGTGCGACGAGTTTTATATTTTTTCGTTTGTTGAGTAACATACCCTACCTATGCTTATGTTGTTAGCATAAGAGCTTCGTAAAACAGTGTCAACTTTGGTGAACTGAGGCTTGTGCGGCTAGCTAAGCGACTTGCGCTAAGCCGATAACATAATTCTTGCCATAGTGCTTCGCGCAGTTCGGGCAGGTCGTGTAGAAAAAATACGTCTTCACCGGCGTGCGACCTTGCTGTTTGGCGTATTCCTCGAGTGTCTTATACCATTTGCCGGCCTGACTATATGGGCCTTCAAAAACGAGTGACTCAAAGGTGCCATCCAGAGTAACGTTATCAGCCTTCGGCACAGGCTTGCTCACGTGATACAGCTGCTCCGCTTTCCAGGGCGATACATCGCGACTTAAGATCATCACTTCTTGCGATGGCGGCGTGGCGCCAGCCTCCTCGACAGTTTTCTGCAAAGCAGTCATGATCTTGGCTATATTGAGCGGCATGAACATGAAGCTCCGGGTGTACATCCGAACGAACTGCTGTTTTTTAAAGGTTAGTTCCTTTTTATCCCAAGCACCAACATTTGGCACAGCGCAGCAGCCGGTTTCATTTTTATTCGTATAAGTATTAGGTAAGCTCATAATCACCTCCTCTACTTATATTATACTCCCGAGATACAACTGAAATACTGTGTGCTCGAATACTGCTGGCCGCAAAATTATTAGGCTTATGATCCGGTCAAGAGTTTGACGACAGCTACCCCGATTGGCTGCAAACTGAGTGTCCCGCCCTGGAACCATACATACCGTGGCTCCCACTGGGGTTCGTATTTGGATTTGAACTGATGTAACCCGCGAAAACCGATAAAACTGTCGCTGATGCGATAGATAAACATGAGTGACCGAGCCGCAAAGCCTGTAATGAAAGGCTGGCCATCGAGCGGTGACAGACCAAGGTTAAACGAGCTATAGCCCTGCTGTTGGCACCGCAGAAAGAGTTGAGTAAACAGCATATCGATACTATTAGCCGGGGCGTCAGCGCGATGACGCATGAGATCGATCGTGGCAACCCCAGGTTTATAGGATGGCAAGTCGTTGGCAAAGGCCTGAGCTACCCCATCGGCATCACGTAAAACATAGATTGCCACCTGCTGGAGATAGCCATCATCAAAGCGTCCGGTCAAAAATGACCACTCCTTACGATGCGGCAGAGACAGCCAACTTTCAGAAATTTCACGCAGTTCACTGAGCAGCTTTTGGCTATGAGGTGGCGAATAGATTTCAAACCGATAGTCATTTTTGAGAAAACGATTTTCCAGATTACGAAAATATTTATTGTGCATAGTCTCCTCGGCAAAACCATCCAGCTGAATTACTGCATCGGCCCCTATTAAGAGACTCCGCAAGCCAATCGCTTGATAGTGCCGCTGATATCGATTGGTAGTCTGGATGAATGCCGCAGTGAGCTTATTGTCTGAGCAATATTGCGTGAAGGCTTCGAGTAATGGCTGGATCGAATCCGGCGCACCGACTGGATCCCCCATGCAAATCGCCACATGGTGCTGAATGCCGTATGAAATGAAGCCCTTCCCATCATCCGAAAAGAAAAATTGCTTATCGCGTGGCCAGAGTTTGAAAAAATCGTCAGCCTCACCACGATAGATCTCGAGTAGTTGTCTGGCGCGATCATAGTCGCGGATGGCATCGGGCATAGTTACATTCTAGCAGCTGATGCGATCGGTACATAAAAGATAGCTTCCCCTCGGCAGAACTAGCTTGTTGCCTGGACAGAATGACGCATCAGATATGCCCGATAGCGTTGAGAGTGCCAGCCGAGGTGGCGCTCAACAGGCTCTACTAGGATGGTCTGTACACCTGAACGATTTGCACCTACGACATCATTAATCACTCGATCCCCCACCATCATGACACGATCTGGCGGCAGTTCAATGGTCGCGAGTATTCGGCGGAAAAATCTTTTGGTTGGCTTAAAATGACGGGTGCCTTTCTCAACCACCCGAGCCTGAATTGAGTTGGCCAGCGCAGTTATGTCGCGATTGGTGTTGCTCCCCATCACGAGCTCAATGCCGGACTCACGAATGCGTCCCAGATGCTGGATGATTGCTGGTGCAAACTCATCGCCACGCCGCTCCATTAAAGTATCATCGATATCTAACAACATGCAGCCGATATGGAGAGACTGCAGCACGGCAATATCGATGTCTATCACCGACCCGGCAATAAAATCAGGTAGTAGTGGAGACTCGTGAATGACTCGACGAAAAAACTTAGGCTTGGAAGACATACTATAATTGATTATATGAAACTCTCACTAAAATGGCGATTTGCCGCGGCCCTGGCACTAGTTACTTTTCTCGCTATGGTTGGAGTCGTGTTGCTCGCGATACTGACTCGACCATGGCTATTGCTGGGGCTGGCGGCGATTAGTGTTGGCTTTTTGTACAGTAGCTGGTTGATTTTTACTGGTACAAAACGGCGCCAGCGGTATGGCTGGGGGCTGCTCATCATCAGCCTGGTCATGCTAGCAATCGGCGTGGGATTGTATCTGAGTGGCGATAATGATCTGCGACGCCTGGCGTTGGTGATTGGCCTAGGGGCGATCTATGTAAGTCTCGTGCAAGCTCTTCGCGAACGGTACTGGGTGCAAAAACGGGCTATCGCCCAAAAAACCAAGTCCACGGCGAGCTTTCGTCAGCCAGTGCTCATCATTAATCCCAAATCGGGCAATGGTCGAGCCATTAAGGCCGGCATTGATAAACGCGCCAAAGCTCTTGGGATAAAGGTTATTATCACCAAAAAAGGCGACTCAATCGAAGGCTTGGCCCGCCAGGCGGTCGCCGATGGAGTTGATGTGTTGGGAGTATCGGGCGGTGATGGTACGCTAGGCGCGGTTGCGAAGGTCGCCCTCGAACACGATCTCCCGCTGGTTATCCTACCGGGAGGTACGCGCTGTCATTTTGCCCGCGATGCCGGTTTCGACCCGGAGCGGATCACTGATGCCTTGGCTAGCTTCCACGGTATTGAGCGTCCTGTCAGCGTTGGGGTCATCAATGGTCGCGCATTCCTCAATAACGCTTCTTTTGGGCTATATGCGGATATCGTCGACAGCCCAGATTATCGTGATCATAAAGTGGCTACTAGTCGCAAGGTTTTGCAGTCTATTTTAGAAGGCGACCGGCCCGCCTATGATCTCCACTTTCGCGACCAAGCCGGTAAGCAGCACAGGCGGGCTATTCAAATCTTAGTCGGTGTGAACCCGTATGAAACGCTCAACCTTATCGAGCTTGGTCATCGCAAATCACTCAGTACAGGGCAACTCCAAGTCACCGTGGTTACGAAGCTTGATGATACGACCATCGCTCAACTCATGACCACGATCACTCTCAAACAACTCTTCACTTCGAAGCTGCCAACGAATTTTTTGCAGTGGGAAACGACCAACTTTCGGGTGACAAGCAAGTCACGTCAGATTGTCGTCGGTGTCGATGGCGAACGGGAAAAATATGATTCACCAGTTACTATCTCGCTGTACCCCACGCAACTCCGCTTAATGGTACCGGCTGAAGGAATGCGTGGGAGAACAATCACTCCGCTGAATATGGCCACTATCAAGCGTCTCTGGCAAGTGTTCCGACACGGCTACGTATAGAAAGTTTTCATGCGTGGCGACTAGAGTTTGCGCGCATCGTAGGCCCAGTGCAATAAGGCTTGTCGCTGACGCGGTCGGCAGGCTTCATCGCCTGGCAGGCAGCTTTTTTGTAGTTGCGTTATATGGCGTCGCATATTTTTCCAACGTCGAATCTGTCGCGCGTCCTCTTCAGGTATGCGCCGACCCATATAGTAGCGGCAATACCACAGCACCCAGCCATGCGGATCCTCGGGATAAATCCAGTCATTAGCTTGCCAGACTTTTAGTGGCTGACTAGCATTGACGCGAAAATAGTTAAGCGACTTATCGGCACCTCGTCCGCCCGAAAACGTCACGCCAGTAAACCAGTCAGCTGGAAACTCTTTTGGTGCCTCTGTGAAATAATCACCACCAAAGATCCCAAGCTGAAACATTTGTTTTGGTGTTAAGTCTGGCTTGAAAGCTGGATCGAAGTTTTTGCCTGCTGGCTCGGTCAGAGCGTAGCTGTAGTCGCTTTGATACTTTTCATGGACTCGAACATGTTTCATACCTACATGATATCAGAAGCCTTCAATAACGAGCGGCTGGTATTTGAGGGTGTGCCGATGCGCTATGGAGTACTCTTTGGTGGATGCTTGCCCCAACTCACTGGGAGGAACCTTGGGGTGTGTTTCATATAGTCGGCATACTCTGGATATTTAGCCTGCAATAATTGTTCTTCGTACCGAGCCTTGTAATGAAAGAGCACCATTAAGCCACCACACAGTACGTACTTATAGATACCTCCACTCCCCACAGCTATGCCTAGAGCCAACATTATTACCGCAGAATACATCGGATGGCGAACATAGCGGTACGTGCCGCGTATTTGCAGAACCCCCTTTTCTATCGGCGTGGGCATCACGGTGAGCGATCGTCGCAAGTCATAGATAGCTATCAGTAGGACAGCTATCCCGCTGATTTCAAAAAACCGGCCGATCAGCTGCACCTGGCCCGATGGCCTCACCCCAGGATTGGGTAGCAGGACAAGACCGAGAAGCAAGCCAGCTTGGATCGCCACAAAAAGGTAGGACTTCAAGCTATTGCGCATACGCAACCTAGACTTTGCAGCCATGTTGTTGGGAAAGGCGTACACGCAAGTAAATGACCAGGCAGTTCATATTTGCATACTATCATATACCGCATGCCAGCCGAGTATTGCCAAAACTAATACTGTCGAATCGCTGATTTGCTATACTACCCAATATGTGTGGAATAATCGCCTACAGTGGATCACCGTCTGAAGTCCTTCAGACCCTCGTCAGCGGTCTGAAGCGCCTCGAGTACCGTGGCTATGATTCAGCGGGTGTGGCGATGGCCACCGAATCAAAAATCTACTCGCAAAAAGCCGTCGGCAAGATCGTCGAGCTCGAATCTGCTCTCAGTCAGCATCCATTAGCGCATGTCGGCACTGTCGGTGTGGCGCACACCCGTTGGGCAACCCATGGTCCGGCCACCATACAAAATGCCCACCCTCATGCCAGCAGCGATAAAAAAATCTGGTTGGTGCATAACGGGATCATTGAAAACTATCAAGCCATACGCTCCCAGCTCGAAGCACAAGGCATATTCTGCGATAGTGAAACTGACACCGAAGTGGTCGCAAAACTGATAGGCAGTCTCTACCAGGGGGATATTCGTCAGGCCACGCTAGCAGCCATCAAGCAGCTGACTGGCGCCTTCGCTCTCTGCGTGATAAGCGAAGACGAGCCCGACCGATTGATCGGCGTGAAGCTCGCAAGCCCGCTTGTAGTCGGTGTTGGTCACGACGAGATTATCATCGCCTCCGATGTGTCGGCCATTATCGATCGAACAAAAAAAGTCATCTACCTAGAGGATGGCGAGCTTATTGACGTGCGAGGTAGCGACTATGAGATTGTCAGCTTTGAAAATGCACCACTGACCAAGCCAATCACTCAGATCGATTGGGATATGGACTCAGCCACCAAGCAGGGCTATGATTCGTTCTTACTCAAAGAGATCATGGAACAACCGCGGGCAATCGAAGATTCGGTGCGTGGGCGTATCGTGCTTGATCAAGCCACGGTGAAATTCGGCGGACTGATCGATGTTCGAGACAGACTGAAAGATATTCGACAAGTCGTGCTGCTGGGCATCGGCACGTCATACTATTCGGCCAAACTCGGCGAGCTCTACTTTAATACGCTGACCGATATACCGACGACCGCCGTGATGTCGCCAGAATTTCGCTACAACAAAAATAACATTGATGAACATACCTGGCTGATTGCCTTATCGCAGTCTGGCGAGACAGCCGACACCATCGCCGCCATCGAAGAAGCCAAGCGCCACGATGTGCTGGCTACCGGTATCGTCAATGTAGTCGGTTCAACCATCGCCCGCATGACCGACGCTGGCGTCTATAATCACATCGGTCCAGAGATATCAGTGGCGAGCACCAAGGCATTCACTTCGCAATCACTGATTCTTTTGATGCATGCTGTCTTACTCGGTCGGGGTAATGGCCTTGAGTTTACGCAAATAAAAACCCTGCTCGATAAGATTAAACAGCTACCTGCTATGATCCAAAAAGTACTCGATAGTCACCAGGCAATTGAACAGGTGGCACTGAAATATCATCAGTCACCCAGTCTGCTCTATATTGGCCGACAATATAATTACCCGGTCGCGCTCGAAGGAGCTCTCAAGATCAAAGAGATTTCGTACACCCACGCTGAAGGCCTGAGTGCTGGTGAGCTTAAGCATGGCTTTATCGCCCTCGTCGATGAGCAGATGCCGACTATTGCGCTTGCTACCGACGACGCCCTGAGCGACAAGATGCGCGCTAATATCGCAGAAGTCCATGCACGGCGCGGACCGATTATCGCCATTGCTAACCAGTCAATCAGCGAAGCGACCGATACCATCATCGTTCCGACGATCGACAACGACATGCTGCAACCGCTTGTAAATAATGTGGCGTTGCAGCTTTTTGCCTATTATGTAGCCCGCGCCCGCGGTCTCAATATCGATCAGCCGCGCAATCTCGCAAAAAGCGTTACCGTTGAATAGTTCCAAATTGTAGCCTCAGCAACATTAGACCGATCTGATATCATAATACTGACCAAAACTCCTCAGATAACCAAATACACTTGCTTCTTGTGAAGCCAAAAATTTGCAGCGGTTTTAGAATGTTAGGTTGAGATTCACTCCAAACAATAGGAGTGGCCAGAGGATAATTGCCAATAACGCTGATAATATGTTTTGAATCGTTCCTAGGTCTGCAAAATACCCGCGCGAGCTAGCCATAAAGACGCCGATCAGAAAATAGATTACGCCGCCGATAGAATAACGTTCCATAGAATACCTCCCTTAAGAGAGTTAAGTTACACCTTCATTATACTCCCACTCTGAGGAGGCTTTATATGAGGAGGGCAAGAATACGCAGGCTCACTTCTTAGCTGAGCGTTGTACTCGAGCGAGAACCTTAATACAAGTACCTACGGTTTTTAGTAGACTATTTCGCTTTGAGAATTGGTGTTTTTACTATCTTTTTTGTTACCGAGCCAACAAACAGCCGATACGCTGGCCTATCCTCTTTTTTATAGATCATTTTTGCACCGAGCGTCTCCTGGCATTGTGGGCAAACCAAAGTATCATCAGCGATATCAATGCCTTGCATGCGATCAATGTACATCCTTTTCAAATGACCGGGTCCGTCTTTTTGGTAATAGCAAATATGACTATCGCAGTTCTCACAGCGGATATCTAAAATTCGCGACCAACCACCCCGCGCTTTCTTGTATCGATCATGTATCATGTTGACATCATAACAAAAAAGACCCCTAACGGGTCTTATTGAATAAGGCTGATTGTATGGCTGAGCATTCGGGTCTGGAACTTAGCAGATGTATATTAGACAAATTGGACACTCCTACATAGCATTCAGATATTGACATGAGTAGTTTATAATGTTATTATGTAATATCCCTTACTGAAAGAAGTACCTGACAATGAACCGCAAACTGTTGGCCATGCTCATCGCTGGCTTCGCGTTCTTCGCGGCCAGCTGCACGCCCAGTCCCGCACCCGGAGGGTCCGGTGGATCCACCACCACGACTCTTCCGGCAACCTATGCCCCCTTCTCCCGCCCACTCGTCTCTTTCGAGTTCGACGACGGCTGGCAGAGCGCATACAAGTACGGCCTGCCCGTGATGAAGTCCTTCGGCTACACGCCGACGATGTACATCATCACTGACACGGCCCAGCACAACGCCAATTACGGCGTCGGGACTTACATGACACCCACGCAGATCCAGGACTGGGTCGCACAGGGTGGCGACATCGGCGCTCACACCGTCGATCACAAGGACCTGACCACGCTCACGCAGGCGCAAGTTCAGGCCGAGCTGGCGAACAGCAAGACCTACCTGACCAATCTGCTCGGCAAGGCCCCCACCCTCTTCGCGACGCCTTACTGCGCCACGAACGCCACGGTGACGAGCCTGGCCATACTGTACTACCAGGATCAGCGGAACTGCGACGATCCGACGAACAAGTCGGAGAGTTGGGACCAGTACAACGTGCATTCGATTTCGATCGAGAACAGCACGACGCTGGCCGACATCCAGACCATCCTGGCGGACACCATCGCCACAAACGGCTGGACGGTTTTCGCCTTCCACGAGGTCGGCACGCCTGTCGACCCGACGGATCCGACCTACACGGTCTCGGTCGCGCAGCTCACTGCCATCGTCCAGGCCGTCAAGGACTCGGGCGTGACGGTGGTCTCGTCGCAGCAGGGGCTCAACGAGTCCATCGGCTGATTCCGATCGGCGCCCACGGCCGTCCCTCTCGGGGGACGGCCGTTTTTTTCAAATCTTTTACTTGAGGTGTTTAGTAAGCTTTTGTTGCGCCGTCTTCTACTGCTTTTTCTGCATTGTCTTGAGACATCATTGCACAAACCGTCGTTCCGCATTTATCGTGCTTGCCTTTGGCCATAAACCCACCTTTTTTAGTTTTGTGGATTTCTGGAGCTGACAGCTCAACGCCCTTTTCTTTGCATTTAACGCAATATCCGGTAATCATATCTATTTCCTCTTAAATTATTGTTGTAATATGTCTGAGCATTATAACTTCTTTTTAGGATGCTATAAAATCTGTAATTTAATACTATTCCCAGCACTATGACTAAATCTAACTGTGCAAACGCGTCTACTTAGTCGTAATGCTTGGCTGGGGCGGCAGGATTCGAACCTGCGAATGCCGGTACCAAAAACCGGTGCCTTACCACTTGGCGACGCCCCAAAATCAATTCAGCGTTTGATTTTGACTGTATGCATTAGCTGTACACAGCGACCATATTTTACCGTAAACAGCCCCTAAAACACAATCTGGTAGCCAGATAGGTGGATCTGTAAATCTTGCTTATGCTTGACGCGCATCATCAATAGGACTACGCTATCCTGGTTTGCCTACAGATGGGCAGACCTTGGTCAACGGCGGAAATTCCGCCGCGCATAGAGTACACATGGGGGCTCTGATGACCAAGACGAAATATCAACTTGCCCGGTGGATCAGCTTGCTGGTTTTCACCGTCGGCATCTCAATTGGACTGATCGGCGACCCTGTCGCCGCATCACCCAAGCTCAGCACCTACCAAACGGCCGGCAGCTTGGCTCAAAGCCGTCTGCTCCCTGGCGACTATGTGCGCTGGACTTGGACACTGACGGTGTCTCGCAGTAACGATGTCAAGCGCTTCGTGAACCGCTACGAGAATGCCAGCCAGGCAGCGGTGGTCGGTGCGTCAGGCGTACTCTGCGCGGCTCTCTCGGCCCCAGCTGGCCCTGAGGCTTCGGTGATCGTCGGCGGCACCTGCCTGCTGATCGTCACGGTGTACTGGGGGGCGTTCAAGGATGCCGTCAAGCACTTGAGCAGCACAAAGCCTCGGCTGAGGATCCAGGAGCGCTGCAACATGTTTCTGCCGTTTGGCGTCGGTTGCCGTCTGCACTTCGATCCGGTCGTCAAGTGAGGAGCAACGCCATGACCACCAGAACCACTCATCCCCGAGCTCGCTATCTGAGCTTGGCCGTACCGATGTTGATCATCGTGATCGGCGCTGCTCTTGTGGCCGATTACAATGACTGGGATATCATCCCAGCGATCATGATCGGGGTGCTCGTCGCTGTCTTCGTACCCATTCTCCTTCGGGTGCCGAAAAGGCCACGCGGCTAATGCCCGCCCACACGGGGTGGAGCAGTCATTCTGCTCCACCCTTTTCTTATGCTGACTACTATGACATAATCTAGCCACCAACGTACCTACGATCTCAGCGAGGAGGTGATCCAGGTGATAACCTGCGGTTTACTCGCCATATTCTTTCTGTTTTTCACCCTCGGCCGTGTCGGCATCATCCGGATCATCGGCGCTTCCCTAGTGTGCCTTATGGTCCTCTGGATTGTTGGTTCAATCATGAGCTAAAGCCCCGCCCGACTCGAGTGAAAGCGAGCCCGTCATGGCTACCTGTCGTCGATGCAATATCGAAGAAGTCAAGGATTGCCCCTACGGCTGCAATGACAAGCCACACAATCGCCGCTCATCCAGCTGCTCCAGCTGTCGTGGGACCGGTAAGACCTGCGAGCGTTGTGGTCCTTTTTGGAAGTAACTCTACCGTCCTCCGATTCATCGGGGGACTATTTATTTAGTAATTAGTCTGCAAGCTGCCAGATAACTTGCCCATCGGGCGTATCTTCGATACCAACGCCAATGGTCGTCAGCTCTGCACGTAGCTGATCACTGCGCTCAAATGCTTGCTCAGCCCGAGCCCGCTCACGCTCGACAAGCAACTCGGCGATGGCCGAATCGGCTCGCAAGTCCTTTTGATGGTGCAGAAGCTGTAGCCCCAAAGCTGCATCAACATGCTCAATAAAACGTCGCATTTCTGGCGAATAGACATTCGCTCGTTCTGCTTCTGATAGCACCGCTAAGGCCTGCGGCGTATTGAGGTCATCGGCCACGGCGGCATCAAAGCGCAGCTCAAGATCGGCGATATGATCATCATTGACGATTGATTCGTTATTTATGACTCGACTAGTCCATTCACGCAAACTTTTCAGACGATTCTCGGCCCCGAGTAAGCCATCGGCCGACGCATCCATCTGGCTCCGATACTGGGCAGAGAGAACAAGCATACGAAACGCTAGTGGCGAGTCAATATCGTCAAGAGTCGTGAAGTTCCCGGCGCTTTTGGCCATCTTGGCCTCGTCGACGGTCAAAAATTCATTATGAACCCAATAACGGGCCAGACTACCCTCGCACTGAGCGATCTCGTTCTCATGGTGTGGAAACTTCAGATCGATGCCGCCGGTGTGGATGTCAAACTCCCGACCTAAGATGTCGGTACTCATGGCCGAGCACTCAATGTGCCAGCCCGGGCGACCACGTAGATTCTCCCCCTCGACGTCAAAATCCCAAGCTGGTTCGCCAGGTTTATAGGCTTTCCACAGTGCGAAGTCACCAGCGCCTTGCTTCTGCTCCTGATCATCAATGCGAGTTTGCGGATCATAATCGACCTGCACCAAGCGACCGTAGTCGTGACCAGATTTTTCATACTCGGCAAGCGAAAAATACACACTGCCATCTGATATATAGGCAATTTTCTTCTTGAGTAGATCACGGATAATGACTTGCATTTGCTGAATGTAATCAGTGGCGTGAGGTCGTTCGGCTAAGTCACTCGTCTGGATGCCGACGGCAGATAGGTCTTTGAGGAACTTCGCTTCGTAGGTATCAGCCAGTTTTTTGACCGCGGTCGCCGGATCTTCACCGGGATATTCTTCGGCGGCGCGAGCTATCATCTTGTCATCAATATCGGTAATATTCATGACCCAGCGGACGTCATATTCACCAACCGTGCGCAGTACCCGCTGGAGAAGATCGGCGGTGATAAATGCTCGTAGATTACCAATGTGAACGTGATCATACACCGTCGGCCCGCACGAATACATCGACACTTCACCACTCTTAAGCGGCTCAAAAGCTTGTTTCTTTTTTGTCAGCGAATTATACAGTGAGAGCTTCATGGTTTGATTCCTTTATCGAATACTATCGCTCGCAAAACTTCAGCCGTTCGGCGACAGTCATCGAGCGCGTTGTGGGCAGCGCGGGCCGACTGCCCAAATAATGCAAATGTCTCCTCTGAGCGTATCACATCTGATCGACCATGCGAACAGAGATAATGATAAGCCAATGACCAGACGTCTATATGGTGGTAGTCAAATAACGATTCACGCCGATCAATACTCCGTAAGAGCACGTCTAGCCAGCCGCGATCATAATGAATATTCCACGAGGCGAGAAACACACTCTCGGGTGCAAACTGCTCAACGAGTCGTTTGGCAACTTCAGCCCGGCTCGGAGCCCGGATGACTCTCTCAGGGGTAATGTCGGTGTGTGCCTGCACCCAAGCATCGAGCTTGGCGGGATCGGCTTGGATGTCAGAGCTGAAGTGACTAACCTCCTGCAGTGATCGTGCGTCTAGGAGCACCGCGCCGAGCTGAGTTGGCTCGCCGGAGTCGATAATATCGCCAGTTGAATTTTTTACAAAACCAGTTGATTCAAAATCGATGAGCAAAACCGACTTCGCAAAGCCAGCGAACTGACTCACACCAAGATCTCCGTCCGACCGGTGTAGGCTCGACCGAGCGTGACTTGATCAGCATACTCGAGGTCGGCCCCAACTGGGAGACCATGGGCCAGCCGAGTAACCCGTACGCCAAGCGGTGTCAGCTGCCGGGCAACATATAACGCCGTAGTCTCGCCCTCGACAGTTGCATTGGTGGCCAGGATGATCTCTTTTGGCTGGACGAGCTGAACGCGAGCCGTCAAGGAATCAAGTCTCAGCTGGCTCGGTCCAATTCCATCAATCGGCGACAGTACACCATGCAAAACATGATAGCGACCCTGGTAATTACCGATCCGTTCCATCGCGACAATGTCCATCGGTTGGGCCACTACTACGATGATGTCATCACCGCGGCTGGAATCAGCGCAGATGTCACAGAGTTCGCTGGTCGCATAGCTATGACACTGCGCGCAAAAGCCGAGCCCGGCCCGCAGCTGCTGGAGAGCTTCGCCTAAGCGATCTGGGTCACCAAAGCGCACCAAATACATCGTCAACCGTTCAGCCGTCTTCGGGCCGATCGATGGCAATTTAGCAAACTCATCCACGAGCTGGGTGATTTGCTTCGGTAAAATCTGCGTCATACGCCTCACCCTCCAGACAGATCTACATGCCGGGTAGGTTGAGTCCTCCGAGTTTGCCCTTCATGCGCTCGGCAACTTCGCGTTGTAAGGTTGAGTTGGCTTGATTGACAGCTGACTCAATCAGTTTCTCTAGTCGACCAGTGTCATCGATATCATACTTACTCGGATCAAGCTTGACGCTCGTCACCTTCTGCTCGCCATTCATGACGATTACCACCGCGCCGTTACCAGCATCGGCCTCAACTTCTACTTTCTTGAGCTCTTTTTGGATCTTACGCAGCTCATTGGCTGCTTTCAATTGATCTAACATCGGCGTTAAACCCCTTTCTCATAACCCTCATATTGTACCGCAATCAGGAGTCTACTGCACCTGATAGAGACGAGCTTCGGATGAATTCGTCACAAAACTATCGACTTGCGTCCAGTTAGCGGGAGTAGCCTTCCAGTAGGGTTTGTCACCCGGCTTACCAATGAGCCAAACGCGCCCCGAGGCGGGCCGTATAACCGCCCAATCATCAACGTAAATCTGATCGGCTCGATCATAGAGCAAAGCCGACTCGCCGTAGCCATTGGGACGGCCACCCGTCGTATTGAGGCGAAGTTGTGACCATGGCGCCGGATAAACTGCTGTCATCATTCCCTTCTCAGCCTGACGATTGCGACTATCAATACACACATCCGTACAATAATAGCTAAAGTCGAAGTAAGTATAGAGCTCAGCCGACACCATTTCATCTCCCGGCTTATAGTTGGCAACCACATGGTCACCAACTTTGCCCATACTATGTGAGGCCTGCCGACCGACATTAATCACCCCGACCAAGCTAATCCCCACGACTAAAACTAGTGCCGCTAAGCCGGTCGCCCGATGGCGAGCAATGAGCTGATGCAAGGCAATCCCCAGCAGCATATAGATTCCGTTAGCGGCAAAGACTAGATAGCGATCTTGATAGACCGGCTTGATGGTCGAGACTACGATCGTCAGCACGATCGGTACAAAAGTATAGAAGAACAACATCTTGATCTGCGGCTTAGACTTACGCAGTATCCAAGTCACCCATACGGCTCCCAACAATATCAGCGCCGGGACGATCCAATACAGCAGCTGTGGTAGCTGCCGACCATCTGTGAAGGTGAGATTCTGCCACAGATTATTCGGCAAGGTATAGGCCGTGGTTTTTGGAATCCAGCTAATGCCTTGACCACGCGAGATTTGGCCATAGAAGCTAGGTAGCCAGGGAATCCATAGAACCACAATGGTGATATTGGCAAGCCACCAACGGGCTGATAGCCAGGGAGTTTTGCCGAGTCGCCAAGCATGAATTGGCGTCAGGCTGAGTAAATATATCCACTGCGCCATCATCGCTAGAGCCGTAAAGTAATGGGTGTATAATCCGGCCGCCATCATGACAACGTAGACGACCCACCATTTTTTCTGATCGCCTGGCTCAAGTGCCCGCAGCAAGGCGTAGGTACCAGTAATTAAGAACAGACCAAGCACACCATACATACGCGCTTCTTGACTGTAGCGCACAAGAAACGGTGCGACGGCAAGAATGAGTAAGACCAAATAACCGGTAGTTTTTGCAAAATATCGCTTCACGAGCAGATAGCAGACATAGATCGTGACAAGTCCAGCCACCGCACTCATCGAGCGGGCCGCTAATTCCGATCGACCGAAGAGGTTGGTCCAAAAATGCAGCAGCTCATAAAACAACGGTGGATGCACATCGCGCCCAGATCCCGCCCAAATCTCGGCCGGATTACGAGCGATCAGCATCATCGTAAAGCCTTCGTCGTGCCAGATACTAGCCTTTGCGATGGTTGCGAAGCGGGTAACGGCTGCCAACGCCAGCAATGCCGGTACGATATAGCGCTCTTCGGCCCACTTAGGCAAAAGACCAGTCAGTTTATGAGCATATCGGTTTGGTTGCTTAGTTTTTATACGGGACATAACGAAAGCTCACTTTTTTATACTTACCGGTAATCAAGCCCCACTTAATCTTCAAAAGATCCGAGAAGGTCTGCAAGGCCACCTTCAGAGCACCGTTCCCAGAGATTTTGCTCCCCTCAACGACATCCCGCCAATCTGGCACTTCAATCAGCTCGATAGAATAGCCGAGCTTACGAGCGACTGCTAAAACCTCCATATCAAAGCCCCAGCCGACGATCCGCTGTCGACCGAATATTTCGCGTGCGGCATCAGCTTCGAAGACCTTAAAACCACACTGCGTGTCCTTAATGCCAGGCACGATCAATGTCTGCACTAGCCAATTACCAAAGGTTGAGATAAACTTACGAATCCCTTTATGGCTTTCATTGAGATTACGCACACAAATACCAACCTTGCCACCGCGTTCGATTATCTGATAGACGTCATCTAGGTACTTGAGAGGCGTTGCTAGATCAGCATCCATAAACATAATGTAATCTGCCTGAGCCGCCATCATACCGTCACGAATTTGCTTGCCTTTACCGACTTTGGGACCAGTCTGGAGGAAACGATAATGCGAGAACCGCTTACCGACTGCGTCAGCAACGGCTTTTGTCTTATCAGAGCTATTCGCATCAACGACGATGACTTCAGCATTATATTGCTTAGCCTTGAGATAGTCTGCTAAGGCCTCAAGGGTTTTACCGATTCGCTTCTCTTCATTGAGCGTCGGTATCAAGATGGCTAGCTTCGGCCTACTCCCCTTGACGGCGCTCACTGAACGTTTACCTCAAAAGCGTAAAACAGGGTCCGGTCAGTAAAGGCTGGAGAATTACGGGTAACCAGTCGACCTTGTGGGAATTTTGCCTTCAACACATCCAGTACCGCCGTAGCATGCTCGTTATTTTGTATGAGAAAGACGGTTGGCTGATCGGTCAGAGGTTGGCTCTTAACCTGATCCCACTCAAGTCGCTCCCAGCCACTGCCATACTTTAAGCCGTAATCAGCATCGGACTTCTGCTTGGCATAATCGGCTTTCTGGCGAGTCAGGAAGTCAACTGTCCGAATCGAATAGCCGTCAACTACCATGAAGGTCTTCGGCTGATTTGAGCCAGTGTAATTCGCTTGTCGATAAGCCGCTAATTGTACCATGTCTTCCGCATAAGCTTCGTACGTCCCGGGACTACCGGCCCAGGCCCTAAAGTAGGCGAAATAGCCTTGCATGAGAGTGGCAAGCAAAAGTAGCACTACCAGACTCAAGCCGATATTTCGGGCAAAACTATTAATCGGAAAAATCGCGTACCAGCGACCGATAAAATATGATAGGCCAATGGCTGCCAAAATCATCACCGCTGGGGCCGAGCCGATCGAACGTAAGCCATGCGGCAAACCTTCTGCAGTGAGCGCTGCCGGCAGCATCATCGCAAGAGCGATAAACAGTACAGCGGCATAGCGGGCATGTCCAATCGAGTAAAGTGCTACCAAGACACCCAGGATAAACATGATGCCGACAAAGGTATTAAGGAGCGGCTCATTTGGCACATTATGCCGAGCATTGTCATCGCCGCGGAAGTTGTATTGCAAAAGCGTCTTTTGCGTTGAGTCCCAGAGGGTTGCCAGTGGCTTGCCCTTATTGAGACTTTTATTCAAGAAGCTGGTGCCGCCAGCTCTGGCCGCGGCGTCTTTATTCGTTACGGTGTATACCGCAAGTGGAGTGAGAACTATCGAGAAAGCAATTGCGGCCGCGGCGAGATTCTTATTTTGACCTTTAAGCCACTGGCGACGGAACAAAGTGATATACAGGAAAAGACCGACAACGGCGGCAATCATCAGCTGGTAAGCCGTATAGGTGTAGGCCCCGAGACCCAAGAATACTCCTAGACCAACAAAGTAATGTGTCTTTTTCGTCTTGATCGCTCGCCCACCAAAATAGGCTACTAAGGCCACCATGAGCGGTGTCATACTGGCACGAAAACCATCGCGAGAGATAATAATAACCCAGGGATTTACTGCCATGAAGAAAGCAGCTAAGAGACCAACGCGCTGACCAAACCAATCCTTCCCCCAGAAGTAAACTGCGATGATCGCCAGGGTGCCAAACAGCGCCGGCGCCAACCGCAAGGCCAAAACCGTATTACCTAGCAAGTAGACAAATAAGCCTTGGGCGAAGAAAAAGAGTGACTCGCGAGGACCGTTTGTTGCATACAGCGGACGCACATCGCCCGAAAACATCCGAAACACATCCTGACCGTTAGCCGCCTCATCGGGGTGAAGACCGGGTGGCAAGCTGCCGAGTTGATAAAAACGGAAGAACACACCAATCAATACGATGCCGATTAAGAGTATCCAAACGCCGTATTTTTTGGTAAATTTCTGGAACTTGGCGGAACGATGGGTAGCCTTTTGCATTACGTCTGGTCCTTGAATACTACTTTCTTATACATGAGATAGTTCCAGATCAGACTCGCCAGGGTGGCGACAGCTTTGACGCCATTGGTGATCACGAATTGTTTATCGACAAAGTTGAGCACGCCAATGGCTTGGGCGACCGCCACGCCAAAATTAACAGGTCCTAGCCAAACCGACTCAAAAAACCAAATTACCACTCCTTGAATTACAATGAGGCCAAAGGCAGTTATCGGGAAGAACTCGAGTGCTTGACGGCCGATACTCTTGGTCTGCCCACTGTGAAAGACAAAATAACGATTGGCAAAAAAACTGAAGGTCATCGCCACCATCACGGCGGGGACATTGGCCACGACATCTGACCAACCGGTAGCTCGGGAAATAATATTGAGAACAATGAAGTCAATCGCGGTATTGGCGATACCGACTATACCAAAACGTCCTACCTGGGCGGCTTCTTTCCCAACAGTGGACGGCTTTTTTTGCGTTTTATTCACGAGGTTTCCTTATTTCAATAATCAGTATACTGGAGCAACTCAGAGTCGGCAATATTCTTATGCTTCAGGTCGCTTATGCGATTGATCGAGCGAACGGAATAACATCAGTTCGGGGCTAAAGAAGAGCTCGACATCACCCGTCGGACCATTACGATGCTTACGGATTAAGATGTCGGAGATATTGCGACGTTCAGTCTCCTTATTGTAGTAGTCTTCGCGATAGATAAACATCACCACATCAGCATCTTGCTCGATGGATCCCGATTCACGTAAGTCAGACAGCTGTGGGATCTGGGGATGGCGGGATTCAACAGCCCGTGACAACTGTGACAGGGCGATCACCGGCACATCGAGCTCGCGGGCCAAGGCCTTTAATGAACGTGAGATCTCTGATATTTCATTGACGCGATTGCCATCACTGCTGGCGCGCCCATTCATGAGCTGCAGATAATCGATTATGATCAAGCCCAAGCCGTGCTCGGCCTGAAGGCGACGGGCTTTCGTCCGCATTTCTAAAGCATTAGCCATCGCCGAGTCATCGATGAAGATCGGTGCCTCAGCCATTACTCCCATCGCTCGGTTAAGCTTTTCGAAGTCTTTATCCTCGAGGTTGCCGGTGCGTAATTTCCATGAGTCTATACCGGATTCAGAGGCCAACAATCGATCAATCAACTGCTCCTTACTCATCTCGAGCGAGAAAATACCAACCGGTATACCTTCCTTAATCGCGACGTGTGAAGCAATATTCATGACAAAGCTCGTCTTACCCATACTCGGGCGCGCCGCTAAGATGATTAAATCCGAACGCTGCAAGCCAGCCAGCAGCTTATCAAGATCCTTAAAGCCGGTCGGTACACCCCTAAGCTGTTGATTATCTTTGTGGAGCGCATCGAGTCGATCAAAACTATCCGCCAACACGTCTTGTATCGATATAAAATTCTGCTTCAGGTGTTTTTGACTAACCGCAAATAGCGACTGTTCGGCTTCATCCAGTAAGCCTTCAAGCTCCCGGGTCTCATCATGGGCTAAGCCTGAGATAGTATGTCCAGCGACATCTAAGCGGCGCAAGGTGGCCTTGCCGGCTACAATCTTGGCGTATTCAGCTACATGCGCTGAGCTGGCGACACTATTGGCAAGCTCAGTCAAGTACGTCATGCCGCCGATCTGTTCAAGATGCTTGGCATCCTTCAGGCTCTCTGAAAGGGTTACGAGATCAATCGGCTTGCGCTGCTCATACAGCTTGAGAATAGTCTCAAAAATAGTATTGTGACGCTGTTCGTAAAAGTCATCCGCCGCTACGATATCAGCCACCCGAATCAACGAATCAGCATCGAGCAGGATTGCACCGAGTAGTGATCGTTCAGCCTGCTGACTGTGGGGTGGCACAAATTTTGCTAACTCGGCCTCAGTTGGCACCGGCTTCGACATTGATTTGCGATCTGCCATTAGTCTTCGACCACCTCTCCGCCGAGAATCTCAAGCGCACTCGCCACGAGCTCCTCTTCAGGCTGAGTTGTCACCTGTGGCTCGGCTCCGGTATGAATCACCTGCATCTCTACTGGCCGACCGGCCACCTTAGTAATGACTGCCTCGATGAGCTGACGGTTCTTATGTTCTTCAATACGTTCTTTGTGAAAACGGAACCGACAACGAATCACAAACTGATCGCCCTCAAGACTTGGCTCGCCCGATCGCAATACAGCATATAGCGAATTATTCTTCGCCTTGATGAGCGACAGGGCTTTGGTTGTAATCAGCTGCGGTGAAAGCGAACCCTCCGGCATACTAGATGCTTGACTGACTGGTGCCCGACGAACAGCGGGGCGAGATGGGGTCGGCGACTTAACCGGTGCGGCCTGCTGCACGGGAGGCGCAACGGACTGCATAGCTGGTGCTGGAGGATTACTGAGCCTCCACAGAGCGAGTTCGAGCGGTAAGCTGGGAATCGGTGAAAATTTTATCTCCCGCGCTGCTTCTGTAAAAGCCATCAGCACTTGATAGAGCTTCGGTCGAGGCACAAGTGGCTGGTCTCGTGTAGTGTCAAGAAATTCGTCGCGCACGATCAGCAGTAGATGCTCGAGCACGAGGGTCGGCTCCCCTCCTCGTGACCAGATTTCACTCAGGCTCTCAAGCGCCGCGTCGAATTTGCCCTCGGTCGCCGCTACCAAGAGTGCTCGCAATATGACAGCATCACCGATACCGGTCATCTCCGCCACTGTCGCTCGATCTATCTTGCCCGGCTGCACACTCAGCTGATCAAGTAACCCCAAAGCATCTCGGAAGCCGCCACTAGCGAGCTGGGCGATGAGACCAAGGGCTTCGATATCAATATCGATCTTCTCGAGCTTCGCCACCGCCGCTAGCGCCGTCACCATATCATCTGGCCGTACGGGGTGAAAATCAAAGCGCTGAGTACGACTAATAACGGTATCAGGCAGCTTATGTGCCTCAGTCGTTGCCAAAATGAACACTGCATGGGCCGGTGGTTCTTCGAGTGTCTTGAGTAGTGCATTGAAGGCCTCACGGGTCAGCATATGGACTTCATCAATGATGAAAACTTTGTAACGCAGATGACTAGGTGATATGGCTATCTTGTCACGCAAAGCTCGAATCTCATCAATACCCCGATTTGAGGCCGCATCAATCTCCAAGATATCTAGCTCGCTGGCGATGTCGTGCTCAGCCGGTAATTCGTTCATCCGTCGCGCCAGGATCCGAGCCACACTGGTTTTACCAGTGCCGCGCGGACCAGTCAGCAAGTAGGCGTGACCAACGCGCCCGGCAGCCAAAGCAGCTTCCAGGGCACGAACAATATGATCTTGCCCGACAACGTCCGATAGATCGGCCGGCCGATACAGGCGATATAACGCAGGACGACTCACACCCCTCCTCCACTCAACTTATATTACTACCATTATAGCCTGTTTTGCGACGAGAATATTTAATCTATTTTAGGATTTCGCTGGACGAGCGGCAATAATCGAAAAAAGCGCAGCAAGCAGAAAAATCAGCCCAGCATATCGAGCTGGCGACGGGACAGAAAACATGAATACTGCAGCAAGCAGATTAAGGCCCGCAGTAAAATACCAAATCCGTTGATTGGGTTTGGATTTCATAATAGTATTAGCCAATCACGGCTTCGATAGCCGCCCACGAGGCTACCTGATCACCTGGAATCACGACGGTGACTTCGTCGCCCGGCTGAGCTTTGAAGTACGTCACACTAGCAAACAATACGTGATACAGTTTGCCGCCAGCCTCCACCATATAGGTGCCGTCCTGCATGACGATGCGGCCGATCAGTTTCTTACGCTCAACGGGACCAATTTGCTTGTAGATAAAACTCCCATCCTCGGAGATGGTGAGCTTGAGGATGTCGCCCTCCACCAGTTTTGACTTGGAAGCATAATTGGCCGGCACCGGATACGTCTTATCGTTTGGACCGATCATATTCTGGCCATCAAAAACACCTTCGATGATCTTGCCGATCCCATGCGCTTCAGTCTCAACCGCTTGCCGTGGTGTGACTTTACTCGGCTCGGGCAACTCATCGGCTTTAATGCCAAGTGCGTCGAGTTGGTCATGAATGCGTCTCACCTGCTCCTCAGCGGCTTTGAGTTGTGCCGCGAGTTGCATTAATCGCGCGTCATTTGTATTGGATTGTGTCATATATTACCCACTTTTTTGCTTATTTTTTATAACCCACAGATTCGAGGTCAGTTTATCACTGACGAAAATAGAATGCAAACAAAAAGAACTCGCGGTATGCAAGTTCTTTTTGTAAAGTCGTCTCTGACTTATTGAAGTTCGATAGTGGCACCAGCCGCTTCGAGCTTGGTCTTTGCCTCTTCGGCCTCTTCCTTCGTGGCGTTCTCTTTCACCATCTTAGGAGCGCCGTCGACGAGTCCTTTGGACTCAGCCAGACCAAGACCAGTGATTTCACGCACGGCCTTAATGACTTCGATCTTCTTATCACCAGCAGCCTGCAGCATAATGTTGAACTGGCTCTTCTCTTCGGCAGCTTCAGCAGCTTCAGCTGGAGCGGCAGCGCCAGCAACGGCCACAGGGGCAGCGGCTGACACACCGTAGTGATCCTCGAGGGTCTTCACGAACTCTGAGAGATCGAGGACACTCATCTTATCGAGTTCAGCAACGAGCTTTTCAAACTTCGCTGGAACTTCTTTCTTTTCTTCTACTGCATCATTCTTAGCTTCTTCAGCCATAATATATCTCCTATTAGTGAAGCGCTTAAGCAGCGGCTTCTTTCTTATCTTTAACAGCTTGTAGTGCGTACACCAGTCCTGACAGATTGCCATTCATCACTCGAACCATGCCCGAGAGTGGAGCAGCAACCGTACCGACCACCTGCGCAAGAAGTTGCTCGCGGCTCGGCAGTTTCGCCAGCGCCATAACAGCTTCTTTGGAGATAATCGCGCCAGCCTCATCGATACCACCGACGATCTCCAATTCAGGATGATCCTTGGTGAAATCAGCGACGATTTTGGCAGCCTCTACTTCATCAGTACCAAAGGCCACAGCCATCGGCCCGACAAAAGCATCGGTTTCGGTAATCTCCTTAGCACTCTTAGCAGCAGCTTTCTTGAGCAACGTGTTCTTGGCGACGGTAAAGGTAATACCTTGTTCGCGCAGTTGTCCACGGAGTTCCTGAATCGCTGGCACATCGAGGCCACGGTAGTCAGCCAGAACGGCAAGCTTTGCACTATCAAGGTTGTCGACCAGCTTTTGCAGGTCTTGTTCCTTCTGTGCACGAGTCTTTGCCATACTGACTCCTTTAATTGTTAATGAAAAATCTTCTTTGCAGCGAGCCAAGAAGACATGAAGTGGGACTTATCTAAAATGTAGATTCGTCATCGCCTCGGGAGCAAATTAAGGTTTAGCTTGAGCTAACCAGCGCCTGTCTTCGGTTCGTACTTTTTCATAATAACAGGTTTCATTAAGATGGTCAACGGCCACTACTTCTATTTATGTATATCCTAGTATACAATCTAAGCATGAGCAATTCACCTAAAATAGTTAACATCGCCCTTATCGAAGACGATGTCGCTATATCAACCATGTACACAAAGGCCTTTGAACGCCAAGCCGGTTATAAAGTCCGTGTAGCAGGTGATGGTATTGAAGGCCTGGAACTACTAAAAACTTACCATCCCGATATCATTTTACTCGATATGATGATGCCCCGAATGTCTGGGCTAGAGGCTCTTGAGCGCATTCGTGCTCTACCTAATGGCAACAAGTACAAGATAATCACTTTAACGAACATGAACGATCCAGAAACTGTGGCCGCCATCAAGCAATACAATGTGCTCGATCATATCGTAAAAGCTACCACAACTCCTGGCGAGATTGTAAAAACTATTCAGGCCGCTGTTAAGTAAAATTTTTTATCAAAAAAATTGCCTGCCAAGCTCCCTCTATGCAGACCAACTACGGTTAATCATTACCAGCCAATACTTTCAATATTAATGCCGCAAACTAAACATTACCGACAACTAAATAGCTCACCTTTACACCCACCTCTACCCCACTGCTGGCCAGGTCAGTGTTACAGCTGTCCCGTGGTTACTAGTCTGGAGGTCAATGCCACCCTGTAAGTGTTGCATGATCTGCTTGTCGAGATAGAGATCAACCCCCAGTCCATCATGGTCCATTTGTAGGGCATTCTTGCCATCAGCTTTGGTAAAGAGCTGGAAGATATGTGCCTGTTGAGTCTTACTCACACCAGGACCCTTATCGGTGATGGTAACACTACTACCACTGCCAGTTTGCTGAGATTGGATGGTAACTTGACCGCCTTTAGGGCTAAACTGGATGGCATTCTCTAGAATACTCCCAATAACACGCTTAATAACTGGCTCACTACCAGGTACAGCTCCAGCTATGGTGCCAGACTGGACAACGGTGATGTCTTTAGACTTAATGGTGGCGGCTAGTTCATTTAAGCTACTAGCAATAGCTTGGCTAAGGTCGGTTGAGGCGCTAGCTGGCGAGATGGTATCAAGACGGTTGTTCTGAGCTAAGATCAGTTGCTGGAAACTCGATACAATCTCATGTAATCGACGACTTCCCTCTTGCATAGCTAGCAGCATTGGCTCCTTAGCTGGGAGCTTCGCTAGCATGGCATCTAGTCGAGTGATGTCACTAGATAGGACAGTGGCGGTCTCGTCAATAAGCTGCATTCGAGCCTTATCTAGGTCTTTAGCCTGACGATCCAATTGAGTTTGAGCCCGAGTCACCTTACTACGAGTTAGGCCGAGAGCACCAACCACCCAGTAGATAGCAATGGTAACAACAATAAACAGCAAGGCTTGGACGGCTAGATTAAGAGTGGAGACTTCAATGTTACGGAAGTTTTGGGCGACATAGTTAGACAGGGCAATCAGTAGACCGGTGACAGTCAGGGGCACCCAGAAACGCCAGTTAGTTAAGAGGTGGCGAGGCTGAGTTCGAGCTGGCCAGCGAATGGCCTGTAAGCTCTGGCTAGTTTCGATCTGGTCCATAATCTTCATGACCTTAGTCTGCATATCATGAACCAGGCTGGTCAGACCAAGGGTCAGTTTAGCTGGAGCGGTAGTTGGTTGAGCTTTAGTCTTTGGACTAGGGTCAGTCATCAGATCGACACTACCAACTAAGAGAGTAATTGGTGAGCGTAGATAGTTGGCAGCGAGATGCCAGAAAGTATCACGATCCTCGGCAACTTTGGCTTGTTTGGCAAGCAGGAGATTAAGTTGAGCTAAGCGTCGAGACTGACGATACATTTCAAACAACATAGCTAGAGATAGTAGCCCCATGAGACCAACCACGACGTAGGGGAAGCTGCGCAGGACTGGTTCCGGAATGGCGCGGACAATGTCTTTTAGAACCCCCAGGATACCACCCGGCTCGGCTGGGGGTGGAGGTGTCTGGTTGGTAGTCTGGGTGATGGCAGCACTACGACTACCACTGGTATCTGGGGTTGGTTCTGGTGTTGGGCTGGGGCTAATTGGAGTAGCTGGAACTGGGGTTGGGGTTGGTGGAACGGGTGGATTGTAGCGGGCTAGGCGCTCAGCTGAGATGGGAGTTAGAGTGTTGACGGCTACAGCTGAGAAGACTGGTAGCGTTGGTGTGGTTTCCCAAAGATCCGTGAAATTCCACTGATCAAGCGGTGGGTTGGTATGGTTGTTGTAGAAATAATTGGGTTGACCAGCAATACCAGTACATTTGGCGGTGTCTTCGCTCTCGCCACCCCCAAAGCAGTTGGCTCGACCAGCCAGCGTGGTATCGGCGTAGTTGCCGGTGATAGTCGGTGGCGTATCATAGTAGGCCGCACCGACTAGGGCACCGGCCACCTGGTCGCCAACATTAATCGTTTGAGCGACATGGGCGAAGCTGTTGGTTAGACTATTGGAAGCCGAATAATAATTTGCGACACCAATTAGGCCACCAATATTAGTCCAGCTAACATAACCCTGGCTTCCCCACTGGGAGATATACGTGCCAGAGCTATTAAACTTCTGGATGCGGTGGTTACTAGTATCCGCCACATAGACATTGCCAGCACTGTCGGTGGTAAGGCCTTGGGGTTGGTTGAACTGACCGTCACCGGAGCCATTCGTTCCCCACTGCGAGATATATGTGCCAGCGCTATTAAACTTCTGGATGCGGTGGTTATATGTATCTGCTACATAGACATTACCCGCGCTGTCGGTGGTGAGGCCTTGAGGGGAGTAGAACTGACCGTTGCCGGAGCCATTGGTGCCCCATTTGGTAATAAAAGTTCCAGAGCTATCAAACTTCTGGATGCGGTAGTTATATGTATCCGCCACATAGACATTACCCGCGCTGTCGGTGGTGATGCCGGTGGGAGAGTTAAACTGACCATCGCCGGAGCCATTGGTGCCCCATTTAGTAATGAAAGTACCAGATGAGTCAAACTTCTGGATGCGGTGGTTATCAGTATCGGCCACATAGACATTACCCGCGCTGTCGGTGGTGATGCCTTGGGGGTAGTTGAACTTCCCATTGGCTGCCCCTCTACCACCCCACTTGGCAATAAAAGTACCAGCACTGTCAAACTTCTGGATGCGGTGGTTATCAGTATCGGCCACATAGACATTGCCCGCACTGTCGGTGGCGATGCCTTGAGGATTGCTAAACTGACCATCGCCGGAGCCATTGGTGCCCCATTTAGTAATGAAAGTACCAGATGAGTCAAACTTCTGGATGCGGTGGTTATCAGTATCGGCCACATAGACATTGCCAGCACTGTCGGTGGTGAGGCCTTGGGGGTAGTTGAACTGGCCGTTAGCGTTTTCGGTAATAGAGACATTCTGACTACCGGC
Organism: Candidatus Saccharimonadota bacterium; assembly: GCA_046350755.1. Taxonomy (GTDB): domain Bacteria; phylum Patescibacteriota; class Saccharimonadia; order CAILAD01; genus CAZDEK01. The sequence continues at coordinate 31,148 of JAXLZV010000001.1, read as the reverse complement.
AGCGTAAATATTATTGACACTCATAGCAGTATTGCCAGCCACGATATAACCAATCCCACCACCAATACCACTTACGTCCAAACAAGCATTAGCTGAGTTCACACTAATATCTGCATCGGCGTAGGAATCGTGGAGATTGATTGTATTCTGGCCAAATGCTACTAAATAGCTATATAACCCACCAATCATCCCCATAGTACTCGTATCACAACTAGCTACAATACTACCGGTAAAGCTATTCTTAGCTAGATCGTGGCTAGCAGCGTCATCAAAGAACATAAAGCCAGCAATCCCACCACCACCAAAACCTGACGTACCATCGTAGGCTCCATTATAGACTTGGACATTAGTGATGTCGGTATTGTTGGCGGTAGCTACCAGACCAACATAGCCACCCTTAAAGACTGGATCCGTTAGTTTGAGGTCTTGGACGAGAGCACCACGAGTATTACCAAATAGACCAGCTGTCACGCAGCCCGGACTAGCCGTGGTGTCGGCATAGAGGCCAGCAATAACATGGTTATTACCAGCTAGGATTCCTTTAAAGGGAGTTGGTTCTGACAAACTATAAAAATCATACTGGCAACCTCCTAGAGGGACAAAGCCCGCACCAGCATTCCAGTTGATGGTATCGGAGCAGTCGATGTCATTAACTAGCTCGTAGCTAACATTCAGGTTGTTATTAATATTCTGTAAATCCTGACAGTTACGGACTAGGCCAAAGTTAACTCGCGGAGTAGTCTCTGAGACTTCGGCGGTAGCTGGGCTCTCATGGCCGTCATAGTTTACGGCACTGACTTTCATGTCGTAGCTAGTAAACTGCTCCAGGCCGGATACAATGACAGATTCTGCATCATTATTACTACTAACCTGTTGCCAGCTACCAGTGCCGGCTTTGCGGTAGTAGATGATGTAATGGTCAATGCCAGCTGAACCAGTATAATCCGGTCGATCCCAAACAACCTCAATACTATTAAAGGACTGGACTTCGACCCGCAGATTACTTGGAGCTAAGGGAACGCATGATGGGGTGGTGAAGACTTGATCGGTACCATAACTCGTACCACTGGCATTAGTAGCATAAGCGCGGTAGTGGTAGCTAGTATCACAACTGAGATTCTCTATTTGACTTGAAAAGGTATCACTATTAGCGACCAGGGTGAACTTCTGGATGCGGTGGTTGTTCCTATCCGCCACATAGACATTACCCGCGCTGTCGGTGGTGAGGCCTTGAGGCTCGTAGAACTGACCATCGCCGGAGCCAGGATTACCCCATTTGGTAATAAAAGTACCAGAGCTATCAAACTTCTGGATGCGGTGGTTATTGGTATCCGCCACATAGACATTACCCGCGCTGTCGGTGGTGAGGCCTTGGGGGTAGTCAAACTGACCATCGCCGGAGCCTTGACTGCCCCACTGGGAAATATACGTACCGGCACTATCAAACTTCTGGATGCGGGAGTTGTCCCTATCCGCCACATAGACATTGCCAGCACTGTCGGTGGTGAGGCCTTGGGGATTGCTAAACTGACCATTACCGGAGCCATAATTACCCCATTTGGTAATAAAAGTACCGGATGAGTCAAACTTCTGGATGCGGTGGTTATTGGTATCCGCCACATAAACATTGCCAGCACTGTCGGTGGTGAGGCCTTGAGGGGAGTAGAACTGACCATCGCCGGAGCCAGGATTACCCCATTTAGTGATGAAAGTACCGGACGAGTCGAACTTCTGGATGCGGTAGTTATATGTATCCGCCACATAGACATTACCCGCGCTGTCGGTGGTGAGGCCGGAGGGATAGTCGAACTCACCATTGCCAAAGCCAGAGCTCCCATCACCACCATTTTTACCCCACTTAGTAATGAAGTTACCAGTACTATCAAACTTCTGGATACGGTTGTTACCACTATCCGCCACATAGACATTACCCGCGCTGTCGGTGGTGAGGCCTTGGGGGTAGTCAAACTGACCATCGCCGGAGCCATAATTACCCCATTTGGTAATAAAAGTACCAGAGCTATTAAACTTCTGGATGCGGTGGTTGTCCCTATCCGCCACATAGACATTACCCGCGCTGTCGGTGGTGATGCCGGTGGGAGAGTAGAACTGACCATCGCCGGAGCCACCCGTGCCCCACTGGGTGAGGTAGGTACCGGCGCTGTCGAACTTCTGGATGCGGTGGTTACTAGTATCCGCCACATAGACATTGCCAGCACTGTCGGTGGTAAGGCCTTGGGGTTGGTTGAACTGACCGTCACCGGAGCCATTCGTTCCCCACTGCGAGATATATGTGCCAGCGCTATTAAACTTCTGGATGCGGTGGTTATTGGTATCCGCCACATAGACATTACCCGCACTGTCGGTGGCGATGCCTTGAGGATTGCTAAACTGACCATCGCCGGAGCCATTGGTGCCCCACTGGGAGATATACGTGCCAGTGCTATTAAACTTCTGGATGCGGCGGTTATATGTATCCGCCACATAAACATTGCCAGCGCTGTCGGTGGTGAGGCCTTGGGGATAGTTAAACTTCCCATTGGCTGCCCCTCTACCACCCCACTTGGCAATAAAAGTACCAGCACTGTCAAACTTCTGGATGCGGTGGTTATCAGTATCGGCCACATAGACATTGCCCGCACTGTCGGTGGCGATGCCTTGAGGATTGCTAAACTGACCATCGCCGGAGCCATTGGTGCCCCATTTAGTAATGAAAGTACCAGATGAGTCAAACTTCTGGATGCGGTGGTTATCAGTATCGGCCACATAGACATTGCCCGCACTGTCGGTGGTGATGCTACCAGGTCGATTCGTAGTACCATCAGCTAAAGCACCACCAATAATGCTAGAGAATTTATACTCAGCCGTAGCTTGAGTGGTGTCGCCATAGTTGGTATCAGGGCCATACTCAAAGCCAGTCTCGGTAACTTGCTCACCATGATCATCGTTGACTTGACCATTGAGAGCAGCTTTATTCCAGTCTAGGTTAGTCGCAGCTTGGGTGGTGATGGTCGGAGTAATCGCCCGCGCAAACTGGACAAAGCTAAGAACTAGGGCCAGCACTAAGACAGCCTGGATGACTGCTCGGGGTGAATGGAGGAAGTTTTTAGTGTGATGATGGATAGTCTTAGCACCGGTAGTCAGTTTGGCGCGGGATAGATTGCGGGGATGAAGCTTGTAAAAGTCGAGCTTGCGGGGATCGAGGGTAGGAAGAGAGAATTTGTGGGGATCGAGAGCTACTGACAACTTACGAAGATCTAGCTTAGACAACGACAGACCACCGAGTGCCAACTGGCGCAGACGGGCTGTAGTGATGGTCCATTTGTTTGTAATGGTAACTAGACGAGCTCGGAGGACTCGACGGTTTGGGAGTCGCCATGATAACAGACGACCGACACGGCGGGGTCGGTTAGTTGGTTGGTCTGAGGACTGGGGATGACGGATGTCATGGATGCGCCTCAGATTTGAATTGGTTGACTTGGTGGGGTCTGTGTTTCTGACTTTATTCATACCTTACAACCAAGTGCTACTCACCACCTACTGCAGTGTTCATTACTACCCTCATCAAAAACTATAGGGTCTATTATAGGCTTGGTGATAGTTCTAGCACAAGGGGTATGAGGGGGAATAAAGGTAATTATTCATAAATTTAGCATCATCAATAAAAAAATACCCCACCTAGTAAGGTGGGGCCGAGTGCTTATGTGTGATTCTGTACCAGAACTTCTGAGAAATCGAACTCATGCGGCAACATCTTGCGGTACTGCATGAAACCCTGAAAATTGCCAGACCAAGCGCTATATTCGCCGTCCCAACCGATCTGCATATCACCAGCCTCTTCGTAGAAATAGACAACCGGCTTGAGTTCATCATCACGCATCGGTCGGCCAACATGCTGGAATGGTGACATATGCCCGCTGGGCTGCAAGCGTTCACGAGCCAGAAAAACATCCTCTTCCCAATCTTCTCGCCCATCGTGAGTCAGATAACTTACTCGAGCACAGCGTCCAACCGAGACATCGCGCGCCACATCCCAATCGATGCCATATCTATTCATCTGATCACGAGTCAGAAGCGGCGTATGCCACTCATCGGCCGCCAGCTCAACTGGCTCTGAGGCCGTATAACCAGCTTCGGACCATTCACGATATGGCTGGTAGCGCATCTTATCATTATAAGCGTCACCTGGGAGCTCCATGCCATAGACATCTCGCATCATCTCAGCGATGACACGGATCTCAGGCTGAGCATCATTGTGTGAACGCAGCGCAAAGAAATTCCGCCATTCAGTTGCGGTCGTGATAATGGTGTGCCACATGAAGGGCTCGAGCAGCCGATTGGCAAGCTGCTTGTGAACATTGAGAATAAGATCAGCCTCAGACTCATCGTCAAGGAGTTCGCTTGCCAGATCTACCAATTGGCGGAGGGCTTGCTCCTGCACTTCATCCGACAACCGCGTGATGTCATGCTGATCGCAGTCGATAGTCTCCCGACAGGCCCAATCGAGCTTGACTTCACCCAGCAGTTCAGCGAGGGTGGTAATGATAGCTCGATTCCGACCTAGCAGCCAGATTCGCGAAGCCTCAGGAATGCGATCCTCGGGAATCGGCTCCGGTGCCTGCATGCCCGGCACATTCTTCCCCCAATAAAAAGGGACATACGGGTCATCAAGCACACGACGCAGTTGCTTCTTCACCGGAATCGCGCGCGAGCTGGCGCTGTTGCGCGAAAGAATGGTGTGGGTGTTGAACTCAGCCAAGACCATCCTCGGCAACGTTATCTCGAAGGTGGTGAGGCGAAACTCACCAGCCCGATTATGACAAAGCGAATCTGCCAATGTACGGCATCCGTAGCCCATGTAGCTCTTCTCCTTCTTTTAGGTGCAAGATCCACGGCATTATAGCATAGATTTGGCACAATAAAAATCCCAGCCTTTCAACTGGGATGAATGAATTAGGAGCACTCAGCCTGAATAGCCAGGATGGCAAGCTGGACCAGCTCCTCGGGGGTTACACTGGCATCAATGTGAGCCATCCGGTATTCTCCAGGAACAAGATTGTCGATTAGCTCAAAACCCAAACTGACTCGCTGCCGAAAGCGCACATCAGCACTCTCAAAGCGATCCGGTAGCTTGCCAGTCCCCAATAGGCGCAGCTGCGCTTTATCATATGCGAGCTGTAGCACTAGATATAAATCAGCCCGTCTTACCTGGGCTCGAATCATATCCTGTTGCTGCTTTGCAAACAGCATCGCCCCTTCATCACGAGCAAACCCTTGGTATACGATGGTGGAAAGTTCGGCTCGATCGCAGATCACCCACTTACCAGTTGTAAGCGCCGGCTGAACATGGCGAAGACGAGTATCCACTCTCGCGGCGGTCATGAGCATGATCTCTTCGTATGTACTGATGTCCATCTCGCCCATCAAGAGAATTGCCCGAAGCTCGCTAGCCAATCGACCACTACCAGGCTCCAAAAGTTGCTCAACCTCAAGCCCAAGCTCCTCGCGCATCCAGGTCACCAGGCCTGTCACCAACGTAGACTTGCCAGCACCATCTGGACCCTCGACGGCGATAAACCGCGGTGGCCCATGCCAGAATTTACTATCATAGAAAATGTCATCCATGGTTCACTCCTAGCCCATCCGTATCGAGCTGCAAGCGCGGCAACATGTCTGCCGGCTTCCAGTTCTGACGGAGCTCATCCAGGTTGCGAGACGACTGGTAATGCCCTTCGTTGCCATAACTTCGATCGGTTGGACCGGCTGCAAAAAAGATGATCTGACCCATACGTTCACCAACCACCAGTGGAACAACTGCATTATTCTTATTGCGAATTTCCATCGTCCAGCGATTGATGTAGCCGATGTCGCCCCAGCCTGCATCATCGCAGGTTGAGATATTCACCCGCCCGATCGACGAGCGAGCGTGCATCATGGTGACCGCGTCGCGACGAGCACCGATAAATTCGACTGTGTGACCCAGAATACATTCTCCTGGCCGCAAGACGATAATCGGTGCATTCGGCGGAATATTCTTCCACAGCCGCCCTCCGCGGTGCTGATCAGACCATTCTTGGTTGGTCAGAGCCTGATACGGCCCCTTGTAATACCTGGCGACATCTTCTGGATCCCAAGGGTTGAAATTGTCTTCGAAGGGCATGGCCTCACAGATGTAAAACCACTCACCCAGCGTGATGTCATAGCTGGCTGTGTTGAGTTGTCGGGGCGCGAAAGGCTCAATCACGATATCATCGCGCTCCATTGCGCTCCGAATTTCCTGATCAGAAAGAACACCAGTCGGTCGTCGCCGAAGCTCGCGCTGAGCTTCACGGACGTGCCGATGGCTCTGAACGAGAAGTGTGTGGTCAAGCCATCGAATGAGTTCTTGCCGTGACCATTGGGCAAAATCCATCTCAGGCAATTGGATACCTCTTTCTCTATAGGTACAAGACTCTACCAGTGTACCGGCCGGCCGAAGCTATTACCAAGCATAAGCAAAACGCCCCGATGACGGGGCGTTTTAGCGAACCAGAAGAAGGCTTACTTCTTGGCCATTTCGGCTGGATCAATTTTCACTCCTGGCGTCATGGTGGCCGACAATGAAATCGACCGAACGTAGGTCCCCTTCACGCCGCTGGGACGATTCTGCTGGACGCAGGTGAGAACAGCCCGGACGTTACTTTCTAAGTCTTCAGCTGTAAATGACAGCTTACCGAGCGCAGCGTGGACGATACCATTGGCATCATTCTTCACTTCCAGTCGACCCTTCTGGATCTCGGAGACTGCATTGGCTGGGTCAGCCGTGACAGTACCACTCTTCGGCGATGGCATGAGCCCCTTTGGACCGAGCGCCTTAGCATGCCGACCAAGCTGTGGCATCATATCAGGCGTGGCAACCAGGGTATCAAAGTCAAAGACGCCCTTTCCGATCGCGGTCAGGAGGTCTTCCTGGCTGATCTTAATGGCACCAGCTTTGACAGCAGCATCAAGCTTCTTGTCATCAGTGGTCAAAACGGCGACCTTAACAATCTTACCGCTGCCGGCCGGTAGTACAGTTGAGGCTCGCACCATCTGATCAGCTTGGCGGGGATCAATATCGAGACGGACATGAATCTCGAGAGTCGGATCAAACTTAGCCTTGGAAATCTTTTTCAGCAGAGCAACTGCACCGGTTACGTCATAAAGCTTGTCGGCTTCGATCTCGGCCCGCATGGCCTTTTGGTTCTTTGAGTATTTCTTGACGCGGGGCTTCTGCTTGGGGCGCGGAGCGTCTTCTTTAGCAGCAATCTCGGCCTTACGAGCAGCTTTCTCGTCGAGCTCTTCGGCTTCTTTAGCGGCTTTGGCACTGCGCTTACCAGCCTTAGCAGTTTTGGTTGGCTTGGCTGCGCTGCCTTCAGCGCCAGCGGCTTCTTCTTCAGTAATCTCTTCGGCGACTTCTTCAATCATCGCCACTTCATCAGGGGTTACTTCGGGGGTATCTTCGACTTTTTTTACCATCATAGTTCTCCTTGTGGTGCATGCAGCCAGCTAGTCAGCGGCCTCCCACGAGTTAATTGTTTACTTTGCTTCGACTTCTACGCCCATCGACCGAGCGGTGCCGGCGATTACTTTCTTAGCAGCCTCGATGTCATTGGCGTTCAAGTCTGCCATCTTCTTTTCAGCGATTTCGGTCAACTGTGCATCGGTCAGCTTACCAACTTTATCCTTATTCGGAACACCACTGGCCTTCTGGATGCCGAGGGCCTGCTTAATCAGTGTCTTGGCTGGCGTACCCTTCACTTCAAATGTAAAACTCTTGTCTTCATAGATATAGATTTTAGTAGGACACTGCGCGCCTTTCATATCCTTCGTCTTGTCATTGAAGGCATTGATAAAATCCATCATATTGACACCGTGCTGACCAAGGGCCGAGCCAACTGGTGGAGCTGGTGTTGCTCCTCCGGCCGGAATGACCATCTTCAGTTTAGCGGTGATTTTCTTAGCTTCTGCCATAGTTCTACTCCTTGTGTGGTACGAGCGGCGACTGGGTCGCCTCCCACAGTGCTTAGTTTAAACTTTCTTTACCTGCAAGCTATCAAGCTCGACTGGGGTCTCACGACCAAACATTGAGACTAAGACCTTAATCTTACCCTTCGACTCGTCGATCTCAGCAATCTGACCATCAAAGCCCTTAAACGGACCATCAGTGATATTGACCAGCTCACCAATCGAGTAATCAATCTGGAACTTCGGCTCTTCAACCCCCATGCGTTTCTGGATTACTTTGATCTCATCTGGACTCATCGGACTTGGCGTCGTACCTGTGCCAACAAAACCAGTAACATTCGGCGTATTGCGAACGATGTACCATGAGTCTTCGGTGACGTGCATATTTACCAGGATATAGCCTGGGAAAATCTTACGCTCGACGACGCGACGCTTACCATTCTTGATTTCAATCTGGTTTTCTTTTGGCACAATCACATCAAACACCTTGTCTTTCAGACCAAGCGTATCAACTCGATGCTTCAAGTTTTGAGCAACCTGATCTTCATAACCTGAGTAGGTGTGGATGACGTACCAGTGGGCGTCGGGGTGAGCGGTTTTCATAGCCGTCCTTCGAATAAGTTAGTGAATTAGAGCGCGAGCAATCGCTGCAAAGCATTGCGGAATATCAGATCAAGACCAGAGAGATAGGCGGCTACAATAGCCGTAAACACCAAAACGATGATCGTCAGCGAAATCGCTTGTTGGCGGGTCGGCCAGACGACACGTTTGAGCTCTTCAATCGAGCTGGAGATGTAACGTCGTACGTGCTGCATAAGTCTCTCGTAATCTAAAAAAGCCGCCGGGGCTTTGTAGGTTTACTGTACTCCTTTTTGCATTATTCGTCAATATAGCTCTACCGCATTAACGTGATTGGAGCTTGGGAAGCAGCTTATCCAGGGTGTCCGGTACATTTTGCTGCACGGTATCGAGCCGCTGGGTAATAATCGGACGGGCGTACCAGAGTAAGGCTGTAACCATCAGTAAGTAGGCAATAATGATGAGACTGACGTGAAGGATGGTTTTTAGGCGTGATTTCACTCGTGGATCATCGGCCATAAACCGCGACACGGTGCGCGGGTAAGCTCGGTGCGCGAGCATGTGATAAGCCCGTGGCCAATAGCCGTTCGACCAAACAGTGAAACTCGTCAAAATAAAAATCAGCAGACTACCTGACACCGCCCAGAGCGCGACCCGTCCGATCGAAGTAGTGATCTGGACCAACCCATATATTGTTGTCGCCCAAGAAATGCCGGCTAACAAGAAGGCTGTCAAACCAGCTGCTGCCAGCCAGACAAAGCCAAGACCGAGTGCACGAATCCAGTTGCGAAAAATCAGCCCGAAGCCCTTCACCACCAAAAAACTGGCCGGTCGATTAGTGATTGACAGCATGACACGCGTCAGTGGGCGATGTGTCGCGAGCAGCCACAATAGTGCCACCAGCATGAATACAGTGAGATTGAAGAAAAGGCTCCACCAGACGGCCATATTTTGTGTTGCCGAACCAAGTATCCATTGCAATGCCAGTCCAGCCAGCATACAAACCGTCACCACCATTAAGCCGTCGAGAAGTGCCACCAAAACCAGACGCGAAATCTTCGCCAGGGTCTGCCACCAGAGCTGATGGCCTGACACCAGACGATTGTCGATGCGTCGGACCTGCACACCGTAGGCAACCAGTACGAGCGAGTGACGGACTAGCCAAACAATGCCGAGCAGCACCGAGAATACGGCTAGCAAGGTCAAAATACTTGTCGGCGTTTGGGCGAGTATCCAGCTCGATGTGCTGGCGAAGATCTTGCCGACCGACTCACGCCGTATATCGGCAGCAAAAATCACTACTGCCGGCAGCGCTAAGAGTAGCCACGTTATTGGCGACAACAAAGCGATACCGATACTTGCCCAGACTGTGCGACGATCATGAGTCTCTGTTAGTGACGGCTTGACGACTGACTGCCAGATTGATAATTTGCCAGCCGGTCGCTGGCGACTGGTCGGCAGTGGTAGGGCCGGATGCGAAACATTGTGAGGGTGTAATAACTGAGCGGTCCGCAATTTTGGATCAGGATGCATGACGGCCTGGTTATGGCTGGTTAGCTTAACGGCCGCTGGCAAGGGCTGTTCGGGGACCCGCACATTTCTCCGCGATCGACGCAGCGAGGGCTTTTTCTCTGGTGGACTCGCCGGAATGACTGATTTCGACTGCGTCTCGCTCACCGATACCGGGTGTGGCTGGGCAGGTCGGCGAGGAGCTGGGCCAACACTATCGCCAGTATCAAGCGAATAGCGAATGCCATCGACAGTGACAAGTCGCTTGGGGCGTTTTTGAGGGGTTGAGTTGGGCATGTAAGTGAAGTGAATCGAAAAATATTAGCGGCCGCGATAGGTGTCCCAGACTACCGCCAGCTTATCGAGGCGATTGAGTCGAACGCGACCATCTAATACAGTATACCGCTTTTGCTTCACGCGTTCGAGAACCCCTCGATATAAAGCCGTCGCAACTCGCACCGGCTTTTGATAGCCGGCGGGTAAATCACGAATCGCTGCTTCAGCTTCGGCGTAGTAGCCTTCGGCCTGCTCCGTTAACCGCGCCAGGGCCGCTATCAGCTCTGGTGCCTGCGGAAACTCATCGAGCATACTCGGCTTTACCCCGTACTCGCGCATAATTGATTTTGGAATATAAATCCGATCGAGGGCGTGATCTGCCGCCACATCGCGGATAATATTCGTATATTGCATGGCGATTCCCAGCTGGCGGGCACCACGATAGGTACTCGCTTTATGCGCGCCAAGGATCCTTGCCGACAATAAGCCGACCACTCCCGCCACATAGTAGCTATACTCATCGAGTTGGGCTAGTGTCTTCGGCTGGGTAAAAACAATATCACTACCAACTCCGCGAAGGACATTTTTTAACTGCGCCTTCGGCAGTCGGTATCTCGCCTGGATCGCAAACAAAGCTGGCCAGATCTCTGGCTCGACCTCGCACTGCTGATGAGTATCGATGGCTTGCTGCATGGCTTTCAACTGAGCTCGCTTCTGCTCATCACTATGCTTGGAGGCATCGACGATATCATCCGCCACCCGACAAAACGCATACAATACCTGAATATCGCGCCGAATCGGGGCATCAAACAACAAAGAGGCTAAATAGAACGTCGAGCTAGCGCGAGCGGTAATTCGCCGACAGGCACGGTAGCTCTGCGCCAGGCTGGTCACGCGCTGCGACTCACCAAATAGTCAGTAAAGTCTTCAAACAGTTTCGGTAACTCCCCAGGCATCGCCAACTTACCGATGGCTTTTTTCGCAGCGACTGCTTCGGCTTGAGCCAGGAAGATAGTCTTGGCCTTCGCGCCGTTATCATTTAAAATCTTGCGAACAAGCTTGAGATCACTGGAAGTCACGCGCGGGTTCCCCCACTTAGCTAGCAAGACGGCTTTGTCAGCAGCGTTTGCAAACTGCAGTCCGTAGTACATCAGAATCGTCTTCTTCTTTTCGCGAAGATCTGTGATGGTCGGCTTACCAATTTCTTTGGCCGTGCCGTACATACCTAAGAGATCATCGGTAATCTGATAAGCGATGCCGGCGTGGACACCATAGCGCTCAATAATATTGAGAATCGTATCATTGGCCCCGGCCAGGATCGCGCCTGACTGCATCGGCGCCACCATGCTATAACGGGCCGTTTTATAGAGGTAGACTTTACGTATTTTGGCGAGATTCATATCACGAGTTATAACCGCTAGATCATCAAGCATCTGTCCCCCGGCCAACGAAAAATGAAGCTTGAGCATATCGCGCTGCAGACGTTCTTTAATCTCTGGCGGATAAGGGGCGTTCTGCAAGACTTCGATGGTCAAGCCAACCGCAATATCGCCAGCTAGTAAGGCCATATTACGGGCGTGTAAATCAGCTACCTCAGCCGAATGACTGCGCCGAAACAACCGCTCATAAGCCCCCTTGATATTTGGGCCACCATAACGCGTGTCGTCATTATCCATAATATCGTCATGAATGATGGCAAAGTTGTGATACAGCTCCCAGGCCATCACTGTTTGAATAAAATGATCGTAATTCTTGCCGCCAGCAATCTGCCAGCCTAGCCAAGCCATAAACGGTCGTAGCCGCTTACCGCCTCGTAAGGCAAATTTCTTCATTTCTTGGAGAAGCCGTTTGTACTGAGGATCAAGTTTACCGGCCTCAGCAATCTTCACATCAAAAAAAATCGCCAGTTCGCGATCCACATCGGTCTTAATGCGACCAATGGCTAGTTTCAGTTCGTCAGATAGTTCCAGCTTCGACATCAGATTGAATTCGTTCTGCGACCAGCTTACCAGATAATGTCACCATTGGTACACCACTACCGGGATAGGTTGAGGCACCGACGAAGTACAGGCCTTTGACGTCCCGACTGACGTTATGGGGGCGAAAGTAGCCTGACTGGAAGAAATAATGACTCAGACCAAAGGCCGACCCATCGGTCAGATTGAAGCGAGTGAGAAAGTCTTGAGGCGTAAACACGGCTTCAGTCTCGATCTTTTTGGCCACGTCAGCACCCAGCACGGTTTTCATCCGCTCCAGAACGCGTTCTTTAACCTTAGGTACAGCTTTCTCCCAATCCACCTGAGAATCGAGATTCGGCACGGGCACAAGTATATACAAGACGTGCTTGCCCTTCGGTGCCAAGCCGGGATCAGTCTTGGTCGGAATATAGACATAAAAGGCCGGGTCGTCAGGCAATACTTTTTGTTTAAATATTTCCTCAAGATTATGTTTGAAATCTTCGGAAAAATAGACATTGTGATGCAGGAGTCCATCGAGCGGAGCATCGACTCCCCAGTAAAATAACATGGCGCTCGAGGCCTGCTTCAAGGCATCAACTTTTCGATCGGGATAGCGCCGACGATGTTCGGGGGCAATCAGATTCTTATAGCTGTACGTCAAATCAGCATTTGATATGACAATATCACTCTTGAGATGGCTGCCATCCTCCAGCACCACGCCGGTCGTCCGACCATTTTCGATGTCGATCCTAGCAACTGGTGTCTCAGTCCGGATGGTAACCCCAAGATCTTCGCACAACTTCCCAAAGGCACGTGGCAGGGCATGCATACCGCCCTTGGGGTACCAAATCCCCAGACCGGTCTCCATATAACTCACCACTGAGTATACCGCTGGTGCTTCGTAGGGAGTCACGCCCAAGTACATCGATTGAAACGAAAATAACTGTCGCAAACGCGGATCTGTAAAGTAGCGCGACACAAAACTATACAATTTCATCAGGCCACGACCTTTAAAGAGTTGAGCACCAGCTTTGATATCGATAAAATCAGTCAGCTTATCAAAATTCTTATCAATAAATTGCCCGCGAGCTATCCGGTATATCTTCGCCACATCAGCAAAGTAGCGATAAAACTGTTCCGGCGCCTTTTCATCAATCTTTGCCAGCTCCTTAGCAAACCGCGGCAAATTCGAGCTGACTTCGATTTTTTGCCCATCCGGGAAAAATACTTGGTAGTTGGGCTCAAGTTGCTGTAGCGAAATATAATCGTCAAAGTCCTTGCCACAATATTTGAAGGTATCATACAAGACATCAGTCATCATTAAAATTGTCGGACCAGTATCGAATCGATAACCATCTTGATCGAGACGATAGGCTCGTCCGCCGATCAATGGCTCCTTCTCAAGCAGCGTTACCTGCCAACCATCTTTTGCTAAGCGAGCAGCGGTGGCCAAACCACCAATACCAGCTCCAATCACAATTGCAGTGCGTTTCTTTCGTGTCATTTCACCTAGTATACTATGGATATATGAACTGGCTCTACTCACATTGGGCATACGCGGCGATCTTACTCGTGAGTCTGAGCGGCCTGACGCTGGCCGACTACCGCTGGAAGCTTGTCTATTTTTCGAGCCGGCCCGGCGCTCGCCAAGCGACACTGGCCACCTTAGGCCTAATGGTCGGGTTTTTTCTTATCTGGGATATTGCCGGCATTATCCTGGGTATCTTTTATACAAATCCTCGTTTTACGCTCGGTCTTAATCTCACCACGCCCAATCTCCCGATTGAAGAAGTCGGCTTTTTGACGCTTCTAGTGTATAGCTGCCTACTAGCCGACGTCTGGTTACGCCGCGTCTATCACAAGCGCCTGACTCAAGTCCGGCAGACAAAAAAGCGGGCTCAGCCGTGAAGTCATACACGTATGTATTACTCAACCTAGGCTTCATGCTAGTAGCTTGGCTGCTAGCCACTCGCTGGCTACCTAGGGCCGATAACAGCCAGCACCGTCTCGCCCTCGCCGTCTTGCTCTACTTCGCGATGGTCATCTTTAATACCTACCTTACTAGCCTGGCAATCGTGCGCTATGACTGGCAAAAAGTACTGGGATTCAAAATAGTCTCGTGGCCGATAGAAGATATCGCCTACTTGGTGGTAGCATTGTACATAGCGCCACTGCTGTGGCAAAAACTTCAGGAGCACTATGCCAAACCAATCACATCATCAACCGACCCAACGTCATCCCCATCAAGCCGAGTCACGCCCAAAGCCCAAAGCCCAAAGCGCAAAACCCGGCCTCGGCGCTCAACTCCGCGCCGTTCTCGCGGCTAGTCGACCCGTCAGCTGGATCAATACCGCCTTTCCCTTCGTAGTCGTCTACTTGATCAGTGGTGGGCAGTTCGACCAAATATTTTGGGCTGGGCTGGTATATTTCCTCCTGCCCTATAACCTCCTCGTCTATGGCGTCAACGACATCTATGACTATGAATCCGACCTCAAGAATCCGCGTAAGGGAGGTGTTGAAGGCTCGATCGTGGCGCCCAATCAGCGCAGTATCCTTTGGATTGCCATCTGGGTCACAAATATCCTGGCGCTGGTTTGGCTCGGCAGTCTCATCAGCCTCACTGGGCAAATTGCTTTAGCGGTGACTGTTTTCCTAGCTCTGTCATACTCAGTAAAAGGCTTGCGCTTCAAAGAAATACCACTACTCGATTCGATTAATTCTGCCTGCCACTTCGTCGCCCCAGTCATCTTCGGCTACTTGGTGAGTCCAGCAGGAGCGATCAACTGGCTAATCGTCATCGCTTTCATGGCCTGGGGCATGGCCAGCCACGCCATGGGAGCGATTCAAGACATCATCCCCGACCGAGCGGGCAAGATTCGCTCCATCGCTACCCAGTGGGGCACACGTCGAACGATTCGGTTCAGCTTTTGGCTCTATATTCTCGCGGCAGTCGTAACGGGAATCGTCGCCTTGCCATCTTCGCTGCTAGCCGGCCTGCTCATTGGTCTATACGCCCTCAACGCCGGCGCGTTTATGAAATACACGTCTGACGCCCAATCACCCAAGTTTCGGCGTGCCTGGACGAATTTTATGTGGCTGAATGGTGTTATCGGCTTCTGGATTACCCAACTGATGCTGTTTGTCCTCGATCCCTTCCAGCTGGGGCCAAGTCGACTCGACTACATTCTGACTTTTTGTACACTCTTCGCTTTCGCCCAGCTCTTTTTGATCGCCTACAATTTTGCAGTCTTTCGTCGGCCAAAAACGCAACGCCTCGATGAATGGCCACGGATTTCAATCCTTATCCATGCCTACAATCAAGCGGAGAATATTTCGTCGACGCTGCTCGCGGCCCTCGGCCAAAACTACCCTGATTACGAGATTCTATTTACTGATCTTGGAAGTGATGACAATACGGCCAAAATCGCTTCAACCTACACCGATAAACACCTCAAAATAGTCAAGATTGACCCTATTCAAGCCGGCTGGGGCATTAATGCCTGGGCTGCCGACCAGCTACTGAAGCAAGCGACTGGTGACTATGCTGTGCTCGTCTCAGCCGACACCGTGCTGATGCCTAATGCCCTGGCCCAAATCGCTTCGATCATGGAAACTGAAAAGCTTGATTTTCTTTCCCTGCTACCGTCTGATCAAAATAAATCCTTCGCCCAAAAAGCTATTCTCAGCCATAACCAATACCTGATGCTGGCCGCCTACCCCGGCGCCTACCTCCAAGAACATGCTCCTGAGCGCTCAACCGCCCACGGTGGCATCATTGCCTTCGATGTACCAAAAGTTCGGGATCTTAAGGGCTTTGCTTCGGTTAAAGCCAGCCCTCTCGAGGATCAAGAGCTGTTCCATCGTTCTCGCCTACAAGGCCTGAAGGCTAAGCTGTATCGGGCATCCGATGTTGCCACCAGTCAAAACCATCTCGGTTTACGCGCGATCATTGAAGATGACATACAACGTTACTACCCAGCCCTACGTTTTCACTTCCCGCTGACAATTTTTCTGGTACTTGGCGGTCTCTTCATCTTCACAGCACCAGTGGTAATCTTGGGGCTGGATATTCTTGAAGGATCAAGAATTCATCTCTTGCAAGTCGCCATCGCCTTGGCGGCTGCCTACGTCACTCGCATCATTATCGCCCTCGAGGCGCGCCAAAATATTTTCGCTCAGCTCCTCGCGCCAATCACCAATATCGTTGTCATGGGACTACTGTTCACTTCACTGATTCAGTATGAGCTGGTGAAGCCGCGCTGGAAGGGTCGGACGGAGCTGTTGTAGGTTGTATCTGCGCAGCGGGCGATACAGCCAGCTTCGTTGCTGGCGGCTGGACTGGAGTGGTTGGTGGCTGTGGCGCTAAGCGTTTCGCACCTGGGGTCGTCGGTGGTAGTTTGTGAATAAAAAACGACAAACCATAGAGCACGCCTCCAGCCACTATACTGGCTAAACCATACCAAATCGTTATAGCCACCACCTCGCGGGCCAACAAGAGCCCGACCGTCGAGGCAGCCTGGGCACCCTGTACGCTGCCAAGTGATGCATCACGGGTAAAATACTGCACCGCGATCCACAACACGCTTACCAATATACCGGCGTTCAAAAATACCCAGGCCGGACGGCGCATCATGCCCCGGCCCTCATGTCGAGACAAAAACACTACCAGAATGGTTAATAAGACAAGCGCCGCCAATCCAAAGTAGGCAAATGTCCGGGTTGAGGTATAGACGGCCTTTATTTGTCGAAGCGACGCCATGTACTGATTTTCTGGCGCCACTGGAGCTGGTGATGGGCTAATTGCCAAAGCCCCACCACTACCAATACTCGCCGCCTGAGCAATATCGAGTTGATCAGGTAGCTGTTGATTAATTTGAGCCTCGACCACCAGCAGCTCAACTGGAGACAACCCTAGCTTTTGGACAGAGGTCACTAGTGCCGACCTGACCGGAGACAGATTAACTACCAGCCGCGGTGGCGGAGTCTCTCCAGGTTGATTTAGCCACCCAATCATATCGACTAGCAGCGGCTGAATAACAGCCTGCATCGTCTCGGCCGTCAGGGCGTTATTGAGCGCGGTGGCAAATACTGTTTTATATTGGGCTGGAATATTGGGCTGGTTTTGCAAACTAGTACGAGTTTGTTCAGCTGCCAGATCATATACCTTTGTACGCATCAGTATGCCATTAACCGTGGTAGCGGAGCCGAGCACGGTTAAGGTTGACCACGCAATGATAAGGCCACTCAAGAGTAGCGACAATACGAATGTCAAAAAGCGCGTAAGAAGTTTCATCTGTGCTTGATTTTAACCATTAAACAGCGAGACGTACAGCCTCACGGCCTGAGACGTAGTCGCCACCACTGCACCGACCAGGCCAAAGCCACACCTATGCTGCCCCAAACAAAGCCCACTCCAAACCAACTCCAATCAAATGCCTGTAAGCCAAAGAATGCTCGGAGTGGCTCAATGAGTAGTACCAGCCCCAGACCAACCAACATAGCCCCCACCACACCGTATGTACGGCGTGGATGCTGATCTGGCTCGACACGCAATGCGTAGGGCGCCAAAAAGACCATGTTCACTCCGAGTATCAAGGTCGTTAAAAATACGACCATACCAATATCAATCCCCTGGCCAAGCGCCCATAGGCTAGCTCCGACACTGACCATCATCGCCACCAAGCCATTACTTACTAGTAACGGGGTGATTTGCGCCCAATAACCCGGCTCATGCGGCTGACGCTCGCGCAGCCTCGGGCTTAAGACCCATAAGAAAAGTGGTAAACCAATTAAAAAGTAATTCAAAATCGTAATCGTCCGCGGCGAGAAGACATAGCCGGTACCGGTAGCCAGCGCCACCCCAATTAAGGTCAAGCCAATCGTGACCTTGTGCAAAAAAACCGATCCAACCAATTCGATATTGGTAATAATCCGATCAGCTGCCCCTACTCCATCCGGGATATCGGTAAAAGCATTTTTGACCAATACAATATCCGCCACTCGCCGCGTAATATCGGCCGCCGCGAACATGCTAATACCGACATCAGCCGCCTTTAAGGCCAGGGCGTCATTCGCGCCGTCGCCGGTCATGGCCGTATAGCCGAGCTGGCGAAAATCTCGGACCAGTTGAGCTTTTTCCTGTGGTGTGACACGCGCAAAGATTGAATGCTCAGCAACACAGGCGGCTCGCTGGTGGGTTGAGAATTTTGCCAGTTGCTTACCGTCGATCGCCTTGGTGTCAGTATCAGCTAACTGCAATTGACGGGCAATGGCGAGTACTGTCGGTGCCTGATCACCGGAGATCACCACTAGACGAACGTCTCGCTGGTGAAAAAACTTCACAACATCAGCGGCCGATGCTTTGATGGGCTGCTCAAAACGCACGATACCAACTGGCTTTAGGTGCCTCAGCGCGACTTTGCCGTCGAGGCTAGCCTCGGCTATCAAAAGCACCCGGTTTCCGGCTTGAGCTGCCTGCTGGTTTTGCGCCTGAACCCATTGCGCATCAGTTTTCGTCGCGAAATCTGCCAAAATATCTGGCGCACCAACCACGATCTGCCGACGACCAATCCGTACTGCGCCCCATTTTCGCTCACTACTAAAGCCCACTAGGCTCTCACCTTGGGCGGCTGGCAACTTACCCATATGACGAATCAAGGCTGCAGCAAGATCTGAATCTGGGTCAGTGAGAGCTAGATAGTGCCCCAAATACTTTTCGACCGTCGCTGTCTGGGTTTTTGCTACCGGGACTATACTATTTACTACCAAACGATCCTCGGTGAGCGTACCAGTCTTATCAAGACATAAAATCTGAATCCGGGCGAGCGACTCAACCGCACTGGTTCGCTGGACAAGTAATCTTGAACGATATAGCTGAACTGCGCCGTAGGTAAATAGCAAGGTTACCGCCAGCACTAACCCCTCAGGCACGATAGTGGCGGCAATCGCGGCGACCTCACGCGCCAAAGTAGCTGGGGTTTCACCAGCTGAACTACCTCGAGCGACCAGCGCCAGCGCCATGACGACAAACAGCCAGCTCAAAACCGTAATAATTATGCCGATCGTTCGCTGAATCGGCGTAGTTCGAAAATTCAGTCGCTTGACACTAGCCGCTAAAGCCCCGATTCGAGTCTGCTCCCCCAACTTATCTATCTGCAACTCACCTGACCCAGCCGTTACAAAGCTAGCTGCATAGGCCTCAGCGCCAACTATTTTTCCGATCGGAACTGACTCGCCAGTCAAGAAAGCCTCGTTAAGCTCCAAAGCGGTCGCCTGCGTGAGTTTGCCATCCCCGGGTAGTTGGTCACCGGCTTTCAACCGCACGACATCTCCCACGCGCAAGTTTTCGATCGGTACCAGCTGTTCACCCCCCGTTTGATCTAGTAGTCGAGCTGTCGGCGCCGTCAACGCCTTGAGCTTATCAAGTTGACGCTTGGCCCTGACCTCCTGCACTAAGCCAATGGTAATATTGAGAATCAGTACACTGGCGATAAACACCGCGTCTTGATGCTCGCCCAGCCAAAATAGTACTGCCACCACCGAACCCAAAATGATAGTCACAAAAGAAAAACACTGACGAACAATAATCGTCAGATAATCACTGATTTCGGCTTGTTTACCGCTGAAATCCATGCTGATTGTGGGTAATTATTACGAAAATAGTCACTCTACTGGCCACCGCTTTACAGGCTCATTGTAGCATGACACTTCTGCTACAATAGATACAATGAGCAAGCTACACTCCCCGCGCAGCATGGAAGACTACCGCAGCCACGCGGCCGCCTATATTTCGGACATCGAAGAGGCTCAGCGACTTGATCGCATCGAAGAAGAATTTCGCAAAGCGTTTGATTTTCTCGAACGCTTACCAAAAAGCGTGTCCATCTTCGGCAGTTCAAAATCTCAACCTGGCTCTATGTATTACGAAAAAGCCCGTCAACTGGGCGCGCGTTTTGCCAGCCAAGATATCGCCATCGTCACTGGTGGCGGCCCGGGCATCATGGAGGCAGCCAACCGAGGAGCGCTGGAGGCTGGAGGCATTTCGGCTGGTCTCGGTATCGAGCTCGACACCGGTGAAGGTCATAATCACTTCACGAATCGCTCAATGACCTTTCACTACTTCTTCTCCCGCAAAACCGCACTGAGCTTTGCAGCCTCGATGTATATATTCTTCCCCGGTGGTTTTGGCACGATGGACGAATTTTTTGAGCTCGTCACCCTCGTGCAGTCAAAGAAGATTCAACACATTCCGATCTATTGCGTGGGAGCTAATTACTGGGAGCCGCTGGAACGTTTCTTCGACTACTATATGCTGCGCTATGATCACCTGATTGAACCAAGTGATCTCAAGCTCTACACCATCACTGACGATCTAGAGCTTATTCTCGAAGCCGCCAAGCACACTCACCCACAAAACTAGCTTTTAGGGCAGCTTATTCTCAGCCACTTTATAGACTTGGCGAGCGTCACAGAGATAATAGTCTCGAATGTTTTCGTCGGTCAGTTCTGGCAACCTCAGCCCACGAGCTAGCTCAGCCAAATGAACTGGCGGACCAATCACCGATAGCACAATAATCGTCGGAATTTTATAGTGCCGAAGGTGATCGAGCACATGTAAGACCATGGCTTGGCGCAGTCGCTCAAGCTGCTCGGATGACGCTGGCGTCGGCGCATATAACGTACAGGTGTGATTTTCAAAATAGCAATCTGCCGCGTTACTATTGAGCGCCACTACCACTGACTCAAAACCAAGTTGAACACCAGCCTTGGTATAAACCAAGTCCGGGTTCTCGTCATAAAAAGAAAACTTCCAACCTTTAAATTCAGTCGTCCGGGCCAAAAAGGTCTCGATCAAGTCGCGCTCCCGCAACTTTTTCGATCGCTCTTCGCTGCTGGCAAACTCGTCCGCTCGACGTGAACGAGTCGGCGGCAGCAGCCGCTCGATTTCGCGTATCACTGAGCGCACGAAACCAGGTAAATCGTGATGATGCTTCGTCACTACCCGAGTGATTCCGCGGGCGCGCGCCATAGCATTCCCCCCAGAGGTCGAGGAGATACTGATGACCTTCTTGAGACCAAACTTTTCGAGCGGGGCAACGTGAAAGTTCCCTCCGGCGGCGCAATAATAATCTAATAATATAACGTCAAATCGATCAGCTGGCTCATTGGCCAAGGCGGCTAAATGCGCGGTGGTGTCAATAATCGTCAATTGAGCGCCGCTGAAGTGTTTGGCTAGTCCACGCTTCAGCTCAGCGATCGCTGGCTGATAATCCTCTAGGATCAATACTCGTAGTGGCTCCGACTTCATGACGATCTCCGAACCGCTTCAATGACGGCGCGACCAAACCGTCGCGAGACTTCATGCCCAGATAAGACGCGGACGAACTCAGTATTTGGACGATCCTGGAACGCATATTTGAGATTACTACTTATCACCAAAATATCTAGGCTACCGTAAGCCACCGTGACCGGCAAGGCGGCCGGCAAGCGACTAATGTCAGTGAGAACTGACTGACTTTCGATCGTGTTTTGGAGCGAGCTTACGACTGGATACCAGGTCTCGTCATCAAGCCGCATTTGTTCATCGTCGAGCGAAAAAGCTCGTTTCAGCCGACTGGCCGAATTCACCGACCATCGCTTCGGAGCATGTCGGAGTGCCGTATAGTAGGCTAAATAACCGGCATCAAGCATCCCCTCAAATCGTTTGAGATTTTTTTACCGAGTCACACGCTTCCGGTAAATTGGTAACGCTACTTTGTCAGCTGCTTCAGGCGTCGCGGGTACGCGGCGGCGAAGTGAGTACCGATGATCGAGCCCATTGAAAAGCCCACGAGTGTAAACGGCCGCCAGACACCATGCCAAAAAAGCGTCCAACGTATCGAGCGTAGATGATCTTCGACGGTGTAGCGCAGATGTGTTGGCTTTGGACTATCGCCGTGCCCCAACAGATCAAGCGTCACGCAGCGATGATGCTGCTCTAGCTCCTCAACAACTTTTCTTCCAAACTCGCTGATTGGATGCTAATCCGTGCAGCAGCACCACCAATCGATCCCTTGCCCCGACTGGTTGTCTTGAGCAGATACGGTAGGCGTAAAGCGCGATGAAGCCATTCGGAAGCATTATCTCTAGTATACCGGTTCATACGGCTTCACGGATAGCCGTAGCAATATGACGAAGGTAGGTTTTTTGTTAGCTCGTGCGGTGCGACCAGGCGCTCCAAGTGTACACCCACGACGGTGCGAGAAGACGGTGCGAACATTTTTAGCAATCACTAAGTGATCAAGTGAGCCATAAAATACTGCGGCCGGAGTGCGACTCCCCCAGCGATCAACATCTCTCGACACAGCCTGTTGCTCAATCGTCGAGCGGAGCGTACTGACAATTGGATGCCAGGTATGCTCATCAAGCCGATTCACTCCAAGCACGGCCGGAATGCGTCGTTTGACCATAGCGGCCGAACGCACAACAACTCGTTTCGGCACACGTCGCAAAGCCCGATAAATCGACAAATACGCCCGATCGATCACCGCATCAGCGGCTGACGTTGGCAGATCACTCGGCTGCTTGTAGATCGGTGGGGCGGCTAATAAGCACCGGGCAATATGCGGATAGTGGGCGCAAACGGCTTGCGATCAAGGCGCCGATCGAAAAAACCCACAAAAATCGATGGTCGCCATAACCCGTGGGTAAACAGCGTCCAGCGAACAGCCCGTACGTGCTCATCAGTCGTGTACTCAGCATGTGTTGGCTTAGGCGACTGCCGTGCCCATCAAATCGATTGTAATTAAATGATAGTCGGCTTGTAGCTCACGAATCAGTGACTGCCAAATAACGCTACTCGTTGCTTTATACCATGGATAAGTACAACCTGCGGACCAAGTAGAGTTGCCATGCCGCTCTGTGTATAACCGATGAGGCAAGAGCTGGCTCGAGTGAAGCCAATCAGTAATTATCATAGTATGAGTATACGACGACAGCTTGAAGTAGTTCCTGAAAAACCAATACCCGCATGATGGTGGGTATTGACGGTAAGACTGTTTATACGTTTTCTACTATTCGTTGAAACTACTCAGGTTATCAACTACGGTACAAGTACTGTGTCGATGACATGGATAACACCATTGGTGGTGCGGATGTCATAGAGTACAACTTGGCTATCATTGATGAAGAGCTTGCCACCCTGCTGCTTAATGGTAACGGTTTTGCCGTCGGCCATCACGGCAAGAGGTGAGGTTTTAGCAGTTGCTGCCTCCCACTTTAGCTCCTGGGATGACATGATAGAGCAAGATGTCCGTTAGCGCTGCTTTCTGAGCTGGATCAGTCAAGAGACTCTGGACCAAAGCCGGTGGGAGCTTGGCGAAAGCATCATCGGTCGGTGCAAAGACGGTGAACGGTCCCAGGACCTTCCAAGGTTTTGTAGAGCCCAGTGTACTTCAGCGTACGCTTCATCAGGCTTTCAAAGTTCCCGAAACGCTCGAGATAGTCTGCACCGTGTCAAAGCGCGGTGCACAATTCTTAGCATTTTGCATATCCGTCAGGTTCTGAAATTTCTTCAACTGCCAACTGTTACCAAAGTAAATGTGATCAATAATTTTTGCTGATCACGTCTGAGTTGACGACATTCTTGTCTAGCAGTTGGTCGCTCGCCGCCCTTTGCGCTGGCCGTCAGCGTGGTTAATGGAGCCGCTTCTGCTGCTGCCATCGCAGCGGTTCCCAAGGCTATTCGTTTAATAAGATTCATATATTACCCTCCATTATGTTGTGTTCTACGATTTACCTAGCTTTCATGCATAGGCACCTCCCGTAGCTGTCTGGGTAGTAATACTGCGTAAGATAAAGGCCTGCAAATAGGCTTGAAGATTAACTGTTGTTTTCTTGGCCCTTTGGCGTCGCCGGGTAGCGTCTCCAATAGAAAACCATTGATCATATGGGTGATCATCTTGGCTTCGGCCGCAATGTCGAGACTTGGTCGTAACTCTTTGTTAGCCTGAGCCACGGATAGTATTTCCTCAATGTGCAACGACGCTTTTCGGGCACCACAGCCATGAGCCTGCTTCTGGAAATCTGATCGATTATGCAGATAATACTTCAGACAAAGACGACATCTTCAATGTGATCAAACTGAAAGCTAATGCGCTGGAGTAGAGCGTCTTCAAGGCGCGGGAGCTGCGGCAGCTTGGATCGTTCGCGCCCGAGTAGTATTCGTCGAATCAAAAATATCCTTGAGGAGAACGTCTTTATCAGGATGGTAATGATAGATTGACGACAATGAGATACCAACTTCGCGGGCTAAGGTGCGCATCGATAGACCATCATAGCCGCGTTCAGCAAAGATTCGTTTAGCTGAGTTAAATATATGTTGTTGCGTATCGCGTGTCACATCGACCTCTTTAAAGATTACTTATCGAACAGACGTTCGATTTGTGTAGTCTAACGTACTTGGCTGGGAGCGTCAACTAAAACGCATATGTTTTCCAAGACATGTGTTGTTGGAGTAATGGTTTACAATCGAATGCAGGAGAGCACACGCAAAGATGAAAATTGGCATTATTGGATCAGGGGAGTCGTCGGCACCACACTGGCCACAGGTTTCAGCCAGGCGGATCATACCGTTCGACTCGGTACTGGGAGTCGAGATAAATTCCCGGCTCAGTCAGGCAAGTAATGATAAGTACCAGGTGGCTGAATTTGCCCAGGTCGCCGATTGGGCTGAAGTAATTATTCTCTGCGTGAAAGGCAGCGTGGCTGAAAAAGTCGTTCGCTCGCTTACTCCGCAGATAGCGAATAAACCAATCATCGACACCACTAACCCAATGCCGACACTCCACCAGTCGATGGTGTACTCGAGTATTTTTACTGATCAGAATGAATCACTGATGGAGCGTCTGCAAGCCATCGCGCCGGAGGCGAAGTTCGTCAAAGCGTTCAATAGTGTCGGTGCCGGAGTCATGGTGCACCCAAAATTCGCCACCACTCCTACGATGTATGTCTGTGGCGATACGGACCGGAAAGCAGATCGTTTCACCACTCGTCAGCTCGGCTGGGAAGTCGAAGATCTTGGTGCAATGGCGGCAGCACGCCATCGAAGATCTTTGTAGCTCTGGTGCATTAGTGGCCAGGGCAATGACTGGATGCATGCAATCAAGCATATCCGCGCTACTCACTAAAGATTATTGTACTTTACCGACGTAGTAACTGTTGAGTACTGTATAGGCTGAGTTTGCGTGCTTATGCTGCTGGCCGGCAACTGACGAATTACCGTTCAAATAGGCGGTGATGTCATGGCCACAAGTAGTACAAAGACCGATTTACCACCTGGGTGGGCATTTACATAAGCTGTAACGTTATAGTAGCCACCATTGTAGATTACCCAGCAATTTGACCCGAAATATTATGCGTCGCAACCTGAGCCGTCGTGCATGCACCGCCGGCAGAACCACGCTGGAGCAGCTGGAGCAGCACTCGTCGTCGGCTTCGGCGTTGTGGCGACAGCGGGAGTCGATGAAGTGGCAGGCTTGGGAGCCACGGATGTCGCACTGCCCCCAGCTGTTCCAGACGATCACTAGCCGAACTCCCTCCACCGCTAGCCGGACTCGGGCTCGAACGGTACCTGTTCCACCCGGCGTAACCACCGGCGGAGTTTCCGACGTCACCTGCCTCCGCTGGCTGCATCTGATCGAGACTCCCACGGCATCGTTCTGATTTGCAGTTTTGCCCTGCGTGGCGAAGTCGCGCAATACACGCCAGCGAAGCCTAAGCCAAATACGATCAAACAAATCAGGACTAGCGTTTTAATCTTCACGAACTATTTTGCCAGTATAAATTTCGCAGGTGCACCATTGGCCGTTAATGGGTCGAACACAAAGTAACTTTTTAGCGTCGGCAGGAATTAAGAAGCTGAGCTGACCAGTGCGTGTCGCATTGACCGGAAATGGTCCAGCTTGAATCGGCTTATCCATCATTGCTGGCGACATCGGCCACTCTTGGCCCTTTTCATCAATGACTTTCGTTTGCAGGACAGGGGCAAAATCAAACCGTTCCGATGAGGCGTTGTAATCGTCACTGTTGCTATTGCAAACTTCAAGCCTGGTGGCGCTAGATAGGGCTGCTTACCAACGGCATCATATTGCACATTTGTCACAACGAGATTCGCCTTTACCAGCGCTAACATCCGATCCAAATTATTCATTTTGCCATTATTTATCAGGTAAACACCCGTCAGGATCCCTATCACCGCCCAAGCCACTATCATCCCAATAACTACGGCTCGAGAGACTTGCCGATGCCGATACTGCGGCGCCAGGGTACGTGTTTCTTGGTAGCTTTTTTACTTTATTCATTGCACCTTCCCAACATAATAACTATTAAGTGTTGTATACGCCGAATTCGAATGCCGATGTTTGGCGCTACCGACAACGGCTGAACCATTCGCAAACTCGTAATATCTTTCCCGCAGCTCGTACTATTAAAGACTGCCGTTCCCCCCGGATGAACCCTGACATAACTAGTCACAATATAATAACCGGCGTTATAGATAACCCAGCAGTTGCTGGCAGAGTTATGGGTGACGCTTGAGCCGCCGAACATGCCCCCGGGTGAACCGCAACCAACGGCCGGTGGTGGTGTGGTAGTACTTGGTTTTGGAGTGACGGTGGTCGTAGTCGTCGGCTTCGGAGTGGTAGTAGTTGTGGTTGTAGTCGTCAGCTTCGGAGTGACAGTGCTGGTAGCCGTCGTACCGCCACCAGAGCTCGTACCGCCAGTACTCGTCGATCAGGGTGCCAGTACCTCCGCACCCGTTGCAGTACCGCCTCCCCGAGGGTGCCGCCACCCGTGTTACCGCCACCTCCAGAGCTCGTACCGCCGCCCGTATTGCCACCGCCAGCTGGATCAGAGTGCGGCGTGATAATCGGCGTACCGTCAGCTGCCAGCTGGTCACCGCCAACCGTCGCGCCCGGCAAAGTGGAGGCATCATTGGCTGGACCACCGAGCCGTGTTCCCTCCGGTAAATGCCAAGCCAGCGATCATCACCCCCATGCAACCGAGGCTAAAGACAATCAGACTAATGAGTACGAGTTGCTTGATCTTCATGACATTGAAAAACTCTTCTGTATGTATTTTACTCTTCGGTACCTGCAATTGCTCCGTCATAGCGTGCATCATGTGGGTGGTCCGCAAATCAATATCTCGGTGTCTTTCAATCCTTCGGCCGCCTTAGCCACCTTGTCAGCCGTCAAGAAACCATCTTTGTCGGTAATCGCGGGAAAAAACCGCACACTCTTAGAATGCTTGGCGGCCACATTGACGATGGCTGAATAATCCACCATCTCACTCGGTGTCTTCACTGAATAATAAAAGTCGACATGATAATCATCAGGTACTTCAGAAATCATTGATAAAAACGGCGTTACGCCAATCCCGCCAGCGATCCAGATCTGTTTCTTAGCTGGAAAATTGCAGAAACGAAAAACGACCATGAGCACCTTCATTTAAGACGGTCATACCATTCATACTTGGGTGCTAGCAGCAGCGTACTCGGCTATAGGCACCGAGCGCTTTCACGGTAATCCGCCAATACCAGGGTAGGTAGAGTTTGACGAAACAGTAAACGGATGCCACTCGTGAGACAAGCCTTCACCTTGAAAGCTCACAAAAACGAATTACCCACTCTCAAATCCCATCGAGTCGTGCTTGGGAAGCTTAAGACAAGTCAGGCGCACCGGGTGCCACCATGCCAGTTTCGGCCACTTCCCTTCTTTCGTAACGTCGCACCAGAAATCGGGGAGCAACGTCCGGTAAATATACGATGCTGCACCGATCACTATCCAGCTCATCAAATACCAGTAAAGCAGTGGGCTGAGGTATCTTTAACGATAGGTACACGTGTAGGGCTATCAGCAGAAAGGCCAGTCCCATAAATTTGTGCGTCGTTAGCCAAATCTTATATAGCAGCTTGATAAAAAACGTCACAATCATTAAGCCGATAAATAACCATAGACCGAGTACGCCCAAAGTAATCGCCAGATCTGCAGTTCAACCCAAAAGAGCTGGAGGGCAGCCGCGTGCAGACTACTTTCAGCTAGCTTCAACGATAATGCTAGCGGATGCAGTAATCACCAAACATAACGCAATCCCGCCAGTAAGATGATGAGCTACATAGGCCTTATTAAGACCCCCAAATAATTGCTCAATCACCCGCGCTCGGGTCGAGAATAAAAGATTTACGCAATACAGCACAATCGCCACAAGACCAGCGGTTTACCCAATACTACCAAGGGCTATGGCCGGTGATGAAAAGCCGCACTGTCAGAAACCGTCATGCCAGCCCACAAAGTAGCTTGGAATAATCGAAACCACTATAACGGCAGGCCAAGCGAATTTTGTAGGTGAAGTATTATGCATGGCTGTAATTTTGAGGCTTGGTAGCTGAGCCCATCAAGCTTATGCTCTTGATTGTACCTCGAGAGTGGCCAGAGGCGCAACGCTAAAGGACAGCGTATGCGCGGCTAGACAGGCCCTACTCCCACCTATGGCTAGCCCTTCAGCTTCGATTGTGGCTCGGTTTGCGCCATTGCGAACATTTTGATAGCCGCGGGTCTCTAAAAACCACTACAAGCCATCCGGCTCGGCCACCAGACCGACAATATACCAGTACTGCGGCTTCCAATGGCACTGCCTGTAAGGCCTGCGGGTCATTCGTGAGCTCTCCCAGCGGGATATTGATAGCCCCTGCGACGTGATCACCAGCATACTCGTGCGGCTCTCGCACATCAATGATATATGGGGACAATTTATTCTGCTCGTTCATCCTATCGTCTCCTTCCGCGTTGTGATTTTGGCTCAAACCAGATGCTGGGAGCCATTTCGTACGTATCTATATATAGTAACAGCTCTATCAGGGTATGTACGTGGGTTGCATCGGTGAATGTAACGCCGCTTGATAGCTCATGAGCTCGCACCCTGCAACAGGCGTGTATACTGTGAGCATAAGTGGAGTGTAAATATGGAATTATTGTTCAAAATTTTGCTATACATCCATCTGTTTGGCTTTGCGGCCGTTGCCGGTGGACTGCTTACCCAGTTTAAACTAAAAAATCGCGAAGTAACCTCACTGGCTGTAAATGGTGCTCGCCTTCAAGTCATAACGGGAGTCTTGCTTTGGCTTACCGCCGAAGCTGGAGAGTTTTCTGAAGCTGGACTAGGCTTGAAGCTAGTAGGGGCGCTCATCATCTTGGGAGTCCTCGAGACCCGGCGAAAAAAAGGTCTGCCCAAAAATCTCTACTACTTCTTGTTGATAGTGCTAGCGCTACAAGTTGTCACCGCCGTCTTCTTGCTTGAAATCAGCTAGTATTCAATATAAAAAGCCGACATCGGCCGGCTTTTTATCTTATGTCATTTAACTTTTACAGCCCGAGAATCTGCTTCTTCTTGGCGTTAAATTCTTCTTCGGTTAAAATTCCTTCGGCTTTCAGCTGTCCGAGCTTTTCAAGCTCGACGTAGGGATCAGCTTGAGCTGGGGCTGCAGCTGCCACCTCTGGAGCTGGGGCTTGCTCAGCTTCTTCCTGGCTCCATTTATTGGCTTGTCGACGACTGACTCTATTTGAAACGGCGGTGGCGGTACCGGCCACAACTGCCGTGCGCGCCATGCCTCGTAATAGTCCTGGCATTACTTGCCTCCTTTCTCATGAGTGATTTCTTCATAGGCTTCCGGATGAATGCGGCCCTCGGCTAGCAACACACCATTGGCATTTATCAGCGCTTGCTTGATGTCTTTCGCCCACAACTGCTCAACGATCAATAGCCCAGCCGAACAATTATCATCCAGCACACTAGCGATCTCTTCAACATCATCGTCTTGAATCAAGCCAGCCTCCGGCACTCCGTCCGGCATGAGCTTCTGCACAACCGCATCATCAACGGCGTTAATTTCGATCTCAGTTACTTCGCCTTTTTCGTCCTTCAAAATCAAAGCAATATCTAAGACCGCAATAGTGCCATTGGCGACTGCTGTGCTTAAGGCCTCTAAGACCTCACCCTTAAATTTATTGCCGGGAAAACCGACAACGATATAATCAATTGGTCCTCGCATCTCATTAACTCCTTATATACTTACTATTATACACCCGCGGATATACCAGATCAGAAAAGACAATTATTAACAAATTCTTTACAGACAGTAGTCGCTGGACTTACCCATCTTGGCATCGCCAGCCGGCAAACTTTTAATTCGTGCCGCGTCAGCTGCCGGGAACATTTCAAACCAACACACCGCGTAGTAAGCCTGTGCCGCTTTTGCCTTATGGGTCGCCACATAGGCTGGATTACTAGCGGCTTTATTCCGCGTCCGATAGTCATACACACCAAGATCATAGCTGATGTTATTATTGACCTTATGGCCGACCGCCGTGGCGATGATATCACCAGCTTTTACCGCGACTGGGTTTTCGAAATTTGTCGTCCGACTATCATCCTTTTTGGCGGCCGGTAAGGTGTCGGCAAGTTTCTGAAACTCCGGCGACAGGCTTAATAAATGATCATAACGATAGGCAATCCCGCAATCATTCGTAATCGTGAACATATACTGGATTTCACCAACTTCAAGATACCGGGCGCCGCTCGTCACGCGGCCATCCATGATAGCCTTAACGGCAATCGCATCGTTTTTTGAACCATCAAACCGAAAACCGCCATGCGGTTTATAATCACCGCCTCGTGTTTGCCCTGGATACAAGACGCTAGTCGCCTTCGCAAGATCGCTCGGTGCATTTGGGAGCTTCACCGGACTATCACACTGCGGAATAATTGATCCAGCCGGATTTGCGGTCGGCACCCAAGCCGTTTCGC